>NZ_JBGDOX010000004.1:186099-390673 GCF_046558195.1 Salmonella sp. 5800 | reverse complement strand
GTACCACGACCGGAGATGGAGAATACGTCTTCGATCGGCAGCAGGAACGGCTTGTCAATCGCACGCTCTGGTTCCGGGATGTAAGAATCCAGGAAGCCAGCCAGTTCGATGATTTTCGCTTCCCACTCTGCGTCGCCTTCCAGCGCTTTCAGAGCAGAACCACGAACGATCGGCGTGTCATCGCCCGGGAAGTCGTACTGAGACAGAAGTTCACGAACTTCCATTTCAACCAGTTCCAGCAGCTCTTCGTCATCAACCATGTCGCATTTGTTCAGGAACACGATGATGTACGGAACGCCTACCTGACGACCCAGCAGGATGTGCTCACGGGTCTGCGGCATCGGGCCGTCAGTCGCAGCAACAACCAGGATCGCGCCGTCCATCTGAGCAGCACCGGTGATCATGTTTTTAACATAGTCGGCGTGCCCCGGGCAGTCTACGTGTGCGTAGTGGCGGGTCGGGGTATCGTATTCAACGTGAGAAGTGTTGATGGTGATACCACGCGCTTTTTCTTCCGGAGCGTTATCGATCTGGTCGAATGCACGAGCAGCACCGCCGTAGGTTTTAGCCAGTACGGTGGTGATTGCAGCGGTCAGGGTAGTTTTACCGTGGTCAACGTGGCCGATGGTGCCGACGTTAACGTGCGGTTTTGTACGTTCAAATTTTTCTTTAGACACGGCTATATTCCTTACTATAGCGCTCTCCCCTTCAGGAGAGAGCACGGGATTTTGGTTTTTAACCCTGCGGCTTATTTACCACGGGCTTCGATTACGGCCTGAGCAACGTTGTTCGGCGCATCATCATACTTCAGGAATTCCATAGTGTACGATGCGCGACCTTTGGTCAGAGAACGCAGCTGAGTTGCATATCCGAACATTTCAGACAGCGGTACTTCAGCGTGGATCTTAACGCCTGTAACTTCAGATTCCTGACCTTTGAGCATACCACGACGGCGGCTAAGGTCGCCGATAACGTCACCGGTATTCTCTTCAGGTGTTTCTACTTCAACCTTCATGATCGGCTCAAGCAGAACTGGTTTTGCTTTCTTAAAGCCTTCTTTAAAGGCGATAGACGCAGCCAGTTTAAACGCCAGCTCAGAGGAGTCAACGTCATGGTAAGAACCGAAGTGCAGACGCACACCGAGATCAACTACCGGATAACCAGCCAGCGGGCCAGATTTCAGCTGCTCCTGGATGCCTTTATCAACGGCCGGGATGTATTCGCCAGGAATTACACCACCTTTGATGTCGTTGATGAACTCGTAACCTTTCGGGTTAGAGCCCGGCTCCAGCGGGTACATGTCGATAACAACATGACCATACTGACCGCGACCACCAGACTGTTTCGCGTGTTTACCTTCGATGTCGGTAACTTTCGCGCGAATCGCTTCGCGGTAAGCAACCTGAGGTTTACCCACGTTAGCTTCAACGTTGAATTCACGCTTCATACGGTCAACGATGATATCCAGGTGAAGTTCACCCATACCAGCGATGATGGTCTGGTTAGATTCTTCATCAGTCCATACGCGGAATGACGGGTCTTCTTTCGCCAGACGGCCCAGAGCCAGACCCATTTTTTCCTGGTCAGCTTTGGTTTTCGGTTCTACCGCGATGGAGATTACCGGCTCAGGGAATTCCATACGTTCCAGAATGATCGGGTTTTCCGGATCACACAGGGTGTCACCGGTAGTCACGTCTTTCAGGCCGATAGCAGCCGCGATGTCGCCCGCGCGAACTTCTTTGATCTCTTCACGTTTGTTGGCGTGCATCTGAACGATACGACCGAAACGCTCACGTGCGGTTTTCACGGAGTTCAGTACGGTATCACCAGAGTTAACCACACCGGAGTACACACGGAAGAAGGTCAGGTTACCCACAAACGGGTCGGTAGCGATTTTGAACGCCAGCGCAGAGAACGGCTCGTCGTCGCTTGCGTGACGCTCAGCCGGAGTATCTTTACCGTCGTCCAGAATACCGTTGATCGCAGGTACGTCTACCGGGGATGGCAGGTAATCAATTACCGCATCCAGCATCGCCTGAACACCTTTGTTCTTGAATGCAGAACCACAGGTTACCAGGATGATTTCGTTGTTCAGAACGCGCTGACGCAGAGCTTGTTTGATCTCTTCTTCAGTCAGTTCTTCACCACCCAGGTATTTTTCCATCAGCTCTTCAGAAGCTTCTGCGGCGGACTCGATCAGGTTCTGGTGCCATTCGTTAGCCAGGTCCTGCATGTCAGCCGGGATATCTTCGTATTCGAAGGTAACGCCCTGGTCGGCATCGTTCCAGTTGATGGCTTTCATTTTCACCAGGTCAACAACGCCGGTGAAACCTTCTTCAGCACCAATTGCCAGCTGCAGCGGAACCGGGTTCGCGCCCAGACGGGTTTTGATCTGACCAACAACTTTCAGGAAGTTCGCGCCCATGCGGTCCATTTTGTTAACGAACGCAATGCGCGGAACTTTGTATTTGTTTGCCTGACGCCATACGGTTTCAGACTGCGGCTGAACACCACCAACTGCGCAGTAAACCATTACCGCACCATCGAGAACACGCATGGAACGTTCTACTTCGATAGTGAAGTCAACGTGCCCCGGGGTGTCGATGATGTTGATGCGATGCGGTTCATACTGCTTAGCCATACCAGACCAGAATGCAGTAGTCGCTGCGGAGGTGATAGTAATACCACGCTCCTGCTCCTGCTCCATCCAGTCCATGGTAGCTGCGCCGTCATGAACTTCACCGATTTTGTGGTTTACACCGGTGTAGAACAGAATACGTTCGGTAGTAGTGGTTTTACCGGCGTCGATGTGCGCACTGATACCGATATTACGGTAGCGTGCGATGGGTGTTGTACGAGCCATTTGATTCCTCGTTGATATCTTTAGGCGTTCAGTTAAGTTATCCAAAACGGGCGACTTACCTGAAGCGCCCGCCTGGTGACTATGACTCCGAAGGGATTACCAACGGTAGTGTGCGAACGCCTTGTTGGCTTCTGCCATACGGTGAACGTCTTCACGTTTCTTAACTGCAGTACCTTTGTTGTCTGCAGCGTCAGAAAGTTCGTTCGCCAGGCGCAGAGCCATGGATTTATCACCGCGTTTACGAGCAGCTTCTACGATCCAACGCATTGCCAGAGCATTACGACGGACCGGACGGACTTCAACTGGTACCTGATAAGTAGAACCACCTACACGGCGGGATTTAACTTCTACAGTCGGGCGAACGTTTTCGAGAGCGACTTCGAAAGCTTCCAGTTCAGATTTACCAGAACGCTGAGCCAGGGTCTCCAGCGCGCTGTATACGATTGATTCTGCAGTAGATTTTTTACCATCTACCATCAGGATATTGACAAATTTAGCCAGCAGTTCTGATCCGAACTTCGGATCCGGCAGAATTTTACGCTGACCAATGACGCGACGACGTGGCATGGAAATACTCCGTTGTTAATTCAGGATTGTCCAAAACTCTACGAGTTTAGTTTGACATTAATTTAAAACGTTTGGCCTTACTTAACGGAGAACCATTAAGCCTTAGGACGCTTCACGCCGTACTTAGAACGAGCTTGCTTACGGTCTTTAACGCCGGAGCAGTCAAGCGCGCCACGAACGGTGTGGTAACGAACACCCGGGAGGTCTTTAACACGACCGCCACGGATCAGGATCACGGAGTGCTCCTGCAGGTTGTGACCTTCACCACCGATGTAGGAAGTCACTTCAAAACCGTTAGTCAGACGAACACGGCAAACTTTACGCAGTGCGGAGTTCGGTTTTTTAGGAGTGGTAGTATATACACGAGTACATACGCCACGTTTTTGCGGGCATGCTTCCAGCGCAGGCACGTTGCTTTTCGCAACTTTGCGAGCACGTGGTTTGCGTACCAGCTGGTTAACTGTTGCCATTAAATAGCTCCTGGTTTTAGCTTTTGCTTCGTAAACACGTAATAAAACGCCCTCACACAATATGAGGACGCCGAATTTTAGGGCGGTGTCGAAAAGGTGTCAAGAAATATACAACGATCCCGCCATCACCAGGCCATCTGGTTGGCATACTTAACCGTGAGTCTGACAAACTCAGTATAGTCAACCCTGACGACACTGTCTGAAATTTGACCACCCAGGCCGCGGGCGTCAATGTCTTCTTTCAAGGCATAGACCGTTATGGGGGCATCGCGCAGACTTTCAAGGAAGCGGTTACCTTCAATCGCGACGGTAACGCCATCCTGGAGCAACAAAAGCGCATCGCCCTCTTTTAGCAGACGCAGCAAAGCGGGAAAATCAACGCCCGAGGCGCAATGAGGTAAGGTATGCAGCATAAACGCCTCAGAATCTCAGGATGACATCATAGTTGCCAAGCTCGCGGCGTAACGCTACGGGTTCAAGCGGCGTGGCGTCTACCACAAAATTAACGTTCTCCAGACCACGCTCGCGCAGCGATGCCGCGCAGATCCAGCATTGATCAATATCGTACAAATCAAAGAGCTTGAAAGTAGCAATATAGTCACGCGCCAGCACAGCGTCTGGTTTTTGTCCTGGTAATAACTGAAAGACGCCATCGCTGATAAAAAAGACGCCCAGAGCTTCCGTTAGCGCTGACGTCGCCAGCAGCGCATCCAGCCCTTCACGGCCTGAGGCGCTACCATGCGGCGCGGTGGAAAAGACAAATGCAATACGTTTCATTAAAACTGCACCACCCGATCGCAGGTGAGAGAAGCCTCCGCCAGCGCGCCCAGGCCGCTTAGCGTAAAGCCCGGCTGAAGATTGGCGGACGGCAACTCCAGTCTGCCGGCTTCAGTTTCATCAATAATACCGCGACGAAGCGCCGCCGCGACACAGATGTTCAGAGCTACGCCATGCTGCGTATTCAATTTCTGCCAGGCGCGTACCAGATCATATTCATCGCTCGCCGGCGAGGTCAGGAGATTGGCGTTATAGACCCCTTCCCGATAGAAAAAGACGCTGGCTAACTCATGCCCCTCATTGAGCAGCGCGTGGGCGAACTGCAATGCGCTGCTGGCCTGCTGGGTGCCATATGCCGGCCCGGTGACCATAATGGCATAACGCATTATTTATCCTGCCCCTGAAAATCGCCGCTTTTGAACTGGCGAATATAGAGGTAAACCGTATGTTTTGAGATATTCAGACGATCGGCTACCTGGTTAATGGCGTCTTTAATATCGAAAATGCCTTTTTCGTACAGGTTAAGGACGATCTGACGATTTTTCGCATTGTTAGAGACATTACGATCGGCATTCACTTCTTCGATCGTGAACTCCAGCGTCTGGGTGACTAAATCTTCGACTGAGGAGGCAAAATTAACCGTTGAGCCGACTTCCGGCGTTTCCGGCGGAATAAAGGTATTCATAATCTGTGAAAATGGCACATCAAGATTCATGTTGATGCACAGTAGACCAATGACGCGCTGCTCGCGGTTGCGAATGGCAATCGTCAACGACTTCATCAAGACACCGCTTTTCGCGCGCGTGAAATAGCATTTCGACACGCTACTGTCCGCCCCTGTCATGTCGTGCAACATGCGCAACGCCAGGTCGGTAATCGGCGAGCCAATTTTACGGCCCGTATGTTCGCCATTGGCAATACGAATGGCTGAACATTTTAGATCCTGCAAAGAGTGCAATACGATTTCACAATGGGAACCTATAAGCATCGCTAACCCGTCCACTACCGCTTCGTAGGATTTCAGAATATCGAAGTCGGTTTGCTCGAAGGGACGCTGATCCAGCAAATCAAGTTCACTGGTTTCGTTGGTTAAAAGCGACCTGGACATGAAAAAAAACACTCCTTTTCAGGAGCCTGTCGTTATGTTTTCAGGGCAGGCTCATTATTTACGCGGATGATTAAATTAATACAGTGAGGGTTCATCTTTCCAGTACTAATTTGTTCGTCTATTTCAGGCTACGTGTGCGTTGGCGGTCATTCAGCCTACGGTCTCGCCCTTAACGACCAGCGCAAGCGCCGTTATCCGCAAATCAAATTATGGTGAGTAATATATCCGGCCTGCATAAAAAAAACCGCCGCTATTACAAGCGGCGGCTCTCAGTTTTTATTTTTTAGCAGCATCTGCGGCTTTAGCGTCAGCCGCATCGGCAGGTTTAGCATCCGCTTTCGGCGCTGGTTTGATATCCAGCAGCTCTACGTCGAATACCAGGGTGGAGTTCGCCGGGATACCCGGAACGCCCGTTTTACCGTAGGCCAGCGCCGGTGGGATAACCAGCTTGATCTTGCCGCCTTTCTTAATATTTTTCAGGCCTTCAGTCCAGCCAGGAATAACGCCGTCCAGACGGAAGGAGAGTGGTTCGCCGCGCGTGTAAGAGTTATCAAACTCTTTACCGTCGATCAGCGTACCTTTGTAGTTCACCACAACGGTATCGCTATCTTTCGGCGCCTCGCCTGTGCCTTCTTTCTCTACTTTGTAAAGCAGACCGGTAGAGGAGGTTTTCACGCCTTTCTCTTTAGCAAAAGCGTCGCGGAACGTTTTACCTTTTGCTTCGTTATCGGCAGCGTCCTTTTCCATCTTCGCCTGAGCAGCGCTCTTCACGCGTGCTTCAAACGTCTGCAGCGTTTGCTCAATTTCCTGATCGGACAGTTTGCTCTTATCGGCAAAGGCATCCTGAACGCCGGCAATCAACTGATCTTTATCCAGTTTGATGCCCAACTTTTCCTGCTCTTTAAGCGAATTGTCCATATAACGACCCAGCGAGGCGCCCAGCGCATAAGCCGCTTTTTGATCGTCGTTTTTAAATGCTGCTTTGCTATCAGCGGTAGCTGCCGGTTTCGCCGCATCAGCAGCAAAAGTGATCGGTGCATGCATAGCAACGGCCATCGTAGTTGCCAGCAGCGTGGCTTTAAACAGTGATTTCATCCATATCTCCAGGGCCGGGGCATCTCGCCCCATGTTAACTTACGTAAGAAGCGTACTATAAATCGTTGCAGAACAAATCAACATACGAACACGCCCTATTATCACTTCTTTTCAGACTCTTTTTGTTTAAATTAGTTTCGTAGGGCGCGTAATGGTTGCTGTGAAAGCCGGTAAAGTTAAGTAGAATCCGCCGACGGAGACAACATAAAGAGGTACATCATGCAGGATATCACGATGGAAGCTCGTCTGGCTGAACTGGAAAGCCGTCTGGCGTTCCAGGAGATTACCATAGAAGAACTAAACCTGACGGTAACCGCACATGAAATGGAGATGGCGAAGCTGCGCGATCATCTGCGTTTGCTCACGGAAAAGTTAAAAGCCAGTCAGCCGTCAAATATCGCCTCTCAGGCAGAAGAAACGCCGCCGCCGCATTATTGAGACGAAAAAAAAGCGGGGATAACCCGCTTTTTTGTGCCCGATGATTTATCGAACCAATGATAATACCCTAAGGATTTCGAGTCACAGCAAGGCGGCAAGCTTGAAAATTCCCCGGGAGCATAGATAACTATGTGACCGGGGTTTGAAAGCGTAGCCAACACCGCGGTGGCTTGAAAGACGACGGGGATTAATGGCAACCGCAGCCGCCTTTACCACCGCCACCGCAGCAGCCTTCGCCGCCGTGCTCGTGACCATGGTCATGACCATGACCGCCACAGCAGCCGTCTTCACCGTGATCGTGGTGGTGATCGTGCGCGCCGTGAACATGACCGTGAGCCAGTTCTTCTTCAGTCGCTTCACGAATCGCAACAACTTCTACGTTAAATTTCAGATTCTGGCCCGCCAGCATGTGGTTACCATCAACCACAACGTGATCGTCTTCCACTTCGGTAATCTCTACCGGTACCGGGCCCTGGTCGGTTTCCGCCAGGAAACGCATCCCTACCTGCAGTTCATCAACGCCCATAAAGACGTCTTTAGGCACACGCTGCACCAGGTTTTCATCATACTGGCCGTAAGCGTCGTTCGCGCCAACAGCGACATCAAATTTGTCGCCAACTTCATGGCCTTCCAGCGCGGTTTCCAGACCAGAGATCAGGGAGCCGTGACCGTGCAGGTAATCCAGCGGCGCACTCACCGGAGACTCATCAACCAACACACCGTCTTCTGTACGTACCTGATAGGCCAGGCTGACCACCAGGTCTTTTGCTACTTTCATGATATCTCCTGAGCATGGGAAGAATAGTGGCGCAGATTGTAGCGGAATTCTGCAGCCGTGTACCCCTTAGCTTAAAAAAACCTGCGGCATATCGCTAGTCCGGATGAAAAATCCCGATCACTTGCTCTTCTTTGCGAACATGCTCGCGAACGTCTTTATCCGCTTCCCGCATTTGATGCCCGCACTTAACGCATTCAACAATATCGACATTATTTTCACGCCACATCGCCATTGTATCCTGCGCCTGACAGGCCGGACATTTCGCGCCTGCAATAAAACGTTTACGGATTGCCATTGTTTTACCCCTACTCAAATTCATCCCAGCCATCCAACTGGCGCCGTTCCTGTTGCATTTCGCGCTGAAAAATCTCCTCCAGTTCGCGTCGTGCCTCTCTGGCGCGCGAAATCTGTACCATGTCGCTATGCTCCGGGATCAGCTCCCGCAACATTCGCATATCCAGCCGACGAAAATGCAACTGCGCGCGTTGCGCCTGATGCGGATGCATACCTAACGACACCAGAGTCTTACGTCCCAATTCCAGCGCGCTGGAAAACGTTTCACGGGAAAACTGCGTGACGCCAGCCTGTAATAACTCATGGGCCTCCACACGTCCACGCGCTCGCGCAAGAATATGCAGATGAGGAAAATGCTGCTGACACAGCGCCACCAGCTTCATCGTGTCTTCCGGTTCATTACACGTGATGACTATCGACTCCGCCGCCTCCGCGCCCGCAGAACGCAGCAGCTCGACTTGTGTAGCGTCGCCGTAATACACTTTATAACCATATTTGCGCATCAGATTAACGGCGCCGATATCGCGTTCCAGCACGGTGATACGCATCTTATTCGCCATCAATAAGCGAGCGATCACCTGACCAAAACGGCCAAAGCCGACGACAATCACCTGGGGCTTATCATCCTCAACCCACGGCTTTTCATCATTCTCTTCCGGGCCATTAAGGCGGCGCGATAACCACTTATCAATCCCTTTCATCAGTAGCGGCGTGGTCATCATTGATAACGTGACAGTCACCAATAATAACGCCATCTGATCGCCCTGAAACAGGCGCTGAGAAGAGGCGGTAGAAAAGAGCACAAAAGCGAACTCGCCCCCCTGACTCAGCACGCTGGCAAACTGCATCCGTTCAGAACTTCTTATTCCATATAGCCGCGCCAGCAGATACAGCGTCAGCATTTTTATGACGACCAGAATAACAACGCTCGCCGCCACCCACAGTAAATGGGTATAAAGTACGCCGAGATTTAGCGACATACCGACGGAGATAAAGAACAGCCCAAGCAGTAAACCTTTAAAGGGATCGATAGCGTTTTCCAGCTCATGCCGGTATTCGCTCTCTGCCAGTAAAACGCCGGCAATGAAGGTTCCCAGGGCCATCGACAGTCCCAGCGCGTCCATAAATAAGGCGGCGCTCAACACCAGCAACAGCGTCGCGGCAGTGAAGACCTCCCGCACGCCGGACGCAGCAATAAAACGAAATACCGGGCGCAGCAGGTAACGACCGCCAATCAGCATTACCGCGAAGGCCAGTACCTTCATTGCCACTTTAAACCAGTCGAAATGCTCGTCGACCGATCCCGCCAGTAAAGGCACCAACGCCAGCGCGGGGATCACCGCTAAATCCTGAAACAGTAAGACGGAAAACCCTAACTGCCCGGACTCGCTACGGTTCATGCCTTTCTCGCGCATCAGTTGTAGTGCCATCGCCGTCGAAGACATCGCCAGGCCAATCCCGCCGACGACCGCCGCCTGCCATAAGAAATCAGCAAGCATCAATAATCCCGCCAGCACCGCCGCGCTTAACAGCACCTGAGCAGCGCCGACGCCGAAGATAGAGCGCCGCAGTTGCCAAAGCCGGGACGGATTGAGTTCGAGACCAATGATAAACATCAGAAACACGACGCCCAGTTCGGAAAAGTGCAGGATCTCGTCAACGTCGCTGATAAATCCCAGCCCCCACGGACCAATCGCAATCCCCGCCAGCAGATAACCTAGCACCGCGCCGATGCCCAGCCTCGCGGCTAACGGCACCGCCGCCACCGCCGCGAAGAGGAACAATACTCCCGCGGTCAATAAATCAGCACCTTCCATCAATAGCCTCCCGCGCTCACAGGATTCGCCAGCCACTCGCCATAGGCTTTCGCATGACTGGCCAGCGTCTGCGGCGACTGGCGGCGCGCCCAGTACACAATAATGGGCGGCATCCAGTGCATCCGGCACATGGCCGCGGTCAGTTCAAAAGGGCGGAGTACATCGCTCATTGGATAGCGGTTTAGCGCGTCATACCGGTAAGCGCTCTCCGGCTCGCCGGTCGTAATCACGCTACGCCAGTACTTTCCCACCAGTTGGTTTCCCCCTGGTCCGCTGGCGAACCCCCGACTCAAAACGCGATCAAGCCATTCTTTCAGTAAAGCCGGACAGCTATAAGTGTAAAGGGGATGCTGAAAAACAATGACGTCGTGCTCACGTAACAGGGCTTGTTCATAGGGCGTGTCGATAAAAAAATCAGGATAGCGCGCATAAAGATCGTGCACGGTTACGTTATTGTGCTGTATGGCCGGTTTAAGCAGTACCCGGTTAGCAACCGAGTCCTGAGATTCCGGATGGGCATACAACAGCAAGACTTTCGCTGGCTGAGACATCAATCCCCCTCCCGGTTGTTTTGGGTCGATACATGCCATTCTTCAGGCCGCTTCTACGTTGACAGCGTTTGGTCAACTCAGGAACGTACTCTATGTCCGCCGCTGGGGATTAATGAGAGATATTCTTGTCCCTCACCAAAGGCGACCTGAATGATTTTGTGTATCGTTGTTGTTTTGAGCTACCATTGCGCTCCAGCGCGGCGGTACGCCCGAATATTACATTATCATAATGATAAATTAACATAGTCTGAACATACGGCGCCTTATGATTGTTTTCTCCTCGTTACAAATTCGTCGCGGCGTGCGCGTCCTACTGGACAATGCCTCGGCTACCATTAATCCAGGCCAGAAAGTCGGCCTGGTGGGTAAAAACGGCTGCGGTAAATCTACCCTGCTGGCATTGCTAAAAAATGAAATCAGCGCCGATGCCGGGAGTTTTACCCTGCCCGGAACCTGGCAATTAGCGTGGGTGAATCAGGAAACACCTGCGTTGCCTCAGCCAGCGATTGAGTATGTCATTGACGGCGACCGTGAATACCGGCAGCTGGAGGCGCAGCTTAACGACGCCAACGAACGTAACGACGGACATGCTATCGCCTCCATACACGGCAAGCTGGACGCCATCGACGCATGGACCGTTCGTTCGCGCGCCGCCAGCCTGCTACACGGTCTCGGCTTCTCTAACGATCAGCTGGAACATCCGGTCAGCGACTTTTCCGGCGGCTGGCGGATGCGCCTTAACCTGGCCCAGGCGCTGATTTGCCGTTCCGATTTACTGCTGCTCGACGAACCGACCAACCACCTCGATCTGGATGCCGTTATCTGGCTGGAAAAATGGCTGAAGAGCTATCCGGGCACCCTGATTTTGATCTCCCACGATCGCGATTTTCTTGACCCGATAGTGGATAAAATTATCCATATCGAACAGCAGACTCTGTTCGAGTACACCGGCAACTACAGCGCGTTTGAAGTTCAGCGCGCCACGCGCCTGGCGCAACAGCAGGCGATGTATGAGAGTCAGCAGGAGCGTGTGGCGCATCTGCAAAGCTACATCGACCGTTTCCGCGCCAAGGCCACCAAGGCCAAGCAGGCGCAAAGCCGTATCAAGATGCTGGAGCGTATGGAGCTGATTGCGCCGGCTCATGTCGACAACCCGTTCCATTTCAGCTTCCGCGCGCCGGAAAGCCTGCCGAACCCGCTGCTGAAGATGGAAAAAGTCAGCGCAGGTTATGGCGATCGCATCATTCTGGAATCCATCAAGCTGAACCTGGTGCCCGGCTCGCGTATCGGCCTGCTGGGCCGCAACGGTGCGGGGAAATCGACGCTGATTAAGCTGCTGGCGGGCGAACTGGAACCGTTGCACGGTGAAATTGGCCTCGCCAAAGGCATTAAGCTCGGCTACTTCGCCCAGCACCAACTGGAGTTCCTGCGCGCCGATGAATCCCCGTTGCAACATATGGCGCGTCTGGCGCCGCAGGAACTGGAGCAGAAGCTGCGCGACTATCTCGGCGGCTTCGGTTTCCAGGGCGACAAAGTAACGGAAGAGACGCAACGTTTCTCCGGCGGCGAGAAAGCGCGCCTGGTACTGGCGCTGATCGTCTGGCAGCGTCCAAATCTGCTGCTGCTCGATGAACCGACCAACCACCTGGATCTCGACATGCGCCAGGCGCTCACCGAAGCGCTGATTGATTTTGAAGGCGCATTGGTCGTCGTGTCGCACGACCGCCACCTGATTCGCTCCACCACTGACGACCTCTATCTGGTTCACGACAAAAAGGTCGAACCGTTCGACGGCGACCTGGAAGATTATCAGCAGTGGCTGAGCGACGTGCAGAAGCAGGAAAACCAGGCCGACGACGCGCCGAAGGAAAACAACGCCAACAGCGCCCAGTCACGCAAAGATCAGAAGCGTCGCGAAGCCGAGCTACGCACTCTGACGCAGCCGCTGCGTAAAGAGATTACCCGTCTGGAAAAAGAGATGGAAAAGCTCAACGCCCAGTTAGCGCAGGCGGAAGAGAAGCTCGGCGACAGCAGCCTGTATGACCCCAGCCGTAAAGCGGAGATGACCGAGTGTCTGCAACTGCAGGCCAGCGCCAAATCCGGGCTGGAAGAATGTGAAATGGCATGGCTTGAGGCGCAGGAGCAGCTTGAGCAGATGATGCAGAACGACTAAGAGCCTATCCCATTAGGCTATTTTATTCGCCATTTTAGGGCCGGGCAGTGCTCGAAATCCTCACGTACTATGTGTACGCTCCGGTTTCTGCGCGCTGTCCGGCCCCAAACTGGCTTCAACAATTACGCCTACTGGGATAGGCTCTAACGCGCGGGGCGGGCGATGAACCTGTCAATCACCGATGACATTACCTTCCGCAAGCTAACCATCTTCATGATGTTTGTGGAGAAGGGTAACATCGCCCGCACCGCCGAGGCGCTGCACACGCTGGAAGAGAACGTTCGTGGTCCGCTGTTCGTCCATAAAGGCCTCTTCGGTACTCGCCCCGGTATAAAGATTACCGTTGCGGCCGGCAGCACCGGAACAGAAGCCTGCGTTATGTGATTTAGCGGCAAAGGTTGCCGTGATTTATTTTCGTCAGCGCGTCGTTCACGCCAAATAATGTAAACGTCACCTCATCAACGCCAAGATTTTTCAGACGCGCAGTGTGTTTTTTAATATAAGCCTGCGCCGTTTCTTCGGATTCAAACAAGTAAATGCCGCCAGCTTGCTGGTTTTTCTCGCTTTCTGTCCAGATTTTCCAGATGAAGCCCGGCTCCTCATTGATAGACTCCGCCAGCCCGACCAGTTGCTGAGTCATCTCCTCGCCAAAAGGGCCGCTAAAGTTAAAATGGATCTGTAAAAGTGTTTTCGACATGCCTTCTCCTTGAGTCACATAACTATCGTGTTGCCACACTACCACGATTAATTCGGCTGATGCAGAGGTTCACGCGATTTCTGTGGGGTATTGCGCGCGCCTTGCATACCGCCCTCTCTGGTGAAATGAGGCGCAATTTTATTTCGCCAGACGACCAATTGAACGTAAAATCACATATTGACTAATCTGTGAACCTTATGCGCGGTATAGTATTGTTTCCAATTATCAATTGTTCTGGTGCTATGGTTGAGATCACGTCCACAGAAATGACCCCGCCTGTCAATGACTCGCATGAATTTATTCCCATGCGTGGCATTCGTAATCGCCATTTACAAACTATGCTGCCGCGCTTAATCCGCCGCAAAGTGAAGTTCAACGCCCACTGGCAGCGGCTGGAGCTACCGGACGGCGATTTTGTCGATCTGGCATGGAGCGAAGAACCGCAACAGGCAAAGCATAAACCGCGGCTGGTGGTCTTTCACGGTCTGGAAGGCAGCCTGAACAGCCCCTATGCCCACGGGCTGATTGAGGCGGCGCAAAAGCGCGGCTGGCTGGGCGTGGTGATGCACTTTCGCGGCTGTAGCGGCGAACCCAACCGTCTGAATCGTATTTACCACTCCGGTGAAACGGAGGACGGAGCCTGGTTTTTACGCTGGTTACAGCGGGAGTTCGGCGCAGTTCCGACAGCCGCCGTGGGCTATTCGCTCGGCGGTAATATGCTGGCGTGCCTGCTGGCGAAAGAAGGCCGCGATATTCCCATCGAGGCGGCGGTGATTGTTTCTGCGCCCTTTGTTCTCGAAGCCTGTAGCTACCATATGGACAAAGGGTTTTCCCGCGTCTATCAGCGTTATTTGCTTAATCTGTTAAAAGCGAATGCGTCACGCAAGCTGGCGGCGTATCCCGGGTCGCTGCCGGTGAATCTGGCGCAACTGAAATCAATGCGCCGTATTCGCGAGTTTGACGACCTGATCACCGCGAAAATTCACGGCTTTGCCGACGCCATCGACTACTATCGTCAGTGTAGCGCCATGCCGTTGCTTAACCAGATTGCTAAACCGACGCTGATTATTCACGCTAAAGACGATCCGTTTATGGATCATCATGTGATCCCTAAAGCGGAAGATCTGCCCCCGCAGGTGGAGTATCAGCTAACTGAGCATGGCGGACACGTAGGATTTATCGGCGGTACGCCGCTGCGCCCTGAAATGTGGCTGGAACGCCGAATTCCTGACTGGCTGACAACGTACCTGGAGGCGTCATCATGATCATTCCCTGGCAGGGGCTCGCCCCCGACACGCTGGACAACCTGATCGAAAGCTTTGTGTTGCGCGAAGGCACCGATTATGGTGAACATGAACGTTCGCTTGAACAAAAAGTCGCTGACGTAAAACGCCAACTGCAATCCGGCGAGGCCGTGCTGGTATGGTCTGAATTACATGAAACGGTCAATATTATGCCGAAAAAGCAGTTTCGCGAATAAAACGCCTTTGCCGACAATACATTATTACTAAAGCTCAATCATGGAGTTGCCATGTCAGCCAAACATCCGGTGATAGCAGTAACAGGGTCAAGCGGCGCGGGGACCACCACCACCAGCCTCGCGTTTCGTAAAATTTTCGCGCAGTTAAATCTGCACGCCGCCGAGGTGGAAGGCGACAGTTTTCATCGTTACACCCGCCCGGAAATGGATATGGCGATCCGCAAAGCGCGTGACGCCGGGCGGCATATCAGCTATTTCGGGCCTGAAGCCAATGACTTCAGCCTACTGGAACATACCTTTATTGAGTACGGGCAGACGGGTAAAGGCCAGTCGCGTAAATATCTGCATACCTATGATGAAGCCGTACCGTGGAATCAGGTTCCCGGCACGTTTACCCCCTGGCAGCCGCTTCCCGAACCGACCGATGTGCTGTTTTATGAAGGACTGCACGGCGGCGTCGTCACCCCGCAACATGATGTCGCGCGTCATGTTGATCTGTTGGTTGGCGTGGTGCCTATCGTCAACCTCGAGTGGATTCAGAAACTGATTCGCGACACCAGCGAGCGCGGGCACTCCCGTGAAGCGGTGATGGATTCCGTGGTGCGTTCCATGGACGACTACATCAATTACATTACGCCGCAGTTCTCGCGTACCCATATTAACTTCCAGCGCGTGCCGACCGTCGACACGTCCAATCCGTTCGCCGCAAAGGGTATTCCCTCGCTGGATGAGAGTTTTGTGGTGATCCATTTCCGCAACCTGGAAGGGATCGATTTTCCCTGGCTCCTGGCGATGCTCCAGGGCTCGTTTATTTCTCACATTAATACATTAGTGGTGCCGGGCGGCAAAATGGGGCTGGCGATGGAGCTGATTATGTTGCCGCTGGTGCAACGATTAATGGAAGGCAAAAAAATCGAATAACCGCGTTGAAATGCCCGATGGCGCTACGCTTATCGGGCCTACGAGATAAAAACGGGTAGGCCGGATAAAGCCACGCCGCCATCCGGCATCACGTGTTACGCCGCAATCACTTCATACGAATGGGTAATATTGACCGCTTTTTCCAGCATTAGCGCCACCGAGCAATATTTTTCCGCGGAGAGATCGACAGCGCGCGCGACGGCAGCCTCTTTCAGATCGCTGCCGGTAACGATAAAATGCAGATTAATGTGCGTAAACAGGCGCGGCGCGTCTTCCCGGCGCTCGGATGTCAGCTTCACTTCGCAGTTGGTGACATTCTGACGGCCCTTTTGCAGGATTGATACCACATCAATAGCGCTACATCCGCCAGCCGCCATTAATACCATCTCCATCGGACTCGGCGCTTTGTCACCGGAGTTGCCATCCATTAAAATCTGGTGGCCGGAGGAGGACTCTCCGAGGAACGTGAGCCCTTCAACCCACTTTACACGCGCTTGCATATTTCGTAACTCCAATGTTTCAATTTTCCTGAAAGATTACGCGCATACAACAAAAGTCGCAATGGAAGGCGACCTGGGTCATGCTGAAGCGAGACACCAGGAGACACACGGCGAAAGCTATGCTAAAACAGACAAGATGCTACAGTAATACATTGACGTACTGCATGTATGCAGAGGACATCACATTACAGGCTACAATCTATTTTCGTAGCCCCCTTCCCAGGTAGCGGGAAGTATATTTTTGCAACCCCAGAGACAGTGCCGTTTTCTGGCTCTGGAGACAGCTTATAACAGAGGATAACCGCGCATGGTGCTTGGCAAACCGCAAACAGACCCGACTCTTGAATGGTTCTTGTCTCATTGCCACATTCATAAGTACCCGTCAAAGAGCACGCTGATTCACCAGGGTGAAAAAGCAGAAACGCTGTACTACATCGTTAAAGGCTCCGTGGCAGTGCTGATCAAAGATGAAGAAGGGAAAGAAATGATCCTTTCTTATCTGAATCAGGGTGATTTTATTGGTGAACTGGGCCTGTTTGAAGAAGGTCAGGAACGCAGCGCCTGGGTACGTGCGAAAACCGCATGTGAGGTCGCTGAAATTTCCTACAAAAAATTTCGCCAATTAATCCAGGTCAACCCGGATATTCTGATGCGCCTCTCTTCCCAGATGGCTCGTCGCTTACAAGTCACCTCTGAAAAAGTAGGTAACCTCGCCTTCCTTGACGTCACCGGGCGTATCGCTCAGACGCTGCTGAATCTGGCGAAACAGCCCGATGCCATGACGCACCCGGATGGGATGCAGATCAAAATCACCCGTCAGGAAATCGGCCAGATCGTCGGCTGCTCCCGCGAAACCGTTGGTCGTATTTTGAAAATGCTGGAAGATCAAAACCTGATCTCCGCGCATGGCAAGACCATCGTCGTCTACGGCACCCGTTAATTCCGTCAGAATGGCGCGTTTTATCATGCGCCATTTTTGTTTGCATCGATGTGGCGAAGACTGATTTATCACCCAGAGATTAATTACGCACTACGGCAAACGCTGGTGCTGTGCCTGCCTGTGGCTGTTGGTTTATTGATAGGCCAGCTACACCTGGGCTTGCTTTTCTCTCTCGTTCCCGCCTGCTGCAACATTGCAGGTCTGGATACCCCGCACAAACGTTTTTTTAAACGCCTGATCATCGGCGCGTCGCTGTTCGCCGGATGCAGTCTGGTAACGCAACTTCTGCTGGCGGAATCCATCCCCCTGCCGTTGATCCTGACCGGGCTCACGCTGGTGCTTGGCGTGACGGCGGAAATTAGCCCGCTTCACGCGCGGCTACTACCAGCGTCGCTGATTGCCGCCATCTTTACCCTGAGTCTTGCGGGATACATGCCCGTCTGGGAGCCGCTGCTCATTTATGCGCTGGGCACGCTATGGTACGGCGTGTTTAACTGGTTTTGGTTCTGGCTATGGCGCGAACAACCGCTGCGCGAGTCATTGAGTTTGTTATACCGTGAACTGGCCGATTATTGCGAAGCGAAATACAGCCTGCTCACCCAACATATCGATCCGGAAAAAGCGCTGCCTCCCCTGCTGATACGCCAGCAAAAAGCGGTCGATCTCATTACCCAGTGTTACCAACAGATGCATATGCTTTCGGCGCACAACAATAATGATTACAAGCGTCTACTACGGGCTTTTCAGGAAGCGATGGATTTGCAGGAGCACATCTCCGTCAGCTTGCATCAGCCGGAAGAGGTACAGAAACTGGTAGAACGCAGCCATGCGGAAGAGGTGATTCGCTGGAATGCGCAAACGGTCGCCGCCCGTCTGCGCGTGCTGGCGGATGACATTCTTTATCATCGTCTGCCGACGCGCTTCTCCATGGAAAAACAGATTGGCGCTCTGGAGAAGATCGCCAATCAGCATCCTGAAAATCCGGTAGGCCAGTTCTGCTATTGGCACTTCAGTCGAATCGCCCGTGTGCTGCGTACTCAGCGACCGCTGTACGCCCGCGACCTGATGGCCGATAAACAGCGTCGTTTGCCGCTACTTCCGGCGCTGAAAAATTATATGTCTCTTAAATCACCGGCGCTACGCAACGCCGGACGCATCAGCGTGATGATGAGCATCGCCAGTCTGATGGGCAGTGCGTTGCACCTGCCTAAACCGTACTGGATACTCATGACGGTGCTGTTTGTCACCCAAAACGGCTATGGCGCGACGCGCGTACGTATTCTGCACCGTTCGGTCGGAACGCTGGTCGGCCTGGTGATTGCCGGCGTCACGCTGCACTTACATATTCCCGAAAGCATTACGCTGGCGGTCATGCTGGTACTAACGCTGGCAAGTTATCTGATTATTCGTAAAAACTACGGCTGGGCGACGGTCGGCTTTACGGTGACGGCGGTATACACCATCCAGTTACTGACGTTAAACGGAGAACAGTTTATTGTGCCGAGGCTGATCGATACGCTGATTGGCTGTTTAATTGCCTTTGGCGGCATGGTCTGGCTGTGGCCGCAATGGCAAAGCGGGCTATTACGTAAAAACGCCCATGATGCGCTGGAAGCCGATCAAGAAGCTATCCGACTGATCCTCAGTAACGATCCGCAGGCCACCCCGCTCGCTTATCAAAGAATGCGGGTCAACCAGGCGCATAACACGTTATTCAACTCGTTAAATCAGGCAATGCAGGAACCCGGATTCAATACCCACTATCTGTCGGATATGAAACTGTGGGTCACGCACAGCCAGTTTATTGTCGAGCATATCAACGCTATGACGACGCTGGCGCGGGAACACACCATGCTGACGCCTGATCTGGCGCAGCGCTATCTGGAATCTTGCGAGATTGCGATTCAGCGCTGCCAGCAGCGCCTGGAGTACGACAGGCCAGGCGGCTCCGGCGATGTCAATATTCTGGAGTCGCCGGACATGCCGTCACATGGCTTATTGAGCACTCTGGAACAACATTTACAGCGCATCATTGGCCATCTGAACACCATGCACACCATTTCGTCGATGGCCTGGCGTCAGCGTCCGCATCACGGTATCTGGCTGAGTAAGCGGCTCCGGGATACAAAAGGTTAAGACCGACTGCCGGATGCGCTACGCTTATCCGGCAATCCGCCATCAGGCCACCACCTTCCCTACCGCCTGCGCAAAGCGCTGCATTCCTTCATTGATATCCGCCTCTTCCACCACCAGCGACGGGGCAAAACGCATCACGTCGGCTCCGGCATTGAGCACCATCACGCCGGCCTCCGCGCCTGCGTACAGAAAATCGCGCGCCCGACCTTTGTACTCCGGTTTCAGTTCCGCGCCAATCAGCAGCCCCATGCCGCGAATATCGCTGAAAATGTCAAATTGCTCGTCAATCGCCTGCAAATGTTGCACAAACTGTTGCCGCTTAGTGTGAATGCCTTGTAGTACCTCTGGCGTATTAATAATATCGAATGCCGCGCCAGCCACCGCACAGGCTAGCGGATTGCCGCCATAGGTTGAACCATGCGAACCGACATGGAAGGCCGAGGCGATCTCCTGCGTGGTCAGCATGGCGCTCACCGGAAAACCGCCGCCTAACGCTTTGGCGCTGGTGAGGATATCCGGCATGACGCCGTAGTGCATATAGGCAAACAGGTCTCCGGTGCGCCCCATCCCGCACTGCACTTCATCAAACACCAGCAACGCCTGATGCTTGTCACACAGGTCGCGTAACCCTTTGAGGAATTCCGGTGTAGCCGCCTGCACGCCGCCTTCCCCCTGAATCGGCTCGACCACCACCGCGCAGGTGTGGTCATCCATTACCGCTTTCACCGCATGAAGATCGTTGAAGGGAACGTGAATAATATCGGCGGGTTTCGGCCCAAAGCCGTCGGAATATTTCGGCTGCCCGCCGACAGAGACGGTAAACAAGGAACGGCCATGAAAGGCGTTATGGAAGGCAATGATTTTCGTTTTGAACGGGCTATGGCGCACGCAGGCATAATGACGCGCCAGTTTAAAAGCGGTTTCGTTCGCTTCGGTGCCGGAATTCATAAACAGCACGCGCTCGGCAAACGTGGCGTCGATCAGTTTACGTCCCAGACGCAACGCCGGTTCATTGGTAAAAACGTTACTGGTATGCCACAAGGTTTCCCCCTGGGATTTCAGCGCCTCGACCAGCGCCGGATGGCAATGGCCCAGCGCAGTCACTGCAATCCCGCCGGCGAAATCGATATACTCTTTGCCCTGCTGATCCCATACGCGACTGCCTTTACCTTTGACCGGAATAAAGTCCGCCGGTGCATAAACAGGCAGAATCACCTCATCAAAAGTTGCGCGCGTAATAGCCGTTTGTTCAGTTGCCATATCATTACCACCCGGTTAAGTAGAAATGCTAGTGAAATTATAATCACAAAATATGAATAAAAAATCACTCAATAGCAACCACAAATCAACGCAGGAGGAAATTTTTCAGCAGAGCGTGTCCTTGTTCGCTGAGAATACTTTCCGGGTGGAACTGCACGCCTTCCAGATCCCACTCGCGGTGGCGAATGCCCATAATCTCCTGCGTTTCGCTCCAGGCGGTGATCTCAAAACACTCTGGCAACGTGGCAGGGTCGACAATCAGCGAGTGGTAACGTGTCACGGTTAACGGGCTGGGCAATCCCCGAAACACGCCCTGTCCATTATGCGTAACAGGTGACGTTTTACCGTGCATCACTTTCGCTGCCCGCACCACCGACGCGCCAAAGGCCTGCGCCATCGCCTGATGACCCAGGCAAACGCCCAGCATCGGAATACGTCCGGCATAATGGCGGATGACCGCCAGTGAAATGCCAGAGTCATTCGGCGTACAGGGGCCAGGAGAGATAACGATTTTTTGCGGGTTCAAAGCGTCAATGTGCGCCAGCGTCAGCGCATCATTGCGCCGGACCTGCACTTCCGCGCCCAGTTCACAAAAATACTGGTAGAGGTTCCAGGTAAAGGAATCATAGTTATCGATAAGCAGGATCATGGCGGCTCCGGGTGAGTAGAACCGCACTATTTTACTCAGTTTCGCGAGCTTCGCTTATCGCTTTCTGAAAAATCGCCTGCAAAGCGGAGAGATCGCCCATCGCGCCGCTCTGGTTCGCCTGCTTCCATGTTTCAACCGCAATACCTTGCCAACTCAGCGCGTAGCCTGCATGTAGCGCCAACTGTTCAAAGAAGATGCGCTGCGCCAGCCCGCTCCCCAAACGAAACGGATGAAGCACGTTAATTTCACAGTAGTAATGCGCCAGCCGCTCGACAAACTTCTCGTGTGGCAGACCGACCAGATAGCCCTCTTCTTCCAGATCCTGCATCAGAGCGTTGCCCTCTTTTTCGATATAGGCAAAGTGGCAAAAACGGGTATCGCCCTGGTAAATATCGACCTCCCGCAGTTGCCCTGCCCAGTCGAAAATATCCTGATAGAGCTGGCGATGAATCGCGCACAGATGAGGCAAGCCGCGTACCAGCGGCCCCAGTTCAATCGTGGCGGCGCGGAGCGCGGTCATTTCGTATGCCGCTTGCGCCAGTCGCTGGGCCTGATGAATCCCCAGCCGATTACGCATCACATTCAGCCCCGGATAGAGGTACGGATCGCGCCCTTCGCCAAATTTATCGCTCATAGTGCCTCCGAAGCTCGTCAAGACGTGCCAGCGCTTCATCGGCGGTCAGAGTTACTAAGGGGATCTCAATACCTTCGAGACGGCGGCTTTGCTGGAAGTTAACGTTGCGCCGCTGTTCCCAAAAGCGTGACTTTTGTTTATCGGTAAGTTTCTTCACCGGGCCTCCCTGAATATGCCTGTGCTTGACCACAAGTATAAGCAGCAATTTCAGGTTACGCTGAGACAGGGAGAAAACGCGGGCGGCTCGCGCCCGCGCAGGCATGTTTTATGGCAGGACTTTCGCGGAAAGGATAACGACTGGTTTTGTCGGCACATTCTGATAAGGCCCGACATCGTGCGTCGGTACCTGTGAGATTTTATCGGCGACATCCATACCTTTTACCACTTTACCAAATACCGCATAGCCAAAGTCGCGCTGGCCGTGGTCGAGAAAAGCGTTATCCGCGACGTTAATAAAGAACTGGCTGGTGGCGCTGTCTTTATCTGCGGTGCGCGCCATCGCGATCGTGCCGCGAGTATTACGCAGACCGTTGTCGGCTTCATTCTTAATCGGCGGATTCGGTTTCTTCTGCTGCATCTGCTCGTTAAAACCACCGCCCTGAATCATAAAGCCAGGAATAACGCGGTGAAACGTAGTGTTGTTATAGAAACCACTGTTGACGTAATCGACAAAGTTTTTCACAGAAACCGGCGCTTTCTGGCTGTTCAGCTCCAGCTCAATATTCCCGGCGGAGGTGGTTAACAGCACATGAGGATCGCCTTTTGCTGCCAACGCTGCGGGAGAAAGAGCAGAAAGAGCGAAAACAGCTGCGACAGCCGCCAGAGTCGATTTGAGCATGAGATTTCCTTAAAGAGAGCAGAAATAAAGCAAGTGGAATGATTTTAAAGAGCCTTCCTGGGCCAGGCCAGCCCTTTACCTAATTTTACGTATATGAAACAAATGTAACGTTACGACGCAACGCCGTATTCTTGCAATATGATGTGACAAACATCACATTAAAAAATGCAATGAACATTACTATCACTAATAATTATTTAAATGCATCACAAAAGCGCCTAAAATCTGCCCGCTTAACGCGCCCTCCACGCGCTTCACTTCTCTTCAAGGCCAGACATGACTAACAGCAACCGCATCAAGCTCACATGGATCAGCTTTCTTTCCTACGCCCTGACCGGGGCGCTGGTGATTGTCACCGGGATGGTGATGGGAAATATCGCAGACTATTTTCAGCTGCCCGTTTCCAGCATGAGTAACACCTTTACTTTCCTGAACGCCGGGATTTTGATCTCGATCTTCCTCAACGCGTGGCTGATGGAAATCATCCCGCTGAAAACACAGCTACGCTTTGGTTTTATCCTGATGGTGCTGGCGGTGGCCGGGCTGATGTTCAGCCACAGCCTGGCGTTGTTCTCAGCGGCGATGTTTGTGCTGGGGCTGGTCAGCGGGATCACCATGTCGATTGGCACCTTCCTGATTACGCAACTGTATGAAGGGCGTCAGCGCGGTTCCCGACTGCTGTTTACCGACTCCTTCTTCAGCATGGCGGGAATGATTTTTCCTATGGTCGCCGCCTTCCTGCTGGCGCGTAGTATTGAGTGGTACTGGGTCTACGCCTGTATCGGCCTGGTCTACCTGGCGATTTTCATCCTGACCTTCGGCTGTGAATTTCCGGCGCTGGGTAAACATGCGCAGCACTCTCAGGCACCTGTCGTCAAAGAAAAATGGGGCATTGGCGTACTGTTTCTCGCCGTCGCCGCGCTGTGCTATATCCTCGGTCAATTAGGCTTTATCTCCTGGGTGCCGGAATACGCCAAAGGCCTCGGCATGAGCCTGAATGACGCCGGGGCGCTGGTGAGTGATTTCTGGATGTCCTATATGTTTGGCATGTGGGCGTTCAGCTTTATCCTGCGCTTTTTCGATCTGCAACGCATTCTGACCGTACTGGCGGGTATGGCGGCGGTACTGATGTATCTGTTTATTACCGGCACGCAGGCGCATATGCCGTGGTTTATCCTGACGCTGGGCTTCTTCTCCAGCGCCATTTATACCTCCATCATTACGCTGGGATCGCAGCAAACGAAAGTGGCCTCGCCTAAGCTGGTTAACTTTATTCTGACTTGCGGCACTATCGGAACGATGCTGACCTTCGTCGTCACCGGCCCGATTGTGGCGCACAGCGGCCCACAGGCGGCGTTACTCACCGCGAATGGTCTGTATGCGGTGGTCTTTGTGATGTGCTTTGCGCTCGGCTTTGTATCCCGTCATCGTCAGCATAGCGCGCCGGCTACGCATTGATAATCATTGCCGGATAAGGCGACGTCGCCCTCCGGCACTCTACCCCCCCTCCTGACGAGGTAGGCCTGTTGGTCTAAAAACCCCTCATTTTGTATGTTATTTGTACAAACCTGAAAAACCTGACAATTCCGTCACTTATAAAAATCCAGACAAATCAGCCATATACCCATTAAGAGGTATATAAAGGTGAATTTGATTTACATCAATAAGCGGGGTTGCTGAATCGTTAAGGTAGGCGGTAATAGAAAAGAAATCGAGGCAAAAATGAGCAAAGTCAGACTCGCTATTATCGGTAATGGTATGGTCGGCCACCGCTTTATTGAGGATCTCCTTGATAAATCCGACGCTAGCCTGTTCGACATTACCGTGTTCTGTGAAGAACCCCGTAAAGCCTATGACCGTGTCCACCTGTCATCCTACTTCTCTCACCACACCGCGGAAGAGCTCTCTCTGGTGCGTGAAGGATTTTACGAGAAGCACGGCGTGAAGGTACTGGTTGGCGAACGCGCAATTACCATTAACCGTCAGGAGAAAGTGATTCACTCCAGCGCGGGTCGTACCGTTTATTATGACAAGCTGATCATGGCGACCGGTTCATATCCGTGGATTCCGCCGATTAAAGGCTCCGAAACCCAGGATTGCTTCGTTTACCGTACCATTGAAGACCTCAACGCCATTGAAGCCTGCGCCCGTCGCAGCAAGCGCGGGGCGGTGGTCGGCGGCGGTCTGCTGGGGCTGGAAGCCGCTGGCGCGCTGAAAAACCTCGGCGTGGAAACGCACGTCATTGAATTTGCGCCAATGCTGATGGCGGAACAGCTCGATCAGATGGGCGGCGAGCAGCTACGTCGCAAGATCGAAAGCATGGGCGTGCGTGTACACACCAGTAAAAACACGCAAGAGATTGTTCAGCAGGGTAACGAAGCGCGTAAGACTATGCGTTTTGCCGATGGCAGCGAGCTGGAAGTCGATTTTATCGTCTTCTCTACCGGTATTCGCCCACGCGACAAGCTGGCTACCCAGTGTGGTCTGGCCGTCGCGCAGCGCGGCGGGATCGTGATTAACGACACCTGCCAGACGTCCGACCCGGATATCTACGCTATCGGCGAGTGCGCCAGTTGGAACAACCGCGTTTACGGTCTGGTAGCACCAGGTTATAAAATGGCCCAGGTCGCCGTTGACCATATCCTCGGCAGTGAAAACGCCTTTGAAGGCGCGGACCTCAGCGCCAAGCTGAAGCTGCTGGGCGTGGACGTCGGCGGCATCGGCGACGCGCATGGCCGCACGCCGGGCGCGCGTAGCTACGTTTACCTCGATGAAAGCAAAGAAGTCTACAAACGTCTTATTGTCAGCGAAGATAACAAAACGCTGCTCGGCGCAGTACTGGTCGGCGACACCAGCGATTACGGCAATTTGCTGCAACTGGTACTGAACGCCATCGAACTGCCGGAAAACCCGGATTCGCTGATTCTGCCGTCGCACGCGGGCAGTGGTAAACCCGCTATCGGCGTGGATAAACTGCCGGACAGCGCGCAGATCTGCTCCTGCTTCGATGTGACTAAAGGCGATCTGATCGCCGCTATCAATAAAGGCTGTCATACCGTGGCGGCGCTGAAAGCGGAAACCAAAGCCGGAACCGGCTGCGGCGGCTGCATCCCGCTGGTGACGCAGGTACTGAACGCCGAACTGGCGAAACAGGGTATTGAAGTCAACAACAACCTGTGCGAGCACTTTGCTTATTCTCGTCAGGAACTGTTCCACTTAATCCGCGTGGAAGGTATCAAAACCTTTGAAGAACTGCTGGCGAAACACGGTAAAGGCTACGGCTGCGAAGTGTGTAAGCCGACCGTCGGTTCGCTGCTGGCGTCGTGCTGGAACGAATACATCCTCAAACCGCAGCACACGCCGCTACAGGATACTAACGACAACTTCCTGGCGAATATCCAGAAAGACGGTACTTACTCGGTGATCCCGCGCTCGGCGGGCGGTGAAATCACCCCGGAAGGTCTGGTGGCCGTGGGGCGTATCGCCCGCGAGTTTAACCTCTATACCAAAATTACCGGTTCTCAGCGTATCGGTCTGTTTGGCGCGCAAAAAGACGATCTGCCGGAAATCTGGCGTCAACTGATTGAAGCCGGTTTCGAAACCGGTCACGCGTACGCCAAAGCGCTGCGGATGGCGAAAACCTGCGTCGGCAGCACCTGGTGCCGCTACGGCGTGGGCGACAGCGTCGGTTTCGGCGTCGAGCTGGAAAACCGCTACAAAGGCATTCGTACCCCGCACAAAATGAAATTCGGCGTCTCCGGCTGTACCCGTGAATGTGCGGAAGCGCAGGGCAAAGATGTGGGTATCATCGCCACTGAGAAAGGCTGGAACCTGTACGTCTGCGGTAACGGCGGGATGAAACCGCGTCATGCGGATCTGCTGGCAGCCGATCTCGATCGCGACACGCTGATCAAGTACCTCGACCGCTTTATGATGTTCTACATCCGTACCGCCGATAAGCTGACGCGTACCGCGCCGTGGCTGGATAACCTGGAAGGCGGCATCGAGTATCTGAAATCGGTCATCATCGACGACAAGCTGGGCCTGAACGAACATCTGGAAGAAGAGATGGCGCGCCTGCGTGCAGCGGTGGTCTGCGAGTGGACAGAAACCGTTAACACGCCAGCGGCGCAAGTTCGCTTTAAGCACTTTATCAACAGCGACAAACGCGACCCGAACGTCCAGGTTGTGCCTGAACGTGAACAGCATCGTCCGGCCACGCCGTATGAACGTATCCCGGTCACTCTGGTGGAGGAAAACGCATGAGTCAGTGGCAAAACATCTGCAAAATCGATGACATCCTGCCGGGAACCGGCGTCTGCGCGCTGTCAGGCGGCGAACAGGTGGCGATTTTCCGTCCTTACCATAGCGATCAGGTGTTCGCGATCAGCAACATCGACCCGTTCTTTGAGGCCAGCGTGCTGTCTCGTGGACTGATTGCGGAACACCAGGGCGAACTGTGGGTCGCCAGCCCGTTGAAAAAGCAGCGCTTCCGCCTGAGCGATGGTTTGTGCATGGAAGACGAACAGTTTTCTGTGAAACAGTACGACGCGCGGGTAAAAGACGGCGTGGTGCAGTTGCGCGGTTAATTATTTTTGGGAGGCGCAACGCCTCCCCTTTTTTGACGTATTTGTAGGTCTTTTATTGGTAGGCCTGATAAGCGTAGCGCCATCAGGCAATTGCAAAAGCACATTGCCGGATGGCGGCATAAATGCCTTATCCGGCCTACGGTTACGATTTTTTTTATTTTTTGTACTTCAAGGATAATCAAATGTTTACAGACACTATCAATAAGTGTGCGGCTAACGCTGCGCGCATCGCACGCCTGTCGGCGAATAATCCGCTCGGCTTCTGGGTCAGTTCGGCAATGGCCGGGGCTTATGTCGGTCTCGGCATCATTCTTATTTTCACCCTCGGCAATCTGCTCGACCCGTCCGTGCGTCCTTTGGTGATGGGAGCGACCTTCGGTATCGCCTTAACACTGGTGATTATTGCCGGTTCCGAACTGTTTACCGGCCACACCATGTTCCTGACGCTGGGCGTCAAAGCTGGCACCATCAGCCACGGTCAAATGTGGGCTATCCTGCCGCAAACCTGGCTTGGCAACCTGGTCGGCTCCGTCTTTGTCGCCCTGCTTTACAGCTGGGGCGGCGGCAGTTTGTTGCCGGTCGATACCAGCATCGTTCACTCAGTCGCGTTGGCGAAAACCACCGCGCCCGCCACGGTACTGTTCTTCAAAGGCGCGCTGTGTAACTGGCTGGTTTGTCTGGCAATCTGGATGGCAATCCGCACCGAAGGCACGGCGAAATTTCTTGCTATCTGGTGGTGCCTGCTGGCGTTTATCGCTTCCGGCTACGAGCACTCCGTCGCGAATATGACGCTGTTCGCCCTCTCCTGGTTTGGTCATCACAGCGACGCTTATACCCTGTCCGGAATCGGACACAACCTGTTATGGGTCACTCTGGGTAATACTTTGTCCGGCGTCGTGTTCATGGGATTGGGTTATTGGTATGCTACGCCGAAATCGGAGCGTCCTGTTCCGCAAAAAACCAACCAAATTAAGGTTACAGCCAACCATTAAGGGGTAATGTCGTGGACCATTTGCCTATATTTTGTCAATTACGCGACCGCGACTGTCTGATCGTCGGCGGTGGCGATGTCGCAGAACGCAAAGCACGGTTATTGCTGGAAGCAGGCGCACGTTTAACGGTCAATGCGCTCACCTTTATTCCACAGTTCACCGTATGGGCAAATGAAGGCATGTTGACTCTGGTTGAGGGACCGTTCGACGAAACGCTTCTCGACTCGTGTTGGCTGGCGATCGCGGCCACCGACGACGATACCGTCAACCAGCGCGTCAGCGACGCGGCGGAGTCACGCCGTATCTTCTGCAACGTGGTGGATGCGCCGAAAGCCGCCAGCTTTATCATGCCCTCCATTATTGACCGCTCGCCGCTGATGGTCGCCGTCTCCTCGGGCGGCACTTCCCCGGTGCTGGCGCGTCTGCTGCGCGAGAAACTGGAATCGCTGCTGCCGCAGCATCTGGGGCAGGTCGCGCGCTATGCCGGGCAACTCCGCGCCCGAGTGAAAAAGCAGTTTGCCACGATGGGCGAGCGTCGTCGCTTCTGGGAAAAATTTTTCGTCAATGACCGGCTGGCGCAGTCGCTGGCGAATGCCGACGAGAAAGCGGTTAACGCGACAACCGAACGCCTGTTTAGCGAACCGCTGGATCACCGTGGCGAAGTCGTGCTGGTCGGCGCCGGGCCGGGCGATGCCGGACTGCTGACGCTGAAAGGGTTACAACAAATCCAACAGGCGGATATCGTGGTTTACGATCGCCTCGTCTCCGACGACATTATGAACCTGGTACGCCGCGATGCCGATCGGGTCTTTGTGGGGAAACGCGCGGGTTACCACTGCGTCCCACAGGAAGAAATCAACCAGATCCTGCTGCGTGAAGCGCAAAAAGGTAAACGCGTGGTACGCCTGAAAGGCGGCGATCCCTTTATCTTTGGTCGCGGCGGCGAAGAGCTGGAAACGCTGTGTCATGCCGGTATTCCTTTCTCGGTAGTGCCGGGGATTACCGCGGCTTCCGGCTGCTCCGCCTACTCCGGTATTCCGCTAACCCATCGCGATTACGCCCAGAGCGTACGTCTGGTCACCGGTCACCTGAAAACCGGCGGCGAGCTGGACTGGGAAAACCTGGCGGCAGAAAAACAGACGCTGGTGTTCTACATGGGGCTTAATCAGGCAGCGACTATCCAGGAAAAACTGATCGCATTCGGTATGCAGGCCGATATGCCGGTTGCGCTGGTAGAAAATGGTACCTCCGTGAAGCAACGCGTCGTCCACGGTGTGCTGACGCAGCTCGGTGAATTAGCGCAACAGGTTGAAAGCCCGGCGCTGATTATCGTTGGCCGGGTCGTTGGCTTACGCGATAAATTAAATTGGTTCTCTAATCATTAATTAAAATAAAGCCCTGTTATTCAGGGCTTTATTTTACAACCACTCGTAATCTCAAATTATTTTTACTTAAAAGTTAATTAAGCAATCCATTTTAAATACATCAGGCGAATTTAAATAGTAACAATATTGCGTAAAAACCCTTTCATTCGTCAAATTCACCCATCATTCATTCACTCAACAAATAATATCGTTAAGCATTCAATTTGACCTGACCTGGTTATCGGGTGATAAAATAAACACTAAAGCATAATTTTTCTTCTGGCCGTTTCATCACTGCCCGTATCTCTATCTGCATATATTTAGTACGCAAGGAAAATATTAATTAAGGATGAACCCTATGCAAAAGAAAAAAATTATTTCTATCGCTATCGCTATCGCGCTACAAAGTTATTACATTCCGGCCATCGCCGCAGAAAATAACGATGATGAAAAAGAATGTCCCAGTAATATCTCCTCCCTGCCTAAAGAAAAACGCGCAAAACTCTCACCGACCTGCCTTGCTACTTTACCTGAAAATGATAATCACTGGGGCTGGGTTGCTGGCGGCGTTGCTGCACTGGTCGCAGGTGTGGCTATTGGCGTTGAAAATAACGGTGGCGGAGATTCCACTCATTCTTATACCCCCCCTACGCCCGACAATGGAGGCAACGTCACTCCGCCCGACGATGGCGGCGATGATGATGTAACCCCACCCGACGATAGCGGCGATGACAATGTAACCCCGCCTGACGATAGCGGCGATGACGATGTGACCCCGCCCGACGATGGCGGCGACGATGATGTAACCCCACCCGACGATAGCGGCGATGACGATGTGACCCCGCCCGACGATAGCGGCGATGACGATGTGACCCCACCCGATGATAGCGGCGATGACGATGTGACCCCGCCTGATGATAGCGGCGATGACGATGTGACCCCGCCTGACGATAGCGGCGATGACGACGACACGCCCACAGATAATTCTGTTACTACCTTCAGCAACGGCGTCACCATCGATAAAGGCAAAGACACCCTGGCCTTCGATAGCTTCAAACTGGATAACAGCAGCGTTCTCGAGGGCGCCGTGTGGGGTTATTCAAAACAGGATGACCAGTGGCAGCTCACCACCCCGGACGGTAAAACTCTGAACGTCACCGGCTGGGACGTGACCGACGCCAATGCCGCCGTGATTGAAGGCACCCAGGAAAACGGTCTCTACTGGAAGTACGACAGCCGGGGCTATCTGATCCTTGCCGACGATAAAACCACAGTTATCAGCGGCGATGACCAATCGAATACCTCCGCTCGCGGCATGGATATCAGCGGCCAGGGTCGCACCGGCGTGATTATTTCCGGCGATCGAACCGTCAACACGCTCACCGGGGACTCCAGTGTGGCCGACGGCGCCACCGGCATGGTTATCTCCGGCGAAGGCACCACCAACACCATTTCGGGCCACTCAACGGTGGACAACGCCACCGGCGCGCTGATTTCCGGCAGCGGCACTACCACCGATTTCGCCGGTGACATTACCGTGAGCGGCGGCGGCACCGCCATCATCATCGACGGCGACAACGCCACGATTAAAAATACCGGTACTTCTAACATCAGCGGCGCAGGCTCCACTGGCACCGTCATTGACGGCAATAACGCCCGCGTCAACAACGACGGTGATATGACCATCACCGACGGCGGCACCGGCGGCCATATTACCGGCGACAACGTGGTTATCGATAACGCCGGGAGCACCATCGTCAGCGGCGCGGACTCTACGGCGCTATATATCGATGGCGACAACGCGCTCGTTATCAACGAAGGTAATCAGACTATCTCTGGCGGCGCCGTCGGTACGCGCATTGACGGCGACGACGCCCATATCGCCAATACCGGCGATATCACCGTGGATGGCGCGGACTCTGCCGCCGTAGTTATCAATGGCGACAACGGCAGCCTGACCCAGGCGGGCGATCTGCTGGTCACCGACGGCGCGATGGGCATCATCACCTACGGCACCGGAAATGAAGCAAAAAATACCGGCAACGCCACCGTGCGCGATGATAATTCCGTGGGTTTTGTGGTCGCAGGGGAACAAAACACCCTCAAAAACAAAGGGAATATCGACGTTAGCCTGAATGGTACAGGTGCGCTGGTGAGCGGTAATACGTCACAGGTGACGCTGGATGGCGATATTAACGTTATTTCCGCGCAGGACAGCGATGACGTATTCCGGGGCGCGACGGGCGTAAACGTGAGCGGCGACAGCAATACCGTTGCTATCACAGGCAATGTGAATATGAGCGCTGAGTACGAACAGGATTCTCTGATCGCCAGCGATACCCCGCTAACCGGTGTCGCCGTCAGCGGTACCAACAATGATATCACGCTTGATGGTGGGCTTAATATTGATGTTAACGACCAATCCACCGTCAGCGGGCAGTATCTGGACGTTACCGGTTTAAACGTGACGGGTGATGGCAACAACGTAGATATCAGTGGCGGTATCAACATTACTCATAACGACAGTCCGGACAATGACGACATCACCGTCATGGGTATCAATATCGACGGCAACAGCGAAGTCACGCTGAGCGGCCACTCTACGGTGGATACGTCCTCAGTAATGGGCGGCAACGTCATACTGGCGCAAGTCAACAACGGCGGTTCCCTGATACTGGATGACGATTCCGCTATTGATATTAATGCCGATTATATTAACACCAGCGCTTACACCGACAATGCGCTATTAATCGCGGACGGCGAAGATTCATCTATTGTAAGCCAGGCCGATATCACAAGCTTCGGCGTGTACTCGATTATGCGCACCAACAATGGCGCAGATATCAGCAATAGCGGAAATATTCTCATCTATGCAACCAGTAACAGCAGCGGCGATGACCGTACCGCCGTTACCCGCGCCGAGGGCGCGGGTGCAATGATTCATAACCAGTCTGGCGGCGATATCACTATCATATCCAACCAACATCCATCAGGAAGTGGCGGCATGGCCACATACCCGGTGAAATGGTACTCCCACACCTTCTACGCAATGCTGGCGACAGGAAAAGGCGGTGGCGACGTCATTAACGATAAAGGCGCAACCATTCATTTACAGGGTGCAGGCGTGTATGGCGTTAGCGCCACTAAAGGAACGGCGTTAAACGAAGGCGATATTTATCTGGACGGCTTTGTCCCGACGCTGGATGACGAAAACAACATTACCAGTACAAGTTACTGGTCACCATTGCAGCTCTATCTCACCAGTACAGGCATGGTAGCAGGCTCAACAGACGGTGATGGCGACGCCACAGCCACCAATACCGGTACCATTAACGTCAATAACGCCGGGTTCGGGATGATGGCGCTCAACGGCGGCACCGCCATTAACCAGGGCATCATTAACCTCACCGCCGATGAGGGCGTCATGCAAACCGATGACAACCAACTGGTAGGCATGGCAGCGCTCAATGGTGGGACCGTCATCAACGATACCACCGGCATTATTAATATTGACGCAGATTATGGTAAGCCTTTCCTGACTGACAGCAACAGCACCGTGGTTAACTACGGCACCGTGTGCTTTGACAGTAACTGCCAGAATAGTGACCAGTACAACCCGACCGACAGCAATGTTTCTGTCGCTTATGTTGATGGTGACACCCTTGCCGCCGCAGGCACAAGCACAACGCTTGATAATAGAGCCGTGGTGACAGGAAACGTAAACAATGCCGGAGAAACCAGCGGGGAGACAATTACGATCCGGAATAACGGCACGCTTATCAATAACGACAGCGGCGTTATTAATAACAACACTATAATATCCGGTAATCTCATCAATGATGGCACCATAAACGGCACACTGACGCAAAATGGCGGTAAAATCGTAAACAACGGCACCATTGATAGCCGCAGTTTGACCAACAATGGTACGTTAACGAATGGCGCAGACGGCACGATGACTTCCGGCGCAAAAGTGACCGGCACTGACAGCGCAATTATCAACGACGGTACGTTCTCTCTTGGTTCTGCAACCGATGCTCAAAATGCGTCCATGCTGGAAATCAATGATTTCGCACAATTCTTTAATACCGGTACGTTAATCCTTGATAACAATAAAAATGCCATTCACCTGAATGCAAACAACGGAACGTTGTACAACACAGGGACGATGGAGATAACGGCCAATTCCAATAAAGGGGCGATTAACTATTGGGGCGCAGGCGCAACATTCATCAACGATGGAACGGTAAATGCCTCCACGGCGGTGCTGGCTTATGCAGGCGGTGGGGCAGGCAACGCTCCGGACAAACACGGTTTCTTCTGGAACCAGTCAAACGGCGTCATCAACTACGATGCGGATAATGGCCGCGCAGTCGATTTCTCCGCCTATAACAATTATGTGGCGGAAAACGACGGCACCATGAACATTAGCGGTAATAACGCGTATGGCATGTATGGCGGCAAGAATGCGCAACTGGTCAACAACGGTACGATTAATCTGGGTACAAAAGGCACCACCGATACGGGCATGGTGGCGATGGCGCTGGATAAAAATGCCACCGCTGCCGCGGTCATTGAGAACAACGGCACGATTAATATTTATGCCAGTAACTCTTACGCATTTAGCGTCGCTGGCGCAGGTCATGTGGTCAATAACGGTACGGTCGTCATTGACGATAACGTGACGAGTTCCGGCCTCATTAAACAGGGTGACAGCGTTAACGTCGAAGGGACAAACGGCAATAACGGCAACAGCGACGAGGTGCATTATGCCAACTATACGTTGCCGGACACACCTGTTGAACCTGAGAGTAACGCAGTCTCCAGCGCCACCGCAGGCGGCTCAACCAACGCGTCCAACAACCTGTCCGGCTACGTGGTCGGCACCGGCGCCGACGGCAGCGCCGGTAAGCTCAAGGTCAGCAACGCCAGCATGAACGGCGTGGAAATCAACACCGGCTTTGCCGCAGGCACCGCCGACACCACCGTCAGCTTCGACAACGTGGTCGAAGGCAGCAACCTGTCTGACGCCGGCGCTATCCAGTCCACCACCGTGGTGTGGAACGCGCAGGGAAGCCAGGACAGCGACGGCAACGTTGACGTCACCATGACCAAAAACGCCTATGCCGATGTCGCAACCGACGCCAGCGTCTCCGGCGTGGCGAGTGCGCTCGACGCCGGTTACACCAACAACGAGCTGTATACCAGCCTCAACGTTGGCACCACCGCCGAACTGAACAACGCTCTGAAACAGGTCAGCGGCGCTCAGGCCACCACCGTGTTCCGCGAAGCGCGCATCCTCAGTAACCGCTTTAACATGCTGGCCGACGCGGCCCCGCAGATTAAAGACGGCCTGGCGTTTAACGTAGTGGCGAAAGGCGACCCGCGCGCTGAACTGGGCAACGACACTCAGTACGACATGCTGGCGCTGCGCCAGAAGCTGGATTTGACCACAAGCCAGAATCTGACGCTGGAGTACGGTATTGCGCGTCTGGATGGCGACGGTTCGAAAACCGCGGGCGATAACGGCCTGACCGGCGGCTACAGTCAGTTCTTCGGCCTGAAGCACAGCATGGCGTTTGATGAAGGTCTGGCGTGGAATAACAGCCTGCGTTATGACGTGCATAACCTGGACAGCAGTCGCTCCGTCTCGTATGGCGACACCAACAAGGTGGCGGATTCCGACGTACGTCAGCAGTACCTTGAGTTCCGCAGCGAAGGGGCAAAAACCTTCACTCTGATGAGTGATACGCTGAAAGTCACGCCGTATGCCGGGGTGAAATTCCGTCACACCAAGGAAGATGGCTACAAAGAGCGCAGCGCCGGAGATTTTAACCTGTCCATGAACTCTGGCAACGAAACGGCGGTGGACTCTCTTGTCGGCCTGAAGCTGGATTACGCCGGGAAAGACGGCTGGAGCGCCACCGCTACCCTGGAAGGTGGCCCGAACCTGAGCTACAGCAAGAGCCAGCGTACAGCGTCATTACAGGGTGCGGCGGGTCAATCGTTCGGCATAGATGACGGTCAAAAAGGCGGCGGAGTTAATGGCCTGGCAACCATCGGCGTGAAATATAGCAGCAATGATACTGCGCTACATCTGGATGCGTACCAGTGGAAGGAAGACGGTATCAGCGATAAAGGCTTTATGCTTAACGTTAAGAAAACATTTCGTTAAATAAACGACATTATATAACACTAATACAGGCCGCTTATTATTAAGCGGCCTTTTTTAAATCAGATTTCCAGGTAAAGATGAAGTCCTTATTTGGACTACCTGCATGGTTTATTAATTGCTATCGTACTATACGCTAAATAGATCTTATATTTATTCCACCATTAGTGTTCGTTTTATCAACAAGGATTTTGACATGTTCAAATTTGTAAAAATTGCCGTTGTGGCAGGGGTTCTGGCAACGCTCACCGCCTGTACTGGTCATATCGAAAACAAAAAAAACAACTGCAGCTACGATTATTTGCTGCACCCTGCAATTTCTATTTCTAAAATTATTGGTGGTTGCGGCCCGGCTGCCGATCAATAATAGAAACGACTGCGCAGATACAAAAAAACCGGGATTTTCCCGGTTTTTTTACAGGTCTGATAAACGGTACGGCGCAGATGCCTTGTCCAACTTACGCTCGTTTGTAGGCCCGATAAGCTCGCGCCATCGGGCACGCAATACCCCTTACGGTTTCGCCACAAAGCCAATGGCTTCGTAAACGGCTTTCAGCGTTTCGGCCGCACGTGCGCTGGCTTTTTCCGCCCCGTCTTTCATCACCTTCTGCAAGAACGCTTCGTCGTTGCGGAAACGATGATAGCGCTCCTGCAACTCAGACAACATTCCGGAAACCGCCTCCGCCACTTCGCCTTTCAAATGGCCATACATTTTACCTTCAAACTGTTTTTCCAGTTCAGGAATGCTCTGACCGGTCACGGCGGAAAGAATATCCAGCAGGTTAGAGACACCCGCTTTCTCTTTCACATCATAACGCACTACCGGCGGCTCGTCGGAGTCAGTGACCGCTCGTTTGATTTTCTTCACTACCGATTTCGGATCTTCCAGCAGGCCGATCACGTTATTACGGTTATCGTCCGATTTGGACATTTTCTTTGTCGGCTCCAGCAGCGACATCACGCGCGCGCCGGATTTTGGAATAAACGGTTCCGGTACTTTGAAAATATCGCCATACAGCCCGTTGAAACGCTGGGCGATATCGCGGCTCAGTTCCAGATGCTGCTTCTGATCTTCGCCTACCGGCACCAGATTGGTTTGGTACAACAGGATGTCTGCCGCCATCAGCACCGGGTAATCAAACAGGCCGGCGTTAATGTTTTCCGCATAGCGCGCAGATTTATCTTTAAACTGCGTCATACGGCTCAGCTCGCCGAAATAGGTATAGCAGTTCAGCGCCCAGCCAAGCTGCGCATGTTCCGGCACATGGGACTGAACGAAAATAGTGCTCTTTTCAGGATCAATACCACATGCCAGGTACAGCGCCAGCGTATCCAGCGTCGCTTTACGTAGCTGCTGCGCGTCCTGACGCACGGTAATAGCATGTTGGTCTACGATGCAGTAGATGCAATGATAGTCATCCTGCATGTTTACCCACTGACGCAATGCCCCCATATAGTTGCCAATGGTCAATTCACCTGAGGGCTGTGCGCCACTAAAAACGATGGGCTTAGTCATTTTTTATTTCCTGGTTATCGCTATGCGGAAGCCCAAGTGCGGGCAAAAGATCGTTAAAACTGTCATAAATGACGTCCGGCTCGCTAAGAGCGATCGCTTCGCCATAATTGTAGCCGTATGTCAGGCCAACCGAAGGGCAGCCCGCCGCTTTTGCAGCCTGAATATCATTACGCGAATCGCCGACAAAAAGCATCTGCTCCGGCATCATGCCCAGCCGGCTTGCCACCAGCAACAGCGGCTCCGGATGCGGCTTCTTATTTTGCACATCATCGCCGCCGATAACCACACTAAAGTATTTGGCGATATCAAGCGATTCCAGCAACGGCGCGACGAACGGCGTCGGTTTGTTGGTCACCAAACCTAATGACAATCCGCTGGCGTGCAGCGCGCCCAGCGTGTCGGCGACATGCGGAAATAAAAAGGTGCCTTCTTCCGCCACTTCGCCATAATACCTGTCGAACAATTTACGCAGAATGCGTACCTGTTCCTCGGCAGGAATATCTTCATCAACGGGCGGTTTCCCCATCGTCTTACGCAGCGTGGCGCGCTCCTCGCGAGCCCAGGTCAGCGCGCGTTCCATCAATACGTCTGCGCCGTTACCAATCCAGGTAATCACGCGCTCCTCGCCCGCGACCGGCAGTTCCAGCGCATACAGCGCCATATCCACCGCCGCGGCAAGACCCGGCGCGCTATCCACCAGCGTGCCGTCAAGATCAAAGGCGACGCCCCGAATATTCTGCAACTTATCCATGACTTACCTTTGCCAGCTCACTGCGCATTTCATCAATCACTTTTTTGTAGTCGGGCTTATCGAAAATTGCCGACCCCGCAACAAACATGTCCGCGCCTGCTGCGGCGATCTCGCCGATATTGTTCACCTTCACGCCGCCATCCACTTCCAGGCGAATGTCGTAACCGGACGCATCAATGCGGCGTCGCACTTCGCGCAGTTTATCCAGCGTCTGCGGAATAAAAGACTGGCCGCCGAAGCCTGGGTTCACGGACATCAGCAGGATCACATCCAGTTTGTCCATGACGTAATCGAGATAACTGAGCGACGTTGCCGGGTTGAATACCAGCCCCGCTTTACAGCCGTGTTCTTTAATCAACTGTAGCGTGCGGTCAACATGTTCGGAGGCTTCCGGGTGAAAAGTAATGATGCTCGCGCCAGCGGCGGCAAAGTCGGGCACGATACGGTCGACTGGCTTGACCATCAGGTGGACATCAATAGGCGCGGTAATACCGTACTGACGCAGGGATTTCAGCACCATCGGGCCGATAGTCAGGTTCGGCACATAGTGATTATCCATGACGTCAAAGTGTACAACATCAGCACCGGCAGCCAGCGCTTTGGCGGTGTCTTCACCCAGGCGAGCAAAATCAGCCGACAGAATTGAGGGGGCAATCAAATACTGTTTCATCCGCTTCTCCTTGAGAATTATTTTCTTGCAGGCGTTGCGACTCCTGGTTGGTACAGAGCCAGCAGTTCGTCCACCTTTTTACGTGTGCCGCCGTTGCTGCTTATACTGCGTCTAACTTTGACGACATGCAATTTTGCGAGTTGATACCACTCGCGTGTGAGCGCCGTATCATGGTTGGAAATGAGCACCGGTATCCGGTTACTGACCAGATTCTCAGCGATTTCCGCCAGATGCGCTTGTTGCGTCAGGCTAAAACTATTGGTGTGATACGCTGTGAAGTTAGCCGTGGCGGACAACGGCGCATAAGGCGGATCGCAATAGACCACCGACGACTTGTCCGCACGCGCCATACTGTCTGCGTATGACTCACAGTAAAAGAACGCATTCTGCGCTTTTTCTGCAAAGTGGTACAACTCCGCTTCCGGGAAGTAAGGTCTTTTATAACGACCAAACGGTACATTAAATTCCCCGCGCAAGTTATAGCGACAGAGTCCGTTATAACCGTAGCGGTTCAGATATAAAAACAGTACCGCCCGACGAAAGGGGTCCTGGCAGGTGTTGAACTCCTCACGGAGTTGGTAATAGACCTCAGCCTGGTTAGTTTCAGGCATAAACAGCTCGCGCGAAGCCTGTACGTACTCGTCAGTACGTAACTTCACGATGTTATAGAGGCTAATAAGGTCGCTGTTGATATCGGCGAGGATATAACGAGAAAAGTCGGTGTTAAGAAACACCGATCCGGCACCCACAAAAGGTTCGACAAGGCACTCGCCTTTTGGCAAATGTCGTTTGATATCATCAAGCAGAGGGTATTTTCCCCCTGCCCACTTCAAAAAAGCGCGATTTTTTTTCATGCTGACTAACTAATTACACCTTCTCCGGCTGTGGAGAAAGCTCCGACAGCATCCTGCGCTTTAGGCTGTGCCGCGTTGCTTTACGGCGCATTTGGCGATAGCAAATGCGCCCCTCGCGCCTGTCCTGAACAAAAATAGCTGTCAGCGACACTCACAGGCAATTGCAGGACACAGCCTGGATTATTTCAGATCGGCCTGAACCTGATGCAACGGTTTTGCCCACGGGTTTTTCGCCTGCACATCGGCAGGTAAGGTGGACACCGCACGTTTAGCATCTTCTTTCGAAGCATACATCCCCGTTACCAGCACATACCACGGTTGTCCATTACGCGTCGTCTCGTATACCACATAATTTTTCAGGTTCTCTTTCTTCGCCCAACCGTTCAGGTTGTCGTAATTTGAAGAACTACTGAGCTGCAATGTGTAGTGGCTGGATGGCGCGCTCTTTAACGCGCCAACGTTGCCGGCGCTTTTCCCGCCGCCTGCGACAGGCGTTGTCGAGGCTTGCGCTGGCTTCGCGGTTTGTACCGGCGCAGTGCTTGCCGTCGCTGTCGGCGCAGCCGTCGTGGTGGTCGCTTTCGGCGTCGCGGCTGGCGCTGCCGGTTCCGTGCGTTTCACTGGCGCGACCGGTTTCTTCGGTTCCGCAGTGGTGGTTTTCGCCGTGGTCTGCGGTTTCTTAGGTTCAATGACGGCCTGTTTACGTTCCGGACGCGTGGTATGACGCTCACCAGGTTCGCTAACCGCCGCCTGACGCGTCGTGCTGCCATTGCGAACTGGCGCGACGGTTGCAGGCTCTGTCGGCAACGTAGAGTTCACCGCAACATTGTTCATCTGCTCTGGATTCTGCGTCAGCGCATTATTCAGATCGCCCTGCACTTCCACGCGCTGCTGACCGTCAGCGACCACAGGCGATTGTCCCTGCGTCGGCGTTGAAGAAATCGGCGGCAACGAAATATCCTGCGACGTATTGCCCGCGGTTTGTTCTGCGGAGGTGGCGCCCGGCGCAGGCTGGGTCGCATTCGCCTGATCGGCGGCGTTACCGGAAAGATCGATACTCTTTTCGCCAGAGGCCGACGGCTCGCTGGAAGACGTTGAGGGGGCTTTCAGCGCGGAGCCGATACCGATAATCAATAGCAGCAGCACCAGTACGCCAACGCCCATCATCATGTACTGACGAGAGGCTGGCTTATGGGCCGTCTTTTTACGCTTACGTGGGCGGCGTTCAACACGCTCTTCGTCCACCGTATCGTCTTCATCGGATTCGTACTCTTCTTCAACTTCAGGTTCTTCACTACGCGCTTTACGCGTACGCGTCGGACGGCGATCGTCGGCATCCAGATCAACGTCATCAAAGTTGATCTGCGGCTCATTATCGCGTTCTGAAGATTGACGAGAACGACCAGTACGACGATCGCTGGGATCGGGTTTCAGCTCGTCTTCTGGTTTGAATTCATCCATTTAACACCCCACTCAAAGGTTAATGCTTACGACATTGCACATAACCTGAAGCTAAAAGACTGACATCTACGCAATATCAGTCTGACCTTTCTTGTTGTTACGCCTGCTGACAGTCAGCAATCGCGCTAAGAACGACTTCGTGCGACACTCCGCCGCGCACTTCACTTTTCCCTATGGCCAGCGGAAGCACTAAACGCAGCTCCCCCGCTAACACTTTTTTATCTCGCAGCATGTGCGGCAAATAGTCCTGCGCGGACATCTCGCAAGGGCCATTGACTGGCAACCCGGCCCGTTCGAGTAGAGCGATGATGCGCTGCGTATCAGCAGAACTGAACTGCCCCAAACGCTCGGATGCGCGCGCAGCCATCACTATACCTGCGGCAACGGCTTCACCATGTAACCAATTGCCATATCCCATTTCCGCTTCAATGGCGTGGCCAAAGGTATGTCCAAGATTCAGTAAAGCACGTAAGCCCGCTTCACGCTCGTCGGCGGCAACAACTTCGGCTTTCAGCTCGCAACAACGACGAATACAGTACGCCATCGCCGGGCCGTCCAGACGCAATAGCGCATCCAGATTATCCTCAAGCCAGGTGAAGAAGTCTGCGTCGAGTATAATGCCGTATTTGATCACCTCTGCCAGTCCCGATGCCAGTTCGCGTGCGGGAAGCGTTTTCAGGCAATCAAGATCGACGATCACAGAAGCGGGTTGGTAAAACGCGCCAATCATGTTTTTGCCAAGGGGATGGTTGACGGCGGTCTTCCCGCCCACGGAAGAATCAACCTGCGACAGTAAGGTAGTTGGCACCTGGATGAAACGAACGCCTCGCTGGTAGCTGGCCGCCGCAAAACCGGTAAGATCGCCAATCACGCCGCCGCCAAGCGCGACCAGCGTGGTATCACGACCATGCGGTTTTTTCAGTAACGCCGTAAACACCGTATCCAGCACCGTCAGGCTCTTATACTGCTCGCCGTCAGGAAGAATCACGCTGTCTACGTTAACGCCCGCCCGTTCGAGTACGCCGCGAACCTTGTCCAGATAAAGCGGCGCCAGGGTTTCGTTGGTCACTAACATGACCTGATCGCCTGATTTCAGCGGCAAGAATGAAGCTGGTTCGTTAAACAAACCAGCCGCGATGGTGATCGGGTAACTACGTTCCCCGAGAGTGACTGTAATCCTCTCCATGACGCGACATCCACCTTAGTTACTTGTGCCCGCTTACCCAGCGTATTCTGCTTGAATTAGTTGCTTTCCAGCATATGAATAATCTGGTTTGCCACAACCTTAGCGCTTTGATCGTCGGTGCGAATGGTGACGTCGGCAATCTCTTCGTACAGCGGATTGCGTTCGTTAGCCAGCGCTTCCAGAACTTCGCGAGGCGGCGCTTCAACCTGCAACAGCGGGCGTTTTTTATCACGCTGCGTGCGCGCCAGTTGTTTTTCGATGGTCGTTTCAAGGTAGACCACGACGCCACGCGCGGAGAGACGGTTACGCGTTTCACGCGATTTTACAGAGCCACCGCCGGTTGCCAGCACAATACCCTGTTTTTCCGTCAATTCGTTGATAACTTTTTCTTCACGATTACGGAAGCCGTCTTCACCTTCAACATCGAAGACCCAGCCCACATCAGCTCCGGTTCGTTTCTCAATCTCTTGATCAGAATCGTAAAATTCCATATTGAGTTGTTGAGCTAACTGGCGCCCAATAGTGCTTTTTCCGGCACCCATAGGCCCAACCAGAAAGATATTGCGTTTCTCTGCCATTTTTTCGGTACTACTAAGACTATTCGTTAATGGTAAACCCGCTTCACAGACACCCAGCGCAGCAGGACATGAACTGAAACCTCATAAGATATTGCGAGAGTCAGACTGAAAATTATCTCAATACTCAAGCGGGTTTGGCAACTGAATAAATCACCAAGCCTGATTGTTGCAAAACCCGAGTTAGCGTTGCCGGATGGCGACCAGAACAACATATCCGGCCTACAAATTGCTCTACTTTCAAACAATTGTGCGAAATCCGCAGAACCAATACGTCTGCATCAGCGGACATTCAGCCGTTTATCATCGGTCTTATGCACACCTTCGGCAAGGCAAAGCGCATTAATCAATGCGTCAGCAACGAAAAGCACGACTCTCAAATCGGTACTCCTTGTATGCTAAATACATCCGCACGTCAAATCCCGCAGATGCGTTCAGTGCAAAAACAGCGCTTTTTTATGCATAAATTATTCTGTCGCCACCAGTCTGGGGGTGATAAACACCACTAATTCGCGTCGCTCGTCCTCTTTGCCGTCATGGCGGAAGAGCTGACCAAGCCAGGGAATATTCCCCAACAGCGGCACGCTATCGCTACCCGATTTATTTTTTCGCGAAAAAATGCCGCCCAGCGCCAGCGTCTCGCCGCTTTTTACCTCTACCTGCGTTTCAATTTCCTGTTTATCTATCGCCAGCACTTCGCCGTCAGCCTGTTGTAGTACCTGACCGGGAACATTCTGGCTGATATGTAACTTCAGGCGGATGCGCCCTTTTTGCAAAACGGTGGGCGTCACCTCCATTCCCAGCACCGCTTCTTTAAATTCAACGGAGGTCGCGCCGCTTTCGCCGCTGGAAACCTGATAAGGAATTTCGCTGCCTTGCTTGATACTGGCTGGCTGCAGATGGGAAGCCAGCAGCCGGGGGCTGGCGATAATATCCAACTGCTGCTTTTGCTCCAGCGCTGACAGTTCCAGATCCAGCAAGCGTCCGTTAATGCGCCCGATGTTAAACCCGACGCGTGAGGTGGCGGCGGCGACGGATAAATCACTGGAAAGCGTCGTCACGTCACCCACCGCGCCCGCTTGCGTCGCGTCAGCCAGCGTCCACTTTACGCCCAGTTCCCGTAGACTCTTTTCGTTAATGGTGACGATATGCGCCGCCAGCTCCACCTGCGCCACCGGCAGATCCATTTGCGATACCCATTTTTCCAGCTCCGCCAGGACCGCGCGGTTATCGCGCAACAGCAGGCGGTTGGTGCGCTTATCTACCATGATGGTTCCCTTCGCGCTCAGGAGTTTCTCGCCCGCTTTCGCCAGTTCGGCGGCATCGGCGTATTGCAGGCTAATGCTGCGGTTTTCCAGCGGTAAATTAGCCTGAAGCCTTAACCGCTCGGCATCCTGCCGCGCACTGTTTTCTTTCTGCCAGGCCTGTGAATGAACATGGAGAATATTCCCCTCCTGACGCAGCACCAGCCCCGCGCTATTGACCACCGTCTGTAGCGCCTGTTTCCACGGCACATCCGTCAGATGTAGCGATAATGTCCCGCTGACGTCCGGCGACACCACCAGATTCTGCCGCTCTTGCTCGGCTAAAGTCTGCAAAACCTGCACCACAGGGACGTCGTCAACCACCAGCGTCACTTTCGCCGCTTTTCCCGCCTGCGCGGCGGGCATCAAGGCTATCAGTATTATGGCTATCCATCGCTTCATTGTCCGCTCCCTGACGTAGCCACCGCCACTGCGGCGGCGCACAATTTTTACCGGTCGTTAACGTTAAGGCTTCCGCCGTCAGGCGGACAATCGTCCAACCGTTTTCCAGCGTCTGCCCTTCTTCCACTCGTCGCCATTTTTGCTGACTGTCTTTAAGAATGCCTGTCCATCGCTCGCCTTTACGCACCGCGCCCTGATACCGCCACTGCGAGAGTTCCGCTATCCGGCAGCGATCTTCCGGCGGGCGGAAGGGATCGCGCATTCCCGTCAACGTCAGCAAACAAAAACAGAGCAATACACTGCGGCTAGCCTTCATTCGCCAAGCGCTCCAGTTGCAGAGTCATCAATAATTCCGCCCCCTCTTTACGCAATGAAAACCGACTTACGATCATCTCGCTTTCGGCCAACCGGACAAACAGCGACGGCACCGCATCCCAGGACGTTTTCAGCGCCATTTCTCCCCCCTGCGCCGATGGCTGCCAGTGCAGCAAACGTAGGGGAGGCGCCTGGAAATCTAACGGCGAAAAAGGACGCGGATTTTCAACGGTGCGCCCGAAAAGCGGTTCAGCCGCGACGCTCAGACGGCGCAGATGACGCCACTGTTGCCGGGCGGCCTCGCGCTGCTGGCTTAACCGCGTTTGTTGCGTATCCAACGTCTTCCAGCCGGGATAGCCCACAGATAACGCGACCGTCAGCGTCAGACACAGCACGCCTGCACACCAACAAAAAACCCGACCACGGCGCGACATCCCGTACCAGATATCAAAGAGCGCGTTCACGGGCGGCGCTCCTCGTTAACTGATAATGGAACTGCCAGCGCCCTTGCGCATCCTGCCGCGTGGCGCCCGTGCGGTTTAGCGTAAAACTGACATAGTGACGAAGCGATGTCTCAAGCGTGAGCAGGGCGTCAAACGTTCTCGCCAGCCCTTCCAGCTCTAGCGTCTCTTGCTGATAATTGAGGCTTGTCAGCCATGCCTGCTCTGGCAACAGGTTGGCAAGGTCAATCAACATAGATTGCCAGGCTTGCGTCAGTTCACGCTGCGCCTGACGTTGTAATCGCGCCTGTTGCTGTCGCTGACGCTGCTGCAACTGCGGTATGTTCGCCGCAAGTGCCGTCGTGCGTCCGTTTTCCGCCGTCAGTAGCAGCTCGTTAATCCTCCCCTCCTGCCAAAAAACCAACCGGGCGATCGTCGCGAGGCTTGTTATCAGCAGCAGGGACGCGCCCCATACCACGCACCACAGCCGCAGACGCGCTACATAATGTTGGCGCCGCCAGGGGAGCAAATTGACAGAATGCGCCATCAGCGTATCTCCCCCATGGCTAAACCCAGCGCAATCGCAAAGCGATAACCATCCGGCGGAACCGGCGGTTGGCGGACGGTAACGGCGCGCCAGGGGTCGAATTCGCCTTCGGCGCATAATGAAATATGTTCCGGCACGACGGATAACGTCGCGGCAAGGTCATGCAGCGTCGTCGCCTCTCGCGCCGATTTACGCCCCCACGCATAGCGCGTCGCCCACAGCCACTGGCTCTCATCGCGCCAGACCAGACATTGCCGCCCCGAAGGTATAAACGGCAGCAAGCGCTGTAACGCACAGGCATCGGGCGTTACAGCAGCGATGCGCACATTGAGCGTTTGCGCCAGCGTTAACAGCGCTGAAATTTCTTTGCTTTGCACGGCGGTAACGTTGAACGCGGGGCTTAACGCATCGTCCTGAAAGTCGAAACGCAATAAGTCCGGATCCATATCCAGCTCACGCGCCATCGTTTGTGAAAGCCATGCGATTTGCTCACGTTCCCGCAGCCGCATCGGCGGATGTGGAAAAGCGCGTTGCAATGTCCGATTTGCGGGAAAAGAGAGATAAATACGGTGACGCAGCGGCAGCTCGCGGCTCCAGGGTCGCAGTACGTGAGCCAGCGATTGCGGGTCAGGAATCGTACCCTCTGCCGTCGAGGCGTTCATCAGCGGCAGTCGCCACCAACGTTGCAGAGACCAGCCCGATGCGCCGCGAATAACGGCGATGGCCAGCGCTTCATGCTGCTGAATATGCAATCCTATTTGCCAGGTTTTAAAAGCCATAACGGTCGATCTCCTTATCACCCGTCGCGTTAACGGGTATATCAATGCGTCTGGCTTGCCTTTATACTACCGCGCGTTTGTTTATAAACTGCCCAAATGACACTAAATGGGAAATCTCCAGTGAAGTTCGTAAAGTATTTATTGATCCTTGCAGTATGTTGCATCCTGCTGGGAGCAGGCTCGATTTATGGCCTTTATCGCTATATTGAGCCACAGCTACCTGACGTCGCGACATTGAAAGATGTGCGTTTGCAAATTCCGATGCAGGTTTACAGCGCGGATGGCGAACTTATCGCGCAATATGGCGAAAAACGTCGTATTCCCGTTACGCTCGATCAAATTCCGCCGGAAATGATCAACGCCTTTATCGCCACCGAAGATAGCCGCTTTTATGAGCATCACGGCATTGACCCAGTAGGTATTTTCCGTGCGGCCAGCGTCGCGCTCTTCTCTGGTCACGCATCGCAGGGAGCAAGTACCATTACCCAGCAACTGGCGCGAAACTTCTTCCTTAGCCCCGAACGCACGCTGATGCGCAAGATCAAGGAAGCGTTTCTGGCGATTCGTATTGAGCAGTTGCTGAATAAAAATGAGATCCTCGAACTCTATCTGAACAAGATCTATCTCGGCTACCGCGCCTATGGCGTTGGCGCGGCGGCACAGGTCTACTTTGGTAAGACGGTCGACCAGCTTAGCCTAAGCGAAATGGCGGTTATCGCCGGGCTACCTAAAGCGCCTTCTACCTTTAACCCGCTCTACTCGATGGATCGGGCGGTGGCGCGCCGTAACGTAGTGCTTTCGCGAATGTTAAGCGAGGGATATATCACTCAGGCGCAGTACGATCAGGCCCGTAGCGAACCTATCGACGCAAATTATCACGCGCCGGAAATCGCCTTCTCCGCGCCTTATCTGTCGGAAATGGTGCGCCAGGAAATGTATAACCGTTATGGCGAAAGCGCCTACGAAGATGGTTATCGTATTTACACGACCATCACCCGCAAAGTGCAGCAGGCCGCGCAACAGGCGGTGCGTAATAACGTGCTGGACTATGACATGCGCCACGGTTATCGCGGCCCGGCGAATGTGCTATGGAAAGTGGGCGAAACGGCGTGGGACAGTAAAAAAATTACCGATACGTTGAAAGCGTTGCCGACCTACGGACCGCTGCTTCCCGCCGTGGTCACCAGCGCTAATCCGCAAGAGGCGACCGCTGCGCTTGCCGACGGTACGTCCGTTTCGCTACGTATGGAAGGAATGCGTTGGGCGCGGCCTTACCGCTCGGATACACAGCAGGGGCCGACGCCGCGTAAAGTTACCGATGTCGTCCAGACAGGTCAGCAAATCTGGGTTCGTCAGGTGGATAACGACTGGTGGCTGGCGCAGGTACCGGAAGTGAACTCCGCGCTGGTTTCGCTTAACCCGCAAACAGGCGCGGTACTGGCGCTGGTCGGCGGTTTCGATTTTAATCAGAGTAAATTTAACCGCGCGACGCAAGCTTTGCGTCAGGTGGGCTCGAACATCAAACCATTCCTCTACACCGCCGCAATGGATAAAGGGCTGACACTCGCCAGTATGCTCAACGATGTGCCGATTTCCCGCTGGGACGCCGGGGCAGGTTCAGACTGGCGTCCGAAAAACTCCCCGCCGCAGTACGCCGGACCGATTCGTTTACGCCAGGGGCTGGGGCAGTCGAAAAACGTGGTGATGGTACGCGCCATGCGCGCCATGGGCGTCGACTATGCGGCGGAGTATCTGCAACGCTTCGGCTTCCCGGCGCAAAATATCGTGCATACCGAATCGCTGGCGCTGGGCTCCGCCTCCTTCACGCCGATGCAGGTTGCGCGCGGTTATGCGGTGATGGCGAACGGCGGTTTCCTGATCGACCCGTATTTCATCAGCAAGATTGAGAACGATCAGGGCGGCGTGATCTTCGAAGCGAAACCGAAAATCGCCTGCCCGGAGTGCGATATCCCGGTCATTTACGGCAATACGCAGAAATCCGACGTGCTGGAAAACACCAATGTGGAAGAGGTCGCGGTTTCGCAAGAGCAGCAAAACAGCGCCGTACCGATGCCTGAGCTGGAACAGGCAAACCAGGCGCTGGTCGCGCAAAACGGCACGCAGGAGTACGCGCCGCATGTGATCAATACGCCGCTGGCGTTTCTGATCAAAAGCGCGCTGAACACCAATATCTTCGGCGAACCCGGCTGGATGGGTACCGGCTGGCGTGCGGCGCGCGACCTTAAACGTCGCGATATCGGCGGCAAAACCGGTACAACCAACAGCTCGAAAGACGCATGGTTCTCCGGCTATGGTCCTGGCGTCGTCACTTCCGTATGGATCGGCTTTGACGATCACCGCCGTGATTTAGGCCGCACTACCGCTTCCGGCGCGATCAAAGATCAAATCTCCGGCTATGAGGGCGGCGCGAAGAGCGCGCAACCTGCATGGGACGCCTATATGAAAGCCGTGCTGGAAGGCGTGCCGGAACAGCCGCTAACGCCGCCGCCGGGCATTGTCACGGTGAATATCGACCGCAGTACCGGACAACTGGCGAGCGGCGGTAACAGCCGTGAAGAGTATTTCATCGAAGGCACGCAGCCGACACAACAGGCGGTACACGAGGTGGGAACCACCATTATTGATAATGGTGAAACACACGAACTGTTCTGATCAAAAAAGGCGCTCCGGCGCCTTTTTTATTGTGTTTGCCGGATGACGGCGAACGGGGAGACGAACTTTCCGTTGGCTTGATCAACGCCGCGCCATCAGGCAATTCGGCCCTGCGCTTTCAACCACTCGCGTACCAGAAACAGCGCGCTGACGTTGCGGGCCTCGTTAAAATCGGGGTCTTCCAGCAGATCCATTAAATGCGCCAGCGGCCAGCGTACCTGCGGCAATGGCTCAGGCTCGTCGCCTTCCAGCGACTCCGGATAGAGATCTTCCGCCACCACGATATTCATTTTGCTGGAAAAATAAGAGGGCGCCATGCTGAGTTTTTTTAAGAAGGTCAGGTTATGCGCACCAAACCCGACCTCTTCTTTGAGCTCCCGGTTCGCCGCTTCAAAAACGGTCTCGCCCGGGTCGATCAATCCTTTCGAGAAGCCCAGCTCATAGGATTCGGTTCCCACCGCATACTCACGAATAAGAATCAGATGCTCATCAACGATCGGCACAATCATTACCGCCTCACGGGTTGATGGTCGCATACGTTCATACACGCGACGCACGCCGTTGCTGAACTCCAGATCCACGCTTTCTACGTTAAACAGTCGGGATTGTGCGACGGTTTCCACTTTCAGAATGGTGGGTTTTTGTAATGATTTGCTCATTGTGAGAATCTTTGCAGTGTAATCTGTGGTCATTGTGCGACATACCGCACGGTTTCGGCAATGCGAATTGCCGTTTATTTACATTTATGTAACGTAATAAAAATTAATTCTTATTTCAAATTAAAAGTCAATAGGTTGAAATAACTCCAGGAATTTGCTGATATTCCGTTTTTGGTGGTATTGCTATGATTTGCCTTCACTGGGATGCGCTTTACAATGCTCAAGTTCAACTCCACGCTTGCCGATAGCCAACCACAGAAAAATGTTTATTGGACAGGGTGCGACTGACCACGCCTGACAGACTTAGTAAGATGGGGAAAGCATGAGCACCATTCTGATTTTTATAGCTGCTTTGCTGGCCTGCTCTCTACTGGCAATATGGCGGTTCCGGGTAAAGTCCAGACGAGGAAGCTTACCGTGGATCAGCGCCTTTCAGGACGCGCAAACGCGTAAACTGTTGCCCGAAGAGCGCAGCGCGGTAGAAAACTATCTCGATAACCTTAGCCAGATCCAGCAAGTTCCGGGGCCGACAGGCGCCAGTGCTGCGCCCATCTCGCTGACGCTGAACGCGGAAAGCAACAGTGTCGTGATACTGACCCACTCCATCACCCGCTACGGCATTACCACTGACGATCCTAATAAATGGCGCTACTACCTCGACTCCGTCGAAGTCCATCTGCCGCCTTTCTGGGAACAGTACATCAATGATGAAAACAACGTTGAGCTGATCCTCACGGATACGCTGCCGCTGGTGATCTCTTTAAACGGCCATACGCTGCAAGAGTATATGCAGGAGTCACGCGGCTACGCGCTACAGAATACCGCCTCTACGCAGGCGTCGATTCGCGGCGAAGAGAGCGAGCAGATTGAGCTGTTGAATATCCGTCAGGAGACCCACGAAGAATATGCGCTCAGCCGCCCGGCTGGCTTGCGCGAAGCGTTGTTAATCGTCGCCTCCTTTTTGTTATTCTTTTTCTGTCTGATAACACCAGACGTTTTTGTACCGTGGATGATAGGCGGCGCGATCCTGCTGCTGGCAGCCGGACTTTGGGGACTTTTTGCGCCGCCGTCGAAAAGCGCGCTGCGGGAAATTCACTGTCTGCGGGGAACGCCCCGCCGCTGGGGGCTGTTTGGGGAGAATAATCAGGAGCAGATTAACAATATTTCGCTGGGCATCATCGACCTTATTTACCCTGCCCACTGGCAACCCTACATTACGCAGGATCTTGGGCAACAAACGGATATTGATATTTACCTTGATCGCCATGTCGCGCGCCAGGGCCAGTTTTTATCCCTGCATGATGAAGTGAAAAACTTCCCGTTGCAGCACTGGTTACGCAGCACTGTTATTGCTATCGGTTCGCTGCTGGTGTTGTTTATGCTGCTGTTCTGGATCCCGCTGGATATGCCAATCAAGTTCACGCTATCGTGGATGAAAGGCGCGCAAACCATTGAAGCGACAACGGTAAAACAGCTTGAAAAAGCTGGCGTTCGGGTGGGCGATACGCTGCACCTGAGCGGTAAAGGAATGTGTAATATTCATTCCGGCGCGACCTGGAGCGGCCAGTCTAACTCACCGTTTATGCCGTTCGATTGCTCGCAAATCATCTGGAATGACGCGCCTGCGCTACCGCTGCCGGAATCAGACCTGGTGAATAAAGCGATGGCGCTAAGCCAGGCGGTAAATCGTCAGCTCCATCCAAAACCCGAAGACGACTCGCGCGTCAGCGCATCTTTACGCTCCGCGATCCAAAAATCGGGCATGGTATTATTAGATGACTTTGGCGATATTGTTCTGAAAACCGCTGATTTGTGCGCGGCGGAAGACGAGTGCGTGCGCCTGAAAAATGCGCTGGTTAATCTCGGTAACAGTAAGGACTGGAACGCGCTGGTGAAACGCGCGAACGCCGGCAAACTGGACGGCGTCAACGTACTGCTACGCCCCGTAAGCGCAGAGTCGCTGGAAAATCTGGTCACGACCTCAACGGCGCCGTTTATTTCTCGCGAGACCGCGCGTGCCGCCCAGTCGCTGAATAGCCCCGCTCCCGGCGGATTCCTGATCGCCAGCGATGAAGGCAGCGAACTGGTTGATCAGGCCTGGCCGTCAACGCCGCTGTATGACTATCCCGCGCAGGAACAGTGGAGCGCCTTCCAGCGTCTGGCGCAAACGCTCATGCAGACGCCATTTAGCGCCGAGGGCATTGTCACCAGCGTGTATACCGATGCCAACGGCACGCAGCATATCAGCCTACATCGTATCCCCGATAAATCCGGCTGGTGGCGTTACCTCGGTACCACGCTGCTGATGCTGGCAATGATAGTGAGCGCGGTCTACAACGGCATTCAGGCGTTCAGACGTTATCAACGCCACCGTACCCGTATGGCGGACATCCAGGAATACTATGAAAGCTGCCTCAATCCCAGGTTAACCGTCTCTCCGGAAAATCTCATCTGATAGCGCCGCCGTGCGACAGGGTATGCTACCCTGTCGCGCAAATTGCGTTACCCTGGAGTTCCCCATGCATATTGATATTGACTGGCAAAACGTGGATACCGTTTTGCTGGATATGGACGGCACGCTGCTCGATCTCGCGTTCGATAACTATTTCTGGCAAAAGCTGGTACCGGAAACCTACGGCGCGCAGCAGGGTATTTCGCCGCAGGACGCGCAGGAATATATTCGCCAGCAGTATCATGCCGTACAGCATACGCTAAACTGGTACTGTCTGGATTACTGGAGCGAGCGTCTGGGTCTGGATATTTGCGCTATGACGACGGCGCAAGGGCCGCGCGCCGTTTTGCGCGACGATACCGTACCGTTTCTGAATGCGTTAAAAGCCAGCGGAAAACGTCGGATTCTGCTCACCAATGCGCATCCACATAACCTGGCGGTGAAGCTGGAGCATACCGGTCTGGCCTCACACCTTGATTTATTACTTTCCACCCACACATTTGGTTATCCCAAAGAGGATCAGCGGTTATGGCGCGCTGTCACTGAGGAAACGGGAATAAGCGCAGAGAAAACGCTGTTTATCGATGACAGCGAACCGATTCTCGACGCCGCCGCCCGGTTTGGTATTCGCTACTGTCTTGGCGTGACGAATCCTGATTCCGGCCTGGCGGAAAAGCACTATACGCGCCATCCGTCCCTGAACGACTACCGCCGTCTGATCCCCTCACTGATGTGAAGGAGACGCCATGAAAGAAAAGTACTCCGTTGAGGTCAGACTGGATAAATGGCTGTGGGCCGCGCGTTTTTATAAAACCCGCGCGCTGGCCCGCGAGATGATTGAAGGCGGTAAGGTGCATTACAACGGCCAGCGCAGTAAGCCGAGCAAAATCGTCGAGCTGAACGCAACCCTTACCCTGCGTCAGGGAAATGACGAACGGACGGTGATCGTTAAAGCCATCACCGAACAGCGCCGTCCGGCCAGCGAAGCCGTCGCTCTGTATGAAGAGACGGCGGAAAGCGTGGAAAAACGCGAAAAAATGGCGCAGGCGCGCAAGCTTAACGCCCTGACCATGCCGCATCCGGACAGGCGACCGGACAAGAAAGAGCGCCGCGACCTGTTACGATTTAAACACGGCGACAGCGAATAACTGTCACCCGCAAGAGAGATGATTATGCCGCAACATGACCAATTACATCGTTATCTGTTTGAAAACTTTGCCGTTCGCGGCGAACTGGTGACCGTTTCGGAAACCTTGCAACAGATCCTCGACAATCATACCTACCCGCAGCCGGTGAAAACCGTGCTGGCCGAACTGCTGGTCGCCACTAGCCTGCTGACCGCAACGCTGAAGTTTGCCGGTGACATTACGGTACAGCTCCAGGGCGACGGGCCGTTAAGCCTGGCGGTGATCAATGGCAATAATCAGCAGCAGATGCGCGGCGTGGCTCGCGTTCAGGGCGACATCCCTGACAATGCGGATCTCAAAACGCTGGTTGGCAACGGCTATCTGGTGATCACCATTACGCCGGAAGAGGGTGAGCGCTATCAGGGCGTGGTGGGTCTGGAAGGCGATACTCTGGCGGCGTGCCTGGAAGATTACTTCCTGCGCTCCGAGCAGTTGCCGACGCGCCTGTTTATCCGTACCGGCGATGTCGACGGTAAACCGGCGGCAGGTGGAATGTTGCTCCAGGTGATGCCGGCACAGAACGCGCAGGCGGAGGATTTCGACCATCTGGCTATGTTGACGGAAACCATTAAAAGCGAAGAGCTGCTGACGTTACCGGCAAATGACGTGCTGTGGCGTTTGTATCACGAAGAAGAAGTCACGCTCTACGATCCGCAAGATGTTGAATTCAAATGCACCTGTTCACGCGAACGTTGCGCGGGCGCGCTGAAAACATTGCCGGATGAGGAAGTGGACAGCATTCTGGCGGAAGAAGGCGAAATCGATATGCACTGCGATTACTGCGGCAATCATTATCTGTTCAATGCGATGGATATCGCGGAGATCCGTAACAACGCCTCTCCTGCCGATCCACAGGTTCATTAATCGCCTTTCAGGCGACAACATCATTGCCTGATGGCACTGCGCTTATCTGGCCTACAGCATCCCGCTCCGTAGGCCGGATAAGGCATTTATGCCGCCATCCGGCAAAAAGCTTACTCGTTGTAGTAATCCACATCCAACCGCTTACCATCAACAATGATATCGCGCCAGGCTTTGGGAGCTGAGTCTAACTGATGCCCGGCAATCGCGTGCAACAGTTGCGTCTTAGAAAACCCGTCCGGCAGTCGGGCTAACGCTTTCTGCGTCCATTTCCCCTCTTTTAAGCCGTAGACCTGGCTCTCGGCAACAATAAAGTTATACAGCACCTGCTCAGGCTGACCGTCGCCGTTAAGATCCTGACTCACCAGCACGCAGGCATCCGGTTCAAGGCAGGAAGCGCCCGAATAACTCTGCTCTTTGACAAACGCCCAAAATGCGGCGTCCGGCTTCTGGCTACCGGGCGCAATCATCACCACCCGCGCTAAATCGTCCGCCGTCGGAGAGACCTTATTTCTCTGCAAAAACGTCATCAGTTTACGATTGCGCTTTCTGTTCTGCGTAAACGCCTCGTCATCCCGCAACGATTTCAGCGCTTCCTGGCCAGGTTTGCCGCTGTGATCCAGCATATACAGGCTGATCTGATCCGCAGTAATTTTACCGCTATGGTAACGCGCCATATGGCTGTTGACGCTAATACGCCAGACATCAAGTACAGGTGAGGCCAGCAACAGCAATATCACCAGCGTTAACAAAGAGACGCTCAGTATCACCTTGCCTTGCCACTCACCAGGGTCGCGTCCGCGGCGTAACAGACCGATCAGATAACCGAAGGACCATACCAGCAAGACAGACACCGTCAGCGCGCCATACAGACGATCCGGCGTCCAGCCGTATTGCTGAATGCGCACCCATAACGCCCAGCCCGCCAGCAGCATATATATCGGGGCAACGCACAGCGAAGCGCTAATCATGCCGCGTAGTACGCGCGGATAGGGTAATACGCGCTTTTGCGGTTCGTTGACAATCGCCACGAGGAGCAGCAGCATCAGCGTCAGCGTGGATAGCAGCCCCGCAGCGGAAACACGCGCAGAAATCGCCTCCAGTCCGGTAAAGGGTAACGTCACAATAAACAGCAATGCCAGCAGCGACACCACCGGCAGTAAACCCGTCGCGATCAGCGTCAGCAGCTTTTGCACCGCCGCCACAAGGCGCGACTGCGTGCGGGCGAGAATGACCGCCAGCGCCGTAATCAAGCCGATGGTCACATAAATAAAGGCTTCAGTTTCAAAGAAAAGGGTGCTGAAAAAGCGGATGCCCACCAGCCTGAATAGCGCGCTCCAGAGCAGAAGCACCAGCCAGAACAGTCCGTTAGCGACCAGGACGATAAACAATGTCAGTACGTTATGCCATAACCGCAGATAAAACTGGGGATAACGCGCCGAACCGGTTTGCGAATGTAGCTGATATTGCATCCAGGGTAATACCAGCATCGCCATCAACACAAGCCGGAGACCATACAGCCAGAGGAGCTCGGCCAGGCGCCATTTCTCCACCGTCTCAACCTGCCATTTCAGCCAGCCGCTCATTGCCAGCACGACCACAAAGATCAGCCCCAGCCAGCCCCACAGCGCGCGCTGTTTAAAAGAGACCACGGTAAGCAATAGCATTGACGACAACGCTATCGTCGCAGGCATACCATAGAACAGCCAGTCGCTATTTTGTGGTACCAGCCAGGCCATCAGCAGGTAGCACAAGACGCCCTGCAGCAAACCGGTGAGCAACATCCCCCAGCGAGTAGTACGTGAAAGCGCTACACTTTCCATGTCGTTATCCAGAATGATGAGAAAGTCGCATTATTGCATCATCTGTTCACCGCCAGGCGTCGTCATGCATAATTCAGAAAAAAACGCAGAGAGGTGAATCGATATTGTTAATGTTGGTGTTACGTAACTTTCTTACATGAATGCGATTACAGTCACATTATGTCGGTCAAAAACACTTCCTTTTAACGTTTTCAGAACATTTTCCACAACAAAAGTAGGTTTCCTGCCATAATAACCGCCGCTGCGTGACAGGAGTCACAGTGTTTTTCGTCAATCGTGATTTTGTCCAGATACGTAAATCTATGAGCCTTGTCGCGGTTAACCAACCTCAAAAAACCTTACTATTTTCGGTAATATATATTGGCTAAGGAGCAGTGATATGCGCGTTAACAATTTAACCCCGCAAGATCTCAAGGCTTATGGTATCAACGACGTCCAGGATATCGTTTACAATCCCAGCTACGACACCCTTTATCAGGAAGAACTTAATCCTGGTCTGGAAGGCTATGAGCGTGGCGTGTTAACTAACCTGGGCGCTGTTGCCGTTGATACCGGTATTTTTACCGGTCGTTCGCCTAAGGATAAGTATATTGTTCGCGACGACACCACGCGTGATACGCTGTGGTGGTCCGATAAGGGTAAAGGTAAAAACGATAATAAGCCGCTTTCCCAGGAAACCTGGCAACACCTGAAAGGTCTGGTGACGCATCAGCTTTCCGGTAAACGCTTATTCATTGTTGATGCGTTCTGCGGCGCAAATGCCGACACGCGTCTTTCCGTGCGCTTTATTACGGAAGTCGCCTGGCAGGCCCACTTCGTTAAAAATATGTTCATTCGCCCAACGGACGAAGAGCTGGTAGGCTTCAAACCTGACTTTATTGTCATGAACGGCGCGAAGTGCACCAACCCGCAGTGGAAAGAGCAAGGGCTGAACTCGGAAAACTTCGTGGCGTTCAACCTGACTGAACGTATTCAGCTTATTGGCGGCACCTGGTACGGCGGCGAAATGAAAAAAGGGATGTTCTCGGTAATGAACTACCTGCTGCCGCTCAAAGGTATCGCCTCAATGCACTGTTCCGCCAACGTGGGTGAAAAAGGCGATGTCGCGGTCTTCTTCGGCCTTTCCGGTACCGGAAAAACCACTCTGTCCACCGACCCGAAACGTCGTCTGATTGGCGATGATGAGCACGGTTGGGATGACGACGGCGTGTTCAACTTTGAAGGCGGCTGCTACGCCAAAACCATCAAACTGTCGAAAGAAGCGGAGCCAGAAATTTATCATGCGATTCGCCGTGATGCGCTGCTGGAAAACGTCACCGTGCGCGAAGACGGCACCGTTGATTTCGACGATGGTTCCAAAACCGAAAACACCCGTGTCTCTTACCCGATCTATCATATCGATAACATCGTTAAGCCTGTGTCCAAAGCAGGTCACGCCACGAAGGTTATCTTCCTGACGGCGGATGCTTTCGGCGTGTTGCCGCCGGTTTCCCGTTTAACCGCTAACCAGACGCAGTACCACTTCCTGTCGGGTTTCACCGCTAAACTGGCCGGCACCGAACGCGGCGTCACCGAACCGACCCCCACCTTCTCCGCCTGCTTCGGCGCCGCGTTCCTGACGCTGCACCCGACGCAGTATGCTGAGGTGCTGGTGAAACGTATGCAGGCAGCAGGCGCGCAGGCTTATCTGGTTAACACCGGCTGGAATGGCACCGGCAAACGTATCTCCATCAAAGATACGCGCGCAATTATCGACGCCATTCTGAACGGTTCTCTTGATAACGCGGAAACCTTCCGTCTGCCGCTGTTCGATCTGGCGATCCCGACTGAACTGCCGGGCGTGGATACCCACATTCTCGACCCGCGTAACACCTACGCGTCGCCGGAACAATGGCAGGAAAAAGCCACCGCGCTGGCGAAACTGTTCATTGAGAACTTCGAGAAGTATACGGATACCCCAGCAGGCGAAGCGCTGGTTAGCGCCGGACCGAAGCTGTAAGGAACAGGCCGGATGGCGGCTTTGAACAGCGTCATCCAGCGTTAAGAAGAAAGGGAGGATAATACCTCCCTTTCTTATGCCTCTTTTGTCGTCCCTTGGACGCGAGCCACAGGAACCGGTAGCCAGGCGCGAATCGACAATCCGCCACGCTCGCTGGTGCCAATCTCCAGCATCCCGTTATGGTTATCGATAATGCGCTGCACAATCGCCAGCCCCAGCCCTGTGCCGCTGGTGCTACGGGCGCTGTCGCCACGCACAAAAGGCTGGAACAGATGTTTACGCTGCTCCGGCTTAATGCCCGGCCCGTCATCTTCTACCTGGAACCAGGCGCGATGCGACTCGGTGCCGCTGCTGACCTTAATCCAGCCGTTGCCATAGCGGGCAGCATTGACCACCATATTCGCCACCGCGCGCTTAATCGAGAGCGGGTGCATTTTCACCTGGATGCTCCCTGCCTGAAGCGCAGTGTTAATCTCACGCTCATAGCCGCTTTCCGCCGCAATCACCTCGCCCAGCACGGAATTGAGATCCGCCATCTCCATTGGCATTTCCTGACCGGTACGCAGATAGTCAATAAACTGTTCGATAATGGCGTTACACTCTTCGATGTCTTTATTGATCGACTCCGCGAGATAACCGTCTTCCTCGCCCATCATCTCCGTCGCCAGACGAATACGAGTCAGCGGCGTGCGCAAGTCGTGGCTGACGCCCGCCATCAATAGCGTACGGTCATCGGCCAATTGTTTCACGCCGGCAGCCATATGGTTAAACGCCCGGGTAACAGAGCGCACCTCAGAGGCGCCATATTCACGCAGCGGCGGCGGAATAATTCCCTTCCCTACCTGCAAGGCGGCATGTTCAAGATCCACTAACGGTCGATTCTGTATACGAATAAACAGCCACGCGCCGCCTATCGCCAGGAGCATGATCGCCAGCGTGTAACGGAAAAGCGGAGAAAAATCGCCCTGATGAATCTCGGTCAGCGGCACGCGCACCCAGATATTGGGCGACAGCCAGGTTTTGAGCCACACGACAGGCGAGCTTTTGTTGACCTCAACGCGCACTTCCGTCGGGCCGCCTAATTGCTGCGCCATCTGGTGGCTTAAGAATTCGTAGTGTTGCGCCCAACGCAGCCCGGCCTCTTCGGCGGCTTCGTTGGTGTAGAGAGAGATCCCCAGCTCGCGATAGATTTCCCGACGAAACGCAGGCGGCACGACTAACTGCGTGCCGTCCTCCAGTTGCAGCTTATCGGTCATCAGCATACGGACTTCGTAAGCCAGAACCTTATTAAACTGCTGGAGGCTCGGCAAAATCGCGAAGTTCAGCACCACCAGGTAGGTCGTCACCAGGCTGACGAACAGCAAGGTGACGATGAGCAACAGCGTGCGGGCAAATGAACTTCGCGGCGAGAAGCGCATTCGCCTCATGCTTTAGAACCGTCCGGTACGAAGACGTAGCCCAGGCCCCAGACGGTCTGAATATAACGCGGATGCGCCGGATCTTCTTCCACCATACGGCGCAGGCGGGAGATCTGGACGTCGATGGAGCGTTCCATCGCGGAATACTCGCGGCCACGGGCCAGATTCATCAGCTTATCGCGAGAGAGCGGCTCGCGCGGGTGGCTTACCAGCGCTTTCAGTACCGCAAACTCCCCGCTGGTCAGCGGCATCGGTTCATCTTCACGGAACATCTCGCGCGTACCGAGGTTCAGTTTAAACTTACCGAACGCGATAACGGCCTCTTCCTGCGACGGCGCGCCGGGCAGTTCGTTTGCCTGACGACGTAGCACGGCGCGGATACGCGCCAACAGCTCGCGCGGGTTAAACGGTTTAGGAATGTAGTCATCGGCGCCGATTTCCAGCCCGACGATACGGTCAACCTCTTCACCCTTCGCCGTGACCATAATGATCGGCATTGGATTACTTTGACTACGCAGGCGACGACAAATCGACAGACCATCTTCACCTGGCAGCATTAAATCCAGTACCATGAGATGGAAAGATTCACGGGTCAGCAGACGATCCATCTGCTCGGCGTTAGCGACGCTTCGAACCTGGAAGCCCTGCTCGGTCAGATAACGTTCCAGTAGCGCCCGCAGACGCATATCGTCATCAACCACCAGAATCTTATAATTCTCTTGCATTGTCTGTACTCCCAAAGGTTCGCAACAAATGTAAGTGTGTATTCTTAAAAAAGCTCACGTGAGTCACCAGCAAATTCTGGTATGAATTTCAGGCTAAATTGTTACAAAGCATATTTAACAGCAGCTTAAATATACAATTAATCGGCAACCCCATTATTTATTCTGTCGGGACGATCACGTTATACCCCGTGTGCGCAATATCGACAGCAAAGGTAAATCAACGAGATGAAAACGCCCCTGATCACCCGCGAAGGGTACGAAACACTCAAACAAGAGCTCAATTATCTCTGGCGTGAAGAGCGCCCGGAGGTCACCAAAAAAGTGACCTGGGCTGCGAGTCTGGGCGACCGCAGCGAGAATGCCGACTATCAGTATAATAAAAAGCGCCTGCGTGAGATCGACAGACGCGTCAGATATCTGACCAAATGCATGGAAAATCTCAAAATCGTGGATTATTCCCCGCAGCAGGAGGGCAAAGTCTTCTTCGGCGCCTGGGTGGAAATTGAAAATGATGACGGCGATACGCTGAAGTTCCGCATTGTCGGCTACGATGAAATTTTCGGACGTAAGGATTACATCTCTATCGACTCGCCGATGGCGCGGGCGCTACTGAAAAAAGAAGTGGGCGATCTGGCGGTGGTCAACACCCCTGTCGGCGAAGCAAACTGGTACGTCAATGCGATCGAATACGTCAAATAAGACAAGAAGAATCCTAAGCCCCCGCTGATGGCTGGCATTTTTGCCAGCCAATCCGTATAACTATCCCCTGATTTTTATCCTGAAGACGAAGCTAACCCATGATGAATGATTCTTTCTGCCGCATTATTGCGGGTGAAATCCAGGCAAATGCCGGGCAGGTTGAAGCTGCCGTTCGCCTGCTTGACGAAGGGAACACCGTGCCGTTTATCGCACGTTATCGTAAAGAAATCACCGGCGGTCTGGATGACACGCAGTTGCGTAACCTGGAAACGCGTCTGGGCTATCTGCGTGAGCTTGAAGACAGGCGTCAGGCCATCCTCAAGTCCATTTCCGAACAAGGCAAACTGACCGATGAGCTGGCTGGCGCTATCAACGCTACGTTAAGTAAGACCGAGCTCGAAGACCTCTACCTGCCCTATAAACCTAAACGCCGCACCCGTGGACAAATCGCCATTGAAGCCGGCCTTGAGCCGCTGGCCGATCTGCTCTGGAACGAACCGTCCCACGATCCTGACGTGGAAGCGGCAAAGTACATTGATGGCGACAAAGGCGTGGCGGACACGAAAGCCGCGCTCGACGGCGCACGCTACATTCTGATGGAGCGCTTTGCCGAAGACGCCGCATTGCTGGCGAAAGTGCGTGATTACCTGTGGAAGAACGCCCATCTGGTCGCCACGGTCGTGAGCGACAAAGAGGAAGAAGGGGCAAAATTCCGCGACTATTTCGACCATCATGAGCCCATTGCTAACGTCCCGTCTCACCGTGCGCTGGCCATGTTCCGTGGTCGTAACGAAGGCATTCTGCAACTTTCGCTCAATGCCGACCCACAGTTTGATGAGCCGCCGAAAGAAAGCTACTGCGAGCAAATCATCATGGACCATCTCGGCCTGCGGCTAAATAACGCCCCGGCGGATAGCTGGCGCAAAGGCGTAGTGAGCTGGACGTGGCGTATCAAAGTCTTAATGCACCTCGAAACCGAACTGATGGGCACCGTGCGCGAACGTGCGGAAGATGAAGCGATTAACGTGTTTGCCCGTAACCTGCACGACCTGCTGATGGCAGCCCCCGCAGGCCTGCGCGCCACGATGGGCCTTGATCCTGGCCTGCGTACCGGCGTAAAAGTCGCTGTCGTTGACGGCACCGGCAAGCTGGTGGCGACGGATACCATTTATCCGCATACCGGTCAGGCGGCCAAAGCGGCTACCGTGATCGCCGCGCTGTGCGAAAAATACCACGTCGAACTGGTCGCGATTGGCAACGGTACGGCCTCGCGTGAAACCGAACGCTTCTATCTCGACGTACAGAAACAGTTCCCGAACGTGACGGCGCAGAAAGTGATCGTCAGCGAAGCGGGGGCGTCCGTGTATTCCGCTTCTGAGCTGGCGGCGCAGGAGTTTCCGGATCTCGACGTCTCCCTGCGCGGCGCGGTCTCTATCGCGCGTCGTCTACAGGATCCGCTGGCGGAACTGGTGAAAATCGATCCGAAATCGATCGGCGTCGGCCAATATCAACACGATGTCAGCCAGACGCAGCTGGCGCGTAAGCTGGATGCGGTGGTCGAAGACTGCGTAAACGCCGTCGGCGTCGATTTGAATACCGCCTCCGTACCGCTGCTGACCCGCGTCGCGGGCTTAACGCGCATGATGGCGCAAAACATCGTCGCCTGGCGCGATGAGAACGGTCAGTTCCAGAATCGCCAGCAACTGTTGAAGGTGAGCCGTCTGGGGCCGAAAGCGTTTGAGCAGTGCGCGGGCTTCCTGCGTATTAACCACGGCGATAACCCGCTGGATGCCTCCACCGTCCACCCGGAAGCCTATCCGGTTGTCGAACGCATTCTGGCGGCGACGCAGCAAGCGCTAAAAGATCTGATGGGCAACAGCAACGAATTGCGTCACCTCAAGGCCGCTGATTTTACCGACGATAAATTCGGCGTGCCGACCGTGAGCGATATCATCAAAGAGCTGGAAAAACCGGGCCGCGACCCACGTCCTGAATTTAAAACCGCGCAATTCGCCGATGGCGTCGAAACCATGAACGACCTGCTGCCGGGGATGATTCTGGAAGGGGCGGTCACTAACGTCACTAACTTCGGCGCGTTTGTCGATATCGGCGTTCATCAGGATGGCCTGGTGCATATCTCCTCGCTCTCGAATAAGTTCGTCGACGATCCACACACCGTGGTAAAAGCTGGCGACATCGTGAAGGTGAAAGTGCTGGAAGTGGATCTGCAACGTAAGCGTATTGCGCTAACGATGCGTCTGGACGAACAGCCCGGCGAAACCGCCGCTCGCCGCGGCGGCGGCGCCGATCGCGCTCAGGGCAACCGCCCGGCATCAAAAGCGGCGAAACCGCGCGGTCGTGACGCCCAGCCAGCCGGTAACAGCGCCATGATGGACGCGCTGGCAGCGGCAATGGGAAAAAAACGCTAATCGGGTAATACGCAGACCGGGTGACTTCTTATCCGGCCTGCGATTTTGCAATACGTCCAACCCTTTCTTTTTTAATTAACAATTAAATCTTACCCATTAGAATCTGTTAATTAATTTTCTTCTGCTATCCGCACTATTAATTATCACTTTATTAACAGATGAAACCTTAATTAAACATTAAAAACGGTGAATATTTGCACATTAGGGGTATTTGCAAAAAGACAAATAAATGTTGAGCCATATCAACATCGGCGCAAATTATCGCTTATTTGTACATTCCGTCACATTTTAATCGTTGAAGATAGAAACCATTCTCATTATCATTGTGTTGTTGATTATTTACTCTTTCCTTCGTTGGCTAAACATCGGGTCTCCTGCCGCCCCCCTGAGCGCCGCATGAGGTATACATCCAGTTAGTAAGAAACAAGTAGGTCGTATGCAATTCACTCCTGACACTGCGTGGAAAATCACCGGCTTTGCGCGTGAAATCAGCCCGGCGTATCGTCAAAAACTGCTTTCGCTCGGCATGTTGCCCGGCTCTTCATTTAATGTTGTCCGCGTCGCGCCCTTAGGCGATCCGATCCATATCGAAACACGACGCGTGAGTCTGGTTTTGCGTAAAAAGGATTTGGCGTTAATAGAAGTGGAAGCGGTTTCCTGTTAATACAGTGAGTCTATAAAAATGAAAAAATTAACCATTGGTTTAATTGGTAATCCTAATTCCGGCAAGACCACCTTATTTAACCAACTCACCGGCGCGCGTCAGCGCGTGGGGAACTGGGCGGGCGTCACCGTCGAGCGTAAAGAGGGCCAGTTCGCGACAACTGACCACCAGGTCACGCTGGTAGATTTACCCGGCACCTATTCTCTGACGACCATCTCGTCACAAACCTCTCTCGACGAACAGATCGCCTGCCACTACATCCTGAGCGGCGACGCCGATCTGTTGATAAACGTTGTGGACGCCTCCAATCTGGAGCGCAACCTCTATTTGACGCTGCAGCTGCTGGAGCTGGGTATCCCCTGTATTGTCGCGCTCAATATGCTGGATATCGCTGAAAAACAGCAGGTTCGTATTGATGTCGACGCTCTGTCCACGCGTCTGGGTTGTCCTGTCGTACCGCTGGTATCGACTCGCGGTCGCGGTATCGAGGCGCTGAAACTGGCCATTGACCGTCACAACGCTAACGACAACGTCGAACTGGTGCATTATGCCCAGCCGCTGCTGCGCGAAGCGGATTTCCTGGCCGACGCGATGGCCCAGGAGATGCCTTTACAACAGCGCCGCTGGCTGGGTCTGCAAATGCTGGAGGGCGATATCTACAGCCGGGCTTACGCAGGCGAGGCGGCGCAAAACCTGGACACCTCCCTTGCCCGTCTGAAGGACGAAATGGACGACCCGGCGCTGCATATCGCCGACGCCCGTTACCAGTGTATCGCCGCTATTTGCGACGTGGTCAGCAATACCCTGACAGCCGAACCCAGCCGCTTCACCAGGGCGGTCGATAAAATTATCCTGAACCGCTTCCTCGGCTTACCGATTTTTTTGTTCGTGATGTACCTGATGTTCCTGCTCGCCATTAACATCGGCGGCGCGTTGCAACCCCTGTTTGATGCCGGTTCCGTCGCCATCTTTATTCATGGCATTCAATGGATTGGCTACACGTTGCACTTCCCGGATTGGTTAACCATCTTCCTGGCGCAAGGTCTTGGCGGCGGGATCAATACCGTCCTGCCGCTGGTGCCGCAAATCGGGATGATGTACCTGTTCCTCTCCTTCCTTGAAGACTCCGGTTATATGGCGCGCGCGGCCTTCGTCATGGATCGCCTGATGCAGGCGCTGGGACTACCGGGTAAATCCTTCGTGCCGCTGATTGTCGGCTTCGGCTGTAACGTACCTTCCGTGATGGGCGCCCGCACGCTTGACGCTCCGCGCGAACGTTTGATGACCATCATGATGGCGCCGTTTATGTCCTGTGGCGCGCGCCTGGCGATTTTCGCCGTCTTTGCCGCCGCCTTCTTCGGGCAAAACGGCGCGCTGGCGGTCTTCTCGCTGTACGTGCTGGGTATTGTCATGGCGGTATTAACCGGCCTGATGCTGAAGCATACCATTATGCGCGGCGAAGCCTCTCCGTTTGTGATGGAGCTGCCGGTTTACCACGTCCCGCATATCAAGAGCCTGATCATCCAGACCTGGCAACGCCTGAAAGGTTTTGTACTACGCGCCGGTAAAGTCATTATCATCGTGAGTATTTTCCTGAGCGCGTTTAACAGTTTCTCGCTGAGCGGCAAAATCGTCGATAACATTAATGACTCCGCCCTCGCCTCTGTAAGCCGGGTTATCACGCCAGTCTTTAAACCGATCGGCGTCCATGAGGATAACTGGCAAGCTACCGTGGGCCTGTTTACGGGCGCCATGGCGAAAGAAGTTGTCGTCGGTACGCTGAACACGCTCTACACCGCCGAAAATATTCAGGACGAAGCGTTTAATCCTGCCGACTTCCACCTCGGCGATGAACTGCTGGGCGCGGTTGACGATACCTGGCAAAGCCTGAAAGACACCTTTAGCCTGAGCGTACTGGCTAACCCGATCGAAGCGAGTAAAGGTGACGGCGAAATGGCAACCGGCGCGATGGGCGTGATGGATCAAAAATTCGGCAGCGCCGCGGCGGCGTACAGTTACCTGATTTTCGTCCTGCTTTACGTACCGTGTATCTCGGTAATGGGCGCTATCGCCCGCGAGTCCAGTCGCGGCTGGATGGGCTTCTCCATCCTGTGGGGGCTGAATATCGCCTATTCGCTCGCCACGCTGTTCTACCAGGTTACCAGCTTCAGTCAACACCCGACATACAGCCTGATCTGTATTCTGGCAGTGATTGTCTTTAACGTTGTGGTGTTAAGCCTGTTGCGCCGCGCCCGCAGCCGTGTAGACATTGAACTGCTGGCAACCCGCAAAAACGTCAGTTCCTGTTGTTCGGGCACTGCGGGCAATTGTCACTAAGGGATGTAAAAAATGGCTTCATTGATACAGGTTCGCGATCTACTGGCGCTACGGGGGCGTATGGAGGCAACGCAGATCAGCCATACGCTGCACGCTCCGCAGCCCATGATCGACGCCATGCTGAATCAACTGGAGATCATGGGTAAAGCGGTACGTATCCCGGAAGAACCGGACGGCTGCCTTTCAGGCAGCTGTAAAAGTTGTCCGGAAGGTAAAACCTGCCTGCGCGAATGGTGGGCCTTGCGTTAGCCTTCGCCGGGTAGTGACGTAACGCGTCTTATCCGGCCTTTATCCCGCGTTATGTTGCCCGGTACGCGTCACGCTGCCGGGCAATTTTGCGTCATGCCTTCCACAAAGATGAAAGCGTTACCGCCGTGCGCATTTATCTCCCCACGCGCCTCGCAAGCGCGCTAATCCTCTACTGCAATCAGCCCGGTCTGCGCGTAGTGTCACGCCATTGAACTTCACCGATGACGGATCGATATGGCGACCTCAACAACATCCACGCCGCATGACGCGGTATTCAAACAGTTTCTATGCCACCCCGATACTGCACGGGATTTTTTGGAAATTCATCTCCCGACGACATTACGTCAAATCTGTAATCTGAATACGTTACGGCTGGAGTCCGGTAGCTTTATTGAAGAGGATTTACGCCCCCATTATTCCGATATTCTTTGGTCGCTGGAAACAAGTGAAGGTGAAGGTTACATTTACGTGGTTATTGAACATCAGAGTACGCCAGACGCGCATATGGCATTTCGGCTGATGCGTTACGCAATGGCTGCAATGCAACGGCACCTGGAGGCCGGGCATAAGACGTTGCCGTTAGTGGTGCCAATGCTGTTTTATCACGGAAACCGCAGCCCGTATCCGTTCTCATTATGCTGGCTGGATGAATTTGCCGACCCGGTGATGGCGCGTAAGCTATACGCCACCGCCTTTCCTCTGGTCGATATTACGGTCGTGCCGGACGACGAGATTATGCGGCACCGACGGGTCGCGCTGCTGGAACTCATACAAAAACACATCCGCCAGCGTGATCTGATGGGGCTTGTCGAACAGCTGGTCGCCCTGCTGGTTAAGGGATACGCTAATGACACCCAGCTTCAAAGTCTGTTTAATTACATGATGCACACTGGCGACGCCGCGCGCTTCAATACGTTTATCCGCCAGGTGGCTATGCGTATCCCACAGCATAAGGAGAAGATCATGACTATCGCAGAAAGATTACGTCAGGAAGGGCATCGTAACGGGTTACAGAAAGGGCTACAGCAAGGCAAACAGGAAGGCCAACGGCTCGCCGCATTGCGCATTGCCCGCTCCATGCTAAACGATGGTTTCGATCGCGATACCGTGCTTAGGGTTACCGGGCTGGCGCCTGCCGATCTGGCGTCTGAAAGCCATTAACCTTGCAGAATGGTCCGGGCCCGGCAACGCCCTGGTTACAGCGATGATTTTAGCGTCATCAGCGCCTGACAAAACGCCGCCGGATGCGAGATAAACGGCGCATGGGCCGCCTTCGCCATTATCTGTGATGTACTGTGCGGCCATAACGTATCGAGCAAAGGCACGATTTTACGCGGCACCAGACCGTCCAGATAACCATACAAACGCAAAAACGGCATGTTCACATTTTTAAGCGCTTCTCGTAGATCGACCGTTTTTAAGATTTCCAGTCCGCCATTGAGCACGTCTACATCCGGCATAGGCTGCGCCAGCACCACGCTTTTTAAGGTGCGGGCATCCTGACGCGCCGTCTCCGTCCCTAACGTTTGCAGCGCCAGAAAACGCTCCACCGTGCGCTGAAAATCGTCGCTAAGCTGCTGCTGGAATCCGCCGAGGATTTCTGGTTTTATTCCCGGCCACCCCTCACGCGCGCTAAAGCATGGCGAAGAGGCGACAGTCACCAGCGCCTGGACGCGTTCAGGGTGGGTGAGCGCCATCTGACTCGCCACCAGGCCACCCAGGCTCCAGCCAAGCCAGATAGCCTGGTCCGGCGCGTTTTTCGCTACCTGCGCCGTCATCTCTTCAAACGTCATAGCGCCAAACCCCGAACTACGGCCATAGCCCGGCAAGTCGACCAGATGCAGCGTAAAATGCGAGCCGAGTTCCTCGCGAATGCAATGCCATACCTCCGCGTTCAATCCCCATCCGTGCAGCAGCACAAGATGACAATTTCCCTCGCCGTAGGTCTGCCACCAGATGTCATTCATCAGTTACTGTTCTCTTTTGTCTAACAAGGATGCACCTATGCTAACAGTACCGGGATTATGCTGGCTATGCCGAATGCCGCTGGCGTTAAGCCACTGGGGGATTTGTTCCGTATGCGCGCGCGCCGTTCGTCAGCGCGTCAGCCTGTGTCCGCAATGCGGATTACCTGCCGCGCATCCTTCGCTCCCCTGCGGTCGCTGCCTGCAAAAACCACCGCCCTGGCAGCGTCTGGTGAGCGTCAGTGACTATACGCCGCCCTTGAGTTTACTGGTGCATCAGCTTAAATTTACCCGCCGCAGCGAAATTGCCGCCGCTCTGGCGCGTCTACTGTTGCAGGAAGTACTCATGGCGCGCCGCAGCACTGGCTTGCAGCTTCCCGATAGAATCGTCAGCGTTCCGCTCTGGTCGCGCCGACACTGGCGGCGGGGATTTAACCAAAGCGATCTGTTATGTCAACCGTTAGCGCGCTGGCTTGGCTGCGCGTGGGACAGCCAAACCATCACGCGGGTACGGGCGACCGCAACACAACATCATCTCAGCGCCAGGTTACGTAAGCGCAATTTGAAAAACGCGTTTCGCCTTGAATTGCCGGTACAGGGTCTCCATATGGTTATTGTGGATGATGTCGTCACTACCGGAAGTACCGTCGCGGAAATCGCGCAACTGCTTTTGCGCAACGGCGCAGCGACTGTCCAGGTATGGTGCCTGTGTCGAACCTTGTAGAGCCTCGATGATGGGCGTATTATAACCAACTAAAATAGTCAACTATTAGGCCATTACTATGATCCGTATTTCCGATGCTGCACAAGCGCACTTTGCCAAACTGCTGGCAAATCAGGAAGAAGGGACGCAAATCCGCGTATTTGTCATTAATCCCGGCACTCCTAACGCAGAGTGCGGCGTTTCTTATTGTCCGCCCGACGCCGTAGAAGCCACCGATACTGCACTGAAATTTGACCTGTTGACCGCTTATGTCGACGAGCTGAGCGCGCCCTATCTGGAAGACGCGGAAATTGATTTCGTGACCGACCAGCTAGGTTCTCAACTCACATTGAAAGCGCCAAACGCGAAGATGCGCAAAGTGGCCGATGACGCGCCGCTGATGGAGCGCGTGGAATATGCTCTGCAATCGCAGATTAACCCGCAGTTGGCGGGCCACGGCGGTCGCGTCTCGCTGATGGAAATTACCGATGAAGGCTATGCAATTCTGCAGTTTGGCGGCGGTTGTAACGGTTGCTCGATGGTTGACGTCACGCTGAAAGAAGGGATCGAGAAACAGTTGCTGAATGAATTCCCGGAACTGAAAGGGGTTCGCGATCTGACCGAACACCAGCGCGGCGAGCACTCATACTACTAAGATTTTCCCCGCATCCATGCCCGATGGCGCTTGCGCCTGTCGGGCCTTGTCTGCGCCACCGTAGGCCGAATAAGGCGTCTACGCCGCCATTCTGCGCCATCAGCCACATCTCAGAACGATGGTCCTTCTTCTTTCGCCGATAACATGACCTGTGTCTCATAATTTAAATTTTGCCTGCCAGGGTCATTTTCAACACCCATATGTTACCCGTATCATTCTTATGGGCACCTAACATCCATATAACATCTGACTACGCTCATTCGTTTCAACGGTAATCAGTATTGGTGCTATTGCGACTCTGTTCCCGTCGGGAACAACAGGAATTTGTCGTCGAAACAATGACGTTACCCATAACAAAGTAAAGGCCAGGTAAATCATGCCATTAGTCATCGTTGCTATCGGTGTTATCTTGTTACTTCTTCTGATGATCCGCTTCAAAATGAACGGATTTATCGCCCTTGTCCTGGTAGCGCTCGCTGTCGGGTTGATGCAGGGAATGCCGCTGGATAAAGTCATCGGCTCCATCAAAGCCGGTGTCGGCGGTACGCTTGGCAGTCTGGCCCTGATTATGGGGTTCGGCGCCATGCTGGGCAAAATGCTTGCCGACTGCGGCGGCGCTCAACGTATCGCCACTACCCTGATCGCGAAATTTGGTAAAAAGCATATTCAGTGGGCCGTAGTGTTAACCGGCTTTACCGTCGGCTTCGCTCTGTTCTATGAAGTGGGCTTTGTTCTGATGCTGCCGCTGGTATTCACCATTGCCGCAGCGGCGAATATCCCGTTACTGTACGTCGGCGTGCCGATGGCCGCGGCGCTCTCCGTCACACACGGCTTCCTACCGCCGCACCCGGGCCCAACCGCGATTGCCACGATTTTCCATGCTGATATGGGTAAAACGTTGCTGTTTGGTACGATTCTGGCGATCCCGACCGTGATCCTTGCCGGCCCGGTTTACGCCCGTTTTCTGAAAGGCATCGATAAGCCGATCCCGGAAGGCCTGTACAGCGCGAAAACTTTTACGGAAGAAGAGATGCCGGGCTTTGGCGTCAGCGTCTGGACGTCGCTGGTTCCGGTGATTCTGATGGCGATGCGTGCGGTTGCCGAGATGATTCTGCCAAAAGGCCACGCTTTCCTGCCCGTTGCCGAGTTCCTGGGCGACCCGGTCATGGCTACGTTGATTGCCGTACTGATTGCGATGTTCACCTTTGGCCTGAACCGCGGACGTTCCATGGATCAGATTAACGATACGCTGGTCTCTTCCATCAAAATTATCGCCATGATGCTGCTGATCATCGGCGGCGGCGGCGCGTTCAAGCAGGTGCTGGTCGATAGCGGCGTGGATAAATACATCGCTTCAATGATGCATGAAACCAATGTCTCTCCGCTGTTGATGGCGTGGTCTATCGCGGCGGTGCTGCGTATCGCGCTGGGCTCCGCGACTGTCGCGGCGATTACCGCAGGCGGCATTGCGGCGCCGCTGATCGCCACTACCGGCGTTAGCCCTGAACTGATGGTTATCGCGGTCGGTTCCGGGAGCGTGATTTTCTCTCACGTTAACGATCCAGGCTTCTGGCTGTTCAAAGAGTATTTCAATTTGACTATCGGCGAGACCATTAAATCCTGGTCGATGCTGGAAACGATCATCTCCGTCTGCGGCCTGATCGGCTGTCTGCTACTGGGTATGGTGGTTTAAGCGAGGCGGCTTGTAGGCCGGATAAGGCAGCAATGTGCGCCAGGATTGCCTGATGGCGCTGCGCTTATCAGGCCTAAGTGCTCTCACCATCATAAAGCCGGGGAAATCCCCGGCTTTATTACTTCTTCTTCGCGGCCGCTTTTCGGCGTTTATCCAAATCCTTAATCAGCTTGTTTACGCCCTCATCGGCAAACATCTGCTCCAGCGTGGCGGTGAGCTTCCGCCGCCAGTTTTTATACTGATCGCTGGTGCCCGGTACGTTAACCGGATCGGCCATATCCAGCCAGTCCTCCGGCTGAAGCCCCAACAGACCGCTGTTACTGTCGGCGATATAGCGCTGAAGTCCACGATTTAGCGTTGGCGTCATCGACATTAACGATGCCTTATGCCCGGCGCGTTTTGGCAGACAGCCATATTTATGTAGCGCGTCCAATAGCCCCTGTTTCGCCCGCTCGCGATCCTCATACAGCCCGCGCAGAATCACTTCATCCGGATAAAGCCCCAGAGCTTTGCCCAACGTCAGGTCACCGCATTCCCAATAGCCGCGCAGCGTGGGGAGATCGTGCGTCGAGGCGACAGCCATCGATTGTTGCGGATATGCGCCTGGCGCGCGGAAGTTTTTCTCAAGGTCATTTTCAAACCACAGCACTTTATAAGAATAGACCCCGCTATCGCGCAGCTTGCCGACAATCTCAACTGGCACAGTCCCCAGATCTTCGCCTATCACCATACAGCGGTGACGTTGGCTCTCCAGCGCCAGAATAGCCAACAGATCGTCAACCGGATACTGAACATATGCCCCGCGATCCGCGGTTTCGCCATACGGTATCCACCACAGACGCAGCAACGACATGACATGGTCAATGCGCAACGCGCCGCAGTTTTGCATATTGGCGCGCAGCAGGTCGATAAAGGGCTCATACGCCCGGGCGACAATGATATGCGGGTCCATTGGCGGCAGCCCCCAGTTCTGACCGAGCGGGCCGAGGATATCCGGCGGCGCGCCGACAGATGCTTTCAGGCAGTACAGCTCCCGGTCGCACCAGGTTTCCGCGCCGCCTTCCGCTACGCCAACCGCCAGATCGCGGTACAGACCAATCGGTAGTTTAAAACTCTGGCAGGTATCCCAGCAGGCGGCGAATTGGCGCCAGGCCAGCCACTGAAGCCAGAGGTAAAACTCCACCTCTTCGCGGTGCGCTTCACAGAATTGTTTTACAGCGGGAGACTCTACCGACTGGTACGCCTCCGGCCAGGCTGGCCAGCCCCAGCGCTGCTCATCCTCTTTTACCTGATACGCATGCAGCGCGTCGAATGCCGCCTGCCAGTAAAGGCTCTCGCCTTCGCGGGCGATAAAGTGACGAAACTCCGCCATTTGCGCATCGTCGCGAGCGGCAAACCGCGTCCACGCCATCCGCAGCGCCGTGATTTTCAGCGCGGTAACGGTAGCGTAATCCACCCATTGCGCATCGCGTGCCTGTCGCAGCTTTTGCTGTGTGGCGGGCATTTGCCACCATGCCTGCGCCTCTTCGCTCAGGCGGAAATCTTCGACGGCGTTGACGTCGATATATATCACGTTCAGCCAGCGACGAGACGAGGGGCTGTAGGGACTGGCGCTCTCCGGATTCGCCGGATAAAGCGCGTGGATCGGGTTCAGGCCGATAAACGCGCCGCCGCGTGTCGCCACATCGACCAGCATCGACTTCAAATCGCCGAAATCGCCAATACCCCAGTTTTTTTCTGAACGCAGAGTATAAAGCTGGACGCAGGCCCCCCAGAGTTTTTTCCCTTCCAGCAGCGCCTGCGGCTCATAGCATCGCGGCGGGGCGACGATAATCCGGCAGTGCGTACGCTGTTCATCCTGGGTCAACGTCAGGGTGTGGTAGCCCTCCGGCAATGTAGCCGGAAGGTTAAGTTTTTTACCGCCCGTCACGCGCCCTTTGTAATGCATGCCCTCTTCCGTAGTCAGCAGCCAGGCAAACTCACCGCGCCCCTCTACCGGCAACGCCATTTTTTTACCCGCGGTATAAACCTTCACATTCGGCACGACCGCCTGTGGTCCTGTTGTCGTGCCGTGCATCGCCGCCAGCAAACGTCTCTTGGTTTCAGCGCCAATAGACTGCGGTTTGCCATGAGCATTGATGTAACTGGGGCTGATCCCCGCCGCCAGCGCGGCACTATCGAGACGTTTATTTTCCATCGCGCTCCCTTAGCGTTTTGCCTGCCAGATACGGGCCTGATAATCGCGAATAGAGCGATCGGAACTGAACATACCGCAGCGCGCGGTATTGAGGATCGCGGCGCGCGTCCACGCTTCCTGGTCGCGATACAGCGCATCCACCTGCTTTTGCGCCTCGACATAAGCGGCGAAGTCCGCCATGACCAGGTACGGATCGCCCCCCTGTTTGCCGAGGCTATGCAGCATCTGGTCAAAGGCATGTTTATCGCCATCGCTGTATTGACCGCTTTCCAGCTCTTTTAGCACCGCATCCAGCACTTTGTCTTTTTTACGCCATTTCACCGGATCGTAGCCTTTGGCTTTGAGCGCCTTGACCTCTTCCACAGTATGGCCAAAGATAAAGATATTCTCTTCACCCACCTTCTCAGCGATTTCAACGTTAGCGCCGTCCAGCGTTCCCACAGTCAACGCCCCGTTCAGCGCCAGTTTCATGTTGCCGGTGCCGGACGCCTCTTTCCCGGCGGTAGAAATTTGCTCTGAAATATCCGCCGCCGGAATGAGCATTTCCGCCGCCGAGACGCAGTAATCCGGCAGGAAAACCACCTTCAGCTTATCACCCACCGCCGGGTCGTTATTAATGGCTTCCGCAACCTTATTGATAGCAAAAATGATGTTCTTCGCCAGGTAATAGCCCGGCGCCGCCTTCGCGCCAAACAGGAATACGCGCGGTACGCGATCAGCCTGCGGGTTTTCGCGAATCTCGTTGTACAGCGCCAGAATATGCAACAGATTCAGATGCTGACGCTTGTACTCGTGCAGACGTTTGATCTGAATATCAAAAATCGCATGGCTCGAAATCTCAATCCCGGTACGGGCCTGGATAAATTTCACCAGCCGTTCTTTGTTCGCCCGCTTGATGTCGCGATACTGCTGACGGAATGTGGCGTCGTCAGCGTATTTTTCGAGGTTGATCAACTGGTCGAGATCGTTAGCCCACTCTTTTTTCAGCGTTTTATCCAGCAACGCCGCAAGCTGCGGATTGCACTGTTTGATCCAGCGACGCGGCGTAATGCCGTTGGTGACATTGTGGAATTTGTTCGGCCAAAGTTGGTGATATTCCGGGAACAGATCTTTCACCACCAGATCGGAGTGCAGCGCCGCCACACCGTTGACCGCAAAGCCGCTGACCACGCACATATTGGCCATGCGCACCTGACGGTCATGCACCACCGCCAGTTTTGCCCATACCTGCTTATCACCAGGCCAGGTGTTATCGACCAGCGTCTTAAAGCGATCGTTAATCTGCTTGATAATCTGCATATGACGCGGCAGCAGCGCTTTCACCAGCTTCTCATCCCAGCACTCCAGCGCTTCCGGCATCAGAGTGTGGTTGGTGTAGGCGAAGGTTTTGCTGGTGATAGCCCAGGCGTCATCCCAGCTCAGTTGGTGCTCGTCAATCAGCACGCGCAGCAGTTCCGGAATGGCAATAGTCGGGTGGGTATCATTTAGCTGAATGACCTCATAATCCGCCAGCTCATGCAGTTTGCGTCCGGCCAGATGATGGCGACGCAGAATATCCGCTACCGAGCAGGCGCACTGGAAGTATTGCTGCATCAGGCGCAGTTTTTTGCCCGCCGTGTGGTTATCGTTGGGATAAAGCACCTTCGTCAATTTTTCCGCATCGATACCCTGCTGTTCCGCCCGCAGGAAAGCGCCGTCGTTGAATTTGGTCAGATCAAACGGATGCGCGTGGGTCGCCTGCCACAAACGCAGCGGTTGCGCGACACCGTTACGATAGCCTAACACCGGCAGATCCCAGGCCTGGCCTGTAATCACAAAACCTGGCTCCCAGCTCCCTTCTTTGGTGACTTTACCGCCGATCCCAACCTGGACGTCCAGCGCCTCGTTGTGGCGGAACCACGGATAGCTGCCGCGATGCCAGTCATCCGGCGCTTCCATCTGCTTGCCTTCAACAAATGACTGACGGAACAGCCCATACTGGTAGTTCAGACCATAGCCCGTAGCGGACTGCCCGACGGTGGCCATCGAATCGAGGAAACAGGCGGCCAGACGACCCAAACCACCGTTGCCGAGCGCCGGATCGACTTCCTCTTCCAGCAGATCGGTCAGATTAATATCGTGCGCTTTCAGCACATCGCTAACGTCCTGGTACCACCCCAGATTTAACAGGTTATTTCCCGTCAGGCGGCCAATCAAAAACTCCATCGAAATGTAGTTCACATGACGCTGGCCTTTCGTCGGCTGCGCTACCGGTTGCGCGCTCAGTAATTCCGCCAGCGCGCCGCTAACGGCCTGCCACCACTGACGAGGCGTCATGTCGGACGCCGACAGTAAACCGAAACGCTGCCACTGACGCGTCAGGGCGGCCTGGAATTGATCTTTATTGAAGGTTGGCTGTGACATAGGAAATCCGTCCTCGGGTAATAAAACAACGTTATCGCTAGTTTGCCAGGCTCGATGTTGACCTTCCTCCTCCCGGCAATGATTAGGGAGGGAGGAGGAGCGGGGATGAGCATAAAAGTGTGATCGCCGCCACTTACCCCTGTATAAACGCGCCGATTCCTGTCAACGACACCCAGTGTTACGCATAATCAAATGAATAAACAGAAATAACAGTAAATCGCGAAGGGATATTTTCGAAGATTATATGAACGCCAAAATAGTTTCTTACCTGAAATATTCAGCGGCGGGAGATTCACTAACTAAACATAATTAATTAAACGCCTGGTATCGCCATTGTGTTAAATCCGGATGATGTCCAGGACATTATTTACAATAACGGAAATATGACCTCAGCCCAGCGCTGACGCTCGTTTCAACCGCGCCGAATACTTTTTTAATACCGTTATTTAGAATTGTGACAGAGTGCAAATTCAGACACATAAAAAGTCTGCTTAGCTTGCATTAAAATGCTTTCTGGCCGACCTTATATCTATTAATTACGAAGCGCAAAAAAAATCGCAGTTCCCCCCATTTCCCACAGTGAAGTGATTGCTATGTTGATTCCGTCTAAATTAAGTCGTCCGGTTCGTCTCGACCATACCGTGGTTCGTGAGCGGCTGTTGGCTAAACTTTCCGGCGCGAACAATTTCAGGCTCGCCCTGGTAACCAGTCCTGCTGGCTATGGGAAAACCACGCTTGTCTCACAGTGGGCGGCGGGCAAAAATGAATTAGGCTGGTACTCTCTCGACGAAGGCGATAACCAGCAAGAGCGGTTCGCCAGTTACTTAATTGCCGCAATCCAACAGGCCACCGGCGGACACTGCTCTACCAGCGAAGCGATGGCGCAAAAACGTCAGTACGCCAGCCTGACGTCCCTCTTCGCGCAGCTCTTTATTGAACTGGCGCAATGGCATCGCCCGCTTTATCTGGTGATTGACGACTACCATTTGATTACCAATCCGGTGATTCACGACGCGATGCGCTTTTTCTTACGGCATCAGCCGGAAAATTTCACCCTGGTGGTGTTATCGCGTAATTTGCCGCAACTGGGCATCGCTAATCTGCGCGTGCGCGATCAGCTGTTGGAAATCGGTAGCCAGCAGTTGGCTTTTAACCATCAGGAAGCAAAGCAATTTTTTGACCGTCGTCTTTCGTCGCCCATTGAAGCCGCTGAGAGCAGCCGCATGTGCGACGATGTGGCCGGTTGGGCCACTGCGCTACAGTTGATCGCCCTCTCCGCGCGCCAGAACCATACCTCTGCGCATCACTCCGCCCGCCGTCTTGCCGGGATTAATGCCAGCCACCTTTCTGATTATCTGGTGGACGAAGTACTGGATAACGTGGATGTCAGCACCCGACATTTTTTACTTAAAAGCGCGATCTTACGCTCAATGAATGACGCGTTGATCGTACGCGTGACCGGCGAAGAAAACGGCCAGATGCGGCTGGAGGAGATTGAGCGCCAGGGGTTATTCCTACAACGCATGGACGACACGGGCGAGTGGTTTAGCTATCACCCGTTGTTTGGTAGCTTTCTGCGCCAGCGTTGCCAGTGGGAACTGGCGGCGGAACTGCCGGAGATCCACCGCGCGGCCGCAGAAAGCTGGATGGAACAAGGTTTTCCCAGCGAAGCTATACATCATGCGCTGGCGGCGGGTGACGCGCAAATGCTGCGCGATATCCTGCTTAATCATGCGTGGGGGCTGTTTAATCACAGTGAACTGGCGCTGCTGGAAGAGTCATTAAAAGCGCTGCCGTGGGAAAGCCTGCTGGAAAATCCGCGGCTGGTGTTGTTACAGGCCTGGCTGATGCAAAGCCAACACCGCTACAGCGAAGTGAATACGTTGCTGGCGCGCGCCGAGCAAGAGATCAAAGGGGTCATGGACGGCACGCTACATGCTGAATTTAACGCGCTGCGCGCTCAGGTCGCCATCAACGACGGCAATCCGGAAGAGGCAGAGCGGCTGGCGAAACTGGCGCTGGATGAGCTTCCTCTCGCCTGGTTTTATAGCCGCATTGTCGCGACCTCCGTTCACGGTGAAGTGCTGCACTGTAAAGGCGATCTCAGCCAGTCTTTATCGCTGATGCAGCAAACCGAACAAATGGCGCGCCATCATGACGTCTGGCATTACGCGCTGTGGAGCTTAATTCAACAAAGCGAAATTCAGTTCGCCCAGGGATTCCTGCAGGCCGCATGGGAAACGCAGGAGAGAGCCTTCCAGTTGATCAAAGAGCAACATCTGGAACAACTGCCGATGCATGAGTTTCTGGTACGTATCCGCGCGCAATTGCTGTGGGCGTGGGCGCGCCTTGACGAAGCGGAGGCCTCGGCGCGCAGCGGTATCGCTGTGCTGTCCACCTTCCAGCCGCAACAACAGTTGCAGTGCCTGACGTTACTGGTGCAGTGCTCGCTGGCGCGCGGCGATCTGGATAATGCCCGTAGTCAGCTTAACCGACTGGAAAATTTATTAGGCAATGGTCGTTATCACTGCGACTGGATCTCTAACGCCGATAAGGTGCGTGTCATTTACTGGCAGTTAACCGGCGACAAAAAATCCGCCGCCAACTGGTTACGTCATACGCCCAAACCGGCGTTTGCCAATAACCATTTTCTGCAAGGGCAATGGCGGAATATCGCCCGCGCGCAGATCCTGCTGGGCGAATTCGAGCCTGCGGAAATCGTGCTGGAAGAGTTAAATGAGAATGCCCGTAGCCTGCGCTTAATGAGCGATTTAAACCGCAATCTGCTGTTACTCAATCAGCTTTACTGGCAATCCGGGCGGAAAAACGACGCCCAGCGCGTATTGCTTGATGCCTTACAGCTCGCCAACCGCACCGGATTTATCAGCCATTTTGTGATTGAAGGCGAAGCCATGGCGCAACAATTGCGTCAGCTTATCCAGCTCAATACGCTGCCGGAGATGGAGCAGCATCGCGCGCAGCGCATCCTGCGAGAGATTAACCAACATCACCGGCATAAATTCGCCCATTTTGACGAAGGCTTCGTCGAGCGCCTGCTTAACCATCCGGATGTCCCGGAGCTTATTCGCACCAGCCCGCTCACCCAGCGTGAATGGCAGGTGTTAGGGCTTATCTATTCCGGTTACAGCAACGAACAGATTGCCGGCGAACTGGCGGTGGCCGCGACCACCATTAAGACGCATATCCGCAACCTCTACCAGAAACTCGGCGTCGCGCACCGTCAGGACGCGGTACAGCACGCGCAGCAGTTGCTGAAGATGATGGGGTACGGGGTTTGACGTGTGCCTGATGAGCTTATCAGGCCTACGATCACGCGCAGAGTGTAGGCCTGATAAGACAGTCTCTTTAGCACAGCTCTAATTGAATATGGTGGTCGGCAATCACCTGCATCACGCCCGGCGGCGGCAGGGTATCGGTGTAGACCGCATCGACCATACTAATGCTGCCCATGTTTACCATCGCGTTACGGCCAAATTTAGAGTGATCCACCACCAGCATCACATGGCGCGAATTTTCGATAATCGCGCGCTTGGTGCGTACCTCATGGTAGTCAAATTCCAGCAACGAGCCGTCGCTATCAATACCGCTAATACCGAGAATGCCGAAATCGAGACGGAACTGGGCGATAAAGTCCTGCGTCGCTTCGCCAATAATGCCGCCGTCGCGGCTGCGGAGTTCACCGCCGGCGAGGATAATACGAAAATCCTCTTTCGCCATTAGCGTGTTCGCTACGTTCAAATTGTTGGTCACGATCCGCAAATTACTGTGCCCTAACAGGGCGTGCGCTACGGCTTCCGGCGTCGTGCCGATATCAATAAACAGCGTTGAACCATTGGGGATCTGGGCCGCGACTTTGCGAGCGATGCGCTCTTTTTCTTCCGTTTGCGTCGCCTTACGATCGTGCCACGGCGTGTTCACCGAGCTGGAGGGCAACGCCGCGCCGCCGTGGTGGCGCAAAATCATATTCTGTTCCGCCAGATCGTTAAGATCCCGACGAATGGTTTGCGGGCTGACAGAAAAATGCTCCACCAGCTCTTCCGTACTGACGTACCCCTGTTTTTTCACCAGTTCAATGATCGCGTCATGCCGTTGTGTTTGTTTCATGAATAATCTCTGAAAGTAACCAACCTTGCGCCGGATAGCGGCATTCGCCCTACCCGGCCTGGAAAAATATCTCGACCACAGGCCGGATACGCCTCACGTTCGTTTTCGCGCATTCAGCGTATCAACAAAGGCCATCGCTAAACCGACGATAAGCCCGGCGATGTGCGCGCCGTTCGCCATAGACATGCCAAACCAGTCAAACCAACCAGCGACTATCCACAATAATGCAAAAATAATTAAGCCGCGCTGGAGGTAAATTCCACTTTGCGGATCGCGCTCTCCGCGCAGCCACACGTAACCCATCAGCGCATAGACGACGCCAGACAGCCCGCCAAACCACGGGCCGCTAAATTTCTGCTGTACATAGCCGCTTAGCAGCGCGCTTATTACCGTAATGACGATTAATTTACCGCTGCCCAGGCGCTTCTCTACCGCCCCGCCGAGATACCACCACCACAGCAGGTTAAAAAGAATATGCATCAGTGAGAAGTGCATAAAGATATGGGTGAAGTAGCGCCAGACTTCAAATTTTAAAACCGGATCGAACGGCCACGCCAGCCACACCATCACCGTCTGATCGCCGATGAGACTCATCGCGATATAGACCAGCACGCAGGCGAGCATCACGATCCAGGTAACAGGGCCGGCTCGTTCACGCAGCGTGGCGAGAAAGGGAAAACGGCGGTAGCGCAGTCCGCTGTTCGTCTGCCCGGACTGCCAGCTAGCCGCCAGATAACGCGGATCGCCGGGATTTTCTATAAACCGCGCCAGCTCGACCCGCACACGTTCGGCCTGCGATTCATCTGCCAACCAGATATCGCTTTGATTATGTTGCTGAATAGTAAGAATGACGCCCTGGGTGGCCATGTAATCAACAAATGCCTGCGCCACGCGAGGATTCGCAAAGGAAGTAATCATCAACATTATTGCTGTCGCTTAGTCCATACAAAAGAAGACAGTATATATACCCTTCTCGTCGGAGGCTGCATCTTTATGGGATTACGCGCCATTCGCGACATCGGCAGGGAAACGGCGATGCCAGGCCTCAAACCCGCCGTCAATGCTGTAAACCGCATCATAGCCTTGCTGGAGCAGATACTGCGCGGCGCCTTTACTACTGTTGCCGTGATAGCACATTACCATCACGGCGGTATCGAAACCATGCTCACGCATAAACGCGCCCAGAGTATCGTTAGTCAAGTGAAACGCCTGCGGCGCATGACCCATGGCATAACTTTGTGGATCGCGAATATCGACCAGCACCGCCGCGCCCTGGTGCAGTTTCTGATACGCCTCTTCTACAGTGATACATTCAAATTGTTCCATGAATCGCTCTTTCATTGTTGCCGGTGAAGCCAATTAAGGCATTTTATCGCCCAGTGTACGTTGACGGAGTAGCTTAACGCCATAATGTTATACATATCACTCTAAAATGTTTTTTCGATGTTACCAATAGCGCATTTCTTTGCTATTATGTTCGATAACGAACATTTTTGAACTTTAACGAAAGTGCAAGAGGGCAGCATGGAAACCAAAGATCTGATCGTGATAGGCGGGGGCATTAACGGTGCAGGCATCGCGGCTGATGGCGCCGGACGCGGTTTGTCCGTACTCATGCTGGAAGCGCAGGATTTGGCCTACGCGACCTCTTCCGCCAGTTCGAAACTTATCCACGGCGGCTTACGCTACCTTGAACACTACGAGTTCCGTCTGGTCAGCGAAGCGCTGGCAGAACGTGAAGTGCTGTTGAAAATGGCGCCGCACATCGCCTTCCCGATGCGTTTTCGTCTGCCGCACCGCCCGCATTTACGTCCAGCCTGGATGATCCGTATCGGTCTGTTTATGTACGATCACCTCGGCAAACGTACCAGCTTACCCGGTTCCACCGGTGTGCGGTTTGGCGCAGATTCGGTGCTCAAACCTGAAATCGTGCGCGGATTCGAATATTCCGACTGCTGGGTAGACGATGCACGTCTGGTGCTGGCTAACGCACAGATGGTGGTGCGTAAAGGCGGCGAAGTCCTTACCCGTACTCGCGCAACCGCCGCTCGTCGGGAAAATGGCCTGTGGATTGTCGAAGCGGAAGATATCGACACCGGTAAAAAATATGTCTGGCAGGCGCGCGGACTGGTTAACGCCACCGGACCGTGGGTCAAACAGTTCTTCGACGAAGGGATGCACCTGCCGTCGCCATATGGCATCCGCCTGATCAAAGGCAGCCATATCGTCGTGCCGCGCGTCCATAATCAGAAGCAGGCGTATATTCTGCAAAACGAAGATAAGCGTATCGTCTTTGTCATTCCGTGGATGGAAGAGTTTTCGATCATTGGCACAACCGATGTCGAATATAAAGGCGATCCGAAAGCGGTAAAAATTGAAGAGAGCGAAATTAATTACCTGTTGAAGGTCTATAACGCGCACTTCCAGAAACAACTGGGGCGCGATGACATCGTCTGGACGTACTCCGGCGTCCGTCCGCTGTGCGATGATGAGTCCGACTCACCGCAGGCGATCACTCGCGATTATACCCTTGATATTCATGATGAAAACGGCAAAGCGCCGCTGCTTTCCGTGTTTGGCGGTAAGCTCACGACCTACCGTAAGCTGGCCGAACATGCGATGGAAAAACTGGCGTCTTATTATCCAGGCATCGGCCCGGCATGGACCAAAACGTGCGTACTGCCCGGCGGCGACATCGACGGCAGCCGCGAAGATTACGCGGCGAAGCTGCGTCGTCGTTATCCGTTCCTGACGGAATCGCTGGCGCGCCACTATTCGCGCACTTACGGCAGCAACACGGAGTGGATTCTCGGCGAAGCCACGTCACTGCTTGATTTAGGCGAAGATTTCGGTCATGAGTTTTACGAAGCAGAACTCAAGTACCTGGTGGATCACGAATGGGTGCGCCGTACTGAAGACGCTATCTGGCGTCGCACCAAAGAAGGCATGTGGCTGACCGCCGAGCAGCAGTCCCGCATCACCCAGTGGCTGGCGGCGTATGTTGAGAAACACCAACTTTCACTGGCGTCGTAATAAAATCCGGGGCGGTTTATACCGCCCTTTTCGCCACATACCGCATTCACTCGCCGGGTTTTGTACAGCCGGGCATATGATTAGTGATACGGTAGCGATCGACACTTATTTGGGTAATAAAGAAGGGTTTTGCCCGCGCTTCGCTATTCCAGAGAGTTTTCCCCGTTTTACACCAACTTTTATGAGGAAAGTTGGCATAATGAACCACGCTCTCCTCCCCCAGCACGCTTTCAAAATGCGCGCGTTTATCACCGTCGGCCACGCTAAAGTCAGCATAAAAAAGATTGCTGTCCAGGTTAAACGTCATCTCTATTTCACTGGCGGACGATGGAAAGAACACAGGTAGCCAGGTCCAGATACCGGACTGCTCGGGTATGGCGGCATAATCAGGAAAATAGCTTACCTGGCGATCATCGCAGGCGGTCAGCACAGCGATGATGATTAATGTTGCACCACACCGGAGGACCTGATTAATCAGCTCAGCAACAATATCTTTATGCCACGAAGTGGATTCACGCCGTGCAATACGAATACCAGCGCCGCTGATCGGGTCTACGCCAACCCGTTCCACATATAGTTTAACCTCTTCCATTTAGTCCCTTTATTTCGCGGCCGGATACAGCGGCACATATCCCACATCCTGCACCAACTGCTGTCCCTGCGGGCTTAGAAACCAGTCCACCAGCTTTTGTGTTTCCGCTGTGGGGTGTTCACGGGTGACCATATAAACATCAACCGTGTACGGGTAACTGCCGTTACGAATATTTTCAACCGTCGGGGCAACATCGTTTATCGCCAGTAATTTAATCTCTTTATTGCTGTGCATCTGCGTAGCGTAATAACGAAAGGTATAGCCAATGGCGTTGTGCGTATTGCGATACTCAGCCACGATATCCACCATTTCCCCCATCGCGGTTGCCACTGATGTTGTTTGCGCTGGCATCAGCTTTGTTTCTTTCATTACCTTCGCCAGCATCGCCGTTTGGCTGCCAGAGTTTTCTGGTCGCTGCCAGGGCTTAATGTCGATTGCCTCTCCGCCTACCTCATTCCAGTGGGTGATTCTTCCGCTAAAAATGCCGCGAATTTGTACATCACTCAACGATGACACGGGATTGTTTTGGTTGACGATAAACACAAACGCTTCACGTGCAAAGGGGGTGTAAACCAGTTTTACGCCACTGGCCTCGGCCAATTGCTTTTGAGCAGTGGAAGGCTGGGCGACAAAAATAAGATCGGCATTACCGTTAAGGATATTTTGATAGGCTTCAATGGTTCCCTGGTTTTCAAGGTAGTCTTCAGGGCAGATATCATCCGGAAAGCGCGTAAGCGCATAAAAAGCCGAGGCGTATAACGGCAAGCCAGCCGTTGCGCCATCGAGCCGCGGCCAATTTTGAGTGAGCAAAAGTGTCGGTTCATCGCGCAGCCCGGTTAGCTTGTTGCCCCATGTGTGCGCCTGATAATCGCGGAAATAAAGATATTCACTGCTCTCGGGAGCGGGATACTTCACGGCATAAATATGTGACTGGTATACGGCACAGCTCCCGAAAAACAGCAGGCAAATCACCAGCAGGTTACGACAAGTGTAGCCCGCACCGCCGCGTAGCACTCCCCAACGCGCACTACCATACCCTAATGCAAAACAGAGCTGCGAGCCAACCGGGATGAGCAACACTGCCCATACCCAGCCGTTGAAAAAGGATATTACGCTGGGTACTAGCCAAAGCGTTTGCACCACCTGGGCGATGGGTTTACGCCCTATCGCGCGAATATTAAGATCGGTGAGAAACATCAGGATGACCCACCCCATCAGCACCACCAGAGCGGGCATAAGCAGGCAGCAATCACGCCATTCTGGATTTACCTCTGATGCATTTCCCTTTCCCCATATTCGGCCACAAAGAAAAATTAACCCTGCGCCCAGAAGCGCTACCGGGATAATGGTCGCCTTCTCAATAGATTGCGCGACGGGGATACTATTTTCAAGAACGCTAATGCACGCCCACATTCCCCCCACGATAATCGTAATAATGTTCACCAGCAGCGGCACGCCGATAAACGCCATCACCAATGATATTAAGCTCCTTTGCATCTTCATATTTTGCTTCACCCATCCCTGTATCAGCGCAAAGTATAAACCTGCAGATATCTCCCCCTTCCCCCGCACTTTTCCGAAATACACGCATAAAAAACGGGGCCCGCAGGCCCCGTCGTGAGAGAACGCGATTTACAACCGCACCGGATCAATATGCCAGATATTTTCGGCATACTCTTTGATGGTTCTGTCCGATGAGAAGTAGCCCATATTGGCAATGTTGAGCATCGCTTTCGTCGTCCATTCTTCCGGGCGACGATACAACTCATCCACCTTATCCTGGCAGTCCACGTAGCTGCGGTAGTCCGCCAGCACCTGATAGTGATCGCCAAAGTTAATCAGCGAATCTACCAGATCGCGGTAACGGCCTGGCTCTTCCGGATTAAAGACGCCGCTACCAATCTGCGTCAGTACCTGATGTAGCTCTTCATCTTTTTCATAATAGTCGCGAGGCTTATAACCCTGCCTGCGCAACGCTTCCACCTCTTCGGCAGTATTACCGAAGATAAAGATATTCTCCTCGCCGACATGCTCCTGCATCTCAACGTTCGCGCCATCCAGCGTACCAATGGTGAGCGCGCCATTCAGAGCAAATTTCATATTACTGGTGCCGGAAGCTTCTGTCCCTGCCAGCGAAATCTGCTCAGACAGGTCGGCAGCGGGAATGATCACCTGCGCCAGGCTAACGCTGTAGTTCGGGATAAACACTACTTTCAGCTTGTCGCCAATCTGCGGATCGTTGTTAATCACTTTCGCTACGTCGTTGATCAGATGAATAATGTGTTTTGCCATGTAATAGGCGGAAGCCGCCTTACCGGCAAAAATATTCACCCGCGGCACCCAGTCGGCCTCCGGATTTTCTTTAATGCGGTTATAGCGGGTAATGACATGCAGTACGTTCATCAACTGCCGCTTGTATTCGTGAATACGCTTAATCTGCACGTCAAATAACGCTTTAGGGTTCACCACCACATTCAGTTGTTGCGCTATCACTACCGCCAGCCGTTTTTTATTTTCCAGCTTCGCCTGACGCACCGCATGATTGACCAGCGGATAATCACAATGCTGCTTCAGCTCGCTGAGCTGACTAAGATCGGTACGCCAGGTACGGCCAATATTCTCATCCAGCACGTCAGACAGCGGCGGGTTTGCCAGCGCCAGCCAGCGGCGCGGCGTAACGCCGTTAGTGACGTGACAAAAACGGGTCGGAAAAATCTTCGCAAAATCCGCGAACAGCGACTGCACCATCAGGTTGGAATGGAGTTCAGAAACGCCGTTGACTTTATGGCTGACCACCACCGCCAGCCAGGCCATCCGTACCCGGCGACCGTTCGACTCATCAATAATCGACGCGCGTCCAAGCAGGCTGGTATCGTTGGGATATTGCTCTTGCAACGTTTTCAGGAAATAGTCGTTAATCTCGAAGATAATCTGCAGGTGACGGGGCAGAATTTTCCCCAGCATATCGACAGGCCAGGTTTCCAGCGCCTCGCTCATCAGCGTATGGTTGGTATAAGAGAAGACCTGACAGCACACCTCAAACGCGTCGTCCCAGCTAAATTTATGTTCATCAATCAGCAGACGCATCAGCTCCGGAATTGACAGCACCGGATGCGTATCGTTGAGGTGAATGGCGATTTTATCCGCCAGATTCTCATAGGTTTTATGCAGTTGATAATGACGGTGCAGGATATCCTGCACTGTCGCCGAGACCAGAAAATACTCCTGGCGCAGGCGTAGCTCTCGTCCGGAATAGGTGGAATCGTCCGGGTAGAGCACCCGTGAAACGTTCTCAGAGTGGTTTTTATCTTCCACCGCCGCAAAGTAGTCGCCCTGGTTGAATTTACCGAGGTTGATTTCACTACTGGCCTGCGCATTCCACAGCCGCAGTGTGTTAGTGGCGTCGGTGTCGTAACCGGGGATGATCTGATCATACGCGACGGCCAGAATCTCTTCCGTCTCAATCCAGCGTGCTTTTTTACCTTCCTGCTGAATGCGCCCGCCAAAAAGCACCTTATAGCGCGTATTGTGGCGCTTGAACTCCCACGGGTTGCCATATTCCAGCCAGTAATCCGGAGATTCTTTTTGCCGCCCGTCGACAATATTCTGCTTAAACATGCCGTAGTCGTAGCGAATGCCATACCCGCGACCCGGTAATCCTAGCGTCGCCAGCGAGTCCAGGAAGCAAGCCGCCAGCCGTCCTAAGCCGCCGTTGCCAAGCCCTGGGTCATTCTCTTCATCGATCAGCTCTTCGAGATCTAAGCCCATGGCCTCCAGCGCGCCTTTAACGTCGTCATAAATGCCCAGCGAGAGCAGCGCGTTAGAGAGAGTACGACCAATCAAAAACTCCATCGACAGGTAATAAACCTGCCGGGTTTCCTGCGATAATTGGGCTCGATTAGAACGCAGCCAGCGCTCCACCAGACGATCGCGCACCGCGAACAACGTGGCGTTCAGCCATTCGTGTTTATTGGCAATGACCGGGTCTTTACCAATCGTAAACATCAGCTTATAGGCAATAGAATGCTTAAGCGCCTCAACGCTGAGAGTGGGCGATGCATAAGTAAACGGAGCATTCATATAAATGATTCCTGGATGACTATTTCAAGCGATAGTACAGCTCGCGGTATGATTTCGCGGCAACTTGCCAGCTAAAATCCATCGCCATCGCCTGCCGTTGTACAAACCGCCAAAGCGAAGGCCGTGACCACAACACAAAAGCACGCCGAATCGCGCGTAGCAACGACCAGGCGTTACTGTCTTCGAAGACAAAACCGCTGGCGATACCGTCCGCCAAATTTTCCAGCGAACTGTCGGAGACCGTATCGGCCAACCCCCCGGTACGCCGCACCAGAGGCAGCGTGCCATACTTTAAGCCATATAACTGCGTTAAGCCGCACGGTTCGAAACGACTGGGCACCAGAATAACGTCCGCGCCGCCCATAATGCGATGCGAGAAAGCTTCGTGATAGCCGATCTGTACGCCAACCTGCCCTGGGTGTTCCGCCGCCGCCGCGAGGAACCCCTCCTGAAGCACCGGATCGCCCGCGCCGAGTAGCGCCAACTGCCCGCCCTGCTCCAGCAGCCCCGGTAACGCCTCCAGCACCAGATCCAGACCTTTCTGGTTGGTCAGACGGCTTACCACGGCAAACAGCGGCACTTTGTCGTTAACCTTCAACCCCATCGCAATTTGTAGCTGACGCTTGTTTTCCGCCTTCTCTTCCAGGGTATCGCGCGTGTAGCGCGACGCCAGCAGCAGATCGGATTCCGGGTTCCAGATCTTCTCATCCACGCCGTTCAGTATGCCGGACAAGCGCCCTTCCAGATGACGCTGGCGCAGCAGGCCTTCCATACCATAAGCAAACTGCGGTTCGGTAATTTCACGCGCATAGGTCGGGCTCACCGCCGTAATATGGTCGGCATAGTACAAACCGGCCTTCAAAAAGGAGAGTTGTCCGTTGAACTCCAGCCCATGCATATTAAAGAATGACCACGGCAGTTCGATGTCATCCATATGCTTTGCATAAAACATGCCTTGATAGGCCAGGTTGTGTACGGTAAAGACCGATTTCGCCGGCCGCCCGCGCGCCGCCAGATAGGCGGGCGCCAGCCCGGCGTGCCAGTCATGGGCGTGCACCACGTCGGGGCGCCAGAATGGATCAAGTCCGCAGGCCATTTCACAGCCGACCCACCCTAACAGGGCAAAGCGCAGCACGTTATCGGTATAGGCATATAAATTCGTATCGTGATAGGGACTGCCTGGACGCTCGTACAGATGCGGCGCGTCGATCAGATAAATACCCACGCCGTTATAATGCCCGAACAGCAGCGATATCTTACCTGCGAAAGTATCGCGGCGCCTCACCACATGCGCATCGGGTATCCCCCGACGGATATCGGGAAACCCAGGAAGCAGAACGCGAACATCAACACCATCCGCAATTTGTGCCGCAGGCAACGCGCCTATCACATCCGCCAGCCCCCCAGTCTTCAGCAGGGGGAACATCTCTGAACATACATGTAAAACCTGCATTATCGCTCCTGTTTGACCTGCAGTTTGCGCAGCATTTCACGCGTGACCAGTACAATACCTTCTTCTGAACGGTAGAAACGACGAGCGTCCTCTTCCGCATTTTCACCAATCACCATGCCTTCCGGGATAATACAGGCACGGTCAATAACACAGCGACGTAAACGGCAGGAGCGCCCTACCCAAACCTCAGGTAACAACACTGCCGAATCAATATTACAAAAAGAATTTATTCTCACCCGTGGGAAGAGCACAGATTGCACCACCACCGAACCGGAGATAATGCAGCCGCCGGAGACCAGCGAGTTCAGCGTCATACCGTGGCTACCGGAGCGGTCCTGCACGAATTTCGCAGGCGGTAGCGATTCCATATGCGTACGGATAGGCCAGTTCTGGTCATACATATCCAGCTCCGGCGTCACTGAGGCTAAATCCAGGTTCGCCTTCCAGTAAGCTTCCAGCGTACCTACATCGCGCCAGTACGGTTCGGCTTGTGGATCGGACTGCACGCAGGAGAGCGGGAAAGGATGCGCGTAAGCCATACCTTCGCGGGTGATTTTGGGGATAATGTCTTTACCGAAATCGTGGCTGGACGCGTCATCTTTATCGTCTGCCGCCAGCAATTCATACAGGTAATCGGCGTCAAAAACGTAAATGCCCATACTGGCCAGCGATTTGCTGGCGTCACCAGGCATTGCGGGGGGATTCGCCGGTTTTTCGACAAAATCAATAATCTTGTCGCTTTCATCGACCGCCATCACGCCGAACGCCGTCGCTTCTTTGATCGGCACCGGCATACAGGCCACCGTGCAACGCGCGCCCTTTTCAACGTGATCGATCAACATACGCGAGTAGTCCTGCTTATAGATATGATCGCCTGCCAGGATGACGACATATTCCGCTTTATAGCGACGAATAATATCCAGGTTCTGGGTCACCGCGTCTGCCGTGCCGCGATACCAGTTTTCGCCCTTCATACGCTGTTGAGCTGGCAGCAGATCGACAAATTCGTTCATCTCTTCGCTAAACAGTGACCAGCCGCGCTGAATGTGCTGCACCAGCGTGTGGGACTGATACTGAGTGATCACGCCGATACGGCGAATCCCGGAGTTCAGACAATTAGATAAGGCGAAATCGATGATGCGGAACTTCCCACCAAAGTGGACGGCTGGTTTGGCGCGTTTGTTCGTTAAATCTTTTAGACGCGTGCCGCGGCCGCCAGCCAGGATTAGGGCAACAGATTTCAGTGGCAGCTGGCGCGCCAACATTACACGATCGTTCTTCTCTAAACTCACCATGATTAACTCCTTTTTTATCCTCTCTGGAACACACACAGTCCATGCGCAGGTCCCTGCCAGACCGCCGTTATCACCGGATTATCCTCTCCAGCGAATGGGGGAACGGCGCGCCATTCCCCTTCGGGTAAAACTATATCTGTCACCTCAAGCGTGGCATTTATCGCAATCAGAAAACGGTCCGACAACAGAATTTGCATCAGCTTAGGCCCGTTTTGCCACTCATCCGCACTCAAGGGTTGCGCGTTTTTATTCAGCCAACGCACGTTGCCATCGCCTTCTTCCCACCAGCTATTGCCGGTTAAAGCCGGTATCTGCTGACGCAAACGAATCAGCGCGGCGGTAAACGTGGTTAACCCACGATTTGCCTGCTGCCAGTCCAGCCAGGTTAAGGCGTTATCCTGACAGTAGGCGTTATTGTTGCCGTGCTGGCTATGGCCGTGTTCATCGCCTGCCAGCAGCATCGGCGTTCCCTGAGAGAGCAGTAGCGTCGCCAGCAGGGCATGAATGCTGTCGCGCCGCCGCTCCATTAAATCAAGCGGACCGCCTAATCCTTCTTTACCATGATTGTCGCTGTAATTGCTGTTGGTGCCGTCGCGATTTTCCTCACCGTTCGCCTCATTGTGTTTCTGATTGAAACAGACGCAGTCCCGGAGCGTAAAACCGTCATGCGCCGTGAGCAGATTGACAGAGGCGCCGGGTGTGCGGCCATTGCGTTTAAACACATCGCTGGAAGCGGCGAAACGACAGGCAAATTCCCCCGTCGTCAGGTTACGCGGCAACCAGAATCGGCGGGCCGCATCGCGAAAATGATCGTTCCACTCGGCAAACGGTGGCGGAAAATTCCCGACCTGATAGCCGCCCTCGCCAATATCCCACGGTTCAGCAATCAGCTTGACCGTTGATAACACAGGACACGCTTTAATCGCGGCGAACAGCGGCGCATCCTGGCGAAACGTCGGCGTGCGCCCCATGACGGACGCCAAATCAAAACGAAAACCATCGACATGACAGGTTTCCACCCAATAGCGCAAACACTCGCACGCGTATTCCACCACGCCAGGATGGCTTAAATTGAGCGTGTTGCCGCACCCCGTCCAGTTGTGATAATCGCCATCGTCCCTTATCCAATAATAGCTACGGTTATCAATTCCGCGCAGGGAGAAGGTTGGACCGTCCAGATCCAGCTCGGCGCTATGGTTTAATACGATGTCCAGAATGACCTCAATCCCCGCGCGATGCAGCGCTTTCACCGCGTCGCGAAACTCGTCCAGCGCCGTCTCGGGCGAACTGGCCCAGGCGGGATGCAGCGCGAACATCGCCATCGGGTTGTAACCCCAATAATTGGTCAGCCCCATACGTTGCAGGCGCGGCTCGCTGGCAAACTGCGCCACCGGCAACAGTTCCAGCGCCGTAATGCCAAGCTGTTTGAAGTACGCCACCATGACCGGATGACCGAGCGCTTTATAGGTGCCGCGTATCTCCTGGGGGAGCTCCGGATGCAGGTAGGTAAGCCCTTTGACATGCGCTTCATAGATGACCGTTTTTCCCCACGGCGTGCGCGGCGCGGCGTCATCTTCCCAGTCATAATGGTCGCTGATTACCACGCTTTTCGGCGCCACCTCCGCGTTATCGCGGTAGTCCGGTTCATCGTGTCCGCCGTGCAACAGCGGATGATCTTTTAGTTCGCCCTCGACCCGGCGCGCATAAGGATCAAGCAGTAACTTCGCCGGATTAAACCGATGCCCCTCCGCTGGCTGCCACGGGCCATGTACGCGATAGCCATAGCGCAAACCTGGCCTGGCGCCTGCCAGATAACCATGCCAGACATCGCCGCGACGTCCTGGCAGGTCATAGCGACGCTCATTCCCTCGGGAATCAAAAACGCACAGCTCTACGCGCTCCGCATGGGCGGAAAAGAGCGTGAAATTCACGCCATGACCGTCATACGTTGCGCCATGCGGCGTTGCTTCGCCGATCGCAAGCTGCGTCATTCCCCCTCCCGCATCAGCCAGATCGTCGCCAACGGCGGTAACGTCAGGCTAAGAGAGTGCTGACGGCCATGGCTTTCGATCTCATCGCTGTGCACCACGCCGCCGTTGCCGGTGTTGCTACCGTGATAATGCATCGAATCAGTATTGAGAATTTCACGCCAGCGTCCCGGCTGGTTGATGCCAAAGCGGTAGTCGTGGCGAGGAACGGGCGTAAAGTTGCTGGCGACGATGATCTCGTTACCGGCTTTATCACGGCGTACAAAAATCAGTACCGAGCGTTCATTGTCATCGACCACCAACCACTCAAAGCCGTAAGCATCGAAATCCAGCTCATGCAACGCTTTATGGTGGCGATAGGTGTGGTTGAGATCGCGTACCAGACGCTGAACCCCGTGGTGCCAGTTATCGCCCCCCTCCAGCAGGTGCCAGTCGAGGCTGGCGTCATGGTTCCACTCGCGTCCCTGGGCAAACTCATTCCCCATAAACAGCAGTTTCTTGCCGGGAAAGGCCCACATCCAGCCATAGTAGGCGCGCAGGTTGGCGAATTTTTGCCACGCATCGCCCGGCATACGATCGAGAATGGATTTCTTGCCGTGAACCACCTCATCGTGCGACAGCGGCAGAACAAAGTTTTCGGTATGGTTGTACAACATACCAAAGGTCAGCTTGTCGTGATGATACTGGCGGTACACTGGGTCCAGCTTCATATAGTCCAGCGTGTCGTGCATCCAGCCCAGGTTCCACTTGTACCAGAACCCCAGGCCGCCCGTTTCCGGTGGACGCGTCACGCCAGAGAAGTCTGTCGACTCTTCCGCCATGCTGACCGCGCCGGGCACCTGCTCGCCAATAATGCGGTTGGTATTACGCAGAAACTCAATGGCTTCCAGGTTTTCACGACCGCCGAACTCGTTCGGTATCCACTCGCCCTCTTTGCGGCTGTAGTCGCGGTAGATCATAGAGGCCACCGCATCGACACGCAGCGCATCAATCCCAAAACGCTCCATCCAGTACAGGGCGTTGCCCACCAGATAATTACTGACTTCACGACGACCATAGTTGTAGATCAGCGTATTCCAGTCCTGGTGATAGCCCTCGCGCGGATCGCTGTGCTCATAGAGGTGGGTGCCGTCAAACTCCGCGAGGCTAAATTCATCGGACGGGAAATGGCCCGGCACCCAGTCGAGAATGACGTTAAGGCCCGCCGCATGGGCCGCATTGATGAAATAGCGGAAGTCGTCCCGCGTACCAAAGCGGCGGGTCGGCGCGTAGAGGCCGGTCGGCTGGTAGCCCCAACTGCCGTCAAACGGATGTTCGTTGACCGGCAAGAGTTCAAGGTGCGTAAAGCCCATCCATTTGGCGTAAGGCACAAGCTGATCCGCCAGCTCACGATAGCTCAGCCAGAAATTGTTATCCGTATGGCGGCGCCATGAACCTAAATGCACCTCATAAATCGAGATCGGCGCATCAAACTGATTGGCTTTTTGTCGTTCTTCGCTTGGCGTCACTTTCTCCGGCAGTCCGCAAATCATCGACGCCGTTTCCGGACGCATCTGCGCCTCAAAAGCATAGGGATCGGCTTTAATGCGCAGATTACCATTCGCATCAAGCAGCTCGAATTTATACAGTTGTCCATTATGCGCGCCGGGGATAAACAGCTCCCAAATACCGCTCTCTTTGCGCAGACGCATCGGGTGGCGACGCCCATCCCAATAGTTGAATTGCCCGACAACCGAAACGCGACGGGCATTAGGCGCCCAGACGGAGAAACGGGTGCCGGTGACGCCATCCATCGTATCGGCGTGCGCGCCCAGCGTTTCATAAGGACGCAGGTGGGTGCCTTCCGACAATAGCCAGGCATCCATTTCCTGTATTAATGGACCAAAACGGTAAGGATCGTCGATGAGGTTCTGCTGTCCGTGCCAGGTCACGGCGAGCTGATAGCGAAAGAAATTTTTACGTCGGGGTAAAACGCCGCAGAAAAAACCGCGAGCGTCGAGACATTCCAGTTTGCCGACTTTACGTCCGGTTTTGGGTTCAATCACCCATACGTCGGTGGCGTCAGGTAATAGGGCGCGGACTTCTAGTCCGGCTTGGGTCTGGTGCATTCCGAGTACGGAAAAAGGGTCCGCAAAATGTCCTGCAATTAGCGCATTAATCACGTCTCTATCGATACGACTGGACATGGTTTGTCATCCTGTTTTGTGGCGTCACTCCATCTCACTGAATTCAACATCAGGTAGTGACACTTCTTTGACCTGAACGGCGCAGCACACTGTGCATCCTATCTGCGTCGTCCTACCTTCAGGTTAGGCTTAATACCCGTGGGATTAAGCTACCCTTAAAGAATAGCCAATGCTCTGCTTAACTCCTGATAAAAATGAAACATCTGCGTTTACTCCTGTATTACGCAAAAAAAAGGGTGACAATGCACCCTACATATCAATCTGACGTCTGCTTGCCGACTACGCCTTATCTGGCGGATATTGCCGGATGGCGGCGCTGACGCGCCTTATCCGGCCTACAGAACCACACGCAGGCCCGATAAGCGCTGCAATAGCTACTACGCCAACTGGCGCAGCATTCGACGCAGCGGCTCGGCGGCGCCCCATAACAACTGGTCGCCTACGGTAAACGCCGACAAGAACTCTGGCCCCATGTTCAGCTTACGCAGACGACCAACCGGCGTAGTCAACGTGCCGGTCACCGCCGCCGGGGTTAATTCGCGCATAGTGATATCACGATCGTTCGGCACCACTTTCGCCCACGGATTATGTGCCGCCAGCAGTTCTTCCACCGTCGCAATGGATACCTCTTTTTTCAGCTTGATGGTGAACGCCTGGCTGTGACAGCGCAGCGCGCCGACGCGCACACACAAACCATCGACCGGGATCACAGAGGCAGTATTGAGGATCTTGTTGGTTTCCGCCTGGCCTTTCCACTCTTCGCGGCTTTGGCCGTTATCGAGCTGTTTGTCGATCCAGGGGATCAGGCTTCCCGCCAGCGGTACGCCAAAGTTATCAACCGGCAGCTCGCCGCTGCGGGTCAATGCCGTAACTTTGCGTTCAATATCAAGAATTGCGGAAGACGGCGTCGCCAGTTCATCGGCAACATGGCCATACAACTGACCCATTTGGGTTAACAGCTCGCGCATATGGCGCGCGCCGCCGCCGGAGGCGGCCTGATAGGTCGCGACGGATACCCAGTCAACGAGATTATGGGCAAAGAGACCGCCCAGCGACATCAACATCAGGCTAACGGTACAGTTACCACCCACAAAGGTCTTCACGCCATTGTTCAGGCCGTCGGTAATCACGTCCTGGTTGACCGGGTCGAGAATAATAATGGCATCATCTTTCATGCGCAGCGTAGAAGCCGCGTCAATCCAGTAACCCTGCCATCCGCTTTCGCGCAGCTTTGGATAAATTTCGTTGGTATAATCGCCGCCCTGGCAGGTTACGATGATATCGAGCGCTTTTAGCGCATCCAGATCAAAAGCGTCCTGTAGCGTGCCGGTGGAGGTGTCGCCGAAGGTGGGCGCCGCCTGTCCAAACTGGGAGGTAGAAAAGAAAACAGGGCGAATAGCGTCGAAATCGCGCTCCTCTACCATGCGTTGCATGAGAACAGAGCCGACCATTCCGCGCCAGCCGATAAAACCAACATTTTTCATAGCGTTTTTTTCCTGCAAAGAGATGTGCTGTGTATGCGCGCCAGTATCCTGTGGCGCATCCTTCACCATACAAAAAGCAGCCAAAGTCGCAAGTGAAATTAATCAATGATAGCGAAGCCATCAGTAATGCGACTTATCCTGCCTTACCGCGCAAGCAGAAAGTCCAGTGGCGATTATCAGGGAATTTGCGTTAGGAAGGGAATCATTTCCGTCGCTGTTTTATTGATCCTAATTATGGATCAGCGTAGAAATTTTCCTGCTTTTATGCGCGTACTGAAACATGGCGAGGCAAAATGTCGTTGGGCGATTGCCATGCACACCTCAATAAAAAAACCGGGTAGCGATTACGCCTTACCCGGCTTACGGTGTCGATATGTGCCCGTTTCCAGGCCCGGTAAGCACAGCGCCACCGGGCAACAAGACTCAGCTCAGCAGTTGGAAAGCAATCATTCCGACAATCGCGCCGACCGTGCCGAGGATAGTTTCCATCATCGTCCAGGTCTTCAGCGTCTGCGCTTCGGTCGCGCCGGTAAATTTACCGAACAGCCAGAAGCCGGCGTCGTTAACATGAGAAACCACAATTGAACCGCCGGCGATACAGATAGAGAGCGCCGCCATCTGCGCGCCGGAGAAATTCAGTTGCTCAATGACCGGCATCACCAGACCGACCGCGGTTAAACACGCCACGGTCGCGGAGCCCTGAATGATGCGCACCGCCGCCGCCAGCACAAAGCAGGTAATGGCAATCGGCAGTCCCATGCCGGTTAACGCTTCGCCCAGCGCCGGGCCGACGCCGGAGTCAACCAGTACCTGTTTGAACACCCCGCCTGCGCCAATCACCAGCAGAATAATGCCCGCCGGTTGCAGCGCGTGGCCACAGATTTCCATCACTTTGTCTTTCGGCATCCCCTGACGCATCGCCAGGCCGTAAATCGCTACCAGACAAGCGACCAGAATCGCAGTGAAGGGGTGGCCGATAAACTCAAACCATTCGTAAGCGGTGGAACCTTCCGGCACAAAACGCGCGGCGATCGTTTTCAGTCCTACCAGCACCAACGGCAGCAGGATCAGCGACAGGCTGAAGCCGAAAGAAGGCATTTTGCCTTCGCCCAGATGCGGCTCGGTAATGTCGTCAGGAATACGCAGCTCAACGTAACGGCTGATAAAATTCCCCCACAGCGGCCCGGCGATAATCATGCCAGGAATGGCGGCGCACAGCCCAATCAGGATCATCCAGCCGAAATCAGCATGCATCTGGGAAGCCAGCAGCATCGGCGCAGGCCCAGGCAACAAAAACGCCGCGGCTGCCGCCACGCCCGCAAACAGCGGAATGACCAGCTTCACCAGGTTTGTGCCGGTATGACGCGCCATTGAGAACGCCACACTTATCAGCAGCACAATCGCCACTTCAAAGAACAGCGGGAGCGCGCAAATCAAGCCGGCCAGGCCAATCGCATAGTGCGCGCGGTTATGGCCAAAGGATTTAAGCATTTTCACGGCTATCTGATCGACCGCGCCGGTTTCATGCAGAATTTTACCGAACATCGCCCCCAGCGCGACCACAATCGCCAGGAAGCCCAGCGTGCCGCCCATCCCTTTTTCCATGGTCGCGGCGATTTTATCAAGCGGCATCCCTGAAAAAAGCCCCGCGCCCATTGAGACGACCATTAACGCGACGAAGGCGTGCATACGCGCCTTCATCACGAGAAACAGCAGCAGTAAGACGGAACCGACGGCGGTTAAAACCAGTGTTAATGTACTCACAGCGTACTGCCTTTATTGATGACCTCAATGGTGCTCGCCACGACGCCTTCCAGCGGCTGGTCGATATCCACCACCAGAACATCGCGTTCGTCGGCACCCGGCTCTTGCAGCGTTTCAAACTGCGTCACCAGCATCTGGGTTTTGAAGAAATGACCTTTGCGCGCTTTCAGACGGCTTTCAATGACGTCGAAATCACCTTTCAGGTAGATAAAGGAGAGGTTCGGGTTTCCCTCGCGCAGCAGGTCACGATAATGTTTTTTCAGTGCGGAACAGACGATCAGCGAGATTTTATTGGTACGCTGCATCGCGAAAGCGGCGTCGTTCAGCGCCTGTAACCACGGTTTGCGGTCATCATCATTCAACGGCTCGCCGGAAGCCATTTTTTCAATATTGCAGCGCGGATGCAGAAAATCGCCGTCCAGAAACGCGGCATGAAGCTGATGCGCCACGGCGCTTGCGACAGCGGATTTACCGCTGCCTGATACGCCCATCAGAACGTAAACGTGGTGATCATGATTAGTCGTGCTCAAAGCGGGCCCCCACTCTACAAGTTGCAAAATTTGTTACGGGTAACTGTTATCGGTAACATTGTCCAACCGCACCATTCACGACGCAATGACCATTCGTGCCAAAAGTGAATAAGTGTGAGCTACTTCAAAGTTGTCAGACTAAATAGATCCGCCCGGTGACAAGGTGAAACCTAAATCTAACATTTTTGGCGTGACCGTTTCGCCGCGAATGCGAGCCAACAGGCGTTCCGCGCCAATGCTGCCCATTCGCTCGCGCGGCGTCAGGACGCTTGCCAGACGCGGTTCCATCACCTGGCCGATATCATGACCGTGGAACCCGGCGATCGCCATGTCGTCCGGGATTTTTAGCCCCAGGCGCTGGCATTCGAAGGCCGCCCCCACCGCCAGGTCATCGTTGGTGCAAAAAATACCGTCAAGCTGTGGGTATTCGCGTCGCGCCTGGCGCATGAGTTCGATACCGGAAGAGTAGGATGAAGATTGCTCCATCATCACACTGTAAGGAACCAGGCCTGCGTCCCGCATCGCCTGTTCATAGCCCTTCTGCTTGATGATAGTACGTTCGTCGAGGCGCGCCCCCAGATAGGCGATATGACGATGACCACGCGCGATAATCGCGGCGGTCATCTGACGGGCGGCCTCGAAGTTGTCAAAACCAACGGCAATATCGAGACACGGCGACTGGCTGTCCATCAGTTCCACCACCGGAATCCCGGCGACTTCGATCATTTTTAAGGTGCGCGGCGTATGGGTACGCTCAGTGAGGATCAGGCCGTCGATATTCCAGGAGAGCATCGATTCCAGGCGCTCCTGCTCCATCTCCGGTTTATAGCCGTAGTGCGCCAGCATGGTCTGATACCCGTGGGCATCGGTGACGGCCTCAATGCCGCGTAACACTTCCGCAAAGACCTGGTTGGTTAAAGACGGCAGCAGAACGCCAATGGCGCGGCTGGTGGCGTTGGAAAGAATGTCAGGAGCGCGATTAGGAATGTACCCGAGCTCATCAAGCGCAGCCGCAATTTTACCCCGCAGCGCGACGGAGACCTGCTCCGGATTACGCAAAAAACGGCTGACCGTCATTTTGGTCACGCCCACACGGTCGGCCACATCCTGAAGTACGGGTCTTTTCTTTTTCATCGTCCTGAAAGGTATAAAAGGGATAGATTTGCCCAGTTTACCACGGACGTGCGGAATTAATGACAAACGATGAAAAGCCGGATGGCAACGCTTTCGCGTCTTATCCGGCCTACAAAAGGTTACAGCACGTTAGACTGGCGGCAAGTCAAACAACAACACTTCGCTGTCGCTGTCGGCATGAATCGAGATTGCCTGCTCATCCCAAATCGCCAGGCCGTCGCTGGTGGTGGCTTTAGTACCGTTAATGGTCACGTTACCTTTTACCACCTGGATCCAGACGCGGCGCTCAGCGGCAATCTGATGCACCGACTGCTCATCTTTGAGCAGCGCCCAGCGGTACAGCTCCATATCCTGGTGGACCTTCAGCGAACCATCGCGAGCATCTGGCGAAAGCACCAGTTGCTTGCCCTGCGCGGCGTCGAAGCGACGCTGTTCGTAGCGCGGCGTGATGCCGGTTTCTTGCGGAATGATCCAGATCTGGTACAGCCGCAGACGATCCGTTTTGCTCGGGTTGTACTCGGAGTGGCGAACGCCGGTCCCGGCGCTCATAATCTGGAATTCACCGGCCGGAACCTGTTCTTTATTGCCCATACTGTCCTGGTGTTCTACGGCACCTTCCAGCACATAGGTCAAAATTTCCATGTCTTTATGCGGATGCGTGCCGAACCCCTGGCCTGCGTCGATCACGTCATCGTTAATCACGCGCAGCGCCGAGAACCCCATAAAGTTCGGGTCGTAATAATCGGCAAAAGAAAAAGTATGCCAGGAGTCAAGCCAGCCAAGATTCGCATGACCGCGGTCGTTTGCTTTGCGTAAGTAGATCATTGTGTTCACCCCCAGATGTTTTCGATGGAATAAGTGTGGACTCATTCCGTCCGGGATCATAGAGGGTGAAAATTGACTCCTCTGTTCAAAAAATATGAATAAGCGCAGAGGAGTCTGTAAGGGCTATTTAGCCAGGGTTATCGTCGCAGGCGTTGCCTGTTCGAAGGCACGTTCGAGGATTTCCAGGTTGGTAAGAACTTCAGATTCCTTGACGTAATTAGGCGTACCGACGGTCAACGTCTGGTACAGCGCATCATAGACGCGACCATAGTCACCCGTTTCCGGTTTCACCTCTTCTTTCACGGTCACGCCGTCATCGTTAACATATTCCAGCACGCCGACGGATTCGTCAGCGGCGAAACCGGGTTCGCCAGGCATAATGTTCGCTTTCAGGCTGGTTTCTTGTTGATCGATACCGTATTTCACAAACGAACCTTTGGTGCCGTGAACAATAAACTTCGGATAGTCGATTTTCACCAGATGGCTGGTTTTAACGATAGCCTTCAAATCGCCATAAAACAGTTGCGCTTCAAAGGTGTCATCCGGATTCGCTTTATTACGCAGGCTACGAATGTCATACGCGACATGATCCGGGCGGCCAAATAGCGAAATAATTTGATCCATGGTGTGGACGCCAAGTCCGTAGAAAGCGCCGTCCTGCGGCAGGCCCGGTTTGGTTTCTGCTACCGGGCGGTAATAATCGAAATGGCTTTCAATTTCGACAATCTTGCCCAGTTTCCCGCTCTCAATCGCTTTTTTAGCCGTGAGAAAACAGGAATCAAAACGCCGATTCTGATACGGCGTGACGGTCAGTCCTTTGCTTCGCGCCAGGTCGAACAACACTTTTGCCTCCGCCAGCGTCGGCGTGAAAGGTTTCTCAACCAGCACATTTTTACCCGCTTCCAGCGCGCGTTTGGCGTATTCGAAATGGCTATCAGCATGTGTACAGACGATCACCAGTTTTACCTGCGGATCGCCCAACACCTCATCCAGATCGCTGGTGAAGTGAATATGCGAATACTGCGGCGCCTGCTCTTCCGATTTAGCGTGACGACGGAAAATATGCGCGACATGCCAGGTATCTTTCCGATTCAGAACGTAGGGGAGATGGTAACGGGTGGTACTTTTGCCGAATCCAATAAATGCGCAGTGTAAGGTCATGAGACGATCCTTTTGAAGATGATTGTTTACACCATAGCGCAAAGCGTGAGGAGACTGAATGTTGGATTCTTTGCCGGATGCGGAGAAGCCTTTTCGGGCCTACAAAAGCAGATGCCTCAAGATCAGCCGTCGGCGTCGCGGTCAGTTTGTTCAAGGCAAGCGCGCAGGGCCCGGAGCGTACTAAATGTACGTGAGGAGCACGAGCACTTCCCGGGGACAAAATGACAAGTAAGCCAGGCTGAAACAAAACCCAAAAAAAAGCCAGCAAAAGCTGGCTAAAATAATACTGGAAGCAATGTGAGCAATGTCGTGCTTTCAGGTTCTCCGTAGGGGTTCCCCTGAACGCAAGGCAATAATAATCATTCTCATTCGCACTTGTCTACTTCTTTTTGCAAAAAAATGCGGTTGACGGAATTTTCTTTCTCAGCGAGTGTAAATACACAATTACCCCTGCAGGAGATAAGGAATGAGTGAAATAGTGATACGCCACGCTGAACCGAAAGATTACGACGCCATTCGTCAGATCCACGCCCAGCCGGAGGTGTACCACAACACGCTACAGGTTCCTCATCCTTCCCTCGAAATGTGGCAGGCGCGGCTAACCGAGCAAGCCGGGGTTAAACAACTGGTTGCCTGCATTGACGATATTGTCGTTGGCCATCTTTCTATTCAGGTCACCCAACGTCCTCGCCGCAGCCACGTGGCCGATTTTGGTATCTGCGTGGATGCCCGGTGGCACAATCGCGGCATTGCCAGCGCGCTGATCCGCACGATGATCGACATGTGTGACAACTGGCTGCGCGTTGACCGTATCGAGTTAACGGTGTTTGTTGATAACGAGCCCGCGGTGGCGGTGTATAAGAAGTACGGCTTTGAAATCGAAGGCACTGGTAAGAAATACGGCCTGCGCAACGGTGAGTACGTTGATGCGTACTTTATGGCGCGCGTGAAATAGCGCTTCCCCGCCCCACCCTGTGGGGCGAAACGTCACAAACCTTCATCACATTCCTGTTATTGCAACCTACTTCCCCTATATCAAAACAATAACCATCTGAATTTCATGGTTATTACCACTTTAATCTTTATCACCGTTTTTTCCGTAATTTTAGCAATATTAATATTACATTTTTGTTTTTTTTTGGTTTCTGCCATCACTTTATGGTGACAATCACAACAATATACTCCTCCCGGGACTAATTTAACCACGGTGAGGTAAAAAATGAAATTTGAACGCCATCATAGAATATTGAAGGAACTCAGTATTTCGGGAGTTGTAAAAGTTTCAAATCTGGCGAAAAGTCTCAAGGTAACAAAGGAAACTATTCGTTCAGATCTCAATGAACTTGCCGGACAGGGATATCTTACTCGCTGTCATGGTGGTGCATTTATTACCCTTGATTCTCTTGATAACGTCGCAAAAAATGAAATTGCTTATGTGCTGGAAAAATATGAATCAGCGCAGAAAATAAAAAAAGGTCTCTCTGCCATGAAAAATAATGTATGTGTTATTGGCTCGTTCAATGTTGATATCATCAGTTATCTACCGAGATTACCCTCAACGGGAGAATCATTGCTGGCCGATAAATTTATTTTTTCACCCGGCGGTAAGGGATGTAATCAGGCATTAGCAGCAAGCTATGCCGATTCTGATGTGCATTTTATTACTAAAGTCGGCTCAGACCATTTTAGCGATTACGCCATTAATTTTATAAACTCATCAAAAATCCATAAAAGTGTTATCTACCAGACCAAAGAAACACAAACAGGTACAGCAACCATCATGGTGAATGGAGATACCGGAGATAACGTCATCGCTATCTACCCTGGCGCCAACATGACAATTTCCCCTGATGAAATCACCATTCAGAAAGAAGCCATTGTTCATTCAGATATTGTTCTTGTCCAACTGGAGACGAATTACGAAGCGCTGCAGCAAACAATTCGTCTCGCACAAAAAAATGACATACCGGTCATTATCAATCCAGCGCCATACAATGACATGGTTAACACCATCATTGATAACATTGACTATATTACGCCAAATGAAACGGAAGCAGGCCTGCTGGCCAATATGGCGGTTAATGATATCGAATCAGCCAAATGCGCGGCCAAAATTATTCACCAGAAAGGCGTCAAAAATACCATTATTACATTAGGTAGCAAAGGTTCGCTTGCTTATGATGGCACTCAATTCATCTATTCTCCGGCATTTCCGGCAGTTGTAAAAAATACTGCGGGAGCGGGTGACGCTTTCAATGGCGCCCTCGCATCTGGCCTTGCAAAAGGAAAGTCACTGGCATCCGCATTGTGCTACGCCAGCGCATTTGCCTCACTTGCGGTTGAAACGCCTAATGCCTCTGATATGCCGGAAAACGACTCCGTTCTTCATCGTATTCAGGGTTCACATTACAAACAAACTATCTCTACTCACTAAATCAAGGAGCAGACTATGAACAATACGCAGAAAAAACTAAAGGTGCTCTTTATTGGAGAATCCTGGCATATTCATATGATTCATTCAAAAGGTTATGACAGTTTCACCTCCAGTAAATATGAAGAAGGCGCTACATGGTTACTGGAATGCTTGAGGAAAGGCGGCGTTGATATTGATTACATGCCTGCCCACACGGTACAAATTGCCTTTCCAGAGAGTATTGACGAATTAAACCGTTACGATGTGATTGTTATTAGCGACATTGGTAGTAATACCTTCCTGTTGCAAAACGAGACATTTTATCAGCTAAAAATAAAACCAAACGCTCTGGAGTCCATTAAAGAGTACGTCAAAAATGGCGGTGGACTACTCATGATTGGCGGTTATCTGTCATTTATGGGTATTGAGGCAAAAGCCAATTATAAGAACACCGTTCTTGCTGAGGTTCTGCCAGTTATTATGCTTGATGGCGATGACCGGGTAGAAAAGCCCGAGGGTATCTGTGCTGAGGCTGTCTCACCTGAACATCCTGTTGTTAACGGGTTCTCAGATTATCCGGTATTTCTTGGATATAACCAGGCCGTCGCCAGAGACGATGCCGATGTCGTATTAACAATAAATAATGACCCATTGTTAGTGTTCGGTGAATACCAACAGGGTAAAACCGCCTGCTTTATGAGTGACTGCTCCCCACACTGGGGAACCCAGCAGTTTATGTCATGGCCATTTTATACCGACCTGTGGGTCAACACGCTTCAATTCATCGCCAGAAAATAAAAAACAATGGAGTAACGAAAGTTACTCCTTTTATAAAATATAAGGATTGATGTATGAACAAGAATAAGTACTCAACCCCCTTGCTGATGCTTGCCACCATCTTAGCCGGTATGCTTTCCCCGATGCAGTCTGCCGTTAATGGGCAGTTAGGACACTGGTTACAAGACGGTAATGCTTGCGCAGTAATCTCGTTTGCCAGCGGTCTGGTCGTCATGTTTTTTATTATTATTGCGCGCAAAGAAACACGCCAGCAATTCGCCTCAATCCCTACTCTGATTAAAAAGAGAAAAATCCCGCTATGGAATTGGTTTGCAGGATTATGCGGGGCTATGGTCGTATTTTCTGAAGGCGCATCCGCCAGTGCGCTGGGCGTTGCCACCTTTCAAACGGCATTAATTTCTGCCCTGCTTCTTTCCGGCCTGCTGTGCGACCGTTTTGGCATCGGTGTGGAGGAGAAGAAATATTTTACGCCATGGCGCATTACTGGCGCATTGTTCGCCGTTATCGCCACCATTTTTGTCGTGTCGCCACAGTGGCACTCAACCTCGTTTATCCTGCTCGCTATCCTCCCCTTTTTGGCAGGGTTACTCGCTGGCTGGCAGCCTGCGGGAAATGCGAAAGTCGCCGAGGCAACGGGCTCCATGCTGGTGTCCATTACATGGAACTTCATCGTCGGCTTTTGTGTCCTGGGCGCGGCGCTGGCGATACGTATCGCATTAGGCCATGTCACCATCCAGTTACCCGATACATGGTGGATGTATCTCGGTGGTCCGCTGGGTCTGCTGTCCATCGGGCTAATGGCGATTCTGGTGAGAGGCTTAGGGCTATTGATGCTGGGCGTAGCGTCAACAGCAGGCCAACTGCTTGGCTCAGTGCTAATTGATGAATTGATCCCTTCATTAGGCAATACGGTCTACCTGGTCACCATCATCGGTACGCTGTTCGCGTTAGTCGGTGCGATTGTGACCACCATCCCTGAATACAGAGCATCCAAAATGGCGCAAAGAATGGAGGTGTCAGAATGAAAGGTTTCCTGCAAACCGTAACAGGCCCGGTGGCGCATACGAATATGGGGCTGACGCTACCGCATGAACATCTGTTTAACGATCTGTCTTCGGTCGTAGACGAGCCACATTATGCTTTTTCTCAGCAACTGGTGGGAAAGAAAGTCAGTGCTGACCTGCAGTGGGGGCTGAAACACGACCCATACTGCTGCGCCGATAACATGGACCGCAAAGAGATTGATGATGTTATCTTCGAAATCAATAACTTTATGTCTTTGGGCGGCAGGACGATTGTCGACGCCACCGGATCAGAATCCATTGGACGGGACGCCTCAGCGCTGCGAGAAGTTGCCTTAAAAACGGGTTTGAATATCGTTGCGTCATCCGGACCTTATCTGGAGAAATTTGAAAGTACCCGGATCCATAAACCTGTTGAGCTGTTAGCCTCACTCATTGATAAAGAACTGAATCAGGGTATTGGCGAGACGGATATTCGCGCTGGCATGATCGGTGAAATCGGCGTATCTCCCGCGTTTACCCAAGCGGAGCGTAACAGCCTGCGGGCAGCGTCTCTGGCACAATGTAACAACCCCCACACGGCGATGAATATCCATATGCCAGGGTGGCTGCGACTGGGTGATGAGGTGCTGGATATCGTGCTGGAAGAAATGAACGTCTCTCCGGCAAAAGTCTCGCTGGCGCATTCGGACCCTTCAGGAAAAGATGTCGTCTATCAACGTAAAATGCTCGACCGTGGCGTATGGCTTGAATTTGACATGATTGGTCTGGACATCACCTTTCCAAAAGAAGGTGTCGCGCCGGGCGTTCAGGAGACCGCAGATGCAGTAGCGAATCTGATTGCACTGGGTTACGCCGACCAAATCGTTTTAAGCCATGATGTTTTTCTCAAACAGATGTGGGCGAAAAATGGCGGAAATGGCTGGGGGTTTGTCCCGAATGTCTTCCTCGCCTATCTGGCTGCTCGCGGAGTAGACAACGATACTCTGCGCAAGCTTTGTATTGATAATCCAGCCCGATTACTCACGGCATAATCTGCAAATAGCCCGGTGTCTGACACCGGGCCTGGAATTAAAAATCAGTATCCCGCCGTTAAATCATCCACGGAACGCGGGTCAGACGCGCCATACAGTTCGCCATCCGGTCCAACCATAATACTTTGGGTGCTGCCCATCGCTTCTTTCAGCGCGACTTTCTGCCCTTTCTGTTCCAGCAACTTCAGCGTATCGGGGCTGAAGCCCTTTTCTACCCGCAGTTCGTCCGGCAACCATTGATGATGGAAACGCGGCGCGTTGGTCGCTTCGGCGACGTTCATGCCAAAATCAATGCTGTTCACTACCATTTGCAGCACGGTAGTGATGATTCGACTCCCGCCAGGGCTGCCGGTCACCAGCCAGGTTTTGCCCTCTTTAACGACGATAGTCGGCGACATCGACGACAGCGGACGCTTCTTCGGACCGACCGCGTTAGCATCGCCGCCCACCAGGCCATAAACATTAGGTACACCGGGTTTAGCAGAAAAATCATCCATTTGATTATTCAGCAGAATACCGGTATTTCCCGCCACAATTCCTGTGCCGAAGGTGGTGTTCAGGGTATAGGTCACCGCCACGGCATTGCCGTCTTTATCCACCACCGAGAAGTGGGTGGTCTGGTTGCTTTCATACGGGGCGAGCTTGCCCGGTTTTATCTGGCTGGAAGGTTTGGCCTTGTTGATATCAATTTGATCGGCCAGCGTTTTCGCATAGGCTTTGTTGGTCAGCGCCTGCCACGGCACTTTCACAAAGTCCGGGTCACCCAGATACTCTGAACGGTCAGCGTAGGCGTATTTTTCCGCTTCCGCCATGATTTGCATGGCATCGGCGCTGCCAAAGCCGTACTTCTTCATGTCGAAATTTTCGAGGATATTCAGGATCTGTACGATGTGAATACCGCCCGAGGACGGCGGCGGCATGGAGAAGACCTGATACCCGCGATAGTCACCGCTGATTGGCGTACGCTCAACGGCTTTATAGCTGGCTAAATCCTCTTTGGTCATCAGACCGCCGTTCTTCTGCATTTCCCCGGCAATCTGGTCGGCAATCGCCCCTTTATAAAACGCAGCCGGGCCGTTTTCGGCAATCATTTCCAGGCTTTTCGCCAGATTCTTCTGGATCAGCTTATCGCCTTTTTTCAGCGGCTTGCCGTCTTTCCAGAAAATAGCTTTGCTGTTCTCATGATTAGGGATCACTTCGCTGCCGTAAGTTTTTAAGTCGTCGGCCAGCGCATCGTTAACCACAAAACCCTCTTCCGCCAGCTTCATCGCCGGACGCACCACTTTATTCAGCGGCATCGTGCCGTATTTCTCCAGCGCCAGCGAGAACCCCGCCACGGTACCCGGCGTACCGGATGCCAGATGCGACGTCAGCGACTTTTTCGCATCGGCGTTACCCTGATCGTCGAGGAACATATCGCGCGTAGCGCCGGCCGGCGCCATTTCACGAAAATCAATCGCCGTGGTAGCGCCATCTTTAGTGCGCAGCAGCATAAATCCCCCGCCGCCCAGATTCCCGGCTTGCGGATGCGTGACAGCCAGCGCATAGCCCACGGCGACGGCGGCATCCACAGCATTACCGCCCTGCTTTAAGATATCCACGCCAACCTGCGTCGCCATTGCATCCACCGAGGCCACCATCCCTTGCGTCGCCCGCACAGGATGAAAGACATCTTCTTCAACACCATAGGAGACTGGCGGCGCGACGGGAGGATTGGCCACCGCGCTAAACGTCCCCCCGGCCAGCAGAGCGGCGATCGCCACCCAGCGCATAAACGTTGGTTTCATCGTTGTTTTTCTCCAGATAAATGGGTGTATGTCCCGTTTAATCCTGGTCCACAACGCTTAAAAAATCATCATCATGGCGAAATAGAGGTACACTTAAAAAGAGGCCTCATCGGGAGGAGACGACAATGAAACGCTTACTACTTATTACGGCTTTGTTACCCTTTGCTGTATTGGCCCAGCCAATTAACACTATGAATAATCCTAATCAGCCAGGTTATCAGATCCCCAGCCAGCAGCGTATGCAGACGCAGATGCAAACGCAGCAGATTCAGCAGCAGGGTATGTTGAAACAACAGATGCAAACGCAGGCGCGCAGCCAGCAGCAAAATCTACAGTCGCAGTTGAATGCCAATACGCAGCGGGTTCAGCAGGGACAGCCGGGCAACGGTATGCTCGGTCAGCAAACGCTGCCCAATACGCAGGGCGGAATGCTCAGCGGCAGCGGAAATCCGGACCGGATGCTAAACCATTCCCAGCCAATGTTGCAGCAGGACAGCGGGACGCCGCAGCCTGACATCCCGCTGAAAACCATCAGCCCTTAAAACTGACAGCCCTTAAAACTGAAAGTGAGGGCCGATGTCATCAATACGATCGGTGCAGATACAATCCACGCCCCAGCGCAGCAGCTCTGCCGCCCGCTGGGGCTGATTGACGGTATACACCAGAATCCGCAGACCCGCGGCCTTAATCTCTTGCACTCGCGTCTCATCGAGTAATTTATGGTTGAGATGGAGGGAAACACAGCCCAGACGGGTCGTCAGTTCATGCCAGTCTTCACGCCATTTATCCAGCAGTAACCCGCGCGGCAGTTCAGGTGCTGCCGCCTGCGCCGCTTCCAGCGCCTCTATCTCAAAGGAAGAAAGCAGCGGCGGCGTCATCCCGGCCCACAGTTCGCGGGCGGCCAACGCCACGACGCGTCCTGTTAGCCTTCCGCTCCCCGTTGTCGGTTTGATCTCAATATTCGCCATCATGCCGTGTTTACGGCAGCGCTCCGCCACCTGCGAGAGCAGCGGCAGCGGCTCGCCTTTAAATTCGCCGCTAAACCAACCGCCAGCGTCCACACGCAATAAATCCTGCCAGTTCAACTCGCCCGCCACGCCCCAACCGTTGCTGGTGCGCTCCAGGTTATCGTCATGCAGCAGGAAAATTTCGCCGTCTTTCGACAGCTTGGCATCAAACTCAATCATGGTGTGCCCGTATCGCGCGCCCACGTCAATCGCCGCCAGAGTGTTTTCCGGCGCCAGTTTACCGCCGCCGCGATGGGCGACAATGTGGGGATAAGGCCAGTTACTCATACACGTTGTCCTGTTTCGCCATCAAAAAGATGCCGCTGATGTTCCGGCAGATGCAGCCATAGCGTACTGCCCGCCGCCGGGCGCTGCTGATGCGCCAACCGCACCACCAGTTTCTGATCGCCCCAGCGCCCATGCGCCAGATTATCCGCGCCCAGAATCTCCAGCGTGTCTACCGTTAGCGGCACGCCGCCTTCCGCCTGCGAGCTTAACGCAATATGCTCCGGGCGGATACCCAGCGTCATTTTACGTCCGGCATGACCCCGATAGCCCGCACCAATCGGCAACGCCAGACCGCCAGGCAATTCGAAACGGTCGCCGGAAGCGCTGATAACGCCGTCCAACAGGTTCATCGCCGGGCTGCCAATAAAGCTCGCCACGAAGCGACTGGCCGGTTTTTCATATACCTCTACCGGCGTGCCAATCTGTTCTGCGACGCCTTTATTCATCACCATCACCCGCTGGGCCAGCGTCATCGCCTCTACCTGATCGTGAGTAACATAGAGCGAGGTGGTACGAAGACGACGATGCAGATGTTGTAACTCCAGACGCATCTGCACGCGCAGCTTGGCGTCGAGGTTAGAAAGCGGTTCGTCGAATAAAAAGACTGCCGGCTCGCGGACGATCGCGCGCCCCATTGCCACGCGCTGCCGTTGACCGCCGGAAAGCTCGCGTGGACGGCGTTTAAGCAGGCCGTCCAGCTCCAGAATGCGCGCCGCCTCCCGCACGCGTTCTTCAATATGCGCTTTACTCATACCGCGAATTTTTAGTCCCCACGCCATGTTCTCCTCTACGCTCATATGGGGATAGAGAGCATAGTTCTGAAATACCATCGCGATGCCGCGATCTTTGGGCTCCATCTCGGTGACACGTTTGCGATCAATCCAGATATCGCCGCTGGTCACGCGTTCCAGACCGGCCACCATCCGCAACAACGTTGATTTGCCGCAGCCGGACGGCCCGACCATCACGATAAATTCGCCATCCGCCACGTCCAGCGTTAACGGTTGAATGACCTGGGTTTTGCCGTCCCAGCTTTTGGTTACTGCCTGTAGTTTTAAACCAGCCATTTTTATTTCTCACTGTCCACTAAACCACGCACAAACGCCCGTTGCATGGCTAACACAATTACGACCGGAGGGATAAGGGTGAGCAGCATTGCCGCCATCACCTGGTTCCATTGCGTGGTACCTTCGCCAGTGGCGATCATCCCTTTGATACCCGCTACGGCAGTGCCAAGATTCACGTCGGTGATAATCAACAGCGGCCACAGATACTGGTTCCAACCGTAGATAAAGGTGATGACGAATAACGCCGCCAGGTTGGTTTTTGACAGCGGCAACACGATGTCGCGGAAAAAGCGCATCGGCGACGCGCCGTCAATACGGGCCGCCTCCACCAGTTCATCCGGAAGCGTCATGAAGAACTGACGAAACAGGAAAGTGGCGGTAGCGGACGCCATCAGCGGTAGCGTCAGACCAGCATAGCTGTCGAGCATTTTCAGGTTGGCGATCACTTCCACCGTCGGGAAGATACGCACTTCAACCGGCAGCATCAGGGTGATAAAAATCATCCAGAAGAACAGGTTACGCAGGGGAAAACGAAACCAGACGATGGCGAATGCGGAAAGCATAGATACCGTGATTTTGCCTACCGTAATGCTGAACGCCATAATGAAACTGTTAAGCATCATCAGCCAGAATGGCGCGCTATTAACACCGACGCCGTTGACCCAAATAGTTTTGATATTCTCCAGTAACTGCGTGCCGGGAAGCAGCGTCATCGGCGTCTCAAACACCGCGCGGTCGTCCAGCGTCGCCGCGACAAACGCGACATACAGCGGAAACAAAATGACCGCGATCCCCAGAATCAGCATGGTATGGCTGAATATTGTCAGCCCGCGACGATTCTCTATCATTGGTAACGCACCTTACTTTCCACATAGCGGAACTGCACCACCGTCAGAATGATGACGAGGAACATCAACACCACCGACTGCGCGGCGGACGCCGAGAGATCCAGGCCGGTAAACCCTTCGCGATATATCTTATAAATCAGCGTCGTGGTGGCTTGTACCGGCCCGCCGGCGGTCGCGGCGTCGATCACCGGGAAGGTGTCGAAAAAGGCATACACCAGGTTGACCACCAGCAGGAAGAAACTGACCGGCGCAATAAGCGGCAAAGAAAGCCGGAAGAAACGACGAATCGGCCCGGCGCCGTCAATGGCCGCCGCTTCCACCAGCGAGCGGGGAATGGATTGCAGCGCGGCAAAGAAGAATAAAAAGTTGTAACTAATCTGCTTCCAGACTGACGCAAATACCACCAGGAACATCGCCTGACCGCTGTTTTGCGCGTGGTTCCAGTTATAGCCGAATTCGCCGAGGAAATGGGTGATTAATCCCCGCCCCGGGTTAAACAGGAAAATCCACAATACGGCGGCGACGGCGGGCGCGACGGCATAAGGCAGCAGCATCAGCGTCTGATAAAAACGGCTGCCGCGCACCACGTAATCCACCAGGGCGGCGAAAAACAACGAGACCAGCAGGCCGCTAAACGTGACCAGCGCGCTGAATTTAATCGTCGTCCAGAAGGCGTCGAGATAATAACTGTCGTGAAAAAGCGCGACAAAATTCTCCAGCCCGACAAATTGGCTGGAAAAACCAAACGGATCGACGCTTTGCAGCGAATACCACAGCGCTTCGCCCGCAGGCCAGATAAAGAAAATAACGGTGATAACCAACTGCGGGGCAACCAGTAAATACGGCAGCCAGCGCGAGCGGAACACCGGACGGGATGATGACATGAAGGTTCTTTTCCTGGAAGGTGCCGGATGGCGGTGCAAGCACCTTATCCGGCCTACAAACGCTGTAGGCCTGATAAGCGCAGCGCCATCAGGCACTTATACACTTAAGATTTGCTCGCTTTCTCAAAACGACGCAGTAACTGATTCCCGCGATCCACTGCGGTATCCAACGCCTGTTGTGGGGTTTTCTTCCCGGTCCAGACGCTTTCCAGCTCTTCGTCCACGATAGTACGAATCTGCGGCATATTGCCCAGACGCAAGCCTTTGGTGAAGGGTAACGGCGGCTTATTCAACATCTGGCGAGTGGCGATATCCGCACCGGGGTTTTTATCGTAATAACCCTGCTCGCGGGTCAGCTCGTAGGCGGCGGTGGTAATCGGCAGGTAGCCAGTTTTTTGATGCCATTCAGCAGCGTTTTCCGGTTTTGCCAGGAAGTCGAGGAATTTGGCGACGCCGGTATAGGTTTCTTTATCTTTACCCTGCATGACCCATAGGCTGGCTCCGCCGATAATGGCGTTTTGCGGCGCGCCCTTGATATCAGCGTCGTACGGCATCATACCCACGCCATAGTTAAATTTGGCATACTGGCGGATATTGGCGAGCGAACCGGAGGACGCGGTTGTCATCGCGCAGTCACCGTTATAAAACTTCTCGGTAGACTCGTCCTTACGCCCAACATAGCTAAAATCGCCTTTTTTATTCATCTCTTCCAGCAGCGCGATATGTTTCACCTGCTCTGGCTTATTAAACTCCAGCACCGCATCTGTACCGTCAAAGCCATTGTTTTTACTGGCGAAGGGGAGACCGTTCCAGGCGCTGAAGTTTTCCAGTTGGATCCAGCCTTGCCAGCCGCTGGCGTAACCGCATTTCATGCCTGCCGCTCTCAATTTCGCGGTATAGTCAGCCAGCTCCTGCCAGGTTTTCGGCGGCTGTTCCGGATCTAAACCGGCTTTCTTAAAGGCGTCTTTGTTGTAGTACAGTACCGGCGTGGAGCTGTTAAAGGGCTGGGAGAGCAGATGCCCGCTTTTAGCATCGGTGTAGTAGCCTGCAACGGTTGGTACAAATTGGGACTCGTCAAAGTTAATACCGGCGTCTTTAAACACTTCATAAACCGGCTTAATGGCTTTCGAGGCCATCATGGTCGCTGTCCCAACCTCATAAACCTGCAATATTGCCGGCGCGTTGCCGGTACGGAATGCCGCGATCCCGGCGCTCAGGTTCTGTTCATAGTTCCCCTTATAGACCGGAACGATTTTGTAATCCGGATTGGCCTGGTTGAAACGTTGCGCCAGTGAATCAACTTCTTTGCCTAACTCCCCTTCCATTGAATGCCAGAATGGAATAGTGGTGACGGCCAACGCCTGACCCGTAAATGCCAGACTCAGCGCCAGTCCTAAAGCTGTATGTCGTAACGATATCATCGGTTATCTCTCTTTTTGTGCCGGGATGCGCGATATCACGCGTTTTATGTTCGCGGGGGTAACATGACATGCTCGAATGACAGAAAAATAACTTTTTTATTACAAAAAAAAGATAGTAAGGCGACAGAGAGATGGCAAGGCAGTGAAAGCGCCGGAAAAGAAAAGTGGGAGCTACGGCACGTCTGACAGCGTAATGCCGACCAGACATGCGTTATTTGGCTGGCGTCAGCAGTTAATCACGATGAGAATACTTTTTGTACAGATTTTGTAAGCGCCGCTGATCTCGCCGCTCGCGTTCACGCTGAATGTCGGATTTTTCATCCTCCCACGTTGCACAATCCAGATGATGACGCACTTCGCAGGTCGTTGCGGCCAGTGGATAAGGCGTTGCGGTTTCTTCTTGCCAGATAGCAGGATCGCGGGGATCAAAATCGTTTGAGGTTAAGGCGTTAACACTGAACGAAGCCGCGAACAACAGCGTTCCCATTATGCAGGCGCCTGAACGTATCATCCTTGCTCCTTCTTCGGTGGTTATAGTTGATAATTATTCTCAACTATAACATATTGGTACGAAAAATGTTCTACTGATTTGCCGAATGCCGAGTAATCCGCCAGGTCCGGTAAGCGGTAGCGCCACCGGGCGCGTTTGCCAGATGGCAGCTGTAAACTGCGCCTTATCCGCCCAGATAGGCGCTGCGCACCGCTTCGTTCGCCAGCAGTGCATCACCGGTATCGGATAGCACTACGTGGCCGTTTTCCAGCACATAACCGCGGTCGGCGAGCTTCAGCGCCTGGTTGGCGTTTTGCTCGACAAGGAAGATGGTCATACCCTGCTCGCGCAACTGCTCAATGGTGTCGAAGATCTGCTGGATGATGATCGGCGCCAGCCCCAGCGACGGTTCATCCAGCAGCAATAGCCTCGGCTGGCTCATCAGCGCGCGGCCAATCGCCAGCATCTGCTGTTCGCCGCCGGACATGGTACCCGCTCGCTGGATACGGCGTTCATGCAGGCGCGGAAACAGCTCGTACACCCATTTGATACGTTCCTGAAACCGATCGCGCTCGGCAAAAAAACCGCCCATCGCCAGATTCTCTTCCACCGTCATCCGCGAGAAGACGCGCCGCCCTTCCGGTACTATCGCCACCGCTTCACGCATGATTTTCGCCGTCTGCCAGTCGGTGATGTCTTTACCGTCAAACACCACCCGTCCGCTGGAGGCGCGCGGATCGCCGCACAAGGTGCCAAGCAGCGTCGTTTTCCCCGCGCCGTTAGCGCCAATCAGGGTAACGATTTCCCCCTGGTTGATGTGCAGACTGACGTCGTGCAGCGCCTGAATCTTGCCGTAGTGGGCGCTAACTTTTTCAAACGTTAACATCGTTTTTTCCATCTTATGCCTCACCCAGATAAGCGCGGATGACGTCCGGGTTGTTGCGAACCTCTTCCGGCGTGCCGTTCGCCAGCGGCGTGCCCTGATTCACCACGTAAATGCGATCGGAAATGCCCATCACCAGCTTCATATCGTGTTCAATCAGCAAGATAGTAGTGTTGTGATGGTTACGTAGTTCGGCAATCAGCTCATCCAGCTCTTTGGTCTCTTTCGGGTTAAGGCCGGCCGCCGGTTCGTCGAGCATCAGAATTTCTGGCTGCGTCACCATGCAGCGGGCAATCTCCAGCCGGCGCTGGTCGCCGTAGGCCAGATTACTGGCCTGGCGGTTGGCATGTTCCAGCAGGCCAATACGCTCAAGCCAGGTCGCCGCGCGGTCCAGCGCTTCGCTTTGCGCACGGCGGAAAGCGGGCGTTTTCAACAGGCCGGAAAAGAGGCCCGTTTTCAGTTGCTGGTGCTGCGCCACCAGCAGGTTTTCAATCACCGTCATTTCGCGAAACAGGCGCACATGCTGGAAAGTGCGTACCACGCCCATGCGGGCGATCTGCTGGCCCGGCAACCCTTCCAGATGCCGCTCGCGCAACGTGATCGTACCGCCTGTCGGCTTATAGAAACCGGTCAGGCAGTTAAACACCGTCGTTTTACCCGCGCCGTTAGGGCCAATCAGCGACACAATTTCCCGCTCACGCAATTCCAGCGATACATTGTTGACCGCCAGCAAACCGCCAAAGCGCATCATCAGGCCGTTAACCGCTAATAATGGCTGACTCATGCCTGCTCTCCTTTCGCCTGACCACTTTTCAGCTTCAACTGCGGACGCGTCATCGGCAGCAATCCCTGCGGGCGCCAGATCATCATCAACACCATCAAACCACCGAGCATCAACATGCTGTATTCGTTGAAGTCGCGCATCAACTCGCGCGACACCACCAGCAGAACCGCCGCCAGGATCACCGCAAACTGCGAGCCCATTCCGCCCAGCACCACAATCGCCAGCACGAAGGCGGATTCGGCGAAAGTGAAGGATTCCGGGCTGACAAAGCCCTGGCGGGCGGCAAACAACGTCCCGGCGAAACCGGCAAACGCGGCGCTGATAGTAAAAGCGGTCAGCTTGATGCGCGTCGGGCTTAAACCTAATGAGCGACAGGCGATCTCATCCTCACGCAATGCTTCCCACGCCCGGCCCAGCGGCATACGCAGCAGGCGGTTAATGACAAACAGCGACAGGACCACCAGCAACAGGGCCACCAGATAAAGGAAAATGACCCGGTCGGATGGGTCGTACTTCACGCCAAAGAAATTGCTGAAGGTATCCCAGCCGCCTTCGCGAGTACTGCGGCTAAACTCCAGACCAAACAGCGTCGGTTTGGGGATCTGGCTGATACCGTTCGGGCCGCCGGTAATTTCAGTGTTGTTGAGCAGCAGGATACGGACGATTTCGCCGAAGCCGAGCGTCACAATCGCCAGATAGTCGCCGCGCAGGCGCAGTACCGGGAAGCCGAGCAGGAAACCAGCGGCGGCGGAGACCAGTCCCGCCAGCGGCAGGCAGGTCCAGAAACCCAAACCGTAATAGTGGTTGAGCAGCGCAAAGGTATAAGCGCCGATGGCGTAAAAGCCGCCGTAGCCCAATACCAGCAGGCCGGACAGCCCCACCACCACGTTCAGCCCCAGACCGAGGATGATATAAATCATGGTCATGGTGGCGATATCGACGCTACCGCGCGACACCATAAACGGCCACGCCACGGCGATAACCAGCAGCGCCATCAGAAACAGCTTTTGCTTAACGGTAGAGCCATCGATCGCCGGCAGAATAAACTTCGGTCCGGAGACGTGCTTCACCGCTTTCTGGAACATCGGACGCAGCAACTGAAAGAAAAAAACCACTGCCGTACCGATAAAGATCCACTGCCAGCGAATGTCGGCGGCGGTATCCACCACCAGTTTGGTGCCGTCCAGCTCCAGTTGTACGCCCATGAAGACGCCAGCCAGAACGAAGAACATCGCCGCAGAGAACAGAGCCATCGCAATATGCATCGGTTTCATACTTTCTCTACCTCCGGACGCCCCAGGATACCGGTCGGCATCACCAGCAGTACCAGAATCAGCAGAGCGAACGATACGACATCTTTATATTCGGTACTTAAATATGCAGACGAGAGCGCTTCGGCGACGCCCAAAATCAGACCGCCGATCATCGCGCCCGGAATGCTGCCAATACCGCCCAGCACCGCCGCGGTGAATGCTTTCATCCCGGCCATAAAACCGATGTAGGGGTTAATTACGCCATAGAACTGACCGAGCAGCACGCCCGCCACCGCCGCCATTGCCGCGCCGATAACAAACGTTAGCGCAATGACGCGGTCGGTATTAATGCCGAGCAGGCTGGCCATTTTCAGATCCTCCGCGCAGGCGCGGCAGGCGCGGCCCATCCGGGAGTAGCGAATGAAAATGGTGAGCGCCAGCATAGCCAGAAAGGTGACTATCCAGATAACCGCCTGCATGGTGGTGATGGACGCGGAAAAGTTTTCGCTGCTGCCCACAATCCACTGGCCGTTAAACAGGCTGGGTAACGCCACGTCGCGCGAACCTTCCGTCAGGCTGACGTAGTTTTGCAGAAAGATGGACATCCCGATGGCGGAAATCAGGGCGATCAGGCGCTTGGAGTTGCGCACGGGCCGGTAAGCGACTCGCTCGATACTCCAGCCGTAGGCGCTGGCAATAATAATCGCGCCGATAAATCCGGCGGCCACCAGGAGCCAACTGGTGTCTATTCCCATCATCATTAGCGCGGCGATGATCATAAAAGAGACGTAGCTGCCGATCATATACACCTCGCCATGAGCGAAGTTGATCATGCCGATAATGCCGTACACCATCGTATAACCGATAGCAATCAGCGCGTAGGTGCTCCCCAGCGTGACGCCGTTAAACATCTGCTGCAAGAAATAGAGAAACTGCTCGGACATAAGGTAACCTTTTTAAACCCGCCCGGCGTGCGGGCGGTGGGATAACTTATCTTCTGGCATTACTTCGCGACGGTTGACGAGCCGTCGGCGTGCCACTGGAAGACGCCAAATTCAAATCCCTTAAGATCGCCTTTTTCATCCCATTTCAGCGGCCCAATAACGGTATCAGCCCCGTTAGCTTTAAGATCTTTCACCAGATCCAGCGGAGCATGGCTGGCGCTACGCGTCATTGCGGTCGTCAGCGACTGGACGGCGGCGTAGGTGATCCAGACGTACGGACCGCTGGGATCTTTCTTGTCGGCTTTCAGCGCCTCGACAATCGCCTTATTCGCCGGGTCCTGGTCATAACGTTTTGGCATCGTCACCAACATGCCTTCCGCCGCACCGCCCGCAATATTGGACAGCGACGCGTTACCCACGCCTTCCGGCCCCATAAATTGCGTTTTCAGGCCATTAGCCCGCGCCTGGCGCAGCATCTGCCCCATTTCCGGGTAGTAGCCGCCGTAATACACAAAGTCGATATTCTCTTTTTGCAAGCGGGCAATCAGGGCGGAGAAATCTTTTTCGCCGGCGGTAATACCATCAAAAAAGACAATATTGGCATTGCCCTGCTTCAGGCCATCCTGCACGGAGCGCGCCAGTCCTTCGCCGTATTGCTGTTTATCGTGAATGATAGCGATGCGCTGCGGTTTCACCGTTTCCAGGATGTATTTCGCGGCCGTTGGCCCCTGGGAGGAGTCCAGGCCGGCGGTACGCATAATGTACTGATAGCCGCGCTGGGTCAGCTCCGGGTTAGTCGCCCCCGGGGAGATCATCAGAATACCTTCATCTTCATAGATATCGGATGCTGGCTGAGTAGAAGAAGAACACAAGTGACCAATAACGTACTGAATACCGTCGTTAACGATTTTGTTGGCCACCGCCACCGCCTGTTTTGGATCGCAGGCATCATCGTACTCTACGCCGACCAGCTTATCGCCTTTAATCCCGCCTTTAGCGTTGATGTCTTTAATGGCCTGGCGCGCGCCGTTAAATTCCATATCGCCCCATTGCGCTACCGGGCCGGACATCGCCCCGACTATGGCGACTTTAATATCATCTGCCATTGCCCCCTGCGAGACTGCTAATGCAACAATCCCTGCGATTATTGTTTTCGCTTTCCGTTTCATGTGCCTGTATCCCCATTCGTGATGTTATATGTTTTGTTTTTTGCTGGTTAAAAAGCAGACTGTACTTTTTATAAATGGTGCGCTTTTTACTGACTCATTAATGAGTTAGCGCAGCATTTAAAGCATAATAAGATTAAAATATCTATTTTTCAGTCTATTAAGGAAAGATAATATTCTGCTTTTCGCTATAGATAAACAAAAAAAAGCACGCTTGTCAGCATAAAATAACGGCATATTAAGCGGAATAATTCACTAGCATTCAGGGAATTATGCTGCCTGTTTTCCATTCTCTAATGCTTCAAACTGTAATTATCGTTGTTAAAAAATTAATACCCTGGTAAATGACACAAAAAAGAGAAAGCATCTGGCCTGCCTGTTTCGGTACACTGATCGCATCTTTTGAAATCGGGACAAGCCGTCGATGAAGCTGACTATCCTTCGTTTAGAACACTTTAGCGCTCAGGATCAGATCGATCTGGGCAAAATCTGGCCGGAATATTCCGCCTCCTCATTAAGCGTAGATGAAACGCACCGGATTTATGCCGCGCGGTTTAACGAGCGTTTGTTGGGCGCCGTAAGAGTGACGCTGAGCGGAACGCAGGGCGCGCTGGATTCCTTACGCGTGCGTGAAATCACCCGTCGTCGCGGCGTCGGACAATACCTGGTAGAAGAAGTCATCCGCGATAATCCCAACGTCTCGTCGTGGTGGATGGCGGATGTCGGTGTTGAAGACCGCAGCGTGATGGCCGCGTTTATGCAGGCGTTAGGTTTTACCGCCCAGCATGACGGCTGGGAGAAGCGCTAGCCAAAAAGTTGCTCAATCGACTTTGTCGGGTAAAACAGCGCGTGCTCGTTTTCTCCGGATAAAGAAATAAAGCCCAGCCGCTGATAAAAGGCCTGGGCTTTTTCGTTTAACGCTTCCACAAAGATGCCATGAATCCCAACGGCCAGTGATGCCGACCACACCACTTTCATCGCATGCGTGACCAATATGGCTCCCCACCCTTTTCCCTGTAATGAGAGATCGACCGCTAAACGGCCCAGCGTAACGCTGGGGATATTCTGGTAAGGGATGCGCTTTTGCTGGGTTCTGGAAGGCAACGACGCGCGTTCAAAGCAGCTTCCTGACAGGGTGTAATACCCCAACACTCGCCGTTCTGGCGTAGTGGTTCTGAGTACATAACCGCGCAAGATTTTGTTGTTATGCTGGCGCTGAAGATGCTGCGTTAAAAAAAGGTTTAATGATGCTTCACCGCAGTCGAACTGCCGCCAGTTGTATTCTGCGTTATCAGCCAGAATCTCTATTGTCAGGTTGTCCACGGTTCACTCCATGTCTTGTAGACGTTGCGCCGCGCGTTTTAATTTCTCATTGGGGGTGGGAGGATGACTAAGCGCATCCATGACTCGCGCCCAGGATGCTTCATTAAGAATAACCCGACGGTGCTGTTCAAGCACTTCTGCGGCTCGCTCCGCTGCGCTATTCAACATAAATTGCGTGATTGATTGATTAGTAATGGCGGCCGCTTCTTCAATCATGCTTTTATCGCCGTCTGTGAGCCGCAGATCGATACGCTGTTTTTTTAGGGCTGACATGAAAGAGACTCCTGGATAATGTACGGTAATACACCGTACATACAGTGTATTTCGTCGTGATATTTTTTTCAACATCGGGCGGATTACAGGCGCAAAAAAGCCGGATGGCGCTGACGCTTATCCGGCCTACGAAGTACTCGTTGTAGGCCCGGTAAGCAAAGCGCCACCGGGCTGTTACTCACTTAGCGTCTGTCGCCGTACCATTCGCATGCCAGTCAAACACGCCGAACTCAAATCCTTTCAGATCGCCCTTCTCATCCCACGACAGCGGTCCCATTACGGTGTCGACCGTGGCGCCTTTCAGGTATTTGGCAATTTCCGCCGGATCGTCAGACTGGTTCAGACCCGCCTGCAACGATTGCAGCGCGGCGTAGGTGGTCCACACGAATGCGCCGCCAGGATCTTGTTTCTTGGCTTTGATGGCATCCACAATCGGTTTGTTCGCTGGCACCTGATCGTAGTTCTTCGGTTTAGTGACCAGTAAGCCTTCCGCCGACTCTCCGGCGATGTTAGACAGCGAGACGTTCGCCACCCCTTCCGGCCCCATAAACTGGGTTTTCAGCCCTGCGGCGCGGGACTGGCGCAAAATCTGCCCCATTTCCGGGTGATAACCGCCGTAGTAGACAAAGTCGATATTCTCTTTCTTCAGGCGCGCAACCAGAGTGGAGAAATCTTTTTCGCCAGCGGTGATGCCGTCAAAGAATACGACGTTAACGCCGCCTTTCTTCAGACCGTCCTGCACCGCGCGCGCCAGCCCTTCGCCGTACTGCTGCTTATCGTGGATAATCGCGATGCGCTGCGGTTTTACCTTCTCCAGAATATACTTTGCCGCCGTTGGCCCCTGGTCAGAGTCCAGGCCGGTCGTGCGCAAAATCAGGTTATAGCCGCGTGCGGTCAGCTCCGGCGCGGTCGCCGCCGGGGTTATCATCAGGATACCTTCGTCTTCGTAGATATCAGAGGCTGGCTGTGTGGAAGAGGAGCATAAGTGTCCGATAACATACTTGATGCCGTCGTTCACCACTTTGTTAGCGACAGCTACCGCCTGTTTCGGGTCGCAGGCGTCGTCATATTTCACCGCGACGAGCTTATCGCCTTTAATACCGCCTTTCGCATTGATATCGGCAATTGCCTGCTCCGCACCGGTAAATTCCTGGTCGCCATACTGCGCCACCGGACCGGACATCGCGCCGACAACCGCGACTTTAATGTCCTCTGCGAATGCCATATGGCTTAATGACAGGGCGATACATCCTGCCAATAACGTTTTACCCTTCATATTCATCCTGATAATCCCCATTATTCTGGTTGTTACGTGTGTTGTGGCGTTATTGTTCAGCACTTTATTTCGATTATTGGCTAGCTACCCGTGCTTTAGCAGCATACTCTGCTAAAACATACCCGATTTTTATTACTTTGGAATAGCTAAATTTACATTCAGATAACAGATTTGTGTCGGTGGGGGAGAGGAAGGGCCCGTAGGCCCGATAAGCGAAGCGCCATCGGGCCTACGTGTTGCCGGATGGCAGGGTAAACGCCTTATCCGGCCTACAAAAAACAAAACCCCCGAATTCACATTCGAGGGTTCATTGGCAATTCGCGAAGATTACGCTTCGATCGCAGCGCGAAGCTTTTTCATGGCGTTCTTTTCAAGCTGGCGCACACGCTCAGCGGAGACGCCGTAACGATCGGCCAGCTCCTGCAACGTAGACTTATTGTCTTCGTCCAGCCAGCGAGCGCGGATAATATCCTGGCTACGCTCGTCGAGCCCCTGCATCGCATCGGTCAGTCGGTTGGCGGCCTGCTCTTCCCAGTTATCGTCTTCAATGCCGTCGGCAAAGTTAGACGATTTATCCTGCAGATACAGCACCGGCGCCATTGGCTGGCTGTCGGACTCATCGTCCGAAGACATGTCAAACGTCATGTCCTGCGCCGCCATACGCGACTCCATCTCACGCACGTCTTTACTGGAAACACCCAGTTCGCGCGCCACCATTTCAACCTCATCCTGATTAAACCAGCCCAGACGCTGCTTGGTTTTACGCAGATTAAAGAACAGCTTACGCTGCGCTTTCGTGGTTGCGACTTTAACGATACGCCAGTTACGCAGCACGTATTCGTGAATTTCTGCTTTAATCCAGTGTACGGCGAAGGAAACCAGGCGCACGCCTACTTCCGGGTTAAAACGACGTACGGCTTTCATCAGGCCGATGTTGCCTTCCTGGATTAAATCCGCCTGCGGCAGACCATAGCCCGCATAGTTACGAGCAATATGAACAACAAAGCGCAGGTGAGACAGGATCAGCGTTTTAGCTGCTTCCAGATCGCCCTGGTAATGCAGCCTTTCAGCCAATGCCCGCTCCTCGTCAGCCGATAACATCGGCCACGCGTTCGCCGCCCGGATATAAGATTCCAGGTTGCCAACAGGGGCTAAAGCTAAATTTTGCATTTCTTTGGTCATTCAAATCCTCTCAATCAGTATTGCCTGGCACCGTCAGCGAGCAACAACCGTGCCAAAGCCGATGAGCAACGAGAATATCACCCACTCTTTTATCAGACAGTGATTTTATCCACAAGTTCAATGTAACACTGTGCATAATTTGCACAAATCTTGTGACATAAAGATGACACGCGGGGAAGAGACAACAGGGACTCTTTCCCTGCGAACGGAAGCCCATTGCAGGGAAAGATTATACCACGATTTTATCAATCGGGAGTAAAGTGACGTAAATGTTGCACCGTGGCCAGCCAGGCGGCGATCCAGCCAATCATGGAACAGACCAGCAGCAGCAGCAGGCACTCATCGAACGATAAGCCATTGAGATCAAACTTCGTGCCGAAGACCTGCGCCACTTCAGTCACCGCCGATGATAAACGCATCACCAAAATTTCAGACAATATCAGTGAAAGAAACGCGCCGGAAAAACCGAGCAACGCGCCGCCATAGAGGAACGGACGCAGGATAAAGCCATCGGTCGCGCCAATCAGCTTTTGCACGTTAATGGTATCGCGACGGGCAAAAATGCTCAGGCGCACGCTGTTGCCGATAACGAGGAAGACCGCCGCGACCATCAGCACGCCGATCATCGCCGACACGCGGCCCACCAGCCCGGTGAGCGCCGCCAGGCGCGCAAACCAGCTATCATCCATGCGGACTTCGTCAATGCCGTTAATCTGCGAGATACGGTCGCGCAGCGTATTAAGCGAGGCGGTACTCTGGAAGTCCAGCTTGGGGATCACCACCGCCACCGCCGGTAGCGGGTTCTCTTCCAGCATATCCAGCGCGCCGCCAAAACCCGACCAGTTGCGGAATTCTCCCAGCGCGTCCTCACGGGACAGGTAGTTGACCTTCTCAACGCCCTGCTCGGCCTGAAGCTGCCCAACAACCCGTGCCGCCGCGTCATCATCCAGCGTTTTTTGCAGATAAACGGTGATCTGCGGCGACGGATAATACTGAGTCGCCGCCTGGTTGACGTTTTTATAGACCATGTAACAGACGCTGGGCAGCGTCAGGGAGATGGCGATCACCATCACCGTCAGAAACGTCGCCAGCGGTTTGCTTTTCAGATCTTGCAGCGCGCCGTGCCAGGCATAGCGCACCTGTTCATTAAAGACATTCGTTTTACGTGAGTTCGGTTTCGGTGTCGGCTTCTGGCGTCCTGGCGCGTTGCGCCCGCCGCCTGTTCCGCCGCGAGACTTACGCAGTCGATCCAGCCGTCCGCCGAACTGCCTGATTTGGTTAATCGCGTCGCGCCTATTCATTGGCCAGGCCTCCATGCAGATGTCCATCGCTCAGGACGAGCTGCCTATAGGAACGACGGGAGATAAGTCCAATATCGTGCGTCGCCATCAGTACCGTCACCCCTACGCGGTTAAACTCTTCAAACAGACGTAAAATCCCTTCCGACAACGCGTCGTCCAGGTTCCCGGTCGGTTCATCCGCCAGCAATACCGCTGGCTTATTGACCACCGCGCGGGCGATGCCCACGCGCTGCTGTTCGCCTCCGGAGAGTTGAATCGGGAAGTTTCTCGCTTTGTCCAGTAGTCCAACCTTATCCAGCGCCGCCGACACACGACGACGGATATCATCGCCGCTGGCGCCGGCAATGATTAACGGTATCGCCACATTGTCATAGACCGTGCGATCCATCAGCAGATGGTGATCCTGGAAAATCATCCCAATCTGGCGGCGCAAAAACGGCACTTCGCGGTTTTTCAGGCGCGTAATATCATGCCCGCTGAAGAAGATTTTGCCGGCGCTGGGCCGCTCAATCCCACAGATTAGCTTCAGCAGGGTACTTTTCCCCGCGCCGGAGTGGCCGGTCAGAAACGCCATCTCGCCTGGCCGCATATGGAATGTCACTCCCTGCAGCGCTTGTCTCCCGCCGAGATAGGCCTTGCTGACATGTTCAAAGCGAATCATTGTTAATCCTCTCGGGCAAAAAGTGCCTCAATAAAATCGTCCGCCTTAAACGGACGCAAATCCTCGATACGTTCGCCCACGCCAATGTAACGGATAGGAATGCCAAACTGGTCAGCTACCGAGAAAATCACCCCGCCTTTCGCCGTACCGTCCAGCTTGGTCAGGGTAATACCGGTTAAGCCTACCGCTTCATGGAACAGTTTGGCCTGGCTTACCGCGTTCTGTCCGGTGCTGGCGTCAATGGTCAGCATAACTTCATGTGGCGCTTCTTCGTCCAGCTTTTTCATGACGCGAACGATTTTTTTCAGCTCTTCCATCAGGTGCGACTTGTTCTGCAGACGCCCTGCCGTATCGGCAATTAACACATCCACATTACGCGCCTTCGCGGCCTGGATAGCGTCAAAAATCACCGAGGCGGAGTCCGCGCCGGTATGCTGGGCGATAACCGGAATGTTGTTACGCTGTCCCCAGACCTGTAGCTGTTCGACCGCCGCCGCGCGGAAAGTATCCCCCGCCGCCAGCATCACTGATTTACCCTGCTGCTCAAACTGGCGCGCCAGTTTACCGATAGTAGTGGTTTTACCCACGCCGTTCACGCCAACCATCAGAATAACAAAAGGCGTTTTACCTTCAATATTAAGCGGTTCGTCTACCTTCGCCAGAATCTCGCCCATCTCGTCTTTCAACAGACCATACAGCGCCTCGGCATCTTTAAGCTGTTTGCGGCTGGCGCCTTCCGTCAGATTAGCGATAATCTTACGCGTGGTTTCCACCCCGACATCAGCGATGAGCAACTGCTCTTCCAGCTCCTCGAACAAATCATCGTCGATTTTCTTGCCGCGGAACAGACTGATAAATCCGGAACCGAGATTTTCTTTGGTTTTCAGCAGACTGCGTTTCAGGCGGGCAAAGAAACCTTCTTTAGTCGGTTTTTCCTGCTCCTGAACGATCGCTTCCACCGGCGCGTCTTCTTCCGCCGGCGGAACAACCATCACCGCCTCTTCCGCCGCCTGAGCGGCCAGCGCCTGCGCTTCCAGCTCTTCGTCAGTGAATTTCGCCGCGTTTTCGCCCTCTTCTTCTACCGCGGCAATGACCTCTACGGTTTCCGCTTCGGCCTGCCACTCTTCCGGCGAGATAGCCTCGTCTTTGACCTCTTCCGGCAGCGGCAATTCCTCGCGTTCCACCACGATCTGCGGCGCTGCCATCTCAATGGCCGTCGCGGGCTCCGGCTCTACCGGCTGCGGTTTTTCGCTCTCCTGAACTTTCTCAGTAACGTCCACCACCTCTTCCGCAAAGGCTTCTGTTTCTGCTTTGCTGTGCGCGGGCGTTTGCGCGTCTACGTCTGCCGCCGTTTCAACAGGGGGCTCAACCGGTCGTTGTTCCTCAACAATCTGCTGTTCTTCGGTCTGTTCCTGCTTCTGCTCTTTATCACCGAAGCCCAACCAGGAAAAGAAGCCACGTTTTTTCTGTTTTGCCATCTGCGACTACACCCCTCGCGGCGCTATATACATGGAAGCTAAAAAAATGATGAAATAGTCTATCACTTAACTTAATTCACATCACCGCCTGGAATAACTTGCAACAGGCGGTTCGAGCAAGAGAAATGAAAAAACCGACTCACTCTGGCAGCGGCCAAATCCGCATTATTGGCGGGCAATGGCGTGGCCGTAAATTACCGGTTCCGGACAGCCCGGGTCTGCGTCCCACCACCGATCGCGTGCGCGAAACGTTATTTAACTGGCTGGCTCCGGTAATGGTAGACGCCCATTGTCTGGATTGCTTTGCCGGCAGCGGCGCGCTGGGTCTGGAAGCGCTATCACGTTATGCGGCCCAGGCAACGTTACTGGAAATGGATCGCGCCGTATCGCAGCAGTTGCAAAAAAATCTGGCGACGCTGAAAGCCAACAATGCTCGCGTCGTCAATACCAATACTCTGGCCTTCCTCAGCCAGCCGGGAACGCCGCATCACGTCGTCTTTGTCGACCCACCGTTTCGTAAAGGGCTGCTGGAAGAGACGTTACAATTGCTGGAAACCCAGGGATGGCTGGCCGACGACGCGCTAATCTACGTAGAAAGCGAGGTGGAAAACGGTCTGCCGCCCGTTCCGGCGAACTGGGCATTGTATCGAGAAAAGGTGGCCGGACAGGTCGCTTATCGTCTGTATCAGCGCGACGCGCAAGGAGAAAATGATGTTGATTAATCTGGGCCGCTTATTAATGCTCTTCGTGTGGGCATTTTTGATTCTTAATCTGGTGCAACCCTTCCCGCGCCCGCTCAATATCTTCGTCAACGTGGCGTTGGTGTTCATGGCGCTGATGCACGGTATGCAGTTGGCGTTGCTGAAATCAACGATACCGAAAGAGGGTCCGCAGATGACGACGGGAGAGAAAATCCGCATTTTCCTGTTCGGCGTGTTTGAGCTGCTGGTCTGGCAGAAGAAGTTTAAGAACAAAAAATAACGTTTGCTGCCGGATGACGGTTTATTCGTTATCCGGGGTACGGCTAACAAACCCGACGAACCGCGTTCCCTTATAGCTCAGCGTACCTTGATCGCCCACCGTCAAAGCGTGGTACTGCTGCGCTTGTAAACGGAACGTTTTTTCCAGACCGCCATTGAGCGGCTTAAAACTTGCCTCATAGCGCATACTGGTTCCCGCCGGGCTCACTTCCTGCTGGCGAGAGCGTCGGTCATTAACCGGCTTCTCCCGTTTATTGCTGACCACGACCAGCTTTTGCTGTAACGGCGCCGCCTCATTAGCGGCTTTTTCCCGCCGTTGCTGAACGAAGCGGAACGACGCGGCAACTACGATTAATGCAATGATTATAATGAAGAAAAGCGGTGGCTTACTCATACTGTTAACCTGTCAGAAAATGCGGAAATAAGCATACCCTGCCCGTTATAGTGTTGTCATCTGACCGTCACGGCCTCTACACTGAATAATAGAGCCGCAAGCATACCGTTTGCGAAAAAATAACGAATTCAAGGAATTAAGATGCTTTGGTCGTTTATCGCTGTCTGCCTGTCCGCATGGCTGTATGTGGACGCCTCCTATCGCGGGCCAGCCTGGCAACGCTGGGTTTTTAAGCCCGTCACGTTATTACTGTTGCTGTTACTGGCCTGGCAAGCGCCGATGTTTGACGCCATCAGTTATCTTGTGTTGGCCGGGCTGTGCGCCTCGCTGGTCGGCGATGCGTTAACGCTCTTACCGCGTCAACGCCTGCTGTACGCCGTCGGGGCATTTTTCTTATCGCATCTGCTCTACACCATTTACTTTGCCAGCCAAATGACGTTGTCGTTCTTCTGGCCGCTGCCGCTGGCGTTACTGATAGTCGGCGCGTTGCTTATCGCCGTTATCTGGACGCGACTGGAGGAGCTACGCTGGCCGGTATGTACTTTTATCGCCATGACTCTGGTCATGGTCTGGCTGGCGGGCGAACTGTGGTTCTTCCGCCCAACGGCGCCAGCCCTTTCGGCCTTTACCGGCGCGACGCTGCTGTTTATCGGCAATATCGTCTGGCTGGGTAGCCATTACCGCCGCCGTTTCCGGGCGGATAACGCGATTGCCGCCGCCTGCTACTTTGCCGGACACTTCCTGATTGTTCGCTCGCTGTACCTGTAAATAATAGCGCTTGACTCTGGAGTCGACTCCAGAGTGTATCCTCCGGTTAATGAGAAAATTATCATCAACCGGAGGACGTTATGTCGACCCCTGATACCGATGGCAAAAAAGTCCCGCCCTTTACCTCCTTCAGATTAGCCCCGGCAATACAGAAGGCCGATAGCTGCTGCTGCGAAGAACATTGCGCGTCCAGCGCGCCTGTTTCTACTGCCGTGGCAGGCACGCGCTATACCTGGAAAATCTCCGGCATGGACTGCGCCGCCTGCGCCCGAAAAGTGGAGAATGCGGTCCGCCAAATTCGCGGCGTCAACCAGGCGCAAGTGCTGTTCGCCACCGAAAAGTTAGTGGTCGATGCCGACGCCGACCTCCGCGCGCAAATTGAACGCGCCGTACAGAAGGCGGGTTATACCTTGCGTAGCGAAGATTCGCGCGACGCCGCGCCTGAATCTCGTCTTAAAGAGAACCTGCCGCTTATTACGCTGATCATTATGATGGCGATAAGCTGGGGGCTGGAGCAATTTAACCACCCGTTCGGCCAACTGGCCTTTATCGTCACCACTCTGGTCGGTCTGTATCCTATTGCCCGCCAGGCGCTGCGGCTGATGAAAAGCGGCAGTTGGTTCGCTATTGAAACGCTGATGAGCGTCGCCGCCATTGGCGCGCTGTTTATTGGCGCGACGGCGGAGGCGGCAATGGTATTGCTGCTGTTCCTCATCGGCGAGCGCCTGGAAGGATGGGCCGCCAGCCGCGCCCGTAAAGGCGTCAGCGCGTTAATGGCGCTTAAACCGGAAACAGCGACCCGTCTGCGCGACGGCGTACGGGAAGAGGTCGCTATTAATACCCTGCGACCGGGCGATATTATCGAAGTCGCCGCCGGGGGGCGTTTACCCGCCGACGGTAAACTGGTTTCCGGTTTCGCCAGCTTTGATGAAAGCGCGCTCACCGGCGAGTCTATCCCAGTGGAGCGCGCAACGGGCGACAAAGTCCCGGCAGGCGCGACCAGCGTTGACCGTCTCGTCACCCTGGAGGTGCTATCTGAACCTGGCGCCAGCGCGATTGACCGTATCCTGACGCTGATTGAAGAGGCGGAAGAGCGCCGTGCGCCCATTGAGCGGTTTATTGACCGTTTCAGCCGCATCTACACGCCAGTCATTATGGTCATCGCGCTGCTGGTGACGCTTATTCCGCCGCTGATGTTCGATGGCGGCTGGCAGGAGTGGATTTATAAAGGGCTGACGCTGCTGCTCATCGGCTGCCCGTGCGCGCTGGTGATCTCCACGCCCGCGGCCATTACCTCCGGGCTGGCGGCGGCGGCACGGCGCGGCGCATTGATTAAAGGCGGCGCAGCGCTGGAGCAACTGGGCCGTATCACGCAGGTTGCCTTTGATAAAACCGGTACGTTGACCATCGGTAAACCACGGGTGACGGCGATTCATCCGGCAAGCGGTATCAGCGAGGCTGAACTGTTGGCGCTGGCGGCAGCCGTAGAACAAGGCGCTACGCACCCGCTGGCGCAGGCTATTGTCCGCGAAGCGCAGACACGCGATCTGGCGATCCCGACGGCGGAATCGCAGCGAACGCTGGCCGGCACCGGAATTGAAGCGCAGGTTAACGGCGAACGTATTCTGATTTGCGCGGCGGGAAAACAGCCTGCGGCAGCGTTTGCCGGGCAAATTAGCGAACTGGAAAACGCCGGGCAGACGGTGGTTCTGGTGCTACGTAACGAGACCGTTGTTGGCGTCCTCGCCCTCCAGGATACGTTGCGTGACGATGCGCGCGACGCCATCCGCGAACTGCATCAGTTAGGCGTTAACGGCGTGATTCTGACCGGCGATAACCCACGGGCGGCGGCAGCGATTGCCGGCGAGCTGGATCTGGCGTTTAAAGCCGGGCTACTGCCGGAAGACAAGGTGCGGGCAGTCACCGCCCTTAACCAACAAGCGCCGCTGGCGATGGTGGGCGACGGCATTAATGATGCGCCCGCGATGAAAGCCGCCAGTATCGGAATTGCGATGGGCAGCGGTACTGACGTCGCGCTGGAAACGGCTGACGCCGCCCTTACTCATAACCGTCTGCGCGGGTTAGCGCAGATGATTACGCTGGCGCGCGCTACCCACGCGAATATCCGGCAGAACATCACCATTGCGCTGGGGCTGAAAGCCATTTTCCTGGTGACGACGCTACTGGGTTTTACCGGGCTATGGCTGGCAATCCTGGCGGATACGGGAGCCACGGTATTGGTGACCGCCAATGCGCTACGTTTGCTGCGTAAAAACTAATCTTCTCCCACCCGGCGGCGTCGTGTCGCCGGGTTATCCCGCGATATTCCTTTCTTTGTACATATTATTCACGCGAAAATTATTTATTTTCTATTACTTATCAAACCATTAATCAGAAATAGCGTGATTTGATGTAAGGTTAATTTTTATCCAACCGATATTGATCATACCGTCTACAAAATAAGGAATGTTAGGCACTATGAAAAATATCAAAGTCATCACCGGCGTTATCGCGACGCTGGGCATATTTAGCGCCTTATTGCTGGTGACAGGAATACTGTTTTATTCCGCCGTCAGCAGCGATCGGCTGAATTTCCAGAATGCGAGCGCGCTGAGTTACCAACAACAGGAACTGGGCGGCAGTTTTCAGACATTGATCGAAACCCGCGTCACCATTAACCGCGTGGCGATACGCATGTTAAAAAATCAGCGCGATCCCGCCTCGCTGGACGCCATGAACACGCTGTTAACCAACGCTGGCGCGTCGCTCAACGAAGCGGAAAAGCATTTCAACAACTACGTGAACTCCGAAGCGATCGCGGGAAAAGATCCGGCGTTGGATGCCCAGGCCGAAGCCAGCTTCAAGCAGATGTATGACGTTTTGCAGCAGTCTATCCACTATCTTAAAGCCGATAATTACGCCGCCTATGGCAACCTCGACGCGCAAAAAGCGCAGGATGACATGGAGCAGGTATATAACCAGTGGCTCTCTCAAAATGCGCAATTAATAAAATTAGCCAGCGATCAGAATCAGAGCAGTTTTACCCAGATGCAATGGACGCTGGGGATAATTCTACTTATCGTACTCATCGTGCTGGCGTTTATCTGGCTGGGGCTGCAACGCGTTCTACTCCGCCCGCTGCAACGGATTATGGCGCACATTCAAACTATCGCCGACGGCGATCTTACCCATGAGATAGAGGCTGAAGGACGCAGTGAAATGGGTCAACTGGCCGCCGGTCTCAAAACGATGCAGCAGTCGTTAATCCGTACCGTCAGCGCGGTGCGCGATAACGCAGACTCTATCTATACTGGCGCAGGCGAAATTTCCGCTGGCAGCAGCGACCTCTCTTCCCGTACCGAACAGCAGGCCTCGGCGCTGGAGGAGACCGCCGCCAGCATGGAACAGTTAACCGCCACGGTACGGCAAAACACCGATAATGCACGACAGGCGACGGGTCTGGCGAAAACCGCATCAGAAACCGCGCGTAAAGGAGGACGCGTGGTGGATAACGTAGTGAACACCATGAACGATATCGCCGAAAGCTCGGAAAAAATCGTGGACATCACCAGCGTGATTGACGGTATCGCCTTCCAGACTAATATCCTGGCGCTGAACGCCGCGGTAGAAGCCGCCCGCGCCGGCGAACAGGGGCGAGGATTCGCGGTCGTGGCCGGAGAGGTACGTACGTTGGCCAGCCGTAGCGCGCAGGCCGCCAAAGAGATCAAAGTGCTGATTGAAAACTCCGTGTCGCGCATTGATACCGGCTCTACGCAGGTACGCGAAGCGGGAGAAACCATGAAAGAGATCGTCAACGCCGTGACTCGCGTGACCGATATTATGGGCGAAATCGCCTCTGCCTCCGATGAGCAAAGCAAAGGCATTGAGCAGGTGGCGCAGGCGGTATCGGAAATGGACAGCGTGACGCAGCAAAACGCCTCGCTGGTAGAGGAATCCGCAGCAGCGGCGGCGGCGCTGGAAGATCAGGCTAACGAACTTCGTCAGGCGGTGGCCGCGTTCCGCATCCAGAAACAGCCTCGTCGGGAAGCGTCGCCGACGCCGTTAAGCAAAGGTTTAACGCCACAGCCCGCCGCAGAACAGGCGAACTGGGAAAGCTTCTAATCAGAATGTTATCTGCCGTGCGGTTAATGCGCTTTACGCAATAAATAGCGGTACGGCAGACCCTCCGTCTCTTGCGCCAGCAAATCGTGTTCCATAAAGGTACAGAACCCCGGAATATCACGCGTCGTCGCCGGATCGTCGGCGATAATCAGCAATGTTTCGCCAGTTTGCATGTTGCGCACCGTTTTGCGCACCATCATTACCGGTTCAGGGCAACGCAGCCCCAGGGCGTCAAGCGTATGGTCAGGGGAGGAAAACAGATCGCTCATCTTCGTCTCAATGGTAGAAAAACGGCGATATTTTACGCCCATCTTCGTCAGTAAGCCAGGCAGGTTAACGATTGCGTGAAAATTAGCCATTGCAATGCCAGCGCAAAACAGTATTATGCGGCGGTTCTTTATTGGGTTCCCTCACCCCATCCAACAAAAAGGTCACAATATGACTCCGTTTACACAATCACAGCGCATAAAAGCGTTGTTCTGGCTATCGCTATTCCATTTACTGGTGATCATTTCCAGTAACTATCTGGTGCAGCTCCCCATCACTATTTTTGGTTTCCACACGACCTGGGGCGCGTTTAGTTTTCCTTTTATTTTTCTCGCCACCGATCTTACCGTGCGTATTTTTGGCGCACCGCTGGCGCGCCGCATTATCTTCGCCGTCATGATCCCCGCGCTGCTGGTGTCGTATGTGGTGTCATCGCTGTTCTATATGGGCGCCTGGCAAGGTTTCGCCGCGCTGGCGAACTTTAATCTGTTTGTCGCCCGTATCGCCGCCGCCAGCTTTATGGCCTACGCGCTGGGACAGATCCTTGATGTCCATGTGTTTAACCGCCTGCGCCAAAATCGTCGCTGGTGGCTGGCGCCGACCGCTTCAACGCTGTTTGGCAATATCAGCGATACCCTTGCCTTTTTCTTCATTGCGTTCTGGCGAAGCCCCGATGCCTTTATGGCCGAGCACTGGATGGAAATTGCGCTGGTGGATTATTGCTTTAAGGTGCTCATCAGCATTATTTTCTTCCTGCCGATGTACGGCGTTCTACTGAATATGTTGCTGAAAAAGCTGGCAGATAAATCTGAAATTTCCCCATTACCGGCAAGTTAAAGGTTCGTTTTCCGAGTTGTGATAAGATGAGCGAATGAGCCGTTATGGCCGTTTATCGAAAGGAAGAAGTCAATGCGCAATTTGGTTAAATATGCCGGTATTGGCCTGCTGGTTATGGGGCTTGCGGCCTGTGATAACAACGATACAAAAGCGTCGGCAGAAAGCGCCGCCGCAGAAAGCCAAGCCTCCGGTCAGCCCATCAGCCTGATGGATGGCAAACTCAGTTTCTCACTGCCGGCGGATATGACCGATCAAAGCGGTAAGCTGGGCACCCAGGCGAATAATATGCACGTTTATTCTGACCCGACGGGCCAGAAAGCGGTGATTGTTATCGTCGGCGATAATACCGATGAAGCGTTGCCGGTGCTGGCGAACCGCCTGCTTGAGCAACAGCGTAGCCGCGACCCGCAGCTTCAGGTCGTCACCAATAAGTCTATTGAGCTCAAAGGCCATACGTTGCAACAACTGGACAGCATTATCTCCGCGAAAGGCCAGACGGCGTACTCTTCCATCGTGCTGGGCAAAGTGGATAACCAATTGCTGACGATTCAGGTCACGCTGCCTGCGGACAATCAGCAAAAAGCGCAAACCACGGCTGAAAACATCATCAATACGTTAGTTATTAAGTAACCTTTACGATGATGATGCGGCCTCCGGCAGTGCAGACGGAGGCCGTTTTTTTAAGCGCCAGGTCAGCAATAACGCCATCGCTACCAGCCCGGCTGCCGCCAGATAAATCACCGGCACGCCCGCCCAGGTCATCACCAGCCCCGCCAGCGGCCCGGTAACCCCCAAAGACATATCCATAAAGACGGTATAGGTCGCCAGCGCCGCGCCCTGGTTCTGCGGCGGCACGGCTTTGACGGCCACCACGCCCAGCGCCGGAAAGACCAGCGAAAACCCCATCCCCGTGAGTAAAACGCCGATTTTTGCCATCCACGGCATGGCTGCCGTTCCCACCAGTAACAGACCAATAATCTCCACGCCAAAGCAGATCATGGCGACATTCAACCCGCCTAAACGATTGATACCGTTAGGGAACAGCAAACGCGTGCCGACAAACGCGACGCTAAATAACGTGAGCGCAAAGGCGGCACCATCCCAGCCTTTAGCATCATAAAATAAGGTAATAAACGTCGCGATGACGCCAAACCCTGCCGAGGCCAGCGCCAACGCCATACCATACAGCCAGACACGCCCCAGCACCGCGCGAAACGGCAGCGGCTTGCCTTTGTTCGCCTTCACCGACGGACGTGGAAGGGCTAACAGTATCGCCAACAGCGCCACGCCCATCACCGTTAGCGCCAGCCCCTGTAACCCGCCCCAGGCATAACACAGCACGCCCAGCGGCGCGCCCATCGCCATTGCGCCGTAGGTGACGATACCGTTCCAGGAGATAACCCGACCAATATGCAACGACCCGACGACGCCGACGCCCCACAGTGTCGAACCGGTGCCGGCAAAACTTTGCCCAATCCCCAAAATCACGCGACCCAGCCCCAGTAGCAACAAACTGATCAGCGGCCAGGCGCTGGCGATATCCGCCAGCAGGTAGCCGAGTCCGCTTAAAAAACAGCCGCATAAGCCAAAGACAACGATTTTTTTCGGCCCTAATACATCCGCATACCGCCCGGCATGGGGACGGCTTAACAGAGTGGCGAAGTATTGCAGGCTGATAATAAGCCCCGCCCAGAACGCGCTGAATCCCATCGCATCATGCACATAGCCTGGCAAGACGGCGAGCGGCAGGCCGATGGTCAGGTAGCTGGCAAAGTTAAACATCACAATGGAGACAATACGCAGATTGAGGCGCAATCCGTTTAGCGCCGGTTCAGCGACGGGTTCGGGCATGAGTATCACCGCATTTTTACAACATGTTTTCTTTTCTATCATGGCGCGCGGTGAAAATCAGTAGTGAGATTCAGATTATCGGTATCAGGGCAGCCGCTACACTTAGAAAAAAACACAACAAGGAAAACTTCATGGCAACCGCTCAACCCGACAAAACGGGTATGCATATTCTGCTGAAACTGGCCTCCCTGGTTATTATTCTCGCCGGGATTCATGCCGCGGCGGATATTATTGTACAACTCTTGCTGGCGCTCTTTTTCGCCATTGTTCTTAATCCATTAGTGACCTGGTTTATTCGCCGGGGCGTGAAGCGACCGCTGGCGATTACTATCGTGGTGGTCGTCATGCTGATCGTGCTTACCGCGCTGGTGGGTGTGCTTGCTGCATCGCTTAATGAATTTATCGCTATGCTGCCTAAATACAGCAAGGAGCTGACGCGTAAGGTCTTACACCTTCAGGAGTTAATGCCCTTCCTGAATTTACATATGTCGCCGGAACGTATGCTCCGCGGGATGGATTCCGATAAAATCATGCTCTTCACCACAACATTAATGACCGGCGTATCGGGCGCGATGGCAAGCATTGTGCTGCTGGTGATGACCGTGGTTTTTATGTTGTTTGAGGTGCGTCACGTGCCTTATAAATTACGTTTCGCGCTAAACAATCCACAAATCCATATTGCCGGCCTGCACCGCGCCCTGAAAGGTGTCTCGCATTATCTGGCGCTGAAAACGCTGCTCAGTCTATGGACGGGCGCGATTATCTGGCTGGGGCTGGCGTTAATGGATATTCAGTTTGCGCTAATGTGGGGCGTACTGGCCTTTTTGCTCAATTACGTTCCTAATATCGGCTCGGTGATTTCCGCCGTTCCCCCCATGATTCAGGCGCTGTTATTTAACGGCTTTTACGAGTGCGTACTGGTCGGCGCGCTCTTTTTGGTGGTCCATATGGTGATTGGCAACATTATGGAGCCACGCATGATGGGCCATCGTCTGGGAATGTCCACGCTGGTGGTATTTCTTTCGTTATTGGTCTGGGGATGGCTATTAGGCCCGGTCGGGATGCTCTTGTCTGTTCCTTTGACCAGCGTCTGCAAAATCTGGATGGAAACCACTAAAGGCGGCAGCAAACTGGCGATCTTACTGGGGCCAGGCCGACCGAAAAGCCGTTTACCGGGATGAGGCGACAGATGCTACAATCTCCTCTTCTTCATAGGCAACGTTGGTCCTGATATGTACCAGGTCGTTCTGGGAAAAGTGTCAACATTAAGCGCAGGTCAATTGCCCGACGCGTTAATCGCTCAGGCGCCGCAGGGCTTTCGCCGGGCAAGCTGGCTGGCCGGGCGCGTGCTGCTTTCCCGTGCGCTCTCGCCGTTACCGGAGATGGTGTATGGCGAACAGGGTAAACCGGCTTTTTCCGCCGGAACGCCGCTGTGGTTTAACCTCAGCCATAGCGGCGACACTATTGCTCTGTTGCTTAGCGACGAAGGTGAAGTCGGCTGCGATATTGAAGTGATCCGCCCGCGCGATAACTGGCGTTCGCTGGCAAATGCGGTATTCAGCCTCGGCGAACATGCTGAAATGGAAGCGGAACGTCCGGAGCGACAACTGGCGGCCTTCTGGCGTATCTGGACGCGTAAAGAAGCCATCGTAAAACAACGCGGCGGCAGCGCCTGGCAAATCGTCAGCGTGGACAGCACGTTGCCCTCTGCCTTGTCGGTCAGCCAGTGTCAGCTCGATACGCTCAGTCTGGCAGTCTGTACCCCCACACCGTTTACGCTGACGCCGCAGACGATAACAAAAGCGTTATGACACATTAATTTTTCCCTCTGGCGGCGGACGTGTGTTACAAAATGCGGAGCTTCCCATGCGCCGACGCGCCATACCAAAAGGTTTAAGTCAGATGCAACGTGTCACCATCACCCTCGATGACGATTTACTGGAAACGCTGGACAGCCTGAGCCAGCGACGCGGCTATAACAATCGCTCCGAAGCGATCCGTGATATTCTGCGCGGCGCTCTGGCGCAGGAGGCCACCCAGGAACACGGTACACAAGGTTTCGCGGTACTTTCATATGTTTATGAACATGAGAAACGGGATTTAGCCAGCCGCATCGTCTCCACCCAGCATCATCATCATGATTTATCCGTCGCCACGCTGCACGTCCATATCAACCACGATGACTGTCTGGAGATCGCCGTTCTGAAGGGCGATATGGGCGACGTACAGCATTTTGCCGATGATGTTATCGCCCAGCGCGGCGTGCGCCACGGCCACTTGCAGTGTTTGCCGAAAGAAGACTAACGCCCCAGCGCCTTACCGGGGGCGCTTCGCTTGCCCGGCCTACGCTCGCACGTCTGTCGTTTGTAGGCCGGATGAGGCGCAGCCGCCATCCGGCAATAATGTTTACGCCATTGTGCCAATCGTTTTTCTGAAGCGTAACAGCGCTATCAGGAAGAACACGCCGCCTATCGCCAGCAGGGTCAGGAACTGCGGCCAGACGATGCTCAAACCTGCGCCGCGATAAAGAATCGCCTGGGCAAGGCTGACAAAATGCGTCGTCGGCATGGTCAGCATAATATCCTGCACCGCCTGCGGCATACTTTCGCGCGGCGTGGAACCGCCGGAAAGCATTTGTAGCGGCAACAGTACCAGAATCATTAATAACCCCAGCTGCGGCATCGAACGGGCGATGGTGCCCATAAAAATCCCAATTGAAGTGGTGGCGAAAAGGCTCAGCGCCACGCCCAACATAAACAATGGGATCGATCCTTCAATCGGTACGCCAAGTACGCCTTTCACCATCAACATCAAAGACAAACCGGAAACCACCAGCACGACCAGCCCCATCGACCACACTTTCGCCATCATGATCTCAAAGGGCGTGACCGGCATCACCAACAGATGCTCTACCGTGCCGTGTTCTCGCTCGCGGATCAGCGCCGATCCGGTCAGCACTATCGCCAGCATGGTAATGTTGTTGATAATCGCCATCACGCCGCCAAACCACGCCGGGTCCAGATTTGGGTTAAAGCGCATCCGAATCTCCAGCGACACCGGCTGAACGTTATCTCCCCGCGCGCGCGCCACAAAGCTGTTGACCTCGCCGCTAATAATATTCTGGATATAACTGTTGCCGGTAAACGCCTGGCTCATGCGCGTCGCATCGACGTTAACCTGAATATCAGGCTGACGTCCGGCCAGCACATCACGCTGGAAATTCGGCGGAATATTGACCGCAAAGGTATAGCGTCCGGCATCCAGTCCGGCATCCATTTCCGTTGCCGTAATCATCTCCGGCGGCAGAAACCACGGGCGGTAAAAACTATTCACAATACGGTTCGACAACTGCGACTGATCCATATCGGCGATGGCGATAGGGGCAAGATGCAACGAACCGGGCAGGACGGTAGCGGAGGAGTAAACCGAAATCGTAAAGGCGAAGACGATCAGCGCCAGCATCGCTTTGTCGCCCAGCAGACTGCGCAGTTCTTTGACGCCGAGGTTATAAATATTACGTAATCCGCGCATTACCCCTCCTGTTTTTTCAGCAGCAGAATGCTCAGACCCATCACCACCGGGACGGCAATCAGTAACGGCATAAATAACGGCCAGAGATCGGACAGATCCAACGCTTTGGAAAACGTCCCGCGCGCGATCGTCAGAAAATGGCTGGTCGGGTAGATCTCGCCGATCCATCTTCCCGGTCCTTCCAGCGAAGCCACCGGATCGATCATGCCGGAAAATTGTGTTGCCGGAATGAGGGTAATAATCGACGTCCCAAAAATAGCGGCGATTTGGCTCTTCATAAACGTAGAGATCAGCAGCCCCAGACCGGTGGCGATGATGACGTAAAGTAGCGCCGCGAGGGTAAGCGTGAGAAAGCTGCCTTTCAGCGGCACGCCGAACACAAAGACCGACAGCGCGCACAGTAGCAAGAAGTTCAGCATACCCAGCGCGATATACGGCAGTTGTTTACCCAGCAAAAATTCGCTGCGCGTCGTCGGCGTTACGTACAGATTAATCATCGACCCCAGCTCTTTCTCCCGCACCACGCTCAGGGCGCTAAGCATTGACGGGATCATCATGAGCAGCAGCGGAATGACCGCCGGAACGATAGCGGGCAGACTTTTCACATCCGGGTTATAACGATAGCGCGTTTCAATGTTGAGCAGCCCGGTCTGTTTAACCGGGTTCGGCTGACGACTTGCCGCCTCCTGCAGCCAGCTTTGGTGCATCGCCTGAACGTACCCCTTCACCGTCTCGGCGCGGCTGGGCATGGCGCCATCCACCCAGACGCCAATCTGCGCTGGCGTACCGCGAGCAATATCGCGGCCAAAATTAGGCGGGATCTCAATGGCAACCGCCAGCTCTCCCGAACGCATCCGCCGGTCAAGTTCGTCATAGCTGGCGAGCGGCGGCTGTTCGATAAAATAGCGCGATCCCGCCAGATTGAGCGACCATGCCTGACTACTGACGGTTTGATCGCGGTCGAGTACGGCAAAACGCAGGTTCTCCACGTCCATACTGATGCCATAGCCCATAATCAACATCAGAATTACCGTTCCCAGCAGCGCCAGCGTGGAACGTACCGGATCGCGGCGTAGCTCCAGCGCTTCGCGGCGACTGTAGCTGAACAAACGCCGGAAGCTCAATCCCTGCCGCGACGGTTTACCTGACGCGGCGGGCGTCTGGGATGGCGGTATTGGGGTTTCAGGCGCCGCTCCCGCAGCTTCCTGTAGCCAGGAAATAAACGCCGCCTCCAGATTGGCCGCGCCCCGCTGTTGCACCAATTCCTGCGGCGTACCGCTGGCGAGCACTTTACCGGCGTGCATCAATGACATTCGGTCGCAACGTTCCGCTTCGTTCATAAAATGGGTCGAGATAAAAATCGTCACCTTATCCTGACGCGAAAGATCGACCATAAGCTGCCAGAACATATCCCTGGCGACCGGATCAACGCCGGACGTTGGCTCATCAAGAATCAGCATTTCCGGGCGATGGATCACCGCTACCGCCAGCGATAAACGCTGGCGGATACCGAGCGGCAACGAAGCGGGGAGCGTATCTTCCACCTCCGTTAGCATAAAGCGTTCGATCATCTGCGCGACGCGCGCCGGGATCTCCGCTGGCGGAATATGAAACAGGCGGGCATGAAGTTCCAGATTCTGCCGCACGGTGAGTTCGTTATAGAGCGAAAAAGCCTGCGACATATACCCGACCCGGCGACGGGTATCGATGTCGTTCGGGTCTACTGGCTGGCCAAATAGCCAGGCCTGGCCTTCGCTGGCGGGAAGCAGACCGGTCAGCATTTTCATAGTGGTCGATTTGCCGCAACCGTTTGAACCGAGGAAGCCAAAAATCTCGCCGCGCGGAATACGGAAATTAACATGGTCAACCGCGACGAACTTACCGAAGCGCATGGTCAGATCTTTCGCCTCAATGGCAATCTCTTCCTGCTCAGCGTGATACGGCGGGATCACCACTGGCTTATGCGCCTGGCGCTGCGCTTCTGGCAACAGGGCGATAAACGCCTGTTCCAGCGTCGCGCTATGGGTTTTTGCCCGCAGTTGCTGCGCGCTGCCGGTTGCCAGTATCTCGCCCGCATTCATCGCCACCAGCCAGTCAAAACGCTCCGCCTCTTCCATATAGGCCGTTGCGACCAACACGCTCATATTGGTCTGCCGTTGGCGGATACTGTCAATTAAGTCCCAGAACTGAGCGCGGGAGAGCGGGTCCACGCCGGTGGTAGGCTCATCAAGAATCAGCAATTCCGGGTCATGAATCAGCGCACAGCACAGCCCCAGCTTTTGTTTCATCCCACCGGACAGCTTCCCGGCAGGACGGTCACGAAACGGCGCCAGGCCGGTGCTGTTCAGCAGCTCGGTAATACGCGCTTCGCGTTCAGCTTTGTCATGACCAAAGAGACGAGCGAAAAAATCGACGTTCTCATAAACCGATAACGTGTGATAAAGGTTTTTCCCCAGCCCCTGCGGCATCCAGGCGATGCGCGGACAGACGTCGCGGCGATGTTTCGCATCGCGCATATCGCCGCCCAGGACGATAACGTTCCCTTGCTCAATCACCCGCGCGCCAGAAATCAGCGACAGCAGGCTCGACTTACCCACCCCGTCCGGACCAATCAGCCCGACCATACTACGGGCGGGAATGTCCAGCGTGATATTGTTCAGCGCGACCGTTTTTCCGTAATGCTGGCTCACCCCCTCAAGCTGCGCCACGGGAGGAACAGGCACCAGCGTCAGCGACGTCATTGCGACAACCTCACGCTTAGAGCGTCAGGCCAGGGCACGCGCTCATCCAGACGAACCCAGGCCATTCCCGGCAAACCGGTTTTGACATATTCCAGATGCTGTCGCAGTAGCTCTGGCGGAATACGCGCTTTGACACGGAACATCAGCTTTAACCGTTCATCGTGGGTTTCCACGGTTTTGGGTGTGAACTGCGCCACGCTGGCGACAAAACTGATCGTCGCCGGAATACGCAGATCCGGCGCGGCGTCCAGCACCAGTCGCGCTTCGCCGCCGATCTTCAACAACCCCGCCTGTTCGGTCGGCAGGAAAAATGTCATATAAACATCGCTGAGATCGACCATGTTCAACACCCGGCCGCCAGCCGATAACACTTCGCCCGGCTCCGCAACGCGGTACTGCACGCGTCCATCGCGCGGCGCTTTTAATTCGCTGTCGTCGATGTCGGCGACAATACGCCGCTCGGTCGCCTGCGCCGCTTCCACGCGCGTTTGCGCCTGGATAATACTGGTACGCGCCGCCTCAATCGCCGCTTTTGCCGCAGATACCTGCGCTTTGGCGGTCTCGAGGGCGGCGCGCGCGCTTTCCGCCGCCGCACGATCGTCATCTAACTGTTGTACAGATACCGCGCCACGCTGCGACAGCGAACGGGAACGCACGTGACGTTTAGAGACGGAGTCCAGCTCAGCTTCCCGCTGTTTGACGACCGACTGCGCGGCGCGCATTTCACTCTGGCGTTGCTCCAGCAAGGCGCGGGCGGCGGCAACTGCGCTCTCGGCCTCTTTAATCTGCGCAATCGCCTCCAGCCGCTGCTCCTGCAATACGCGGGTATCCATTTTCGCCAGCACCTCGCTCTGACGAACGAACTGCCCTTCCGAAACGAGGATGGTATCAATACGCCCGGCAATCTTAGTGGCAATATCCACTTCGGTGGCTTCAATTCTGCCGTTGCTGGCGGCAAATCCCTCCGGTATTCCCGCAGGGCGCAGCATCCACCAGGCTATCGCGGCCACCGCCACAAGAATCCCCGCTCCCCACCACACCAGATGACGCTTCATTTTGTCCATAATCGACCCGCCGTAATCCCTGTTGTCTAACCATGCGTGTCACAAAGTCCGCCGGGCGTGCGCTCAGCGGGGGTTTCCATTCGGGATAAGAATGAAAAAAGAAAAGGGGCCAGACGACGAACAGACGCCGATGAAGCGCTCGCCGTCAAAGGGAGTGAATGATGTAGGTACCCGGAAAAGAGGGAGTAATGTTGTCATCATCAGCGTTCCTGGCCGTAAATGAAACACGCATACTCATAACTGCTATAAATCGATACTAACACCTCTGTCCGGGATGTCTATTCGCTTATTGTTTGTAATGGTACTTAGCGTTTTGCCGCCAAATCCTGCGCGCAGGCCCAGGCGCTCGACCACGCCCACTGGAAGTTATAGCCGCCCAACCAGCCGGTGACGTCCATCACTTCGCCGATAAAATAGAGACCCGGCACGCGGCGCGCTTCCATAGTCCGCGATGATAGTTCGTTTGTATCCACGCCGCCCAGCGTCACTTCCGCTGTCCGATAGCCTTCGGTGCCGTTAGGCTGCACTTGCCAGGCCGTAAGCGTGTCAACCAACGCCTGCTGGTCACGAACGTTCAACTGCCTGAGCGATACATCCGGGATGTGCCCCAACTGTTGTAAACACTCCACCAACCGTTTCGGCAGATGCATCGCCAGCGTGTTCTTCAGACTCTGGTTCGGGTGCGCGTTACGCTGTTCATTGAGAACGTCTTCCAGCAAGAGGTCCGGCAATAAGTTAATACTCACTAACTCGCCCGGTTGCCAGTAGCTGGAAATCTGTAAAACAGCGGGGCCGGACAGCCCACGATGGGTAAAAAGTAGGTTTTCCCGAAATACCGTGCCATTGCGGGCGGTAATTACGCAGGGCACAGAGACGCCAGACAGCGTCTGGAGCTGTTCTAACAGCGGCTTATGTAGCGTAAAGGGCACCAGCCCGGCGCGCGTCGGCAACACCTTGAGACCAAACTGTTCGGCGATTTTATAGCCAAACGGCGATGCGCCAAGCCCCGGCATCGACAGGCCGCCGCTGGCAATCACCAGCTTTTGCGTAGTCACCGTCTCGCCGTTCAACGCCAGTACGAAACCCGACTCATCACGCTCGACGCTCAATACCTCGCTACGCAGGCGCATCGTTACGCCGCCTTTGTCGCACTCGGCAACCAGCATATCGACAATGCGTTGGGCGGAATCATCGCAAAAAAGCTGTCCCAGCGTTTTCTCATGCCAGGCTATCCCATACCTGCCGACCAGATCGATAAAATCCCACTGGGTATAGCGGGCTAACGCTGATTTACAAAAATGGGGGTTCTGGCTCAAATACGCAGCAGGCTCAACATAAAGATTAGTAAAGTTGCAGCGTCCACCACCGGACATGAGGATTTTACGTCCTGGCTTCTTGCCATTATCGATGAGCAGCACGCGGCTACCCGCCTGTCCTGCCTGCGCGGCGCAAAACATGCCCGCTGCGCCAGCGCCTATAATAACGGCATCAAACCTTTCCACGTCGCCTTCCTCTCTCAAATTCGGGCGGGAATTGTAAAGTTTCCTCAGTGGTCGCACCAGCGCGAAAAGCGCCTGAAAATGGTATTTATCTGAAATATATAAGATAATTCTTTAGTGATATCAAACAAAGCACGAAGTACATCAAAAAAAGTCTATATTTCACTTTGCCCGCGCCGCCAAAGTCACTGATAATGCGCCGCGTTCATGTCCTCAAAATGGCGTAACGTCCTATGCTACATTTGTTTGCTGGCCTGGATTTACATACCGGGCTTTTATTATTGCTTGCTCTGGCTTTTGTGCTGTTCTACGAAGCAATTAACGGCTTCCATGACACAGCCAATGCAGTCGCAACCGTGATTTACACCCGTGCGATGCGTTCGCAGCTGGCGGTTGTCATGGCGGCGGTGTTTAACTTTTTTGGCGTTTTGCTGGGGGGTCTCAGCGTGGCGTATGCCATTGTGCATATGCTACCAACGGATCTCCTGCTCAACATGGGTTCCGCGCACGGCCTCGCTATGGTCTTTTCCATGTTGCTGGCGGCGATTATCTGGAACCTCGGTACCTGGTATTTCGGGTTGCCGGCGTCCAGTTCCCACACGCTGATTGGCGCCATTATCGGCATCGGTTTAACCAATGCGATGATGACCGGCACGTCAGTGGTGGATGCGCTTAACATCCCGAAAGTTATCAATATTTTCGGTTCACTCATTATCTCCCCTATTGTCGGTCTGGTATTCGCCGGCGGTCTGATTTTCTTGCTGCGCCGCTACTGGAGCGGTACTAAGAAACGCGCCCGTATCCACCTGACGCCAGCCGAACGTGAAAAGAAAGACGGCAAGAAAAAGCCGCCGTTCTGGACGCGTATCGCGCTGATCCTCTCAGCTATCGGCGTGGCGTTTTCGCATGGCGCGAACGATGGTCAGAAAGGCATTGGCCTGGTCATGCTGGTGCTGATTGGCGTCGCGCCTGCGGGTTTCGTGGTCAATATGAATGCCTCCAGCTACGAAATCACCCGTACGCGCGATGCTATCAACAATGTCGAAACGTACTTTGAGCAGCGTCCTGACCTGCTGAAAGCCGTCACCGGCGTTGACCAACTGATTCCCTCTCCGGAGCCGGGCGCGACTGAACCGACTGAATTCCACTGCCATCCGGCTAACACCATTAACGCGCTTAACCGTGCGAAAGGGATGCTGGCAAACGTGGAAAGCTACGACAAGTTAAGCGTTGAACAGCGTAGCCAGTTGCGTCGCATTATGCTGTGCATTTCCGACACGACCGACAAAGTCGTGAAATTGCCTGGCGTAAGCAGCGATGACCAGCGCCTGCTGAAAAAGCTGAAGACCGATATGTTAAGCACCATTGAGTATGCGCCGGTGTGGATCATTATGGCAGTGGCATTGGCGCTGGGTATTGGTACGATGATCGGCTGGCGTCGCGTGGCGACCACTATCGGCGAGAAAATTGGTAAAAAAGGCATGACGTATGCGCAGGGAATGTCGGCGCAGATGACGGCGGCAGTCTCTATCGGTCTTGCCAGCTACACCGGTATGCCAGTTTCTACCACTCACGTCCTCTCCTCTTCAGTGGCGGGAACCATGGTCGTTGATGGCGGCGGGTTGCAGCGTAAAACCGTGACCAGCATTCTGATGGCCTGGGTATTTACGTTACCGGCGGCGATTATTCTTTCCGGCGTGCTGTACTGGCTTTCCCTGAAGATTATTTAAGCCAAATGGGCCGGATAGCGCTGTCGCTAATCCGGCCTGTCAGAATAAAGCAACACAGGCCTGACAGGCCGCTACAAGCGGCGTCATCCGGGAGGCTTATCTAACACAAGCGGGTCAGGAAACTGGCCCACTTTTTTTATTCAGTGCCAAATCATGAGCGCAATCAAGCTCACCACCACCAAACCGCATAACGCGCTGGTCAGCAGAAACTGGCGGCGCACGCGTTCACAACGGCGAATAAATTCTTCATCATGATGATCGCGATAGCGCTGAGCGTAGATATACCATACCAAGCGCACCTGTTTGTTGGGCTGACCATGCGTGGTAAAGAAGCCGCCGCCATCGACATATTGATAGAGCAAAGGATCGCAACCACGAAGTACCACTAACAGTGCGCGTAGCGATGAGAAATAGCGCGCCATATTAACAATGCAAACGACACATAAAGCCCAGAATAGTGAGACGGTGCTTATCATATCTCCTCCCCGGCGACCCGCCCACGGAGTTCCTCTCCGGGACTACCGCTCCCCGATACCCTGCCAGACAATCAGTGAAAGAGTACTACGAAAGCCGTCCATATTAGCGCTCCGCATTCGAACGGCTCTTATACACATTGTAGGAGATCAGTTAATTTTTTTACCAGAAGGTTAATCACTATCAATGCAATTCCCTGAAAATTTTGTTTAACTAACTGGCAAGCAAGGCAGATTGACGGATTATCCTGGTCGCTATAATGTAAGGATAGTTATGGTAAACGGCTGAGCTAGCCCCGCGCATAGAGTTCGCAGGACGCGGGTGACGCGGCGGCATAAGAAACGCCAGTAGCTCAATGGTCATCGACAACTTATGGAAGGAGTAACACTATGGCTTATAAACACATTCTTATCGCAGTTGATCTCTCCCCGGAAAGTAAAGTTCTGGTTGAAAAAGCGGTCTCTATGGCGCGCCCCTACAACGCGAAAATCTCCCTCATCCACGTTGACGTGAATTATTCAGACCTGTACACCGGTCTGATTGACGTCAATCTGGGCGATATGCAGAAACGTATCTCCGAAGAAACCCACCACGCGCTGACCGAGCTGTCTACCAACGCTGGCTACCCTATCACTGAAACCCTGAGCGGTAGCGGCGATTTGGGCCAGGTGCTGGTTGACGCCATCAAGAAATACGATATGGATCTGGTCGTTTGCGGTCATCACCAGGACTTCTGGAGCAAACTGATGTCTTCTGCGCGCCAGCTGATCAACACCGTTCACGTTGACATGCTGATTGTGCCACTGCGCGACGAAGAAGAGTAATACTTGCCGTGCCGGCTGGCGGCTAAGACCGCATCTGGTCTATAGTCAATCAGGTTGGCCTGAACCATCAGGCAAATTCCGGCTATCAACAACAACGCCCGCTTATGTGGGCGTTTTGTTTATCCCCCCTTCTTCGCAGTACTCAGTACATCATTCCATCACACCAAACATAATTAGTGTGATCCACTAATTAGTTTGCGTATCATTTGTATAATAACCTATTGATCAGGCTAATAACCGCAGTCTATATCAGGGTAAGTCTTTTCGGCGCGTTTTGATATACGCGCTCATACGTTTCGGGATGGCATTAAAAGGCGAAGGAATATGAATACAACTGCACCTACGGGCTTGCTGCAGCAACCTCGTCCATTCTTCATGATCTTTTTTGTAGAATTATGGGAACGATTTGGCTATTACGGCGTCCAGGGCATCCTGGCGGTCTTTTTCGTTAAACAATTGGGTTTTTCTCAGGAACAGGCCTTTATTACCTTTGGCGCTTTTGCGGCGCTGGTTTATGGCCTGATCTCCATCGGCGGCTATGTTGGCGACCATCTGTTAGGGACTAAACGCACCCTGGTCCTGGGCGCGATTGTGCTGGCGATTGGCTATTTTATGACCGGTATGTCGCTATTAAATCCCGATCTGATTTTTATCGCACTGGGTACGATTGCCGTGGGCAACGGGTTATTTAAAGCCAATCCCGCCAGCCTGCTCTCTAAATGCTATCAGCCTAAAGATCCCCGGCTGGATGGCGCTTTCACCCTGTTTTATATGTCGATTAACATCGGTTCTTTGTTATCGCTATCGCTGGCGCCGGTGATTGCCGATAAATTTGGCTATGCGGTGACCTATAATCTGTGCGGCGCTGGTTTAATTGTTGCGCTTCTGGTGTACTTCGCCTGCCGTGGCATGGTGAAAAATATCGGTTCTGAACCGGATCATAAACCGCTACGTTTTCGCAATTTACTGCTGGTACTGCTCGGCACCGTCGTCATGATTTTCCTCTGCGCCTGGCTGATGCACAACGTTAAGATTGCCAATCTGGTGCTCATCGTCCTTTCTATCGTCGTCACTATTTTCTTCTTTCGCGAAGCGTTTCGTCTGGATAAAACCGGCCGCAATAAAATGTTCGTGGCGTTTATTCTGATGATTGAAGCCGTGCTGTTTTACATTCTGTATGCGCAGATGCCTACCTCGCTGAACTTCTTTGCGATTAATAATGTGCATCATGAAATTCTTGGATTCGCCATTAACCCGGTGAGTTTTCAGGCGCTGAACCCATTCTGGGTGGTCGTCGCCAGTCCGGTACTGGCAGCGATTTACACCCGACTGGGTAGCAAAGGCAAAGATCTGACTATGCCGATGAAGTTTACGCTTGGCATGTTCCTCTGCGCGCTGGGTTTTCTGACCGCCGCCGCCGCCGGGATGTGGTTTGCCGATGCGCAAGGATTGACGTCGCCGTGGTTTATCGTGCTGGTGTATCTGTTCCAGAGTCTGGGCGAGCTGCTGATTAGCGCGCTGGGGCTGGCAATGGTCGCCGCTCTGGTGCCGCAGCATCTGATGGGCTTTATTCTGGGAATGTGGTTCCTGACCCAGGCCGCCGCCTTCCTGCTCGGCGGTTATGTGGCGACCTTCACTGCCGTACCGGAAAACATCACCGATCCGTTACAGACGCTGCCAATTTATACCGGCGTCTTTAGCAAAATTGGTCTGGTAACGCTGGCGGTCACCGTGGTGATGGCCATTATGGTGCCGTGGTTAAATCGAATGATTAATACGCCAGTTACCGAACAGTAATACTCAGTGCCGGATGCGGCTTACGCCTTATCCGGCCTACAAATAATTGAGAATCGTAGGCCCGATAAGCGCAACGCCATCGGACAATCCGTTACTCCGTCAGAGGGGTTCCGGCATAAATATCAAACCGATGCCCTTTGGTAACGATGGCGTTGGGCGTCGCGACATCCGCCAGCGGCGGCGCATAATCGGGACGTTTGACCACCACGCGTTTGGTCGCCAACTGACGCGCCGGTTCCAGCAGTCCGTCGGCGTCGAGATCCGGCCCCACCAACGACTGAAATACCCGCATCTCTTTCTTTACCAGCGCGCTTTTCTGCCGGTGAGGAAACATCGGATCGAGGTAGACCACCTGCGGGCGCGGCGTGATATCGGTTAACGCCGTCAGGCTGGAAGCATGAATCAACTGCAAACGCTCCTGAAGCCAGCCGCCAATGTCCGCATCAGCGTAGCCGCGCGTCAGACCGTCATCGAGCAACGCGGCGACCACCGGATTACGCTCCAGCATCCGCACGCGGCAACCGACGGACGCCAGCACAAACGCATCGCGCCCCAGTCCGGCCGTGGCATCAACCACGTCCGGCAGGTAATCGCCTTTGATACCAACGGCTTTCGCCACCGCTTCGCCGCGCCCGCCGCCGAACTTACGTCGATGGGCCATCGCGCCGCCGACAAAATCGACAAAAATACCGCCGAGCTTCGGTTCGTCGCGCTTGCGCAGCTCCAGATGTTGCGGCGTCAATACCAGCGCCATCGGGTTGTCTTCGTCATGCTCCAGTCCCCAGCGGGCAGCCAGAACAGATAAGGCGCCGTCTGTGGCGCCCGTTTCATCCATTAAGCAGATTTGCACGTAAAATCAGCCTTTAATCCCGTAATGCTCCAGCATCGCGTCCAGTTGTGGTTCACGGCCACGGAAGCGTTTAAAGAGTTCCATCGGCTCTTCAGAACCACCGCGAGTCAGTATGTTATCAAGGAACGACTGACCGGTCTCACGGTTGAAAATGCCTTCCTCCTCAAAGCGGGAATAAGCGTCCGCCGCCAGTACGTCGGCCCACAGATAGCTGTAGTAGCCTGCCGCATAGCCGCCAGCAAAGATATGGCTGAACGCGTGTGGGAAGCGGCCCCATGTCGGTGACGGCACCACGGCGACCTGTTTTTTGATTTCAAAGAGCGTCTCAAGAATTTTCGCTCCTTGCTGCGGGTTAAATTCCGCATGCAGACGGAAATCAAACAGGCCGAACTCCAGTTGACGCAGAATAAACAGCGCCGCCTGATAGTTTTTCGCCGCCAGCATTTTATCCAGCAGTTCCTTCGGCAACGGCTCGCCGGTTTCATAGTGGCCGGAGATAAACGCCAGCGCTTCCGGCTCCCAGCACCAGTTTTCCATAAACTGGCTTGGCAGTTCGACCGCGTCCCACGGCACGCCGCTGATACCGGAGACCCCGGCGGTCTCAATGCGGGTCAGCATATGATGCAGGCCATGACCAAACTCGTGGAACAGGGTGATCACTTCGTCATGGGTAAACAGAGCGGGTTTACCGTTCACCGGACGGTTGAAATTACAGGTCAGATAAGCGACCGGCTTTTGCAATGTGCCGTCCGCTTTACGCATCTGACCGACACAGTCGTCCATCCACGCCCCGCCGCGTTTGTGTTCGCGCGCGTACAGGTCAAGGTAGAAGCTGCCGCGCAGCTCGTTATTTTCGTCATACAGTTCAAAGAAACGCACTTCCGGGTGCCAGACATCAACATCAGTACGCTCTTTGGCGGTGATGCCGTAAATACGTTTCACCACTTCAAACAGGCCATTCACGGCTTTGTTTTCCGGGAAGTACGGACGTAGCTGCTCATCGCTGATGCTGTACAGGTGCTGTTTTTGCTTTTCACTGTAGTACGCGATATCCCACGGTTGCAGCTCCTCAACGCCAAATTCGGCTTTGGCGAAGGCGCGCAGCTGGGCCAGCTCTTTTTCCCCCTGCGGACGGGCGCGTTTCGCCAGATCGGTTAAGAAATCGAGCACCTGCTGCGGATTTTCCGCCATTTTGGTGGCCAGCGATTCATGGGCATAATTTTCGAAGCCCAGCAGTTGCGCCAGTTCATGGCGCAGCGCAAGAATTTCTTCCATCACCGGGCTGTTATCCCACTTACCGGCGTTCGGCCCCTGGTCGGAGGCGCGAGTGGAATAGGCGCGATACATCTCTTCACGCAACGCCTGGTTGTCGCAGTAGGTCATCACTGGCAGATAGCTCGGGATATCCAGAGTCAGCAGGTAACCTTCCTGCTCTTTGGCTTCCGCCTGGGCTTTAGCGGCGGCGAGCGCGCTTTCCGGCATTCCCGCCAGCTCGGCTTCGTTGGTGATGAGCTTCGTCCAGCCCATGGTGGCATCGAGCACGTTATTGCTGTACAGGTTGCCCAGCTCAGACAGGCGGGTGGCGATTTCGCCGTAACGCTGCTGTTTCTCTTTCGGCAGGCCGATGCCGGACAGTTCAAAATCACGCAGCGCGTTATCAACCGCTTTCTTCTGCGCGGTATTCAGAGTGGCGTAATGATCGCCGTCGCGCAGGTCGCGGTACGCGTTGTACAGTCCTTCATGTTGCCCAACCCAGGTGCTGTATTCAGACAGCAGCGGCAGCGTCTGTTCGTAGGCTTCACGCAGCTCCGGGCTATTTTTCACCGAGTTTAAGTGGCTAATTGGCGAGAAAATACGCCCCAAAACATCGTCGGCTTCCGCCAACGGCTGGCAGAGGTTTTCCCAGCTATACGGCGCGCCATGCGCCACAACGCCTTCTACCGCCGCCCGGCAATCGGCCAACGCTTTGGTGACCGCAGGCACCACATGCTCCGGTTTAATTGCAGAAAAAGGCGGCAGTGAAAAAGACGTTAGTAATGGATTGGTCATATGCGCAGTCCTGTAGAAGAAGGTGAGTGGAGCGCGCTTTTGGCGCTCTCGCGATGAGATCTAGAATGGGGGATAGTAAGGGGAATTTCAATGATGGACAGCGTACAGACGTGGGTATCGCTGCAATAAGCCGCCCCTTTAACATCATCCCGGCTTACGTTTTATCAGCCGGGTGACAACGTCAGCGCGTTTTTCTCGCCATCTCGTAAGCAGCGGACAGATCCAGACGCTGCCAGAACTGTTGATCCTCGTTCTCGCCCGACAACGGATATCCTGCCGGTAACGCCGTCTCTTCCATTAACGCCTGACGCTGCGCTGGCGACAGGTTCGGCAGCGCTGTCTGTAGCAGAACATCGGCGCCTTTTGGTATTTTCAACGGCTGATGCTCGCCTTTCTGTTGCGGCAGGTTATAAGTCATGGTGAAGCGGTAGAAGGTATGCATAGCCGGATCGCGGTACGGATCGTCTTTTCCGGCCGATGCCGCGCATTCGACAATCGTCGTACCGCACTCTTTCACCAGCGCCTCGCGCAGTTGGGCGCGAGCTTCGTTGAATAACGTACGGTAATACGGATCGTTAAGATAATGCGCGACATTACGCTGCGCGACCATCCGCGCGCCCATCACATCCAGCGGATAGTGTACGCCAAGAACCAGGCGAGAATAGCCATAACGCGCGCCACGAATCACCAGCGCATCAAAGCGTTCCGGGATCATTTCCGCCATCAACAGCGCATCCGTATAACCGGTATTCGTGTGTCCGCTGGGGAAAGCACCGCCACCTGCGGTATAAGGATGACCATCTTTTACCACCACATCATCCGGCGTCAAATGGATAGTATTACCCGGCACCTGGTAAGGACGCGGGTAATGAAAATATTTTTTCGCCGCGCCGGTGCTGACTTCCGAGGCTTTAATCAACGCTGCCGCTTTGCCCAACTCACCTTTATCATAAGCGGTGAGAAATGCCCGCCCCAGCCGCGGCCCCATTGCGTCGCTCAGGAAATAGAGATACTCCACGCTTTCCGCATCCGCCAGCGCCTGGTGACGGGTATTAACATCGGCATCGTGATTAATCGCCGTCACCGTCGCCAGATTGTCTTTCAATACTGCTTCCGGCAATGTATTGAAGGCGGAAAGTAGGGTAATCCCCATCTGTTGATTCTCAGTAGTATGAAAATCATAACCGCTAGCCTGTAACCAGGCATTATCCGCCTGGATGGAATTCTGTCGCATCTGAGCCAGGGCGTCGCGAGTCAACGCGGCGGTATCGCCTTGTAATGCCTTACGCAACTGTGTCAGCCATTGAGCCTCAAGGTCATTAAAGGCGACGCTCGCCGAGTCGGGCGTCACGCTTTTCGCTATCGACTCCGCCTGGGACAGGGGAATATCTTTCGCCAGTGCCGGCATCGCCAGCGCCAGAGATGACGCCAGTACAGTAATGTGTAGTTTCATTATGGTTCCTTTCATTAAAAATAACGCCAGGTCAAAACTACTACCTTGCCCACAGGCGATGCTGGCCTGCGCAGTTGACGGTTTGATGATACGAACACGTCTTGCAATACTTTCACAACGCGCGAAACAACATGGCGGTACTGGGGTAATCTGCGCGGATCTGCGGTAAACTATCGGCTAACTTGTTTACTTCCCGGAATATCTGCATCCATGCTCAGTTATCGTCACAGCTTTCACGCTGGCAACCACGCCGACGTCCTTAAACATACCGTTCAGAGCCTGATCATCGAGTCGCTAAAAGAGAAAGAAAAACCGTTTCTCTATCTGGACACGCACGCGGGCGCGGGGCGTTATCAGTTGGGCAGCGAACATGCTGAACGTACCGGAGAGTATCTGGAAGGCATCGCCCGTATCTGGCAGCAGGACGATCTGCCCGCCGAACTGGAACCGTATATTAGCGTCGTAAAACATTTCAACCGCAGCGGGCAGTTACGCTACTACCCGGGCTCCCCGTTAATCGCCCGCCAGTTGCTGCGTGAGCAGGACAGTCTGCAACTCACGGAATTGCATCCCAGCGACTTCCCACTGTTGCGCGCGGAGTTTCAAAAAGACAACCGCGCCCGTGTGGAACGCGCTGACGGCTATCAGCAACTGAAAGCCAAATTGCCGCCGGTTTCCCGCCGCGGTCTGATCCTCATTGACCCGCCTTATGAAATGAAAACCGATTACCAGGCGGTAGTCAGCGGCATCAGCGAGGGTTATAAACGTTTCGCCACCGGGACATACGCGCTATGGTATCCGGTGGTGCTCCGCCAGCAAATTAAGCGCATGATTCATGATCTGGAGGCCACCGGCATCCGTAAAATCCTGCAAATTGAGCTGGCGATCCGCCCGGACAGCGATCAGCGCGGGATGACGGCCTCCGGTATGATCGTGGTTAACCCGCCGTGGAAACTGGAGCAGCAGATGAACAACGTGCTACCGTGGCTGCACAGCAGGTTGGCGCCAAACGGTCACGGACACACTTCGGTAAGCTGGATCGTGCCGGAGTAATCACAGCCATCGGTGGAACCTTTCACCTTCAGGTATACAATCGCGAATATTTTGGCGGGTAGCGCAGAATCTATCCGTCCGACAACGAACATAAAGGAGCGGTCATGACCAAACACTATGATTACATCGCTATCGGCGGCGGCAGCGGCGGTATCGCCTCGATTAACCGCGCCGCTATGTACGGCCAGAAATGCGCGCTCATCGAAGCCAAAGAGCTGGGCGGTACCTGTGTTAACGTGGGCTGCGTGCCGAAGAAAGTGATGTGGCATGCCGCGCAGATTCGTGAAGCGATTCATCTGTATGGCCCGGACTACGGTTTTGACACCACGATTAATCAGTTCGACTGGAGCAAGCTGATTGCCAGCCGTACCGCGTATATTGACCGCATCCATACTTCATACGACAACGTGCTGGGCAAAAATAACGTGGATGTGATTAAAGGCTTTGCCCGCTTTGTCGATGCCAAAACCATTGAAGTGAACGGCGAAACCATCACCGCCGACCATATTTTGATCGCTACCGGCGGCCGTCCGAGCCATCCTGAGATTCCAGGCGTGGAATACGGCATTGATTCCGACGGTTTCTTTGCGCTGTCTGCCTTGCCGGAGCGGGTCGCGGTGGTAGGCGCAGGTTATATCGCCGTTGAACTGGCTGGCGTTATCAACGCGCTGGGGGCGAAAACGCATCTGTTTGTCCGTAAACATGCGCCGCTGCGCAGTTTTGACCCGATGATTAGCGAAACGCTGGTTGAGGTGATGAACGCCGAAGGCCCGCAACTGCATACTCACGCCGTGCCGAAAGCGGTGGTGAAAAACGCCGACGGCAGTCTGACTCTGGAACTGGAAGATGGCCGCAGTGAAACCGTTGATTGCCTGATCTGGGCCATTGGTCGCGAACCGTCGACCGACAATATTAATCTGGCGGCAGCGGGCGTGAAAACCAATGAAAAAGGTTACATCATTGTCGATAAATTCCAGAATACCAACGTTGAAGGCATTTACGCCGTTGGCGATAACACCGGCGCAGTGGAGTTAACGCCAGTCGCCGTCGCCGCCGGTCGCCGTCTCTCCGAACGCCTGTTTAACAACAAGCCGGACGAGCATCTGGACTACAGCAACATCCCGACCGTGGTCTTTAGCCATCCGCCTATCGGCACCGTCGGGTTAAGCGAGCCGCAGGCGCGCGAGCAGTACGGCGACGAGCAGGTAAAAGTCTATAAATCATCGTTTACCGCTATGTATACCGCGGTGACGACGCACCGCCAGCCGTGCCGTATGAAGCTGGTCTGCGTCGGGCCGGAAGAAAAAATTGTGGGTATCCACGGTATCGGCTTCGGCATGGATGAAATGTTGCAGGGCTTCGCAGTGGCGCTGAAGATGGGCGCTACCAAGAAAGACTTCGATAATACCGTCGCTATTCACCCGACCGCATCGGAAGAGTTTGTGACCATGCGTTAATATCTTGTGCGCCCATCTTCAAGGGTGGGCGCACAAGCCTGCATGATTAATACGTACTGAAATAACTCTGGATCAGTTCCGGATTACGCGTCTGAGTTAATGCCGTCATCAGCAACACTCGCGCCTTCGCCGGGTTGAGCGAGTCAGACACCAGCCCTGGCTGCCCTTGCGCCATCGGCGCTGATTGCCGACGCGGGCCGCATTGCAGCGGTAAACACCACCGGTTTGTCGCTTTTCACGGTCAAATTAAGAAAGTAGGCGGTTTCATCGAGCGTGTCAGTGCCATGAGTAATGACCACACCGTCAACATCGTCCCGCGCCAATAACGCATTCACCTTCTGTGAAAGTTTCAGGATAATATCGCTGGCCATATTTTTTCAGGAAGTTTAACGCGCGTTCATCCACCGCCCGCGTATTGCCCTCGGAAAACTGGAAGAAGAAAGGCGTATTCGCATCGGTAATTTCAAACGGCCCGTGGAAAAACTCACCGCTATGAATACAGGCGGAATGTATCCATTGCATTTCCATTAAAGATACAGGCGAGGATTCGCCATAAATGAATCATAATGTATTGTTATTTTTATATGACATTTAAAGACATTTTATCAAGGTGGAAACCAAAAAAAATCGGGATCCGCGATCTGGATCCCGATTCAGCCTGCTCTTCGTTAGCGTAATGCTGACATCATACGGTAAACCGTATTTTATCGCCGACAATCAACTGTTGCGAAACGCAGGAGAGTTCTCCTTTGTTATCAATCATTTCACTTTTTATCAGGATCAGCGGATAACCCTCGTTGACGCTAAGATAATGGGCGACTTCAAAGCTGGCATAAACCAGTTCGATCATCTTACGGGAGTGGGTAAACCATAAGTGGTGTTTCTCGCGTAAGCATTCATACAAAGAGTGATTATTAAGATCTTCGTCCAGCAAAAACGCAAAACGTGGGGGAAGATGTACGGTTTCCAGCGATACCGCCACATCGTCGGCATAGCGGATACGTTCAATGACGACCGCTTTTTCGCCATCGTTCATATTCAGTAACGCTTTTGTCTCATCGTCTACCGATTCAAAAACGGATTTGATGGTGCGTGACCCCGGGCGACGTCCCTGGGACTGGCATAACTCGCTGAAACTCATGATGCCGGTCATACTGCGCTGAAATTTCTCACCAGAGACAAAGGTGCCTTTGCCGGAGACACGGGTCAGCAAATTTTCACGCGTCAGCGCATCCAACGCCTTACGGACCGTGACCCTGCTCACCTGCCAGCGCGCGCTCAGTTCATTTTCCGTCGGGATCTGCTGGCCTGGTTTATACTCTCCACGCGCAATGGCCTCTTTTAAGGCGGCTTCAAGCTGCTTATAAAGCGGTTTGGCGCTTTTACTGTCGGGTTGCTCGATCATTTGTATCCATTTGTATTATCATGGTGCCATAGCTTGTATTATAACTATTTACGTTACCTTTGCTTGTGAATCCACGCCATGCGGCGACGTAGTGATACCGCTATGAAACGAATGTTCTGATTTTAGGTCTGGGGCGGGCGTCATGAAAATAGGATTTTCGCAATACTATTCAGTAAGTTATGAAGTGTTTTTCTTGAGAGACAAATTGCAAAATGTGATCTATCGCACACTTTGCCACTCAGGTATCGAAGCGAATGTCTACGCTTAATAGACAGCCGGGCAACACCCGTATCTTTTACGACGCAAGCCGGAGGTCCTTGTCATTATGCTCAACCAGAAATTAAACCCCACGCCTTCTGAAGATCTGACTATTGATGTCGATCTGCTTTATGAAACAGACCCGTGCGAGTTAAAGCTGGATGAAATGATCGAGGCGGAACCGGAGCCGGAGATGATCGAGGGGCTTCCCGCCTCTGACGCCCTGACCCCTGCCGATCGGTATCTCGAACTGTTCGAGCATGTACAGTCAACAAAACTGTTTCCAGACAGTAAAACGTTCCCGGACTGCGCGCCGAAGATGGACCCGCTTGATATCCTGATCCGCTACCGTAAGGTCAGACGCCACCGTGATTTTGACTTACGCCGCTTCGTCGAGAACCATTTCTGGCTACCGGAAACCTTATCCAGCGAGTATGTCTCTAACCCCGAAAACTCGCTCAAAGAACATATTGACCAGCTTTGGCCGATACTGACGCGCGAACCGCAGGATCATATTCCGTGGTCTTCGCTGCTGGCGCTGCCGCAATCCTATATCGTGCCGGGAGGCCGCTTTAGCGAAACCTATTATTGGGACTCTTATTTTACCATGCTGGGTCTGGCGGAAAGCGGGCGCGAAGATTTACTTAAATGTATGGCGGATAATTTCGCCTGGATGATTGAAAACTATGGCCATATTCCCAACGGCAACCGGACCTATTATCTGAGCCGCTCGCAGCCGCCGGTTTTCGCCCTGATGGTTGAACTGTTCGAAGAAGATGGCGTACGCGGCGCGCGGCGTTATCTCGACCATCTCAAAATGGAATACGCCTTCTGGATGGACGGCGCCGAATCGCTGGCGCTCAACCAGGCTTATCGCCACGTTGTGCGGATGCCGGACGGTTCCCTGCTGAACCGCTACTGGGACGATCGCGACACGCCGCGCGACGAGTCCTGGCTGGAAGATGTCGAAACCGCAAAACACTCCGGTCGTCCGCCCAATGAAGTCTACCGGGATTTGCGCGCCGGGGCGGCGTCCGGCTGGGACTATTCTTCACGCTGGCTACGCGATGCGGGCCGGCTTGCCAGCATACGTACGACCCAGTTTATCCCTATCGATTTGAACGCTTTTCTGTATAAACTGGAGAGCGCTATCGCCAATATTTCAGCACTGAAAGGCGAACGTGACACCGAGGCGCTATTTCGCCAGAAAGCCAGCGATCGACGCGCCGCCGTGAACCATTATCTGTGGGATGATGAAAACGGCTGTTATCGGGACTATGACTGGCGACGCGAAGAAATGGCGCTCTTTTCCGCCGCCAGTATCGTGCCGCTGTATGTCGGTATGGCGAACCATGAGCAGGCCGACCGTCTGGCAAACGTGGTACGCAGCCGTCTGTTAACGCCCGGCGGGATTATGGCGACCGAATACGAAACCGGCGAACAGTGGGATAAACCGAACGGCTGGGCACCGCTGCAATGGATGGCGATTCAGGGCTTCAAACTGTATGGCGACGATATGCTGGGCGATGAAATCGCCCATAACTGGTTAAAAACGGTGAACCATTTTTATCAGGAGCACCATAAACTGATCGAGAAATACCATATTTCCGGCGGTACGCCCCGCGAAGGCGGCGGGGGCGAGTATCCGCTACAGGATGGATTCGGCTGGACCAATGGCGTGGTGCGCCGCCTGATTGGCCTTTACGGAGAGCCTTAACCTGCTCCGGCCTCAGTGAATCGCATCATAAATGGCTGACTGAATTTTCAGCCATTTTTTATTGTCTGCGCTGGGCCGGGCCTGAGCGCGCAGTCGGGCCTGCTCCGTATCGTGCTGCTGGCGCGTCACAACAGCCGGAACGGTGCAAAACGTTTGCAAATAGGTTTTATGCATCGCGGTCAGCGGCGCGCCGCTCGACATGTCATGACTTAACGTTGTGATAAATCGTCGGCAGGGTTTGACCTCATCCATCAGCGCGGGATAACGCAACAACAGTTGCAGCACCTCGGTATGTCCTGCCGCAAACGCCTGCTCCGTCCACGCGAGCTGCCAGTTCATTCCGCCCTGGAGGAACAGCGCCGTCACCCGCGTATCATTGCGCTCTATCGCCGCCCGCATGGTAAACGCATCCCAGGTAATCCCCATATGATTGAGCGTTTCCCGCGCGGAAGGCGCCTCGCGCGGCGGTTCATCCTGCGCCATTGCGGGAGCTTGCCCGTTATCGGAGCCTGGCGACGACGAACTAAATAGCCAGAACGCGCCCGCCAGTATCGCCAGCGTCATGACGCCAACCCCGCCCCACAAAGCGCCGGAAATAAGTTGCTCACGCTCTTCAGGCGTACGCGGAGGCCGTTTACGCGGTGGTTCTATGCTCTCGCTAATCTCATGCTTATCTCCCCCGGCCTGCCGATCTTTAAGCCGCGCGGTTTCCCAGAACTGGCGCAATTCACGTTCATCCGCCAGCAGAAACGAAGCGGGATTCACGCGAGTACGTTTTTCGGCATAGGCGCGCTGGATGGGCCGAACGATTTGCTGATACTGAACGTTTAGCAGCATAAGCTGCGCTGAGGTGAGCGGCTGCCTGGCGATAACCTCGTTTCGCGCGAGGCGGCAATCATCCAGAAACATACGCAGGGTGGTGCGCGACTCGGCGAACAGCGTTAACGCTGAGGCGTCATTAAAAATTCTGACGTAATGACGGGCAAATAATTTTTTATCGACCACCATAAGCGCCAGTTCGCTGAACAACATGCCTTCCAGCGCATGTTGATCTTCTCCCTGTTTTAACCACTGGCGCAAACGGTCCGGGCCAAAATTTTGCTTGAGGTAGTGATTCAGCGACGCCCGATCCGGCCATGCGCGCGCAATAAGCGCTTTTAACGTCAGTTCTATCGCTCGAAGCTGACGCTGCGCCTCAAGATGCGCCTCCTGGTCGGGGTCTTCCAGCTCAGTTTGATACGTCAGTAGCGGCTGCTGCTGACGTAGATGTTCCAGCGAGGTGACAAAACGCAACGCGGCAAGGAGTTGATTTTCGCTCACCTCTTGCCCGCTGTCATACTGGGGAACATGCTGCTGAAGGTGACGCAGTTGCAGCATAAACTGGCTCAACTGCGCGTCATTTATCCGCAATTTTTTCGCCACCGCGCCCCAACCGCCCAGGTTAAGACGCGCCTGCTCAAGTTGTTCCATGAACCACCGGGGCTCTTTTCCCTCAGTGGTATGAATACCCAGCAGCAGCAGGATTTCTATTGATGCCTGGCGGATAATCCCCAGGCTATGTTCAAAAGGCGCGCGTGTCGCCTGCGAAGCGCTATTCGTCATTATCTTCCCTAAAAAGACGATCCCGCGACGAGATCTTCGTTTTCTTTTAATTATGTTTTTTCATAGATATAACAGATTTAGCCACATTTCAGTGACTTAATCTTAATGATTGCAAATTTATAAGAAGATCGGTTACTAACCAAAAACATCAGTTTTTCATTCTGTCAACGCGGCGTGACGCTGAACGGCATAGACCTTTTCCCTGCCTGCGTTTGGCCGTCTGACCGCTAGCCACGCTTGCAGCACACTTTATAATCGCGCTTTTTATGAGAAAGATGCCATGCCGCACATTTCATCTCGCTTTAGCTCCGCCTGCATCGCGTTTATTAAACAGTGGCAGGGTCTGTCGCTGGAAAAGTATCGCGATCGGCAGGGTAACTGGGTGATTGGTTACGGGCATATGTTGACGCCGGATGAGACGCTGACGTTCATTACGCCCGAACAGGCGGAGGCATTCTTACTGGATGACCTCAATAGCTGCGATATGCTGCTACAGAATTGTTTGCCGGAACTTAATGATCGGTTTCAACGCGAAACGCTTATTGCGCTGATGTTCAGCATCGGACATCAGCGTTTTTTATCATTAATCAATACGGGTGATATTTCACAGCCAGAAATAAGCGGACTGCGAATTTAACGCCGTTAATTCGATTCATTTAACATCATGGCGGCCTGGGTACGATTTTTTACATCCAGCCGCCGGTAAAGCGACTCCAGATGCGCTTTAACCGTCCCGGTACTAATATTTAACGCCCGCCCAATTTGTTTATTTGATTCTCCTGCGGCAAGCATCTGTAAAATTTCCCGCTGGCGGGCGCTTAACGCTTTTATATCACGGGACTCCAGCTCCGTTGAATTTAACCAATCCCCCGGTAAAAACATCATCCCGCGAGCGACAGCATTGAGCGCAAGGACAAAGGTTTCGGCATCAGAATCGCGTGGCACCACGGCCTGAACGTTAAATTGCATCACTTCATGCAGCCACTTTTGACTGCCACCCATCGCTGTGATAATAATCTTCACCTCCGGAAATTGCTGCGCGGTTCTTTGTAACACCTCGCGGCAAAATTCAGCATCCAGGCCGCTATCCAGCATGACCAGCGCATCCGGCGCGCTTTCTATTTTTTGCCAGAGTTCTTCTGCCTGACCGACACTCTGGATACTTATTCCTGGAATGTGCTGCTGCAAACTGATTTTCATTCCATGAATAAATATTGACTGCCTGTCAAACATGATTACCTGCATTACTTTTCTCCACCTGGGTAAGATAATAGTCTCAAGATGAGGAAGGGTATTACCCGTAGGGTAAAATAAGAAGTCGCTATTTGGTATAGGCCATTTTACCGATAGTCATTGGTTGAGGAAGGGAAAGGTTATGAATATTTACAGCTTCAACATCGGGATTACAGAATTCGCTAAAATTAGCGTTTTAAAGTAAGGAATATCTTATTAGCGCGAACAGCCAAGGCTAATTTGAATATTAATTTAATGAAGAGTACGCCTGGCGTGTCACAAAGGAAATATCTGCTTTTCGCCTGATGTGTTACAAAAAATAAAGTAGCACATTTTGTTAAAAAATAGCCAATCCGCCTGAAAACCGCGACGATGGGTCAATGACAATACCGTGTATGTACATGCATTTCTCTCTCCCACTGCACCCGCGGCTATCAGCGTGTTTTACCGCTCTCGTCCCGTTTATCGGCTTTTTGGCGCTAAAAAGCCTGGCCGGAAGGCGATAAATCCGCCGCGCAACGCGATCAGACGTATTCGTCACGCGAGCAATGATTGCGAAAGGGCTTATTAGATGCTAGAAAATCAATAAAACCAGCCGCTTCAGCGTCACTGTTTCAATAAAAACAATAATAGAGCCTGATGATGGATAAAATATATGCAATGAAATTGTTTGTACGCGTGGCGGAACGGGAAAGTTTTTCCCGTGCAGCAGAGGATATCGGCCTTCCCAAAGGCAGCGTCTCACGGCAAATACAAGCGTTAGAACATCAACTGGGCATCCGCCTGCTCCACCGCACCACCCGGCGGGTACAGCTTACTCAGGACGGAATGGTTTACTACGAACGGGCAAAAGATTTGTTGAGTAACCTGGATGAACTGGAAGGTCTTTTCCAGCCTGATCCCGCCAGTATCAGTGGCAAAATACGGGTAGATATACCGCCATGTCTCGCAAACAGCCTCATCATGCCGCGCCTGCCCACTTTTTTGCATCAGTATCCCGGCATTGCGCTGGAACTTTGTAGTAGCGATCGACAGGTCGATTTACTACGGGAAGATTTCGACTGCGTGGTGCGTACAGATCCGCTACATGCGCCAGGGATACTTACGCGCCCGCTTGGCAAACTGAGAAGGGTGAACTGCGCCAGCCCACAATACCTGGCGCGCTTTGGGTATCCAGAAAACCTTGACGACCTCGCCTCACATGCGGTGGTGCATTATTCATTAACGCCGGGAGTCTCTTCACCGGGTTTTGCCTTTGAAACTCCCCACGATATGCAGTGGGTAAAAACCGGCGGAATGCTAACGGTAAACAGTACGGAGACCTGGCATACGGCCTGTCTGGCAGGATTAGGAATCATTCAGACGCCGCGCATTGCTGTACGGGAGGCGTTACGCGCCGGAACGCTCATTGAAATTTTACCGCAATATCGCGCCGCTCCACTGCCGGTGACGCTGCATTATCCCCATCGCCGTAATCTTTCCCGCCGGGTACACCTGTTTATGGTATGGCTGACGGAAACCATTAAAGAGGCCGCAGAGTAGCCGCATTTTCAGCATCCACCGGGGAGAAGCTATACTGACATATTCTATTAATGATGAAGGACTACCGACCTGATGACGCAGGAAAATGACGTAAAACGCCCTATTCAGGAACTGGAGCACGACCCGATACAAAAAATAAAAACGCAGCCGCATGACGCCCCGGAAAAAAACGAAAAGGCAAATCAGGCGTTGCATTCCGTCACCACCCTGATGCAAAAAATTCAGCGTCAACCAATGGTGGCCCACCTCATTCGCGCGACCGAACGTTTTAACGATCGACTGGGTAATCAGTTTGGCGCGGCTATCACCTACTTTTCGTTTCTGTCGATGATCCCGATAATGATGGTGTCCTTTGCCGCGGCAGGTTTTATCCTCGCCTCGCACCCTAATCTACTGGAAGATATTTTCAGCAAGATATTGATGAATGTGAGCGATCCTACGCTGGCGTCCACGCTTAAAAATACGATTAATACGGCGGTTCAACAGCGTACCACGGTAGGGCTGGTCGGACTGGGTATCGCGCTCTATTCCGGCGTTAACTGGATGGGCAACCTGCGGGAAGCGATTCGCGCCCAATCACGGGACGTCTGGGAGCGCAAGCCACAGGATCAGGAGAAAATCTGGCTCAAATATCTGCGCGATTTTATCTCGCTGATTGGATTATTAATCGCTTTAATCATTACGCTGTCCATTACTTCCATCGCCGGTTCCGCCCAGCAGATGATCATCTCCGCCTTGTATCTCGACAGCATCGAATGGTTAAAACCGGCCTGGCATTTGATCGGTCTGGCCATCTCTATTTTTGCCAACTATCTGCTTTTCTTCTGGATTTTCTGGCGACTGCCTCGCCATCGTCCCCGTAAAAAAGCGTTGATTCGCGGGACATTTATCGCCGCTATCGGTTTTGAGGTGATTAAAATCATTATGACCTATACGCTGCCGTCACTGGTGAAATCGCCTTCCGGCGCGGCGTTTGGCTCCGTACTCGGTCTGATGGCCTTCTTCTACTTTTTTGCCCGCCTGACGTTATTCTGCGCGGCCTGGATAGCCACCGCCGAATATAAGGACGACCCGCGAATGCCGGGTAAAACGCAACGCTAGTCTGCGGCTTGCTGCCGGATGGCACGCACGGCGTCGTCATTCGGCCTACTGGCGTGTGGTCCCAGGCCGGGCAAGCAAAGCGTACCCGGCGGTACAATCAGGCACGTCCTTCCGCCTCATCTCATTGTTTCAGCATATAAATCCAGTAATTAACTTTTATTTAACCATAAACCAGTTTTATCCACTAATTCTAAAATTATGTGAAGCATTTCATAGACGCAAAATGGCTGGCTTAAACATTATCCCCTTTTTGCGCTTTTTTTGACCATTTTTGGCTTTTGTTACACATTGAAATATAACTTTTGCTGTGCGTAATATGGCTATTCGTTCGCTAAAAATAAGAAAATAGTATGCAAGCAACCGCCACAACACTCGACCATGAGCAGGAACATGTTCCGGTAAACTCACGCAATAAAGTCGTTATTGCCTCGCTTATCGGCACCGCAATTGAGTTCTTCGACTTCTATATTTACGCCACCGCTGCGGTGATCGTGTTCCCCCTTATCTTCTTCCCCCAGGGCGATCCCACTGCGGCAACGCTACAATCGCTCGCCACCTTCGCTATCGCGTTTGTGGCGCGTCCGATCGGCTCTGCGCTATTCGGCCACTTCGGCGACCGGGTAGGCCGCAAAGTCACGCTGGTGGCTTCGCTGCTGACGATGGGGATCTCCACGGTCATTATCGGTCTGTTACCGGGCTACGCGACGATAGGTATTTTCGCGCCGCTGCTGCTGGCGCTGGCGCGTTTCGGTCAGGGACTGGGGCTGGGCGGCGAATGGGGCGGCGCAGCGTTATTAGCGACGGAGAATGCGCCGCCGCGCAAACGCGCGCTGTATGGCTCCTTCCCGCAGTTGGGCGCGCCGATCGGCTTCTTTTTTGCCAATGGCACCTTCCTGTTGCTCTCCTGGCTGCTGACCGACGAGCAGTTTATGAGCTGGGGCTGGCGCGTGCCGTTTATCTTCTCGGCGGTGCTGGTGATTATCGGCCTGTATGTGCGCGTGTCGCTGCATGAAACGCCGGTGTTTGCGAAAGTCGCCGCAGCGAAAAAACAGGTAAAAATACCGCTGGGCACGTTGCTGACGAAGCATGTCCGCGTAACCATTCTCGGCACGTTTATTATGCTGGCGACCTACACGCTGTTCTATATCATGACCGTCTATTCCATGACTTACAGCACGGCCGCCGCGCCGGTGGGGCTTGGCTTGCCGCGCAATGAAATACTGTGGATGCTGATGATGGCGGTGATTGGTTTCGGCGTGATGGTGCCCGTCGCCGGCCTGCTGGCGGACGCATTTGGCCGTCGGAAAAGCATGGTCATCATTACCACGCTCATCATTCTCTTCGCGTTGTTCGCCTTTACCCCGCTGCTGGGTTCAGGCAATCCAGCGCTGGTATTCGTGTTCCTGTTGTTGGGCCTGAGCCTGATGGGGCTGACCTTCGGCCCAATGGGAGCGCTGCTGCCGGAGCTATTTCCGACGGAAGTGCGCTATACCGGCGCATCGTTTTCCTACAATGTGTCATCGATTCTGGGCGCTTCCGTCGCGCCGTATATTGCCGCATGGCTGCAAAGCCACTACGGGCTGGCGGCGGTAGGGGTTTACCTGGCGTCAATGGCGGCGCTGACGCTGATTGCACTGCTGTTAACCCATGAGACGCGTCATCAGGCGTTGTAATAGGGCGCCGGATGGCGTCATCCGGCGCTACGTTTCACGTTACTGCTTCATCTGCGTTAAAATCGTCCGGCACTGATTGGCTTCGCCTTCAGAGGGCGAAATGAGCGCCAATAGCGCGGCGGCGGGCGTTACCAACGTCGCCAGCGCTGCCGCAACCGCGCCGCGCGCAATCAGCGGGCCGGGCTTGACGCCCGCCTGCGGATTTTTAAATGTCCCACGCACGTACAGCGGCGATCGCAGCGTAATAATACGAATCCCCTTACTTTCCGGATCAATGGTTAAATCGAGCTGTTCAGAGGCGAAGCTCGCCGTACCGGTCACGTTAATCAACGCATTTTCTGTATCAAAAGCAAAAATTTGCGGTCGCGCCACGCCGTTCGCAATATTGAGATTCGCCGCCGCGCAGTTAACCCGCACTTCGTCATCGCCAAAAATCTGCCCGACAATATAGTTGCCGACGTTCAGCCCCACGATTTCCATCAGGTTGCGGCTAATTAATCCATCATTCATCAATAATTTCAGATTGCCGTTACTGTTGCCAAGCAGCGCGGCGACCGAGTTGCCCGTCCCGCGAATATCCGCATCGCCGTTCAGCTCGCCCAGCGTTTTCTGCATCAGCTCCACATCCGGCATCAGTTCTTTAAGCTTCAGCCGACGCGCCTGTATATCCGCCCGCCCCTGCATTGGTTTTTTATCCCCTTCCAGATGGATGTTGGAGACAATACTGCCGCCTGCCAGACCAAACTTCAGCGGCTGTAGACGTAAGTCGGCGTTTTTCAGGATGATATGGGTCGAAAGATCGCTAATCGGTAGACTGCCGCCATGCTCAATACGTCGGCCTTTAAACCGGACATCGGCGTCCATAACGTCCCATTTGTCGGTTTCAAAGCGATCGTAAGGCAACACTTTATCCGCCGGCTGAACATTCTTCTCGCCTTTGCGCTGTTCAGACCGTTTCGACTGCTCAGCGTCTTTCCCGGAATCCACGCCAATCAGCGGCCCAAGATCGGCCAGTCGTAACTGGCGCGATTCGACATCGCCTTCCAGTTTAGGGCGCGGTTTACCGGTGGTATAAGTGAGGGAGCCGTGGATATCACTGTCGCCAATGCGCCCATTAAAACCGCGATAATCAAATACCGATGACTTTTCGGCGTCAATTTTCGCCACCAATCGCCCATCGGTCTCAAACGGCGGCGTATCCGGCAGCAGCACGCCGGTTAAATCATATAAATCGCCCAGTGAATCGCCAGAGAATTTAAGCCGCAGATCGACGCCGCCCATTTTCATCGGCTCGTTCACCACGCCGCTAAAAGCCACCCGCGTGTTGCCAGAGCGGAAATCGGCCTGCACAGGAAAAGGCGTACTTTCGCTGCGTAGCGCCAGCATACCGCCTATTTTGCCCGTACCGGTCAACGGTTCCCCGTTATAACGCCCCTGCGCCTTCAGGCCGAAGACATAGTCGCCCACGCTGGATTTGTCTGCTTTGCCTTTCGTTCCCGTCACTTCGCTGAACGGCAACGGTTTGCCTAACGGATCGATCAGAATAGTGATATCCGCTTTGCTGACCTTATCATCGATCGCGATTCGCCCCTGGTCGAAGAGAATATTATCCAGCCGGAAGGACCAGGCGGAAGGTTTAGCATTGGGGTCCGTATTCTTGTCTTGCGCGAGGTTAAAGGTCCAGTTATTGGTTTTCTCAGACAGGCGAATAAGACGCGCGTCGGGTTTCACCAGTTTGATCCACGGCAGCCAGACGGTTTTGGTCAGGAGCGCCAGCGGGGCAAGCGTCGCCTCAACGCGTGGCAGATGCACCATCGTGACTTCCGGAATATCCGGCGGATTGCCGAGAATGACGTCTTCCGCGTGAACATGCGGCCACGGTACCCAGCTTCGCCAGCCGGTCTCCTGTTTTTGGCGTTCCCACACCACGCCTAAATCGCCGCGAATAGCGAAAGGCCGGTTCAATTCGGTAGAGACTTTCTGGTTGATGGTCGGTTTGAGGCGGTTCCAGTCAAATGTTGCGATCAACAAAATCACTATGGCGATCAACAACAAGAAAGTCCCTGTGATGGCGGCGGTTATTTTGCCTGCTTTAGTCATGTGTTATTTCCTCACTTCTTCCCTTGCCTGTCCTAAAGATAGTTCAGCCAGACGAAAAAGGAGGATGACCGCGCCTCGTAATACCACGTATTACGGGAACAGTCTGGCGTTACAGGGTCAGAATCACCTCTTCGAGCGATATCAGCGGCACGGGTCGAGAAAGAAAATAGCCCTGGGCGGCAAAGGCGGGCGAACGCTGCACATCACGCCACTCTTCCAGCGTCTCCACGCCCTCGACAATAACGCCGCGGCAGTAGCGGTTCATCAGTTGCAGCAGCAGAATGAACAGGTTGCGCCCCTCCGGAGACTGACGCAGCATGACGAACAGCTCGCGCGCCACTTTAATGTAGTCATAACGCACTTCGCTCAGCGCTGAAAAATTGGCCATGCCTGTACCAAAATCATCCAGCCACAGCGGGCCGAACTCACACATCGAGGCGAAAGAGGAGTCTTTCGGCAAACGAATATGTTCCACCAGTTCGAAACGCAGCCAGGGTAAGCGCTCCATCGCGGCCAGAATGTCCGGCTGTCGTCGCATGGCAATCAGCGTAGGGCCATCGACATTGACCGATGCCAATAAGTGATGGCGAGTGAAAAAATCCGCTTTTTGTTCAAGCTGATGAAGTTGTTCTTTCACTACGTCAATGCGGTGTCGAACCGCCAACTCCGCGAAATAACGATCCGGGGCAATACGTCTGGAAGGGTTATCAGGATGGGTAACGACAGTGAGAAGTTCAACCGCCATCAGACGGCCATCCGTCTGGTATATCGGCTGGTAAGTATAGGCACGCTCGCATTGCAGCCAATAGCGCCGTTCCTGCAAATTCTCTATACCTGCATCAGGAACGCGTAGCTGCTGGATAACCTGCTTTATCATCTCAGTTGTCCTGTTAATGGGAGTGTGACTGTCCGGACTCGTCAAAGGTTATCGGCGTTCAGGCAGAGAACTTTACCCTCGGTCCCTGGCAAAATAAAAACAGCCCCCGAAACTTGTCAAAAATACGCACTTGCTCAAAAAAATAATGGACCGATGTTTTAATATTATTGACCACTAAACATCCACAGCGCACACTAACGCTAATTTTTACAGATCAGGTTCACGACTATGTCTAAAAAGATTGCCGTGATTGGCGAATGCATGATTGAGCTGTCGCAGAAAGGCGCTGATGTTCAGCGCGGCTTCGGCGGCGACACGCTGAATACCTCCGTTTATATTGCCCGTCAGGTCGATTCTGCCGCTCTGGCCGTTCACTATGTGACGGCGCTGGGTACCGACAGTTTCAGCCAACAGATGCTGGAGGCGTGGCAGCATGAAAATGTGGATACCTCGCTAACGCAGCGGATGGAAAATCGCCTGCCAGGCCTCTATTACATCGAAACCGATGATACTGGCGAGCGTACCTTCTACTACTGGCGTAACGAAGCGGCAGCGAAATTCTGGCTGGAGAGCGAGCAGTCAGCGGCTATCTGCGAGACGCTGGCGACCTTCGATTATCTCTACCTGAGCGGCATTAGCCTCGCGATTTTAAGCCCGACCAGCCGTGATAAGCTGCTGTCTTTATTGCGTGAATGTCGGGCCAACGGCGGGAAAGTCATTTTTGATAATAACTATCGCCCGCGTTTATGGACAAGTCGCGAAGAAACGCAGCAGGTCTATCAAAAGATGCTGGAATGTACTGATATCGCCTTCCTGACACTGGACGATGAAGACGCGCTATGGGGTCAACAACCGGTGGAAGAGGTCATTGCCCGCACCCATGCGGCAGGCGTGCAGGAAGTGGTGGTAAAACGCGGGGCGGACTCTTGCCTGGTCTCGATTCAGGGCGAGGCGCTCATTGACGTTCCGGCAGTGAAACTGCCGAAAGAGAAAGTGATAGACACCACTGCCGCAGGCGACTCCTTCAGCGCCGGTTATCTGGCCGTTCGTTTGACGGGCGGCAGCGCGACGGATGCCGCGAAGCGCGGACACCTGACGGCCAGCACGGTAATTCAGTACCGTGGGGCCATTATTCCGCACGACGCGATGCCGCAGTAAGTCATTTGCTCTTGCCCGGTGGCGCTGCGCTTACCGGGCCGGCAGGCGGCAGCTTACTGTGCCGCCGGTGTCTCCGTCACTTCCGGATGCGCCTCATCTGCTTCAACAGCGGCGGCAGTTGTCGGGACCATGATTTCATCCCACGTCGCCTTTAACGCCTTCATATTAAATTCCGGCTCGCCTTGCGGTTGCAGCAAAATTAATGCCATCTCCTGCGATAGCTGCTGACGTAGATTCTGATTGAGCATATCGACGGTCAGGCTGTTGAGGAAATTCTGACGCAGCTTCTGATACTGCTCCGGCGCGATATCCACCACTTGATTCTGCAGCGAGCGCATACGCTGTCCAGTCAAAATGTCAGTATCGGTACGCGCGTAGGTCGCGAACAGCTTTTGCAATTCGAGATTTTTCTGCGCCACCAGCGCAGTAAACTCCTCTTCCGACAAACCTTTATCGCGTACTTTCGCCAGTTCATTCGCCACCAGGCTCAAATTGGTATTGAGCTTATCATTAGGTGATTCAATGTTGATGGCGCACTGCGCGCGCAGGAACAGAACCCGGCAGTCAAACCCCAGACCAATATCTTTCGCGTTATTTTTAGTAAGCTCTTGCTGGATATGCCAGAACAGCGCTTCGCGCGCCAGATCCGCCTGCCAGTAGCGCAACAGCGCCGCCGACTCGCGAATCGGTTGCCACGGCGTATCCCACATAATGGAGAGACGATCCTGGCGCACCGCATCGGTCATAATGCTCACTGATTCCGCCCGCAGCGGCGAAAGCGTCGGCACCGGGGCGGGCGTTTCGCGTTTACCTTTCAGCGTACCGAACGTTTTATTGATCTGCTCGGCGACGGAGCGCGCATCAATGTTGCCGACAACAATCAGCGTCATGGCATCCGGGGTGTACCATTTTTCATAGAAAGCCTGAATTTTGGCTGCGTCTACCGGCTGCTTTAACGGTTCCGCGGGATCGTGCCCCAATAACGCCGATCCTTTCAGCCGATAACGCCACCAGCCCTCTTTCGTATCTGCTGGCCACGTCGCAACCATATCTTCGCTGCTTAACGCATGATTCACCGTCTCTGGCGTAATGGTTAATTTACCGGAGACGTTAGCCAGATAGGTCAGCGCTTCTTTCAGCAGATCGTTACGGTTATTGGGTAAACTGAGGTTATAGAGCGTGGAATCATAAGAAACAATAACGGGCGGCATGGGACGTTTCGGATCAAACCCTTGCTGCCATAAAGAACGTGCCTGTGCGGCATCCAGACCACCGCTTTGCGTCAGCGCGATACGGGGAATCGCATGGCTGAACCCGCTCTGTTGCGTACTTTCGGTGAGCGAACCGGTATTAACCTGGAGACGAACTTCAATACGATCGCTGGGGCGCTGAGGCGTAGCCAACACTTGCCACTGTAACCCATTAGCCAGCGTCCCCTGTTGCCATGCCGGATCGGGCTGGAGCGCATCTGCCTGCACATAGCCGGCAGAGGCCAACATCAACAGACTGCCCGCTAAGAGTCGAATTTTTGTGCCCTGCATGTGAACCCCTGATCAACAATCCTGGTAATAAAAAGACAGCCCCGGCAGGGATGTCTGAATATGACGTAAAAACACTTCGTGTTAGACCGCGAGAACCTAAAAATGTCACGGAAGAAGTGAAATAATCCCTAAGCATCATGCTGTATGCTTTGGGCGCAGGGGTCAATTATGCGCAAACACCCGCAGTCCTGGAAGGGACTACGGGCATAAGTGGCGAGATTAGGAGGAAATTTCGTGCGTTTTGCCATCCGGCGCACGATTATTAAGCACATCGTCCAGCTTTTGGTGATCTAACTCTTTCACCCATTTGGCAACCACCACCGTCGCCACGCCGTTACCCACCAGGTTAGTCAGCGCGCGCGCTTCGGACATAAAGCGGTCGATACCGAGGATTAACGCCAGTCCCGCAACCGGTAAATGGCCCACGGCGGAGATAGTGGCCGCCAGCACGATAAAGCCGCTTCCGGTCACGCCCGCGGCGCCTTTTGACGAGAGCAGCAGCACGACCAGCAGCGTTATCTGGTGGAAGATATCCATATGGCTGTTGGTCGCCTGGGCGATAAACACCGCCGCCATCGTCAGGTAGATAGAGGTGCCATCGAGGTTGAACGAATACCCCGTCGGGATCACCAGCCCCACCACCGACTTACGGCACCCCAGTTTTTCCATCTTATCGAGCATACGCGGCAACGCTGACTCGGAAGAGGAGGTGCCGAGCACAATGAGTAATTCTTCCCGGATATAGCGAATAAATTTAAAAATGCTAAAGCCCGTTACCCGTGCAATCGTCCCCAGCACCACCACCACGAAGAGAATACAGGTGATATAGAAGCAGATAATGAGCTGCCCCAGTTGCACCAGAGAACCGACGCCGTATTTACCGATGGTGAAGGCCATCGCGCCGAATGCGCCAATCGGTGCCAGGCGCATGATCATATTGATGATGCCGAAAATGACCTGCGAAAAACTCTCAATCACATTGAAAATGAGCTGGCCTTTGCTGCCCAAACGGTGCAGCGCAAAACCAAACAACACCGCAAACAGTAAGACCTGCAGAATGTTGCCGCTGGCAAACGCGCCGATCACGCTGCCCGGTATGACATCCATCAGGAAGGCAATAATGCCCTGCTCCTTGGCTTGTGCGGCATAAACGGCCACCGCCTGCGCATCCAGCGTTGCCGGATCGACGTTCATCCCGGCGCCAGGTTGCACAACGTTGACGATGATAAGACCGATAATCAGCGCAATCGTACTGACAATTTCAAAGTAAAGCAGCGCGACCGCGCCGGTACGGCCCACCGCTTTCATGCTTTCCATGCCTGCGATGCCCGTCACGACAGTACAGAAAATGACAGGAGCGATGATCATCTTAATGAGCTTAACGAACGCGTCGCCAAGCGGTTTCATTTGTGCGCCCAGTTCAGGATAGTAATGGCCAAGGAGAATACCAATGGCGATTGCTGTCAGGACCTGAAAATAAAGACTTTTGAACAGAGAGGTTTTCATAGGGTGTCCTTGAAGTAAAAACCACAGGTCTTGTAAGGTTATGAGTAACCTGCGGCCTTAAAATAACACCCACACAACATGACAGAAATGCGCCAGGATCATAATTGAAACAAAAATGTTAAAAAGTTTGAGCTGGCTCGCACAAGCGCGACCTTTTTTAACTTTTGTAATCAGGATTTTCGTGCGACAGATACCGTTCTTCAAAGATATCCGCGGGAACGGGCCGAGCAAACAGGAAGCCTTGCGCGACGTTGACTCCCGCCTGTTCCAGCCACGCGCGTTGCGCCTCGTTCTCCACGCCCTCGGCAATCAATTGTAAATTAAGACTGCGGGCCATCAGAATAATCGCCGTCACCATACTGTGATCATCCGGTAACCCATCGACAAACATTTTATCAATTTTAAGGATATCGACCGGTAGCGACTTCATATGCTGTAACTGGCGCAGCCCCGCGTAACCCATGCCAAAATCATCCAGTGCGATACGCACGCCAGCATTACGTAACGGACGTAAGATAGCGACGGCAGCGTGCGGATCGTCGATACGGCGGCTTTCAGTGACCTCAAGAATCAGCGTACCCGGTTGAATACGATAGCGGTTTAACAATTCCAGCAGCTCCGACACCATGCCAGGGTGCATGAGCTGTAACGCGGAAAGATTGACGGAGAGCGGCAATGTCACGCCGCGCTCCTGCCAGGCGGCAAGCTGGCGGCAGGACTCTTCCAGCACCCAATGGCCCACCGTGACCATCAGGCCGCAGGATTCAATGCGCTCAATCAGCCCATCTGGTAATTCCCAGCTACCGTCCGGCTGTTGCATACGTAACAAGGCTTCGGCGCTTAATACGTTGCCGCTGCGCATCTCGACCTGCGGCTGCAGCCAAATGGCAAACTGATGGTTATCCAGCGCGGTAAGGATATCGCTCTCTTCGGTAAGGCGCTGTTGAGCGGCCTCCATCTGCGCCGGGTCAAAGAACTGGATCTGATTTTTACCTTTTCGGCGCGCGGTAAAGGCGGCGGAGACGGCGCGACCATAGAGCTCTTCGGCGGTCAGATCGCCATAATACATCGCAATGCCAATACTGCAGCTTGGGCGCAGTTGAATGCCCTGAATGGGCAGTCGTTCATTAATGATAGTGAGTATTTGCTGACCTAATGTGATGGCGTGCCACGGCTCTTTAACGCCGTGGGCGATAATGGCGAAGTCATACCCGCTGACCTGCGTAAGCACCATGCGCGGTGCCAGCACCGACTTCAGCTTCTCAACCAGCGTCAGTAATAGAATCTCCCGCTGCGTTTCTTGCAGCACGCCTGCCGTGTCACGCAACGTTTCGCACGTCACGATGATAAGCGCGGTGGTCTGTTGGCGGGCGATAACCTGTTCCAGCAATGCCATTAAAAAGGCTTTATTGGGCAGCTCGGAAACCGGAAAACGCATCGCGTTGTCCGTTTGCTCCTCGCGTTGACGCTGCATAAGCTGCTGGTTGAGGTTATAGCTGCGCACCAGCATTCCAATTTCATCATCCTGATGCAAACGCGGCAACGCCAGCTGATGTCCGATCAGCTCCTGCTGCGGAATGTCGTTCAGCTCGCGGGCGATTTTGCGCAGCGGATGCACAATCAGGCGGTTTACGCACCAGGCGATGGCCACCGTCAGGATCAGCGATAAAAGTAAGTAAATGGTCACTAACGTAGAGAGCGCGCTCATGACGAACTTGTACATACGGTACGAATCCGCCTGCAATACAAGGTAGGCCAGCGGTTGCGGATTGGCGGGACGCTCCAGCGAATAAACCGGCAAAGAAATTTGTACCGGCAGTTCGAAGAGACGCGTCACCATAACCGGGACGGGGCGTTCAGGAATGAAGCGCTTACGCAACGCCTGGAACTGATTCGGCAATACCACATCGGCGCGACTCACCACGCCCGCAGGTTTAATACTTTCCAGAATGGTTTCCGCGCCGGGGAGATCCGCTTTTAAAATCGCGGAAGAAAGAGGTTCCCGAACAGAGCGCGCGATGCTTTCCAGTTGCGTAGCCGTGTTGTAGCGGTTCTGCTGTACCAGATGGAACAACAAAACGGTGCAAAAGACAAAAACAAACACCATGACAACGGCCGCAACCATTGCCATCTGTTTAATTGTTAACGAGCGGCTGACGCGCAAATTGACTCTCCCTGGATATCCCGGACTGCCGCCTGAGTATACCCGATTGCAGCGGCATTAAGAGAGGCTGTATCTGAAAAGGACTTTTCTGAATAACGGTTAATGATAGCGTCTGATGGCGCTGCGCTTCTCAGGCCTACGACGCCTGTCAATTCGTAGGCCTGACGCAATAATTACCAGTCAGCGTAAGGCACCAGAGGCTGCGGCGGTAAATCCATATCCCCCTGCCAGCCCGCCGCGGAATAACGGACATACAGCAGCAGATGACTGGGGGTATAGTCTTTCGCCTGCTGAATATCGACAGCCGTACCCACAAACCAGTTGGCAGTGACCCGACGTTCAATGAGCGCCCGCGCGGTATAGCCAAATCCCTGGCTGCTGCCGCCGCCGTTGGTCTGGTCACGCGCATCCTCCTGATAATCCGCCGGGATCAAATTCATCAGCGGATAACGCGGCATGGTACGGGTGCGGGAGTGCGACCAGGATACCGAGCCGCCCAGCTCCCACGACCAGTTTTCCGTACGCTGCCGCCACATCACCGGCACCGCAAACGACAGGTATTCCTGCGGGCTATAATAACCGCCCTGACCCAGTGAATAACCGCTCAAATCTTTGTCGTAATGCCAGATCATGTTATTCAGCCCGACGGTAACGCGACGGTTATTCTCGTTAATCACCTTATAGTAATAACCGGTCATCCAGCGCACGCGCCAGTTATCTTCCACATTTTTACCGCTCAACTGGTCGCCGCTGAGCGACGCCCAGACACCGTTTGCTTCGCCTTTATCATAGCTGAGACTGACGCCGCCGCCGTTGGCCCGCACGCCGCCCCATTTGGTGCCGGTATTGCTGCTGGCGTCCTTTTGCCCGCCAAACGCCAGCAGTGAGCTGGAGATCGGGCGACGATGCGCGTTCAGGGTATAACCCAACGGCCCGATATCGTCGCTATAGCTGACGCCGCCGACCACATCAACGACATTAAAGCCCATCGGCGTCGTGCCGATATCCCAGCGCCAGGTCTCATTCTGCCAGCCGACCGCCACGCTCGCGCCCGTATCGGCCTGGCTACGATGTCCGCTGCATTTCTCCAGCGTACAGGTACCCCAGTTATTATCGTATTTTCCATCCGCATCCGTAGAGAAGCGGCCAACATCCATATTCACCATATCAGTACGAAAGAACGCCCGTCCGTCCGACCAGGGCGCATCCACCTGAAGCATCGTGGTATGCGCCTTCAGATCGGAGTAGCCGCCAGTCCCGCTCGACCCCCAATAATCGTGCGCCAACGTGACATTGAGATCCTGCTGACGGTACAACTCCGCCGCATCGCTACGCACGCCGCGTTTTAGCCAGTCATCTTTTTCATCATTGCGCGTCAGGCGGGTAAAGGTATCGTTATCCTGGGGAAGAACCGGCGTAATCGCCGCGGCGACCATTGCCTCTTTGTAGGTCTCCAGCGCCCGCTGCGGCTCGCCCGTTTGCGCCTGAAAAGCGGCGGCGTCACGCAATACCATTGCGCTTTCCATTGATGGCGGCTGTGCTTTTGCCTGCGGCGTAATGCGGTTAAAGGTCCGCGCCGCCGCCGTGATATCGCCAAGCTGGAGCTGCGCCAGCGCGACGCGACGCTGCATGTTAATAGAGGTGATTTGCGACGCAGGCAGCGCCGCCAGTTGAGCGCGCGCCGCAGCGTTATCGCCCTGTGCGATGTCGATTTCCACCCGCCCCAGCATGGCATCGACATTACCCGGTTCCCGCGCCAGAACGGCGTCATAAGCGGCGCGGGCCGCCGCATTATCGCCACGCTGCTGCGCCCAGTCCGCCAACGTTAACGCAATGCGCGTAGAGGGCGGCTGCTGATGTAACAACGCTTCCGCTTCGCGTTCTTTGCCGCTATCGCGCAAGCGGTTAGCGCTTTCCAGCACCTGGTTACTTTGCAATCGGCCCGCCAGTTCCTGAATATTGCTGTTCCACTGGCTGGTCGGCAGGGTATTGAGATGCGCCAGCGCCGCCCGGTCCCGATCGCTGCCGGAAAGATAGAGCCCATAAGCATAGACCTGTTCCGGATCGTTTGGCTTCTGCTGCGCCAGAGAGCGCATTTGCGCATCGGCCTGGGCGTGCTGCCCGGCCTGCCACAGATCGCGTGACAGTCGGTACGTCACCCACACGCTCCCCGGATCTAATGCCAGCCGACGACGGTGCAGTTCTGCGGCCTGCGCCCATTTGCCCTCGCTTTCCAGCGTTTCCGCCTGCTGCGCCAGACGGTCATTTTCCAGACTGCGTTCGATATCGTCGATACTGCGCAGCTGGCTGGCGGAAAGAGAAGCGATAAACGCGGCGGCTTTTTGCGGCGACTGCTGGCGATAAAGATTCGCCAGCCCGCGTACAGCATTGGTATTACCGCTATCCATACGCAGCGTCTGCTGATAATAACGTTCGGCGGCGGCATTATCTTTGCGCGCCATCGCCACATCCCCCAGCCCCAGCACCGCGTAGCTGTCGGTGTTATCCACTGCTCGCGCCTGCTGATAGAAACGCTCCGCCTGGGCCAGATTATTCGCTTTTAAGGCCGCGTCGCCCTGCTGAATTAACAACCAGTAGCGATTGACCTTCAGCAGACTCTCCCACTTATCGCGGCTGCTGCTGTGCGGCGCCATCGCCAGCGCTTTTTCAAACTGCGCGACGGCGCGGGCGCGATCGCCACGCTGTGAGTATGCCTGCCCCAGCGCGCCGACCGCCTCGCTGTCGTCCTGCCGGGCGCTCACCGCCTGCTGCAATTGCGCAATGGCCTTACCGCCTTCTCCGGCATTAACCGCCGCGATGCCCTGCGAGCGCGCGCGGAACGCCGGATCGGCTAACTGTTTTTGCTGCTCGCTAAGCTGGGCGCGGGCGGCAGACACGCTATCGCCTTCGCTAAACTGCGTCAGATAGTCTTGCAACGCTTTTACGCTGGCGTCGCTAACCGGGAGATCTTTTATCTGCTGGTACCAGATGGCGGAGGCCGCGCTGCGTCCCGTACTGGATTTCGCCATCTGTTTTAGCACCGCGAATCCCTCATCGCGCCGCCCGCTGGCGAACAACAGTTGCGCCAGCGCATTTTGCAGAGCGTTATTACCCGGACTGACGGCATTGATTTTCTGTAGCTGGTTAATCGCTTCGTGACGGCGGGCGGGCAATTTCGCCACGGTCGTCCAGTATTCGACCGCCAGTTCGCCCTCCGGCGGATAACCTTTAAACAACTTGTCGTAGCTGGCGATCGCTTGTTCAGTATGGCCGGTCGTCGCCAGTAAACGCGCCTCCTGCAAAGACTGGCGTCCTTGCGGCGTGGAGAGCAGCATCGCGGTGCGGGAAGATTGATACGCCGTCGACTCCGGCGCCAGTTGCGCCAGCCGGTCAAGTAGCTTCTGTGCCCCGTCGCTATCCCCCTGGCGCAACAAATAGCGGAAACGGGCAGCGATAACCTGTGGATCATTGGGGTCGATCAGCTCCAGGCGATAGAGCGACTGACGGACTAAGTCCTCACGGTGCGTGGCCTCGCCCAGCCGAACCTGCTCCAGCAACTGTTGCTGCGCGGAGGTCGCTGCGCCGGCAAGCGGTGTTAGCGCCATACCAAGCGATAAACCCAACAATGCCCGAGAAACGCCCCTTTTGCCAGGTAAGGCGTTTCGACCGCCAGCCGGCAAAAAAGCGTGCATGAGACTTAACGTGAACTTACGCATTCCTGGCCCCAGTCAGGTAATAATTCACCTTTGACGGTGAAGCGAAAACGGTGCTGATCCCAGCCTTGTCCAAAGAGAGTCAGCACATAGTTGTAATAGGCATCGCTGCCAGGAAAATGGTCTGCGACCCGCTGTCGCTGCACGGCCTGGGCGTCGCGATTTTGCAGGAAAGGCAGTAAAGCGGCGGAAAACCCGACCGGCCCCGTCCCTTGCGCGTTCCCGCTGACGACATCCACTTTCTCCGGTGGAACGCCGTTTTTCATCGTTAACGTCGCCATCGGTTTAAATCGCGCCAGTAAACGCGCTTTTTGCGGATCGCCATCATGCATCATTCCCGCCCATAAATAGACGCGAATCGCATCGTAGCTACTGATCAGCGTCTTTTCCGCTTTCAACTGCCAGCCTTGCTTGCTTTCATAACGCACCCAGTCCGGCGAGAAACCTTTCGGCGCGGTTTCCAGCAAAAGCCGCAAATTGGTTTCCCGTAACGTCGACCACGGCGCGCCAAAACGGCTAAAGTATTGCGCCAACTGCGGCGGCAGATAGCTTGGGTTAAAACGCCAGCTATTCGCCTCGGCAAAGCCGATTTTGCCAGGTAGCAGCATTGAGCCCAGCCCCGGCACATTCACGACCTCTTCGCGAGCGATGCGTTTTAGCAACGCCGTGCCCACCTCGGTATAACGCGTCTCTTTCCACAGACGACCGGCCTCCAGCAGCGACCATGCCATCCAGATATCGCCGTCGGACGCGGAGTTGCTGTCCAGCACCGACCAGGTGTCGGGATCTTTTTGCCCCCACAGCCAGGCGGGCAGATGTTCACGCAGCGATCCCTGCGCCAGATTGTTTTGCGTCCAGTTAAACAGTTGCGCGAACGCCGGTCGATCGTTCGCTGCCAGGGCAAAGAACATGGCGTAGCTTTGCCCTTCGGAGGTGGTAATTTTTCGCGCATCGCCCGGATCGATAACGCGTCCCTGCTGGCTAATGTAATCTTTCTTGAACTGTTCCCACGCAGGCCAGCTACAGGCCGCCTGCGCATTTATTGCCGTCAGCATGACGATCATCGTTATCCATCCGCGCAGCATAGTCATCATGCGTTACTCATGGTCAGGGTCGAGACGACGGCGACTGAGAATACGTAGCAGACGCCACAATACCCACGCCAGTAATACCACACTGAGGGCCGCCAGTACCGCCAGCAGCACCGGGTGATTCGCCAGCGCATACCACAGCCGCTCAAACCACGGCAGATGTCCGACGTAATAGATATCGCCAACGCGCAGACTGTGAACGCCGGACTCGCGGATCACCGCCACGGAACCAAACATCGCGGCGCGTTTACCGCTGTCGTTCACGGCGTCGTTCAGTAGCTGGTAACCGCGCGGGCTGTCAGCCAGCAGAGCAATCACGCTGCGCTGATCATTAAACGGCGACTGGAAGCCCACCACCGCCGCCATCGGGCCGCTGGCGGTGACGGTGGACTGCGCATCCGCCGCGCGATCGGCCTCATCCGGCATAATCGACGGGAAAGCGGTCTGCCGCATCGGGGTTTTTACCCAGCTTTGTGTCGCCTGCACCAACAGATCGATACGCTTATCGTCTTTTAGATTGCCCGGAATAGCGCCAATAATCAGCAGATCGGCGTCTTTGTCGGCTATCTGAGCGCTATCATCGGTGATGGTCAGATTAATTGCCGGGAAACCGGTCTGCCCGCCAATGGCGCCGACCGTATTCAGCAGCGTTTCCATTTGCGCTTCGGTTGGGGTCTTCGGCATCACCGCCAGCGTGTCAGACAAGTCGGCCATCCGGCTGAACGGGAAACCTGCATTGGCGAACGCGCGTAAATCCGGCATCGCGATAAAGTGGTAATATTTCGAAAAATCGATAGTGGAGTCATCCCCTATCACCACATGATTTGGTACCGGCTGGAAGGTAATACAGTTGTCCACCGACCCGCCCGGCATCGGATTCATGTAGCGGAAGTCAAAACGTAGTTGGTTCATCGCCCCCAGTTTGAGCGCCGGAATAGACACATCCGTTTTACCATCCAGCAGTCCCTGAAGTACCGGCAGGCGCAACAGGAGTCGATTAGTTTCCTGCGTGCTGTTAAGGCTAAAGGCTTGCAGGAACTGGTTATTCAGACTGATATCCAGCCGTGAACTGTCTTTGGTCGGCGGCGAGGTATAACGGTAGTTGAGATCCATATCAATACCGTTGCTACGCAGCAAATAGAGGTCCGGCGGCAGATTCAAAGAAACGTTGATGGGCGCCGGCTCCAGCCCACTCGACTGGAGCTGCTCTTCATAGGTTTTCAGCTCGCCAAAAGTGACCGGGCGATCGGTACGCACCCAGTTCGGCGCATCATACGGTTTGCGCGCCAGCAGCGGTTTTACATCGTTAACCACCACGCTGGAACCACGAAAGAGAATATTCCCTTGCGCGATACCTTTTGCCGCCTGCAACAGGTCTTTATCATCTCGACCAAACACGACCAGCAACTTCACATACGGATTATCCGGATGGCTCATCATCTCGATAACCGGCGCGTTAACCGCAGGATGATCGCGCAGGAAATCGGGGCGTCGATCGTTGGTGGCGAACACGATCGCATTGCGATCCGGCAGGTGATTATACAACACCGGGAAGCGCTGACCGCGCCAGCCCGCCCGCAAGCCAAACCAGGACGCGACAATAGAAGCCGCCTGCTGCTGCGCCAGATCCGGCATGTCAGCAAACACTATCGGCAACGTCACCGGACGGTTATCCCGCGGATCGAAAAACGGCACCGGGAAGTGGGACAGATCGTTATTCACCGCCAGCATGTTATAGGTCAGATCCAGGGCGCTATTTCGCCCGATGTCTAACCACAGAGTACTGCTGGCCGGGTTTTCACACACGTCGCGATAGTGGCCGACAAACTCCAGCCGCACCCGGTTAAAATCGGTGATAAATAGCGGATTGATAGGTACCTGCGCCAGCGTCTTTTTCCCCAACTGCTCTTTTGTCACCGGCAGTACGCCCATCAGTTCATCATTGAGATAAACCTTAAGCTGCGACTGAACCGGCAGAAGCGACGGCGAGGGCGTATATTCCAGATTCAGCACCGCTTTCGACGCCACTTCATCGCTGCGCATACCAAATTCAATGCCGCCGTTAGGGTTAACGCCACGCAGCGCCATACTGCCCGGCGGCGGCGCGATTTGCGCAAAGGTCAGCTTGACCTCGCGCGAAGGCGCGGTCTGCGCCACGACGGGCGCCTCAGTTGCGGGCGACGGCGCAGGCTCGGTGGGTTCAGCATTTATCAATGGCGGCATCGCAGGCGCCGCCGCCGTCATGAAAGCAGGAAACGCGCTTAATCCTATTACCGCCGCACACATCCAGGACAATTTTCTTTTCATCGCATTATCATCATTGTTGAGCCTGAGCCATAACCCGATCCGACGGCTGTATCGCCGCTTGCCGCTCCGGGCGACGCGGAATAAACGATACAATCCAGGCAATTAACGCCGTCAACGATCGGAAAATTACTTTTACTGAAGGCGGCGCGAATTCCGCGAGGTGGCGATATCCGCGGAAGCCCAGCTTCAGAATATCCAGCAAGCTTTCCAGCGGTTTATCTTCCGGGAAGCTATCTTGCCAAAGCGCCCACGTATCGGCGCGCGCGAAGGTACACTGCACAAAATCAATATGTTGTTTGGTGGTGAGCGGCATCAGTTGTAGTCCGACCTCATTGCCCGTTACGCGCACCACCTGCGTTGGAAAGACATATTCCTGCTGCCCGCGTTTAAGCAACAGATTCACTTTCTGCCCTTCCAGCACCTGCGCCTGACCGTTGATCTTGATGCCTAACCCGCCGTCGGAGAAGTCATGTACGGTACAGGAGAACAAATGTCCATCTTCGCGGGCGATGGCCCCCGGCATGGCAATCTCGACCCGATGCGCGCGCCTGACCTGTTTACTCTCTACCGAAACCGCAACCGCGCCGCCGAGAATGACCAGGTTATAGAAGACCCACACCAGGCTAACGATGACGGTCAGCGTTTCATTTTCCGGCCCGTAATAGTATCGCCATACGCCCGCCGCCACGCCGAGCAGGTTAAGCAAGACAAGGAAGATATACGGACGCGAGATTACCCAGTCGACGTACTTCTCTTCCACCAGCCCGCCTTTCGCCGTGACGTTAAATTTCCCTTTGTGCGGATTGATCAACGCGACCAGAGTCGGCGGTGCGATATACCATGCCAGTACCGTTTCATAGATTTCACTCCAGAAAGAGTGACGATACTTGCCCTGAATCTTCGAGTTAGTCAGGCTGGCGTGGACCATGTGCGGTATCACAAATAGCGCAATCATCAACGCAGGCGCATAAATGATATAGGCGTGCAGCAGCAGAAAAGCCAGCGGCGCGGTCAGAAAGATCAGGCGCGGAATGCCGGACAAGAAATGGAACATCGCGTTGAGGTAGCACAGCCGCTGCGCCAGTTTTAAGCCTTTACCAAACAGAGGGTTATCGAGGCGGAAAATTTGCACCATGCCCCGCGCCCAACGAATACGCTGCCCGATATGCGCCGACAGGCTTTCCGTCGCCAGCCCCGCCGCCTGCGGAATGCGCATATACGCTGAGGTATAACCTCGCCGGTGCAGCCGGAGCGATGTATGCGCATCTTCCGTCACCGTCTCAACGGCGATACCGCCAATCTCATCCAGCGGCTTACGGCGAATCACCGCGCACGATCCGCAAAAGAAAGTGGCGTCCCACATATCGTTACCGTCCTGCACCAGTCCGTAAAACAGCGTGCCTTCGTTAGGCGTTTTACGAAAACGTCCCAGGTTGCGCTCAAACGGGTCCGGGGAGAAGAAATGATGCGGCGTCTGCATCATCGCCAGCTGTTTTTCTTTCAGGAACCAGCCCATTGTCATTTGCAGAAACGAGCGCGTCGGCACATGGTCGCAATCGAAGATCGCCACAAACTCGCCTTTCGCGTGTTTTAGCGCATTGTTGATGTTGCCGGCTTTGGCGTGTTCATGCGTGGCGCGGGCAATGTAATGCACGCCAACATGTCGGGCAAAATGACGAAATGATTCACGCCCGCCGTCATCAAGGATCCAGATATTCAGCTTGTCCTTCGGCCAGTCAATGCCAAGCGAAGCGTAAATGGTATTTTTGACCACATTAAGGTCTTCGTTATAGGTCGGTACAAAAATATCCACCGTCGGCCACTGCGACATCTCTTTCGGCAACGGCACCGGTTGACGATTTAACGGCCACACCACCTGGAAGTACCCCAGCACCAGCACAATCCAGGCGTAGGTTTCCGCAAACAGTAGGATCAGCCCGCACACCAGACTGACCGGGTCGTCCCAATTTAGCGTCGAGGTATAGCGCCACCAGATATAACGACAGGAGACCGTTAGCGACAGCACGATGAGCATCAGCGCGGAAAAGCGTCCCGGCATACGTCGTACCAACAGCGCAACGCCCCACAGCAACAGCAGAAAGATAAATTGCGATAGCGGGTTAAATGGCTGCGTAATACAGATCAGCGCCAGTATCAGTGAAAAGGTCACGATAACGCCCAGAATAAAACGCCGGGCGCCGTTGCTAAGATGTCCCAGCTCTTTTTCCTTTTCCAGATGCGTTGTCTTTTGGCGCACCCGTTCCGGTAAGGTATCCATCCATTGATGGTAACGTCCACGAACGTCCTTCAGGCGCGCAAATGACCGCCAGCGCGGTTCATGACGTTCTTTAGCCGACGAGATCATCACCAGCCAGAGGGTCTGAATGAGGTAACGGGCCGGGTCCAGCGGGCGCGGGCGGGCGGCGTTAATATGCGGATAAAGCGCTTTATGCCCGTCACGAATACGCTGCCAGCGCGGATGCTCAAGCGGAAACACTATCCACGCCAGAATCATCCACAGGCAGCCGAGCGCTGCGCTAAACGGCGACGCGCCGTGGCGGCGGTAACCCTGATAGCGCTCGCTCAAACGCGCGCTAACCGGCGGGATAAGCAGCCACCGGGAAAGGGCGCTCATCGCAGGCTCCCGGCGGACGTTTTGTCGCCCGCATCATGCAGCAGGCACCAGTTCGCCAGCGTTAACACCTCTTCGGCAGCTAACGAATCGCTGCGATATTCGCCTAACGGCTGTTTCGACGCCATGCACTCCGCCATCGCCTCATCGCGATGGATCACAATGGGCAGCAACCGGCGCTGGCTTTGCAGCCAGACCTGGTACAGATCGTCCTGTAACTGACTGCCGATGCGTAAGTCATTGATCAGAATATGCGCTCCGGCAGGCAACGCCTGCTGATGAAGGCGAATATGGCAGTTAGCGTCAACCCGGGCTATCGCCAGCGTATGGTCGCAGAGGCTCACCAGCTGCCCTGTCAGCGGTGACGCGCCGTAGGGCAAGTCCAGTAAAATCCAGCTATAACGCCCGCTCGCTTTCAGCGCCTGGATAGCCGATCCGATCTCTCCCAGCGTCTCCTGCCAGGCCTGCGGATTTTCCCGCTCTTGCGCGGTGAGCTGTCCAAACGGCAGTAGATCAAGCTGTGAGGTATAACGTAATCCGGCATCGCGCCAGTCCTGGCCGTCCAGCAACGATCGCGCCCAACCGCCCTGATGGACGAAGTCGACGTTAAACGACATGCGCAGCAGGTTATCGGGGCTGGCGTCAATCACCAGGACATTTTCCCCTAAGATTTGTAACGCCCAGGCGAGTGCTGCGGTGAGAGATGTGGTTCCCACCCCGCCGCGCACGCCCTGCAGTCCCAGAATCGCCATTCATGGCTTCCTTAATGAATGTGGTTGCGCAAATTCAGCCAGGAGTGGCCATCTTTTAATCGCCGCCGCCAACTGTTCGCGTTGGGAAATATCGGTATAATCTATTTCGGGTAGTGAAAACGCCTGGCTTAATGCCAGAAAATCATTTTGAAAAGTGTAGCCCAACGTTGGATCGGACTGAGCGCCAGGTTCATTGTTATACATTCTGGTTGCTCCTTTTTAAATATTTCTCACTGGCAGCATTACGCCCCGTCGTCAATACGGGAGAACGCGCATTTTTCATCTTTCCGTGACATCATTTATAATGTGTAAAAATGCAAAGCGCAGAGTTACAGGGCATCCTGCCGGACAAATTGATTCACATGCTAAATCTGATGCGTTTTAATTTCAATGTTAGGTTTATTTCTGTGCTTTCGCTAGTAAACTGATAAACAGTTAAAATAGTGACATGAGGGACACTGTGGACCCCGTATTTTCTCTCGGCATCTCATCATTATGGGATGAACTGCGCCATATGCCAACCGGCGGCGTCTGGTGGGTTAACGCCGATCGCCAGCAAGATGCCATCAGCCTGGTGAATCAAACGATTGCGTCACAAACGGAGAATGCAAATGTCGCCGTCATCGGCATGGAAGGCGATCCTGGCAAAGTAATCAAATTAGATGAATCTCACGGTCCGGAGAAAATCCGCTTATTTACCATGCCGGATTCAGAAAAAGGGCTATACTCTTTGCCCCACGATTTGCTTTGTTCTGTTAACCCGACGCATTACTTTTTCATTCTTATTTGTGCAAATAACACGTGGCGGAATATAACGTCAGAAAGCCTGCATAAATGGCTGGAAAAAATGAATAAATGGACTCGTTTTCATCACTGTTCATTGTTGGTTATTAACCCTTGTAATAATAGCGATAAACAGTCCTCGTTGTTGATGGGCGAGTATCGCTCACTTTTCGGCCTCGCCAGTTTACGTTTTCAGGGCGACCAACATTTGTTCGATATTGCCTTCTGGTGTAACGAAAAAGGCGTCAGCGCCCGACAGCAGTTATTGCTGTGTCAGCAGGACGAACGCTGGACGCTATCCCATCAGGAGGAGACGGCAATTCAGCCGCGTAGCGACGAAAAACGCATTCTTAGCCACGTCGCCGTCCTTGAAGGCGCGCCGCCGCTCTCGGAACACTGGACGCTTTTCGACAATAACGAAGCGCTATTCAACGACGCACGCACGGCGCAGGCCGCGACAATTATTTTTTCGCTTACACAGAACAACCAAATCGAGCCGCTTGCTCGTCGCATTCATACTTTGCGGCGCCAGCGGGGAAGCGCGCTGAAAATTGTCGTGCGCGAAAATATCGCCAGTTTGCGCGCCACCGATGAGCGCCTGCTGCTGGGCTGCGGCGCGAATATGATCATTCCCTGGAACGCCCCGCTTTCACGCTGTCTGACGCTTATTGAAAGCGTGCAGGGGCAGCAGTTCAGCCGTTACGTACCGGAAGACATCACCACGCTACTGTCAATGACGCAGCCGTTGAAACTGCGCGGTTTTCAGCCGTGGGATACCTTCTGCGATGCCATCCATACGATGATGAGCAACACCCTGCTCCCCGCCGACGGGAAAGGCGTTCTGGTCGCGCTGCGCCCGGTACCGGGCATTCGGGTTGAGCAGGCGTTAACATTATGTCGGCCAAGCCGAACCGGCGATATTATGACCATCGGCGGCAACCGTCTGGTGCTGTTTTTATCATTCTGCCGGGTCAACGATCTGGATACCGCGTTAAACCATATTTTCCCTTTGCCGACGGGCGATATTTTCTCTAATCGTATGGTCTGGTTCGAAGATAAACAAATCAGCGCCGAGCTGGTGCAGATGCGCTTATTGTCGCCGGAACTGTGGGGAACGCCGCTACCGCTGGCAAAACGCGCCGACCCGGTAATAAATGCCGAACACGATGGCCGCATCTGGCGTCGTATTCCTGAACCCCTGCGATTGCTCGACGACACCGCGGAGCGTGCATCATGATGACCATCAGCGATATCGTGCAAATTATTCTTTTTTGCGCGCTGATTTTCTTTCCGCTGGGGTATCTGGCGCGTCATTCGCTACGCCGTATCAGTGATACAACCCGGCTGCTATTTGCCAAACCTCGTTATGTAAAACCAGCCGGAACTCTGCGCCGCGCTACGAAAGTCAAGGCAGACAAAAAATGACTCAGCATACTCAAACTCCTTCAATGCCTTCTCCGCTCTGGCAGTACTGGCGCGGTCTTTCCGGCTGGAACTTCTATTTTCTGGTCAAGTTTGGCCTGCTGTGGGCAGGCTATCTGAATTTTCATCCTTTACTGAATTTGGTATTCATGGCGTTTCTGCTCATGCCAATACCAAAGTATCGCCTTCACCGGTTGCGCCACTGGATTGCCATTCCCGTCGGCTTCGCGCTGTTCTGGCATGATACCTGGCTGCCCGGCCCGCAAAGCATTATGAGCCAGGGGACGCAGGTGGCGGAATTCAGCTCCGGTTATCTGCTCGATCTGATCGCCCGTTTTATTAACTGGCAAATGATCGGCGCCATCTTCGTACTGCTGGTTGCCTGGCTTTTTTTATCACAGTGGATTCGGGTCACGGTGTTTGTGGTCGCCATCATGGTATGGCTGAATGTCCTGACATTAACCGGCCCGGTTTTTACGCTGTGGCCGGCAGGCCAGCCAACCGATACGGTGACGACGACTGGCGGTAATGCGGCCGCTACCGTCGCGACAGCGGGCGATAAGCCGGTCATCGGCGATATGCCTGCGCAAACCGCGCCGCCGACGACCGCGAATCTGAACGCCTGGTTGAACACCTTCTATGCCGCGGAAGAAAAGCGGAAAACGACGTTCCCGGCGCAGCTTCCGCCTGATGCGCAGCCGTTCGACCTATTGGTCATCAATATTTGTTCGCTCTCCTGGTCGGATGTCGAAGCGGCAGGCTTGATGTCACATCCGCTATGGTCGCACTTTGACATTTTGTTTAAACACTTTAATTCCGGTACGTCTTACAGCGGCCCGGCGGCCATTCGTCTGCTGCGCGCCAGCTGCGGTCAACCATCGCATACCCGACTTTATCAACCAGCCGATAATGAATGTTATCTGTTTGATAATCTGGCGAAACTGGGCTTTACTCAGCATCTGATGATGGATCATAACGGTGAATTTGGCGGCTTCCTGAAAGAAGTTCGCGAAAACGGCGGTATGCAGAGCGAACTGATGAACCAGTCCGGCCTGCCAACCGCCCTGCTGTCATTCGACGGCTCGCCGGTATATGACGATCTGGCGGTCCTGAACCGCTGGTTAACAGGGGAAGAACGTGAAGCCAATTCCCGTTCCGCGACGTTCTTTAACCTGCTGCCGCTGCACGATGGCAACCACTTTCCCGGCGTCAGCAAAACGGCGGATTATAAAATCCGCGCGCAGAAACTGTTCGATGAACTGGACGCCTTCTTTACCGAACTGGAGAAATCCGGGCGTAAGGTGATGGTAGTCGTCGTACCGGAGCACGGCGGCGCGCTGAAGGGCGACAGAATGCAGATATCAGGCCTGCGCGATATTCCCAGCCCCTCCATCACCAACGTCCCGGCGGGCGTGAAATTTTTTGGCATGAAAGCCCCGCATGAGGGCGCGCCGATTGATATTAACCAGCCGAGCAGCTACCTGGCGATTTCCGAACTGGTCGTACGCGCCGTGGACGGTAAGCTCTTTACCAAAGACAGTGTGAACTGGAACAAGCTGACCAGCAATCTGCCGCAAACCGCGCCGGTTTCAGAAAACGCTAATGCGGTGGTGATTCAGTACCAGGGTAAGCCATACGTTCGTCTGAATGGCGGCGACTGGGTGCCTTACCCGCAGTAAACCGAAAAAGGCCGCAAGGTTTCCCCTGCGGCCTGGTTCGGGCGCATGTTGCCATTACGGCGGACAGACGCTCAAAACGCGTTACTTCCTGTCACGTAGCCAGTTGACGATCACACTGGCGATAATGCCAGCAATGATCGGCGCCGCCAGATCGTGCCAGAAGGCCACGCCCAACTGCGTAAGCGTCATATAGCCGCCTTGTTGCAATGGCAACCGTTCGCGGCTATCCTTGATGTGTTGAGGTTCAAGTTAGCCCCCGTCAGGTTGCCAGGTTTATACCAGTCAACGTGCGGGGGTTTTCTCTATCCAGCAACCTATGCCGCCGGGGATCAAGCCCCCGCAACATTGCGCCTCACCGGGTAAACCCGGCTTGCTGCTGATATTACGGCAAAATCCCCGGCACGGCACGGCGCTAACGTGCAATCTGCGTGACGCTTCGCAGACGATTACTTTTAACATTCAGCATTTCTGAGGCTGGCAGTCAGCCGCTCAATTCTGTAAATTATGCCTCCTCGCGGCCAGTCCCGGTGATACCGAAACCCTCGTTCAGCATCCTGCGTCTATGACATATTCGCCTGTTGCGCCAGAGGAATGGCTAAAAGCAGGTATTACCGACGAACTTATCCGTCTTTCAGCGGGACCTGAAGATCCCGACGATATTATTCATGACCTTGAACGCGCCAGCAGAAAAGCAGCATTCTGACGATTGCTCGGCGAACCGCTGTCACCGGTTTGCCGCATCGGGTATCAAGGCACTATAGCCTGGTTATAGGCAGCATTCTTTATGAGAGAGCTGCGTATATTTTGGGCAGGGGGCTCTATGCAGGACGACACATTACCATTAAATAACAGTAACGCTACGACCACACCGCTTTCAACGAGATTACCGTTTACAAAATATGATTTTGGCTGGGTGCTCTTGTGTATCGGAATGGCGATCGGCGCCGGTACCGTCTTAATGCCAGTGCAAATCGGTCTCAAGGGGATCTGGGTATTTATTACCGCTTTTATCATCGCCTATCCCGCTACCTATATTGTGCAGGATATTTATCTAAAAACGTTATCTGAAAGCGAAACCTGTGACGATTATACGGATATTATCAGTCACTATCTTGGCAAAAACTGGGGCATTTTTCTCGGTGTAATCTATTTTCTTATGATTATCCACGGGGTGTTTATTTATTCCCTGTCGGTGGTGTTTGATAGCGCCTCCTATATCAAAACCTTCGGCCTTACTGAGGCCGATCTTTCGCAGTCTATTATCTATAAAGTCGCGATTTTCGCCGTGCTGGTGGCGATTGCCTCCGGCGGGGAAAAGTTATTATTTAAAATTTCCGGCCCGATGGTGGTGGTAAAAGTCGGGATCATTCTGATATTCGGTTTTGCGATGATCCCACACTGGAATCTTGATAATATTTCCGCCTTTCCCGCCGCATCGGTTTTCTTTCGCGACGTACTGCTCACTATCCCATTTTGCTTCTTTTCTGCGGTCTTCATTCAGGTGCTAAACCCAATGAACATCGCCTATCGTAAGCGCGAACCTGACCGTGTGCTGGCCACCCGGATGGCGATTCGCACGCATCGCATTAGCTATATTACGCTGATTGCCATTATTCTCTTTTTCTCGTTCTCGTTTACCTTTTCGATTAGCCATGAAGAGGCGGTATCAGCGTTCGAGCAGAATATTTCCGCCCTTGCGCTGGCAGCTCAGGTAATCCCTGGCCATATCATCCACATTACCTCTACCATCCTCAATATTTTTGCCGTACTTACCGCGTTCTTTGGTATTTATTTAGGTTTTCACGAAGCGCTTAAAGGTATTGTGCTGAATGTATTGAGTCGTATTATGGATGTCAAAAACGTCAACCCACTGTTACTGACATCTGGAATCTGTGTCTTTATCGTGGTGACTCTGGTTATCTGGGTTTCGTTTCGCGTCTCAGTATTGGTCTTTTTCCAGTTAGGCAGTCCGCTCTATGGCATTGTCGCGTGTATTATTCCCTTTTTCCTGATTTATAAAGTAGCGCAACTGGAAAAATTACGCGGCCTGAAAACCTGGCTTATTCTGTTATATGGAATATTGTTGTGCCTGTCGCCGTTATTAAAATTGATTGAATAAAAGCCTATCCCACCAGGCGTTATTGGCACAGCCAGTTTGGACACGGACAGCGCGCAAAAACCGGAGCGTACACGTAGTACGTGAGGTTTAACTCGCTACGCTCGCCCTTCGGGCCGCCGCTAGCGGCGTTCAAAACGCTAACGCGTTTTGGCGAGCACTGCCCAGGACCAAAATGGCAAGTAAAATAAGCCCTAATGGGATAGGCTCTAAGTCGTACCGGAGAGCCCTGCCCGGTGGCGCTACGCTTACCAGGCCTACAGGTACGGTGTAGGCTTGATAAGGCGCAGCCGCCATCCGGCATAAAACGCAATTAACTCAACGGTTTCTGCGGGTTTTCATCCTGATCGACGGCAAAGCAGGCCACCAACTGGCCGTCGTACTCTTTAAGCTGCGGCTGTAACTGCGTGCAGGGTCCGAAGCGACGGCGGCAGCGGGCGTTGAAGGCGCAGCCCGGCGGCGGGTTCAGCGGGCTCGGCAACTCGCCGGTCAGCTTAATCCGCTCACGGCGATCGTCCGGATTCAGCCGCGGCGTGGCGGAGAGCAACGCCTGGGTGTACGGATGACGCGGGTTGTTGAAGATCTGGTCTTTCGTGCCCTTCTCCACGCAGCGGCCTAAGTACATGACCATCACTTCATCGGCAATGTGTTCCACCACCGACAGGTCGTGCGAAATAAAGACATAAGACAGCCCCATATCCTGTTGCAAATCCATCATCAGGTTCAGCACCTGAGCGCGCACCGACACGTCGAGCGCGGAGACCGGTTCGTCGGCAATCACTACGTCCGGATCAAGCATCAGACCGCGGGCGATAGCGATACGCTGACGCTGGCCACCGGAGAACATATGCGGATAGCGGTCGTAGTGCTCGGTTTTCAGCCCCACCTTCGCCATCATCGCCAGCGCTTTTTCACGACGCTGCGCTTTACTCAGGCTGGTATTGATCAGCAACGGCTCTTCCAGAATTTGCCCCACTTTCTTGCGTGGGTTCAGGGAACCGTAGGGGTTCTGAAACACAATCTGAATTTTCTGCCGCCGCAGTTTCTGCGCGTGCGGATCGTGTTTGAGCAGATCCTGCCCCTGGTAATACAGCTCGCCGCCGGTTGGCACTTCAATCATCGTCAGCAGGCGACCCAGTGTGGATTTTCCACAACCGGACTCCCCCACTACGGCCAGCGTTTTACCGCGTTCGAGATTAAACGACACGCCGTCCAGCGCTTTTACCAGCCGTTCCGGAGAAAAGATCCCCTTCTTCACCGGATAGTGTTTTTTCAGGTCGATAGCCCGCAACAGCGGCTGTTGCAAGGTGGCCTCATGCGTGCTCATAGTGTGGGCCTCCCGGCATCATCGAGTGGGTAATGACATTTTGACTGACGTCCATCGTCCAGTTGGTTGAGAGCAGGTTCTTCCGCACGACATCTGTCCGTGGCGTAGGGGCAGCGCGGGTTAAGCAGACAACCCGTCGGTCGGTCATATTTCCCCGGCACCACGCCCGGCAGCGACGCCAGACGCGCTTTATCTTGCGCAAACTCCGGTAACGCACGTAGCAATGCCTGGGTATACGGATGACGCGGCGCGCGGAAAATATCCTGCGCAGCGCCTGTTTCGGCGACCTGCCCGGCGTACATGACGATAATTTTGTGCGCCGCTTCCGCCACCAGCGCCAGGTCATGGGTAATCAGCACCAGCGCCATGTTCTCTTTTTGCTGCAACTCCAGCAGCAGCTCAATGATTTGCGCCTGAATGGTCACATCCAGCGCCGTGGTTGGTTCATCAGCAATTAACAGCTTTGGTCGACAGGCTATTGCCATCGCAATCATCACGCGCTGACTCATGCCGCCAGAAAGCTGGTGCGGATAGACATCCAGACGAGAGGCCGGATCGGGAATGCCCACCTGGTTCAACAGGTCAATCGCTCGCTGACGACGGGTTTTCTTGTTCCCACCCTGGTGTACCTTGATGGCTTCCATAATCTGAAAGCCAACGGTATAGCAAGGATTGAGGCTGGTCATCGGGTCCTGGAAAATCATCGCCACTTCAGCGCCCACCAGGTTGCGACGTTCCTTCTCGGAAATGCGCTTCAGATCCTGTCCGTTAAAGAGCAGGTTTTCCGCCATCACGCGGCCTGGGTAATCGATAAGCCCCATAATCGCCAGCGAGCTGACGGATTTGCCGGAACCAGACTCGCCGACAATACCGACCACCTCACCCTGCTTCACGCTGTAGCTAATGCGGTCGACGGCTTTAAACGGTGTGCCTTCGTCGCCGAAGTGCACCGATAATTGATCTACATTTAATAACGCCATCTCGAACCTCTTACTGCTTCAGTTTGGGATCGAGCGCGTCACGCAGACCGTCACCCATCAGGTTAAATGCCAGTACCGTCAGCAGAATCGCCAGCCCCGGGAAGGTCACGACCCACCAGGCGCTTTGCGCGAACTGCAATACATCAGAGAGCATGGTGCCCCATTCCGGCGTAGGCGGCTGTGCGCCCATGCCAAGAAAGCCGAGGGCGGCCATATCGAGAATGGCGTTAGAGAAACCGAGCGATGCCTGAACGATCAGCGGCGCAAGGCAGTTCGGGAAAATATTGACGAACATCTGACGCATCGCGCCTGCGCCCGCCACGCGGGAGGCAGTCACATAATCGCGGTTCACCTCTACCAGAACCGCCGCGCGGGTTAAGCGGACATAGTGCGGCAGCGCCACAAACGTCAACGCCAGCGCAGCGTTGCCGATGGAGGGGCCGAAGATCGCCACCAGCACCAGCGCCAGCAGCAGGCTCGGCAGGGCCAGCATAATATCGACCACGCGCATGATGATGTTATCGACCAGACCGCCGAAGTAGCCCGCGACCAGGCCGAGAATAATCCCCATTACCAGCGACAGGACGACCACCAGACAGCCGACCAGCAGTGACAAACGCGCGCCATACATCAGGCGCGAGAGGACATCGCGACCAACATCATCCGTTCCCAGAATATGCGCCCAACTGCCGCCTTCCTGCCAGACCGGCGGCGCCAGCAGCGCATCGCGGAACTGCTCTGCCGGGTTGTACGGCGCAATAAAGTTGGCAAACACCGCAATCAGGATCACGATGAGAACATACGCCAGCCCGACGACCGCGCCTTTGTTGCGTTTAAAATAGTGCCAGAACTCCCGCAATGGCGTCATGGGCGCCGGTGCGGCATTAACATTATTTTCAGTAACCTGTGACATGATGGCCCCTTACTTCTTATGCCGAATACGCGGGTTCACCACGCCGTACAGCAGGTCTACCAGCAGGTTGACGAGAATAATCATCGTCGCTACCAGTAACACGCCGCCCTGCACTACCGGATAATCGCGGCGTTGCAGCGCATCGATCAGCCAGCGCCCCAGACCGGGCCACGAGAAGATAGTTTCTGTCAGAATCGCGCCCGCCAGCAGCGTACCCACCTGCAGGCCGATCACGGTGACGACTGGCAGCATGGCGTTACGCAGAGCATGAACGATAATGACGCGCATCCTGGTCAACCCTTTGGCGCGTGCGGTACGGATGTAATCCTCCCCCAGCACTTCCAGCATCGACGAACGGGTCATACGCACAATGACGGCCAGCGGGATTGTGCCGAGCACCATCGCAGGCAGGATCATATGCGCCAGCGCATCAATAAAGTTACCCTCTTCGCCCCAGATAGCGGTGTCGATCAGCATAAAGCCCGTCAACGGATTGGTATCATCAAGGAACACCATATCGCTCACGCGCCCGGAAACCGGCGTCAGGTTCCAGTGGACGGAGACCAGCATGATCAGCATCATGCCCCACCAGAAGATAGGCATAGAGTAACCGGTCAGCGCCAGGCCAACGGCAGTGTGATCGAAGATAGAACCGCGCTTCACTGCGGCCAGCACGCCCACCGGAATCCCCACGGCGACGGCAAAAATCATGGCGCAGACGCCAAGTTCCAGCGTCGCTTTAAAGCGAGGCACAAACTCGTCCCATACAGGGATTCGGCTTTTCAGCGAGATGCCTAAATCGCCATGCATCACCCCCCAGATATAATGGAGGTACTGCTGCCACATCGGTTTATCAAGACCGAGTTCAGCCAGCAGTTGAGCATGACGCTCAGGGGAAATACCTCGCTCACCCGCCATGATCATCACCGGATCGCCGGGGATCATGTGGACAAAGGCAAAGGTGAGAAGGGTAATACCGATAAACGTCGGGATAACGAGTCCCAAACGTCGGAGAATGAACTGCAACATAACCCGAATTCTCTCTCATGACCCACGGCCTGGAACCGTGAGTCTGTATTGCTCACAAATCTTATCCCACGCAAACTGCATCGCGGATAAAGCATTACGCCGGATGGCGCTGCGCTTATCCGGCCTACACAACACCGGGGCGCAGCGCTCTTTTAATTATTCGACAGAGACGTTTTCGAAGTGATGTTTGCCTAATGGATCAACCACATAGCCTTTAACTTCTTTACGTACTGGCTCATAAACCGTGGAGTGAGCGATGATTAGCGCTGGCGCCTGGTCATGCATCACAACCTGGGCCTGTTTATAGAGCTCAATACGCTTGTTATGGTCGTCGGTCGCACGCGCAGGCTGAATCAGGTCTTCAAACGGCTTATAACACCATTTTGAATAGTTGGAGCCTTGCTGGGCGGCATCGCAGCTGAACAGCGTGGCGAAGAAGTTATCCGGATCGCCATTATCGCCGGTCCAGCCCATCATCACCGTCTGGTGCTCGCCATCTTTAGCGCGCTTGAGGTATTCGCCCCATTCATAGGTGACAATTTTGGCCTGAACGCCAATCTTCGCCCAGTCCGCCTGGATCATTTCCGCCATACGACGCGCATTCGGGTTATAGGGACGCTGTACCGGCATCGCCCACAGATCGATGGTGAAGCCTTTTTCCAGACCGGCTTCTTTCAGCAGCGCCTTCGCTTTTTCCGGATCGTAGCCGTAGTCTTTAATATCGTCGTTGTAGCCCCACATTGTCGGCGGGATCAGGTTTTTCGCCGCAACGCCCGCGCCCTGATAAACGGCTTTGATGATGGCCTCTTTATTCACGGCATAGGTCAACGCCTGGCGAACTTTGACATCATCCAGCGGTTTTTTCTGTACGTTATAGGAGAGATAACCCACGTTCAGACCAGCCTGCTCCATCAGGTTGATGTTTTTATCTTCTTTCATGCGCGCAATATCCGCCGGGTTCGGATACGGCATCACCTGACATTCGTTCTTCTGCAGTTTGGCGTAACGCACAGAGGCGTCAGGCGTGATGGAGAAGACCAGACGGTCGATCTGCGGCTTCGTGCCCCAGTAGCCGTCAAAGGCTTTGTAGAGAATGCGGGAGTCTTTCTGATATTGCACCAGTTGGAACGGGCCAGTGCCGACCGGGTTCAGATCCACTTTTTCCGGCGTACCGGCTTTCAGCATGTTGTCAGCATATTCTTTGGAAAGAATAGAGGCGAAGTCCATGGCTAAATCGGCAAGGAACGGCGCTTCCGGACGCGTCAGCACAAACTGCACCGTGTGATCGTCTACCTTCTTCACTTCGCTAATCAGATCCGGCAGCCCCATGCCTTCAAAGTATTCATAGCTGCCGCCAGACACTTTATGGTACGGGTTCTGCTCGTTTTTCTGCCGGTCAAAAGAGAACACGACATCATCGGCGTTCAGCTCGCGCGTGGGTTTGAAATCCTTGCTGGATTGCCATTTCACCCCTTTACGTAGGTGGAACGTATAGGTTTTACCGTCTTCGCTGATATCCCACTTCTCAGCAAGACCCGGGATCACTTCCGTGGTGCCGGTTTTGAATTCAACCAGACGGTTATAGATAGGTACGGAGCTGGCATCATAGGTGGTGCCAGACGTAAAGAGCTGTGGGTTAAAGCCTTCCGGCGAGCCTTCTGAACAATAAACCAGGGTTTTGGCCTGCACGCTTGCTGCAACGGTCATAGCCACCAGGCTCAAACCAAGCTTCAGCATCCCTGACTTCTTCAAGGAAATACTCATTCTTCTGCTCCAATTGTGATGTATGTTGTTTTGCCCTTTGCAAAGGCTTTTACCGCCCGGCCTTTTTTGTTTTTTACCTGGTCAGGTCAGTAGTGAGAGGTGGGGATTCCGTTCGCATAATCGACTGAGTTGCAGTGCGGATTCTCCATAAAATGCCCCTCATTCCCTACAATCTGTCAATAGAATGTCAAAACGTCAATACAGGTAACCAGCTTTTACAACAACGGTGAGAATTAACAAACAAAGATTAAAAAAAGTTCAGAAGGGTATTTTCAGCAGGGAAATTTGTGCTATAGGCAGAAAGGCAGAGTTATTCACTTAATATTTTGCAACAGTTAGTGATTAACAATTAGACATTAATTGAAAAATTTCTTTCGATATGTTGATTATCTGAGCGATTAATACCACTAACGCTAAAACGCACAGGCGAAAATGCTGAGGTTATCCATAAGCCGTGTGCAAAAAAGAGTTATACGGACATTGAAAAACACCATCGAATATGTCACAAAATTGTAAATAAGTAGGCCGTCGTGCGGCCTACCGCGATCACAAAAACTAACTTTTGACCCTGGCCTGCGTGCGCTTTTCGCTCCAGTTAAACAACGAGTTCACCAGAATCGCCGTCAACGTCCCCGCTGCCATGCCGTTGCCAAAGACCATCTGTACGCCCGCCGGAAAATTCTGATACAGGCCGGGTACCAGTATAGGAAGCATTCCCATGGCCAACCCCATCGCCAGCGCGTAGGTTTTACCCGGCGTATGCAGTGGCTCACGCGCAATCATATCAATACCGATAACCCCGATAATGCTGAAGACAATCACCGCCGTACCGCACACCACCGAACCTGGCAGACAGGTCGCCAGACGTACCAGCGGCGCGAATATGGCAATCAGGATTAACAATCCTCCGGCAGCCGCAGTCACGAAACGCGATTTCACATTAGTGGTGCGTACCACCCCAATATTTTCGCCGGAGGTGATAATTAAGGAGGTGCCAAAAATCCCCCCCAGCAGCGACATTACCGCATCACCACGAATGGTACGTGGAATCGCCTGCTGCACATTTTGCGTGGAATTGACTATTTCCGCGGTCGCAATCGTTTGCCCGGTTGCTTCAGCCATAGAGATGACCGCGTAAATCAGCAACGGCAGCGAGGCGGAGAGATCAAAAATCGGCCAGCCGAACGGCAAAAGCTGTGGGAAACTAAACAGCGGCCCGTGACCAACACCGCTAAAATCGGTGCTGCCCAGCGCCATTCCCAGCAGCGTTCCCGCTAAAAGGCCGAACATCACCGCCAGCTGGCGCAAAATACCGCTAAACGCCAGCGCGAAAATCAGCGTTATCAGGATAGTCCCCAGCGATAAAATGATACTGGTTGGATGAGCGAAGTCGGCGCTCCCTGGCTGGCCAATGATCAACCCGCCGTACAGGCGAATAAGGTTAATCGACACCATTAGCAGCATGATGCCAATGATAAAGGGGGGAAAATGGTGCAGGCAGCGGCGGAAAATCGGCAACGCGATAAAGTAGAACAGCGAGGTCAGAATTACGGCGCCAATCGCGGTCTGGATATTGGTCTGTAAAGCGATCGCAACGAAAATCGCAATCGGCGCGCCCCCCGGTACCATAATAAACGGCAAACGCGCGCCCACCCCTTTCACACCCAGGCTTTGCAGAATAGCGCCCAGACCGCACATCAGAAAGGTCGCGCTAAGTACCGAGGCGGTCACCGTATCGGTAAAGTGGAGCGCTTTGGCGATCAGAAAGACGGAGGTAATGGGGGTGGCGGCAACGACCAGCACATGCTGAAGCGCCAAAAGTAAGGTGGTTTGCCAGGGTAATGCATCGTTATCCGGCGTAGTAAGGCCAGGTTGCGGCATGATTAACTCCCATAAAACATCAAAAAAATAACCGCCAGCGCGGGCTGGCGGTCTGTATTATTTCAACCAACTAATGGCATCAGCGGCATAGCGATGCGCACGGAAGGCGCTGTTCTGTTTTCCAGGAATAATGCCTTTACTGAGGTGCTCCGGATATTCATTAAAGAACGGAATGATATATTCCCATACCGTTTCGCCTTCCGGGGTGACTTCAAACAGGCGGCCAAACGCCGATTCACAGATAAAGGTGTTGCCGTTCGCCAGCCGCTGCGCGCTCCCCATATACGGCGAGAAAAACGCCGGCGGGAAGATATCGCGATACTGCCAGGTAATCGCTTTGGTCTGCGGATCGAACTCCAGCACCGTGGAATGCGGCGAGGTGACGCCGGGACGCAGGTTGCCGTTATCGAAAACCAGAATCGACCCGTTCTCCATCTCAACCGGCGTGTGCTGCTGCGCTACGACTTCCTGCCCTGCATGCCAGATAACCTTCCCGCTCTCTTTATCCACGGCAATGACGCCGGAAGTGGTACGCAGGCTCATCAGTACCAGGCCATCACGGGTGACGGACAGGCCGTTAATCATCGGCCAGTGGCGGCGGTCGAAAATATCATGAATCGGGAAATCTTCCGGATTCAAATGCTCCCAGGCACGCCATTCCCAGACCACTTCACCGTCGCGATTGACCTCTTTGACGACGTCACTCTGAATCACGCCGTCCGGCGCATCACGTCGCGGGTCGCCGCCGGTAACACGGGCGGCGATATCGGCAGGTAACGGCGACGCGGCGGTATACAACAGATTACCGTTCGCCAACCATTGCGCATCATGGTGATGGTAAATATCTTCGTAATGCCAGACGATTTCGTTATCCGGCGTCACTTCGTAGAAGTCGCCGCCGTGCCAGAGATCCCACGCCGGATAGAGGTTCGCTGAAGTGCGGTGGCTGCCGTTATAACCCAGATTACCGTTCGGCAGCAGCACCGCATCACGCCCGGCGCGAACCGGAAGCTGCCACTGATGCGCGACTTCGCCCTGCTCGTCCACCAGGTAAACCCGCCCTTCGGCGGTTTGCGGCGCAAAAAGCGTATAGCCGCCAAAGCTCTTCGCCTTATCAGCGTAGATAAGGCCCGCCAGACGGCGTCCAAGGGTGAAAGTCGAATCCTGAGTTAAGTGTGCCACATCGCCTCCTGAGGAATAAATTTGCGCCAAAATACCCCATTAAAACGTTTTAATGAAGAGTTTTTTACGATCCTCACCGAAAAAAAGCAAACGTTACCGTCTGGTAAATATGCTACCCTGTGCGCAAATTTTCGCAGGTCAGGAAGCAGATGGCTGTTCAAAATAAAAAACGCGCAAAGTTGATTGATGTTGCCCGCCATGCAGGCGTGTCGCCAGGGACGGTATCCAATGCATTGCACAACACCCGCTTTGTCGAGCCGCAGACGCGACGGCGTATTGAAGAGGCCATTGTTGCGCTCAACTACACGCCGAATATTCGCGCCCGCCAGTTACGAACCGGCAAAACCAATACCATTGCCTTGCTCTCTTCGGTGCCGCTGGCGATTGCCTCCGGCGCGTCACGACTGGGATTTATGATGGAGGTGGCGTTAACGTCCGCGATGATGGCGCTGGAAAAACAGCATGCGCTGATTCTGGTGCCGCCGGGGGCAAATCCACAGGATGCCGTCAGCTTTGACGCGGCGATCCTGATTGAGCCGGCGGAGAATGACCCGCAGCTCCAGGCGCTGGCGCAAGCGGGCATTCCCTGCGTCACCATTGGCCGCACGCCGGGGACCGACACGCCTGTGCCGTGGGTGGAGCTGCACTCGGCGGCAACAGCACAGCTTCTGCTAACGCATCTGGAGGCCTCCGGCGCCAGCAAATGTGCGTTATTTGTCGGTAACACACGGCGAACATCAGTTCTGGAGAGCGAAGCGGCTTACCAGCGCTGGTGCGCGGGGCGCCAGGACCCCGTCGTCTACTCTCTCAATGAAAGCGAGGGTGAAAATGCCGGCTACCAGGCCGCGCAGCAGCTATTACAGGCGCATCCCGACGTTGACGGCGTGCTGGTGCTGATCGACACCTTTGCCAGCGGCGCGGTACGGGCTTTCCAGGAACAAGACATCGCCATACCTGAACAAATGCGGGTGGTTACCCGCTATGACGGTATCCGCGCGCGCGAATCGCTGCCGCCGCTGACGGCAGTGAATATGCATCTTGATGAGGTGGCGCGACAGGCAATCACGCTCCTGTTTGCCGTTCTGTCGGGTGAGAAGGTCAGCTACAGCGACGGGATCATGCCTGAACTGGTGGTGCGAGCGTCAACCTGCCGGTGACAGAGGATGACTTGCCACTGCGGGCCGTTGCTGGCGCAACGTTCTCTCGCTTCGCTCGGGTCGAACCTCTTGCCCCCGGAGGTTCTCATCCTCGTCAGGCTTCAGATGCAAAAAACCCTGCTCGTTGAGCAGGGTTTCTGAATTTGGTCGGTGATAGAGGATGACTCGCCACTGCGTGGCTCGCCCTGCGGGCCGTTGCTGACGCAACGTTCTCTCGCTGCGCTCGAGTCGAACCTCTTGCCCCCGGAGGTTCTCATCCTCGTCAGGCTTCAGATGCAAAAAACCCTGCTCGTTGAGCAGGGTTT
>NZ_JBGDOX010000004.1:0-185000 GCF_046558195.1 Salmonella sp. 5800 | reverse complement strand
GGAATAGCCGCGGAACGCCGCCAGATTTTTTTCCTGCGCCAGCTTCGGCGTGGTATTACGCTCGTAGCCGAAAATCCCCATGTGATCCCAACGGGTCGTCTCACCGATAATGAAAACGACGTAGGTGTCATCCCCATCCTTCGGCGCAACATAGGTAAATTTCCTGGCCGGGTTTATTAACGAATTATTGTCCGACGACTCATCTACCTGCGCCCAGGCATACAGCCCTAACGCAGATAACCAGTTTGAAGGCAGATAGGAGTTCGCCACCACGCCGCCATAGCTGGGTAAGTCGATACCTGTCGCCCGTTCAACCTTTTTTTGCTGTATATCCAGCAGGCGGATAGGCGCCCACACCATTACGCCTGCGAGTACCACTACAGCGGCGCTGCGAAAACGCTGCCCCGGCGTACGTAGCTGGCGCAACAACGTGTAGCGACAGTGGTTACTCCAGATAAAGATGAGCGGAAGCACGCTCACGGCAATCAGCCACAATACGAAGTGCAGCCCCACCACCTCTTTCGAGAGATCGATATCGGTGGTCATAACAGACGCAATAATGCCGTAGCCAATCACCACGTTCAGGAAGGTCATGTAATAACTGGCGCCAGCGGAAAACAGCACCACCAGCGTGGCCAGCACACGCCAGACGCGTCGGCCAAACAGTGAAAGAAGACGAAGTAAGAAGAAAGTGACCAGCACCGTGGCGCCAAGTTCGACAACTGCGGAGAGGCCTTTCCAAATGGTAAATTCTTGCGCATAACTGCCGAAACGGCGGTAAAACACGGCGCAATTCATAAACAGACCGATATAGAGCGCAAGCAAGAAACTAAGTTTCTGCTGCGTCATCGATTTAATGTATCTCATGCAAACAAACCCTGGGAATCGGGATAAAAACGACCTGTACAACGATTTTTTAATCAAACAGGTAAATATGCGGCTAACGCAGATGTGAGAAAGTCTACCAGCGCGGCTAAGTAGACCACAGGAAGCGCAAAAAGTGTCTATAGAGAATGTGATTGACCTATATATTTTTGTAAATATATAGACAGGGTATTAGATGAACTTCTAATAAGTCCAGGCGGCGGTTTATCTCGTTAAAAGCGAGCGCTCACCCCCAGGGTATACAAATAATCGCTATCCGTAGCGCTATTTTCCGCCTGGGAAAATGCCGCATACGCCGCCATGTGCGGGTTAAGTAACACGTCCGCGCCTACGGTGACATCCAGCCAGTTTCCCGCCTGATTTCCTGCGGTCATACGACTCAATCCGGACTGCGCTTTCCAGATATTTTCCCCAAACTGTTGGTTATAGCTAATTTGCGCCCAGGGACGGACATCGCCGAACTGCGAGTTTACCCGCCAGCCTAACGTACTGACGCTGGCGTGCCATAACGGATCGGTAAGCGCTAATGTCGTCGCGCTATCGCCATATTCGTTATACATTGATGACGTCGAACCGTCGTAATGCAACGCCGCGACCGGCCCAGTGGTCACGCGTCGGGAAAGCGGAAAATTCCAGCCCATACTGATACCGCTGGTCGCATCAAGCGGGGTTTCATCCGCCAGGCTAAGCACCGGACCCACCGTATTTTGCGTAGACTGAATACGTTCGGCCAGTATGTCGTTGTAATTCGGTTGGTGATCGCTGTCCCAGGTATAGCGTTCCGTCGTATGCCCCGGAGCCGCTTCAGCGATATATTCTTGTTGCCAGGCATACGTGGTATTGATAAAAAACGAGCAGGCCATAAGGCCCGCCAGACAACGCAATGTCCGGCGACCACGGCGTTTTCTTACAATCATCAACGCGACTCCAGAGTAGAGCCGAATTCGGCGATATTATTGTCATTGAATGAAGGATGTCGGGCATCAGCCCTGTATTAACTATTGTCCTTTTAGCGGGCCCGTCAAGGCGGGTTGAAGGAAATTTTCGCGGTAACCACAATAACGAGGAAGTCTATGCAGCGTTGCGACTGGGTCAGCCAGGACCCCCTTTATATTGCCTATCATGATAACGAGTGGGGCGTGCCGGAGACTGACAGCAGAAAGCTGTTTGAAATGATCTGTCTTGAAGGTCAACAGGCCGGTTTATCCTGGATCACCGTGCTTAAAAAGAGAGAGAACTATCGCGCCTGTTTTCATCAGTTTGACCCGGTACGCATCGCAGCTATGCAGGAGGAGGAGGTTGAACACCTGCTGCAAAATACGGGCATCATACGACATCGCGGTAAAATTCAGGCCATTATCAGTAACGCCCGCGCCTGGCTTGCGATGGAGCAAAACGGCGAGTCTTTCGCCGATTTTGTCTGGTCATTCGTTGATGGCCAGCCGCAGATCACCCAGGCGGCCAGCCTGGATGAGATCCCTACCTCAACACCTGCGTCCGATGCGCTTGCTAAGGCATTAAAAAAACGCGGTTTCAAGTTTGTCGGTACGACTATCTGTTACTCCTTTATGCAGGCGTGCGGACTGGTCAACGACCATATTACCGGCTGTTTTTGCCATCCGGGAGAAAAACATGATTCGCAAATCCCAGAGTGAAGACATGGCGTCTATTCTGGCGCTGTGGATGAAAAGTACTATTTATGCCCATCCCTTTATCGAAGAACGTTACTGGCACGAGAGCGAAGCAATTGTACGCGACGTCTATTTACCCGCCGCGCAAACCTGGGTATGGGAGGAAAATGGACAACTGAAAGGCTTCGTCAGCGTACTGGAAGCCCGTTTTGTCGGGGCGCTGTTTGTCGCCCCCGACGCGTTAAGACAGGGCATTGGCAAAGCGCTTCTGGAATATGTCCAGCAACGTTTTCCTCTGCTGAGCCTTGAGGTTTACCAGAAAAATCAATCCGCCGTAAACTTCTACCATGCGCTTGGTTTTCGTATTGAAGATAGCGCCTGGCAGGAGGATACCGCCCACCCCACCTGGATTATGAGTTGGCAGGCGGATCAAACGCCGTAAGCGGTAGCGCCGGGCCGGTATATTTCTCAAACCAGACCAGCGCGGTGTTGCCCGCACAACCGTTCCCCAGCCGGGAACTGGGAAGATCTTTTGTCAGGACGTTTACCGCGCCGTTTTTGCATATGCCGCCTGCGGTAGGTTCAGGGTCCGGCCATGCGCCTTCGTGAATACAGATAACTCCAGGCCGGATTCCGTCGGTAACGACCGCGCCCGCCAGAACCTGCCCGCGATGATTCCAGACGCGTACCGTATCGCCATCGACGATTCCGCGCGTTGTCGCATCCTGCGGATGAATCGTCACCGGTTCGCGTCCGGCTACCGCATACCGCTCCCGTAATGAACTGTAGTTGAGCTGGCTATGCAGACGATGCGCCGGATGCGCGGAAAGTAGCTGAACCTGCCCCGCATCGGCGTTCCCGTGCCACTCATCCGGCACCAGCCACATCGGATGACCGGGACAATCCGCGTAACCATAGCTGGCAATGCGCGCAGAATAGATTTCGATTTTGCCGCTGGCCGTTTTTAGCGGATGGTTATCAGGATCGCGGCGAAAATCCGCAAAGCGCACAAACTGCGCGTTGGCGGGATTCTCCGGCATTTCCAGTAAACGGTTAGCCTGCCAGAATGCGGCAAACGGCGGCAGCGTCACCCCCTGGCTGGCGCCACGCTGGGCGGCAATATTGTAGAAAGTCTCCAGCCACGCCAGCTCACTTTTTCCTTCGGTGAACCGAGCGTAACCGCCGGCTTCCCACCGTTCGCTCAGTTCAGCAAAAACGTCAAAATCATTCCGCGCCTCCCACCGGGGCGACACGACCTGCTTCATCGGCGCCAAATGCTGATTGCTATAGTCGCCGGTCATGGTTAAATCGTTACGCTCATAGCTGGTGGTCGCAGGCAGAACAATATCCGCGTGTTTCGCGGCGGCCGTCCAGAAACATTCCGAGATAACGACCAGTTCCGGTTTTTGCCACGCGCGAATCAGACGGTTGGTATCCTGATGATGGGTAAAGTTCGCGCCGCCCGCCCACCAGATAAAACGAATATCCGGGAAGCGGCGATCCATCCCATTGTGTTGGTAAAACCCACCGGGGTTTTCCAGCGCCTCGACAATACGCGCCACCGGTATTTTATCTACCGCATCGACCCCGCCAGGGATGCTTCCCTGCATCGAGGCTAACACGGCGGCGCGGCGCGTCGGGTTTCCGCCGTTAGCAAAATGATAAGAAAAACCAAACCCGCCGCCAGGCGTACCAATTTGCCCCAGCATTGCGGCCAGCGTAACGATCATCCAGTGCTTTTGCTCGCCGAACTGCTGACGCTGCATTCCCCAACCGGCCATCAACATGGTGGTGTTATGATGAAATATTTCCGCCAGTTCGCGGATTTTCACCGCAGAAACGCCGCAAATTTCTGCCGCCCATTCCGCTGTTTTGGCCGTGCCGTCGGTCGTGCCCAAAAGATAGTCGGCGAAGCGGTCATAACCCGTCGTGCAGCGGGCAAGGAACGTTTCATCCTGCCAACCGTTTTCCACCAGCGTATGGGCGATCCCCAACATTAACGCCACATCGGTGCCCATATGTGGGGCGATCCACTCCATCTTATCGCCAAAAAAGTCGACGCTTTCCGATCGCATTGGATCGATGCAGATCAGGCGTTTGCCGCTTTGTCGCAACGCCGCAAAATAGTCGAGCCCCTGCTCATCCGAGGCGTTCCAGGCAATTTTCAGAGTATTCAGCGGGTTCGCGCTCCAGAGCACCACCACCTCGCTGTGTTCCAGCACCACCGGCCAGCTAGTCTGCTGCTGGTAGACCTCGTTGCCACCCACCACATAAGGCATGATAGCCTGCGCCGCGCCGGTGGAATAATCGCCAAGATGGCCGGTATACCCTCCCGCCAGCGCCATGTAACGCTGCAATAGCGTAGCCGCTTTATGCAATACGCCGTTCGAACGCCAACCGTAGGAGCCAGCGAAGATGGACGATGGCCCATAACTTTCGCGAATACGTTTGTGCTGAGCGTGGATCAGGTCCAGCGCGTCATCCCAACTTACGCGAACAAACTCATCCTGCCCGCGTATGCCTTGCGGCTTATCGGGAGAAGCCAGGAACCCTTTACGCACCATCGGGAAGCGAACCCGCGTTTTACTGTGCACCTGGTCATGCACAACGGTTTGCAGGGAGTTCTGGTATGCCGTCGGGAGTTCGCCATACGAGGCAAAAATGCGTTCTCCGTCGGTTTCAACGCGGACTGGCCCCCAGTGTGCGGCGGTCAATACCGAATGACGCGATGGTGCGTGGGTCAAGGTTCGCTCCTGAATTATTGGGATTATTTATTTTGCCGATCAATGTTACTTACAAATTTCAGAGTTTTCCCTGGAATTTTCTTCATGTGCAGACGTCATAATCAACCGCCACGGTCGCTGTGGTAAAAATAAAAAAGTGATAAGGATTTAAGATGAAAAAACGTGTATTTGTGATTGCTGCCATCGTGAGCGGCGCCCTGGCAGTATCTGGCTGCACAACAAACCCTTACACCGGCGAACGCGAAGCAGGTAAATCCGGCATTGGTGCGGGTATTGGATCGCTGGTCGGCGCAGGCATCGGCGCACTCTCCTCCTCCAAAAAAGATCGCGGTAAAGGCGCGCTGATTGGCGCGGCGGCTGGCGCGGCGCTGGGCGGCGGCGTGGGTTACTACATGGACGTACAGGAAGCGAAACTGCGTGACAAAATGCGGGGCACAGGCGTTAGCGTGACGCGAAGCGGCGATAATATCATTCTGAATATGCCGAATAATGTCACCTTCGACAGCAGCAGCGCGACGCTGAAACCGGCAGGCGCTAACACGCTGACCGGCGTGGCGATGGTGCTGAAAGAGTATCCCAAGACCGCCGTCAATGTGGTGGGCTACACCGACAGCACCGGTAGCCACGATCTGAATATGCGTCTGTCGCAGCAACGTGCTGACTCAGTCGCCAGTTCGCTGATCACCCAGGGCGTCGACGCCAGCCGTATCCGTACCAGCGGAATGGGTCCGGCGAACCCGATCGCCAGCAACAGTACGGCAGAAGGTAAGGCGCAAAACCGCCGCGTCGAAATTACCTTGAGTCCATTGCAGTAAACTACCGTACCGGGTAAAGCGGTATGCTTTACCCGGCCTGCATTACTCCCTCGCCAAACCGGATACATCGCGCATTACTCGGTATTCATTCATTATTTACCACGACACGGCTGCCGACAGCGGGGAAATTGGCTGGTCGATGATGGCTAAACGGGTTAATAATAAGCCTGTTCCGGTTGGCGCATGCCGCGCTTACCTTTTGATTTACGGAGAGTCGCATGAAGCCGTCCATCATTCTCTACAAAACCCTGCCTGATGATTTGCTGCATCGCCTGGAGACGCATTTTACCGTCACCCAGGTACCGAACCTGCATCCGGAAACGGTCGCGCGACACGCGCAGGCATTTGCCAGCGCGCAAGGCCTTCTGGGCGCCAGCGAAACCGTTAACCGCGCGCTGCTGGAAAAAATGCCGGCGCTACGCGCGGCGTCGACCATCTCGGTGGGATACGATAATGTCGAGGTGGACGCCCTTACTGCCCGCAAAATAGTCCTGATGCACACGCCTGCCGTTTTGACGGAAACCGTTGCCGATACGGTGATGGCGTTGATGCTGGCCACTGCCCGCCGCGTGGTGGACGTCGCAGAACGGGTTAAAGCGGGTGAATGGACAGAAAGCATTGGCCCGGCGTGGTTTGGCGTCGATGTGCATCACAAAACACTCGGTATCGTTGGGATGGGGCGTATCGGGATGGCGCTGGCGCAGCGAGCGCACTTTGGGTTTACCATGCCGGTTCTCTATCACGCCCGTCGGCGGCATCAGGAGGCAGAAGACCGGTTTAACGCCCGCTACTGCGATCTGGATACGTTGTTGCAGGAGGCTAATTTTGTCTGCGTGATCCTGCCGCTAACGGCAGAAACGCGACATCTGTTTGGCGCAACACAGTTTGCCAGAATGAAATCGTCCGCCATTTTTATTAATGCCGGACGCGGCCCGGTGGTCGATGAAAACGCGCTGATTGCCGCGCTGCAAAACGGTGAAATATATGCGGCAGGTCTGGATGTCTTTGAGCATGAACCGCTATCCGTGGATTCGCCCCTGCTGAACATGTCTAATGTCGTCGCGGTGCCGCATATTGGCTCGGCAACGCATGAGACGCGCTACAACATGATGGCCTGTGCGGTGGATAATTTGATTGATGCGCTGCAGGGAAAAATAGAGAAGAACTGCGTCAATCCGCAGGCGGCGGGATAACGCTACAGGCCCGATAAGCGCTGGCTTGCGCTTATCGGGCAGACTGTCATTACTGGGTTGCGTTTACCGCCGCCGTCCAGGCCTGATTAAACGCCTGGTGCTGCGAGGCCAACGGCCCAATCAGCGCATTATATTGGCTGGCCTGCTGTGAGGTCGGGAACTGAATGCCGTTCGCGACAAAGCTCACCTGCTCGCCCTGTTGCGCAATATAATCGCCCACTTGTACCAACTGCTGCGTAAAGATCTGCGCCGCCGGGATCAGCGGCTGCAAAGCATCTGCCGGCACGGTGACCACTTTTTTGTAGACCTGATCAAACACAGGTTTCAGGTCATCGGCCTGCTTTAACGCGCCATGCGCGGCATCAGCCTGCAGTTTTGCATTCTGCAACTGTTGCGCCAGCACGCCTAACGAACCATTTGCCTGCCGCAGCGGCTCGCGTTGCGTCATATAATCCTGCGGAACGCGGATGGCGTTAACGCTATCGACCACCGGGCGCAGACCGGAATCCATCGCCTGGTTTACCTGCTGCGAGTAGCCATACAGTATCGCGTAATCAGACACGAACGGACCAAACTGTTTTTTCTGATCGGCCGTCAGCGTTGGTAAACGCTCTCCGCTACGCATTGCTGTATTCTGCAGGAAATCGACAAACGCTTTGCGCTGATCGCCTTCTTTATCAAAACACCCGCTCAGGCTAAACACCATTAATAACGCCACAACAGGCGCAAACCAGCGAGAGCAGGACTTACCTGTCGCCATTGTTAATACTCCTTTCACCCAAAAATGCGCACAACGACACCTGCGTGCCTGACGGCTTACAAGGATAGTCCAGGTCAGGCTTGCAGGATACCCTTTCCACGCGATCTTGTAGCGGAAAATTATGTTTATCTGCATCAATGCTTAATTTGTTATTTTATTGTTAATTTTTGGCCTGGCACTGCGATAAAAAACGCGGCAAGAAAGCTTTCCAGCGGGGGATGTAATATTTTTTTAATCTTTACAATTATTTTCTGAAAGACGGATATACCTTCCTGGATCAAATTGTTAGCGTCCTAAAAGTCGCGTAGCGTAAGGCATCGAAACGAATCGATAGCGCTTCCTGGCGGCGCGTCGCCCCCCACCCGCAAGTTTCCCGACTATTCTTAAGAGGCTTCGATGCACTTCACGATCCCGCTGTGTGATTTACAGGAGTTCTCAATGGAATATAAAGATCCGATGTTTGAGCTGCTGAGCAGCCTGGAACAAATTGTTTTTAAAGATGAAACGCGAAAGATCACCCTGACGCAAAAACCCAATCCTTTTACCGAATTTGAACAGTTACGGAGAGGGACGGGACTAAAAACAGATGAATTCGCCAGAGCGCTGGGCGTAACGGTTGCCATGGTTCAGGAATGGGAATCGAAACGCGAAAAACCCACGCCAGCAGAGCTCAAATTGATGCGCCTGATACAGGCAAACCCACGCTTAAGTAAGCAATTGATGGAGTAATTTTTACCCCTTTCTGTTTTAACGGTCCTGCGTAAGGACCGTTTTCCCCGCCCGATTCCTGACCTGGAGAAATAAAGTAAAATAAAAGTTGCATCGCCCGGCATTACATGAGTTAATGTGTTCAACGGTTTGACGTACAGACCATTAAAGCAGTTTAGTAAGGCAAGTCCCTTCAAGAGTTATCCATTAGATACCCCTCGTAGTGCGCATTTCCTTAACGCTTAAAAAATCTGTAAAGCACGCCATAACGCCGAAAGGCACACTTATTTTTTAAAAGGTAATACACTATGTCCGGTAAAATGACTGGTATCGTAAAATGGTTCAACGCTGATAAAGGCTTCGGCTTTATTACTCCTGATGACGGTTCTAAAGACGTGTTCGTACACTTCTCCGCTATTCAGAACGATGGTTACAAATCTCTGGACGAAGGTCAGAAAGTTTCCTTCACCATCGAAAGCGGCGCTAAGGGCCCGGCAGCTGGCAACGTAACCAGCCTGTAAGCTTAAAAAGCTCAGAATTTTGAATCCCTGCCTGATGGCGGGGATTTTTTTTATTCCAATTCCCCTCTCTCCCCCAGCATAACTTTGCATTACTTTACCCTGCGTCCCTTTGACCTTTCCCTTAGGGGAACCCCTATAGTAGGTAAGGAGATTGTTCACAAGGAATTGAAGTTATGTCGAAATCATCATGGTTATTACTTTTGGGTTTATGCGCCAGCGGCTCCGCGCTTGCGGCATCCTCAGAATCCGCTTTTCTGGCGCAACATGGGCTGGCGGGAAAAACGGTTGAGCAGATCGTGGATACGATTGATCAGACGCCGCAGAGCCGTCCTTTGCCTTACTCCGCGTCGATTACCAGTACCGAGCTCAAATTATCTGACGGAGAGCAGATTTATACGCTGCCGTTAGGCGACAAATTCTATCTCTCTTTTGCGCCCTATGAATGGCGGACACACCCCTGTTTTAACCACAGCCTTTCCGGCTGTCAGGGAGAAATGCCGAATAAACCGTTCACTGTAAAAGTGACAGACAGTAAAGGCGCTGTCATCGTACAAAAAGAGATGCAAAGCTATCGAAACGGATTTATCGGTGTTTGGCTACCGCGCAATATGGAAGGGACGCTGGAAGTAAGCTACAACGGTAAAACGGCGTCACATGCCATTGCCACCAGAGATGACAGCCAGACCTGTCTGACGGAATTACCATTACGTTAAAAAAATGCCCGATAACATAATGGGTTATCGGGCCTATAAAACGCCAACAAGATAAAATTAACAGAGTGCCTTGAGAATGCATAACGCCACAAGAATGGCAGAGGTGGGCTCACTTTGTACTGACCCCAAAAACCTAGACAGATTAACCGCGGCATCAGAGAAAGAGTCCATTTAATACATGGGCTCTTTTTTGTTTCTGGCTATAACTAAATAACATTTTCCGCAATCGGAATATCCATTCCGTTGCTTTCTTGCATCACGCGGATTCCTGTCTCATCAATATTTTGTTCGTCGTATTCTTCCTGAATTTAACCTTAGACGTTCTATCAAATTATCGCTTATAGCGATTTGAACATAACAGTCTTTGCATTCTATTGAGGGAGCCTAAGGAACAATGTTCGCTGCTGAGTTTGTGATGATTTGAAACCATGGTGAATGTAGAAATTTTTGGCTTCTTCGGTAAGTGCATGAACCATGATTGCACGTACACCAATATTCTCGGCAACCCGATAGCAACGAAGCACTGCATCATGAAGTAAATCAGCACCAAGCCCTTTTCCATGGAATGAGAGATCGACAGCAAGACGGGCAAGTATAATGACAGGGATGGGATCTGGCATGTTACGCCGAAGGTTGCCTGTCGCTTCTGTATGGTTGACGCTACCGGTGGCCAGAGAGTAAAAACCGGCTACTTGCTTCGTGTCTTTCTTGCACACCACAAATGTTCTGGCCGCTCCGAGAGCCTGGTTTTTGAGGCCCTTTTGCTTCAACCAGTCATCGAGCACAGCTTCACCGCTGACGAACTCAGCTACCTGATGAAAAGCGGACAAAGGTTCTGGTGCTGTTACACGTCCCACTGAGGTTTCCTTGCCAGCAGTTTTTCGATAACGGGATCATCTGCGACCGGTGCATCAAGCAGATTGATGAACTCCTCATATTGCTCATCGTTAAAGTTAAATACACGGCGGTCAAGGATCACATTCTCGGCAGCCCGGCAGGCCGTTTCCAGAATGAAATCTGTACGTGACTTGTGAAGGATTTCCGCAGCTGCATCAATGAGCGCCCGCTGCGATTCCTTAGCTCTAAGGTTAAGTTGAACATCTGATTTCATGAGACACCCCTTGTATAGCATTTGCTTTACAATGATAGCACAACCACCATGTATAGCAAACGATATACATCAAGTCGTCGTTTTTCATTTTTTGAATACTGATGTCCGCTTTGCGCCAGCAGCGGAAATTACAGTATATTTCGCTTTCGGCTCGAAACTGACTGAGGTAACGTAGCGGAAATATTTTTCCGGACTCAATCAGGATGCCTTCCATCGAAACGTTTATGGCTTTCCTTCTCGCGCTGATGCTTCTGGAGATTTCTCCGGGGCCAGACATGATGCTGACTATCGCCAGAGGAGTTGGTCAGGGAAGACGTATTGCAGTGCTTACGGTACTGGGCAATGTATTTGTAGCAGGTTTTGTGCAAGTTTCTTTTCTTGTCCTGGGGCTGGTAACCGTTGTTCATGCCTGGCCGGTTGCGCTGGATCTGCTAAGGTGGGCTGGTGCGGCTTATCTGATGTGGCTGGGCATAAAAATGATTGCGACTTCAGGCACTGATACGCGGCTGCGAAAAACTGCAAAAATTTCTGACTGGAATGCCGTTAAGGAAGGCGCCCTGAACAGCCTGACTACCCCAAAATCCCTGCTGTTCATGTTTGCTTTTCTTCCTCAGTTTGTCGATCCCGCCGCGGGTCCTGTCTGGATGCAATTGCTTGTTCTGGGGAGTATCCAAAAGCTGGCAGGAATTGTTTCCCTGGGGTCAGTCGCGATGGCATCAGGGACATTTGGGAACTGGCTGGGTAAACACCCAGACTTTATCAAATGGCAGGAACGATTTACAGGCGTTGTCATGATTGGCCTGGGTATCCGCATGTTGTTTAGCGGGTCTGGTGTAGTATCGAAATCTGCCCGTTAAGTTTTACCGAAACGGTAAACCCAGTATCCGTTTCTCGCTCACTGCGGACCTTCAGCGCAGTTAGCTCGTCCCGTTGAACTCACAACCAGAAGCGGACGTTGCCAGCATTGTTTTATGTTTGTTTATGGAGAACATGTCACTTCTTCTTTAGAACCATTGAGAATTTTATTAATTCAAGCATCACTTTAAAGGCAGGATTATCATTGTCATCGCGCCAGGCCAGATACAGCAGGCTTTCAATCCCTGCGGGCAAGGTAATATGGCGATAGACGATATTATCAAACAAAATACGCGCAGCACTTTCCGGGACGAATGCCATACCCATACCGGCGTTTACCAGTGAGAGAATTGTCAGCGTTGAGCCAATATATTGCACATAATCCGGTTGTATATTATTCGAGCGGAACATCCCGGTCAGCAGTTCATAAAATGGCTGCCAGGCGGATAATGCGTACATAATAAACGGCTGTTTATCGAGATGGGCAATTGTAATATCCGACAACGTTGCCAGCTCATGCTGACGTGGCACCGCCAGCACAAACGGCTCGCTCACCAGAATTTCACTGCTCACCCCGGTCAAAGCCGAAGGGGCACGCACCAGGCCAATATCGCTTTGCCGCAGGCGTAGAGCTTCGAATTGCTCACCGGTGGTCATCTCCTTGAGCGAGATATCAATGTGCGGATAACGCTCTTTACCCCTGGCGACTACCATCGGCAAAAATGCATATACTGCGCTCGCCACAAAGCTGATATTTACCGAGCCAATATTGCCCTGTGACATCTTCTGCGCGTTCAGCATCGCCACATGCGCGCGCTGCAATAAATCCTGCGCCTCGATAAAAAATCGCCTGCCAGCGGCCGTGAGCACTACTGATCGAGTAGTGCGATCAAACAGCTCAACACCCAGTTGATGTTCCAGCAGCTGGATCTGCCTGCTGAGAGGCGGCTGCGTCATATTTAACCGTTTTGCTGCGCGCGAAAAATTCAGTTCGGTAGCAACGGCGAGGAAAAATCTCAGTTGGCTTAACTCAAACATATATACAAATCCAGTATAAATCAATTCTCTGATTGGATTAGACAGTATGAGTCCACAGGCGCAATCTGGTAAAGCCCTATACAACATCTAATACAAGGTTCGTCTATGTCCACACAGAGTACTCTTGCCCAGGCTGGCGCTTTTGACCATATCAGTTGGATAAAACTCTCTTCCGTTAATGTGCCGCTGAACACGGCAGTGAGCGATGCGAAAGTCCTGACCGGCCGCCAGAACGCGCTGAAAGATGTGGCGCTGCTGGTAGCGGAAATCGAAACCGAACAGGGTTTTCGCGGGCTTGGTTTTACCTACACATTACGTAACGGCGGCCCGGCGCAATTCAGCCACGCCAAAGAGATGGCACCGCTGCTGATTGGCGAAGATCCGAACGACATTCCCCGCTTGTGGAGCAAACTGGTTTGGGCGGGCGCATCCGTCGGCCGTAGCGGTCTGGCGACACAAGCCATTGCCGCGTTTGATACCGCACTGTGGGACCTGAAAGCTAAACGCGCCAACCTGTCGCTGGCAAAATTATTGGGTGCGCAGCGTAACGAAGTACGTTGCTACAACACCTCCGGCGGTTATCTGCAGGCATCAGTGGACGAAATCATCGACAAATCAAAAGCCTCTCTGGCACGCGGTATTGGTGGCATCAAAATGAAAGTCGGCCACCCGGATCGCCGTCAGGATCTGCAGCGCGTTGACGCCATTCGTAAAGCACTGGGCGATGACACACCGCTGATGGTCGACGTGAACCAGCAGTGGGACCGCACCACCGCACTGCGGATGGGCATGGCTATGGAACAGTACAACCTGCAATGGATTGAAGAGCCGCTGGATGCCTACGATGTGGACGGCCACCGCATGCTTTCGTCCAACCTCGTTACGCCGGTCGGTACCGGTGAGATGCTCACCAGCGCGGGTGAAGTGGCCGAATATATCCGTCAGGGTGCGGTAGATTTAGTGATGCACGACGCCCCGCGCATTGGGGGTATCACTCCGTTCCTGAAAGTTCAGCAGATGGCAGAAGACCACGGTTTGATGATGGCACCGCATTTCGTTATGGAAATTCACTTACATCTGGCTGCCGCATACGCCCATGAAACCTGGGTTGAGCATTTCGAGTGGCTGGAGCCGGTCTTTAACGAGCGTCTGGAAATTCGCGACGGCCAGATGATTGTGCCGACGCGCCCGGGTCTTGGCCTGTCGCTGCACGAGCAAACCACCGCCTGGACCGTGGCAAGCTTTGAAACCGGAAAACGTCATTAATTCTGTGTAATAAACCGAAGCTGTTATACAGACTGGCACCTTATTGAACATACCGGGGAGATATTTCCTCACACAGGGCGTGAATAAAAGCGCCCTGCATTTTCTCTTTTCTATTTTTATCTGTATTGGCACGGATGGTTTTCAAAAAATAACTAAATAGAACACTGTACCCTGTAAGAGGTTTTCAATGACCAGCCATACAACACAATTGAGAAAGCAAAATAGCCATATTCGTTATCTTATATTAGTGGTCGTCTTTTTAATTACCAGCGTCAACTATGCCGACCGCGCCACATTATCCATTGCCGGGAGTTCCGTCGCCAAAGAATTAGGTCTTGATCCTGGCGACATGGGGCTTATTTTCTCCGCCTTCGGCTGGGCCTATCTGGTGATGCAAATCCCAGGCGGCTGGCTGCTCGATAAATACGGCTCGAAAAAGGTTTATACCTGGAGCCTCTTTTTCTGGTCTATCTTTACCTTCCTGCAAGGCTTCGTGGAATTGATGCCGCTCGCCTGGACGGTTATCAGCCTGTTCTTCCTGCGCTTTATGCTGGGTTTTTCCGAAGCGCCCTCTTTCCCGGCGAACGCCCGCATTGTTGCTGCCTGGTTCCCGACCAATGAACGCGCCACCGCCACGGCCTGTTTTAACGCCGGGCAGTATTTCGCACTGGCGCTCTTTTCCCCGTTGCTCGGCTGGCTAACCTTTGCCTGGGGCTGGCAGCATGTCTTCACGGTGATGGGGATTATCGGCTTTATTCTGACCTTTATCTGGGTTCGCTACGTTCATAATCCGAGCGAGCACCCGATGATTTCCCGGCAGGAGCTGAAATACATCACCGACGGCGGTGCCATTATCGATATGGACACCAAATCGGCGGCGAAGAAATCCTCCGGTGGCTGGACCTCCGTAAAACAAATGCTGACCAACCGCATGTTAATGGGTGTGTTCCTGGGACAGTATTTTATTAACTCCATCACCTGGTTCTTCCTGACCTGGTTCCCGATTTATCTGGTTCAGCAACGCGGGATGTCGATTCTGAACGTCGGCTTTATCGCCTCTATTCCGGCTATTTGTGGCTTCGCAGGCGGTATTCTGGGCGGTGTATGTTCAGACTGGCTGCTGAAAAAAGGGATGAGTATTACCGCCGCGCGCAAAATCCCTATCGTTTTCGGGATGTTGCTGGCAACGTCATTAATCCTGTGTAACTACATTGAAAGCCACGTGGTGGTAGTGTCGCTGATGGCGCTGGCTTTTTTCGGCAAGGGCTTCGGCGCGCTGGGCTGGACGGTGGTCTCCGATGTGGCTCCGAAAGAAGCGGCCGGCATGTGCGGCGGTCTCTTTAACGCGTTCGGCAACGTGGCCTCCATCGTGACGCCGCTGGTGATTGGTTATCTGGTTAAAGAGATGCATTCGTTCAATAGCGCCCTGATTTTCGTTGGCGCGTCAGCGATTGCTGCCATGCTCTGTTATCTACTGGTGGTGGGCAAAATCAGCCGAATGGAATTGAAGATGTAATGTCATTATGCCCGGTAAATTCAACTTACCGGGCATCCAGGCAACGTTACAAGAAAAGAAGGATTGTGCCAGTAGTTAACTGGCTTATCGTTGCAGTCAGTGCATCAATAGAAGTTTTGCAACGCAGCGTCAACACTCACAGTGGACTGACCCCGAACCGGTAGACGGCCCTGCCCTTAGTTGTTTCACTGGCTGTTCGTTTGGTTCGACTCACTTGTCAATTAATGGCTTCACTGTAATCTGGTGACATGCTTTGTAGAAGAATGTCCGCTTCACGCCCTGAGACATTTGCGTGAGCGTATCTACCGACGTTCAGGTTTCCTGATAGCATCCCTTGCCTTGATAGCTCTTTAGGCGGTATTCAACCGGGCTGAGTCCGTTAAATTTAAGGCTAATTCGTCGGGTATTGTAGTATCGTATGTAATCCTCAACAGCTATCTTAAGTTCATCAATATCCTTAAATTTACTGGTGTAAAAACTTTCTGATTTTAAAGTCCCGAAAAAACATTCTGCACAGGCATTATCAAGGCAGTTGCCTTTGCAGGACATACTTTGGATGATGCCAAACTCTCGTAACTGATACTGGTACCATCGATGACGGCATTGCCAGCCCTGATCTGAATGAAGAACCGGATTGGTACCCGCATCAAGTCTGGCAAATGCCTTCATGAGCATGTCATCGATCATCGGCATAGTTGGACGTTCTGAAATACTGCAGGAGATCGCTTCGTTATTGAAGAGATCAATAATGGGCGCAGTGCACTTTTGATTTATATACCCTTCATACTTCAAGTTGCTTATGTGTTGGCTACGGATTACTCGGCCCATCCATGGGCCTCGCCCTGACGGGCCGTCGCACGCGACGTTCAAATCTGCTCCCGGCAGATTTGTCGCTCACCCCAGTCACATAGTTATCTATGCTCCTGGGGACTCACTCCCTTGCCGCCTTTAAGCAACTCGAATTATTTTGGGTATAGTAAGGTGGGGATTTTCTCTGTCTGCCTTTTGGTGAATACCTGAGACAAACAGTCTCAAGCACCCGCAGCTATTCTAACGCCAATATCCGTACCGCCAGCGTTAATGTATTCCTGAAATATTTCTTGCCAATCAATAGAAATAACCGCGTCTATGAGTTACAGAATTATTAGCGAATCGACTAGCACTCTTTACGTTATAAAAAAAACCTGCCCGAAAGCAGGTTTTTTTTATTTAACTGAACGCTTATTGCAGTAACGAAATATCCGCAACCTGCAGGAACAGTTCGCGTAGTTTCGACAACAGCGTCAGGCGGTTGATACGGATATCTTTCTCTTCCGCGTTAACCATGACATTTTCGAAGAATTCATCCACCGGCGCGCGCAGAGCAGCCAGCTCAATCAACGCTTCCTGATAACGACCATCGGCAAAGTACGGCTGAAGCTTATCACGCAGCACAACCAGATGTCTGGCCAACTCAATTTCCGCCGCTTCTTTCAGTACGGAGGCGTGGACGATATCGTTCAGCGGCTCAGTGGCTTTCGCCAGGATGTTGGAGACGCGCTTGTTCGCCGCCGCCAGCGCAGAGGCTTCTTCCAGGGTACGGAAGTGCGATACCGCTTTCATACGAGCATCGAAATCTGCCGGACGGGTCGGACGACGCGCCAGTACCGCCTGGATGGTGTCGACGGTGTAACCTTCATCCTGATACCAGGCGCGGAAGCGACCCAGCATAAAGTCGATCACATCATCGACTACGTTGGCATTGGTCAGCTTGTCGCCATACAGACGCACCGCTTCTTCGGTCAGCGTTTGCAGATCGAGATTCAGGTTCTTCTCAACGATAATACGCAGCACGCCCAGCGCGGCACGACGCAGCGCAAACGGGTCTTTGTCGCCTTTCGGATGCTGACCGATACCGAAGATACCCGCCAGAGTATCCATCTTGTCAGCGATCGCCAACGCGCAGGCCACCGGGTTAGACGGCAGGTCATCACCGGCAAAGCGTGGCTGATACTGCTCGTTCAGCGCCACGGCCACATCTTCCGCTTCACCATCATGGCGCGCGTAGTGCATCCCCATCACGCCCTGGGTGTCGGTGAACTCGAAGACCATGTTGGTCATCAGGTCGCACTTGGAGAGCAGGCCCGCACGAGTGGCGTGGTTAACGTCAGCGCCAATCTGACCGGCAATCCAGCCTGCCAGTGCCTGAATACGGTCGGTCTTGTCGCGCAGCGTGCCCAGCTGTTGCTGGAACAGCACGGTTTGCAGACGCGGCAGATGATCTTCCAGACGTTTTTTACGGTCGGTATTGAAGAAGAATTCAGCATCCGCCAGACGCGGACGCACCACTTTCTCGTTACCGGAGATAATCTGGGTCGGATCTTTCGATTCGATATTCGCGACGAAGATAAAGTTCGGCAGCAGCTTGCCCGCGTTGTCATAAACCGGGAAATACTTCTGGTCGCCCTTCATGGTGTACACCAGCGCTTCGGCAGGCACGGCGAGGAATTTCTCTTCGAATTTCGCCGTCAATACCACCGGCCATTCCACCAGCGAGGCGACTTCTTCCAGCAGGCTTTCGCTCAGGTCGGCATTACCGCCAATCTTGCGTGCTGCTTCTTCAGCGTCCGCTTTGATTTTGGCTTTACGCGCTTCGTAGTCCGCAATGACTTTACCGCGCTCCAGCAGAATTTGCGGGTACTGGTCAGCATTGTCGATAGTGAACTCCGGCTCACCCATAAAGCGATGGCCGCGAATGATGCGGTCAGACTGAATGCCCAGGATGGTCGCCGGAATGACCTTATCGCCCAACAGCAGGGTCACGGTGTGCACCGGACGCACGAAGTGGACGTCAGACGCGCCCCAGCGCATCAGTTTCGGGATCGGTAGTTTCGCCAGCGAGGTGGCTACCATGTTCGGCACCAGCGCTTCGGTACTTTCGCCCTTCACGTGGGCGCGATACAGCAGCCATTCGCCTTTGTCGGTCTTCAGACGCTCGGCCTGATCAACGGTGATCCCGCAGCCGCGCGCCCAGCCTTCTGCCGCTTTGCTCGGTTTGCCTTCGGCGTCGAACGCCTGGGCAATCGCCGGACCACGTTTTTCGACTTCGCGATCGGGCTGCGATTCAGCAAGATTCGCCACTTTCAGCGCCAGACGGCGCGGGGCGGCAAACCATTCAACGTTACCGTGCGCGAGGCCGGCGTTATCCAGCTCCGCAGTGAAGTTCGCAGCAAAGGACTCAGCCAAACTGCGCAGTGCTTTTGGTGGCAGCTCTTCAGTGCCGATTTCCACCAGAAAAGTTTTCTCAGACATGGCCGCCTCTTACTTGTCTTTGTTGCACATCGGGAAGCCGAGGGCTTCACGGGAAGCATAATAAGCTTCTGCCACTGCTTTGGTCAGGGTGCGAATACGCAAAATGTAGCGCTGACGTTCGGTGACGGAGATAGCTTTACGCGCATCCAGCAGGTTGAAGCTATGGGCGGCTTTCAGAATACGCTCGTAGGCCGGCAGCGGCAGCGGGTTTTCCAGTGCTAGTAGCTGCTGGGCTTCTTTCTCATACTGCTCGAAGCAGGTGAATAAGAAATCCACATCGGCGTATTCAAAGTTATAGGTGGACTGCTCCACTTCGTTTTGATGGAACACGTCGCCGTAGGTGGTTTTACCCAGCGGGCCATCGCTCCAGACCAGGTCGTAAACGCTGTCCACGCCCTGGATATACATCGCCAGACGTTCCAGACCGTAGGTGATTTCACCGGTCACCGGCTTGCACTCCAGGCCGCCGACCTGCTGGAAGTAGGTGAACTGCGTCACTTCCATGCCATTCAGCCACACTTCCCAGCCGAGTCCCCAGGCACCCAGCGTCGGGTTCTCCCAGTTATCTTCCACGAAACGGATGTCGTGAATGGTCGGGTCCATACCCAGCTCTTTCAGAGAACCGAGGTACAGCTCCTGAATGTTGTCCGGAGACGGCTTAATCACTACCTGGAACTGATAGTAGTGCTGTAAGCGGTTCGGGTTTTCGCCGTAGCGGCCATCGGTCGGACGACGAGAAGGCTGCACATAGGCAGTCGCCATCGGCTCTGGCCCCAGCGCGCGCAGGCAGGTCATTGGATGAGAAGTTCCCGCGCCGACTTCCATGTCCAATGGTTGAACAATGGTGCAGCCCTGGCGAGCCCAGTAATCCTGTAAGGTCAGGATCAAGCCCTGAAAGGTCCTGGTATCAAACTTTTGCATATTATTTCGTGCTGGATACGTGTGGATTTAAAGGAAGGAGCCAGTATACCCGCTGGATGCGAGATATACAGTATGAAACCGGTTTGTTTAGCGAAAATTGCCGGATTTCGCGGCATCACACCTCACCAGGCGCGGCTTTTACCGCATAGAAAGATGTAAAAACTGCCCATCTGCATCAAAAGAGCAGACAAAACTCTCTTTACGGAAGGTATTACCACGCATCTCATAGCTCCCCTGAAACTGCTCGAAGCCGGTAACAGCAATTTTCTGTGCGCCAGTGTTGTAACGCTGCGCCGCCTGGGCTTTACACAATGCTTCCATATCCAGCGTGCGTGTTGGGCTCACTTTACTCTGCTGGGCTTTTTGCGTCGGTGGCGGTGTCGCTGTGCATCCCACCAGAGCGATGGCTATCATCACAGTACAGAAATACTTCATTATCATTTTTATTACCGTCTGGTTTGCTGGTCAGTCTTATTATTAAGGTTTGTGGGTAACAGAAACATTGTGCGAATCTCCTTACGCCATCACAAGATGTAGCGTAGAAAGTCGGATTTTTCCAGTGAGCCACCGCGCTGGAACTCTATTCAAACGGAAGCTGAGGAACTGATGCAGCCTAAAATTAACTGGATTGATAACCTGCGAGGGATCGCCTGTTTAATGGTAGTGATGATCCATACTACAACGTGGTACATCACCAACGCCCACAGCGTCAGCCCGCTAAACTGGGATATTGCGAATGTCCTGAATTCAGCTTCGCGCGTTAGCGTTCCCCTGTTTTTTATGATTTCAGGCTATCTTTTTTTTGGCGAGCGCTGCGCGCAACCGCGGCATTTTTTACGTATCGCCCTGTGCCTTATCTTTTACAGCGTTGTCGCCCTGGCTTACATTTCACTTTTTACTTCGATCAACGTCGAGCTTTCGCTAAAAAATGCGCTGCAAAAACCCGTGTTTTACCACCTGTGGTTTTTCTTTGCGATTACGGTGATCTACCTGGTATCGCCATTAATCCAGGTAAAAAACGTGAGCGGCAAAATGCTCCTGATGCTGATGGTGATCATTGGTATTATTGCTAACCCAAATACTGTGCCGCAAAAAATCGGCGGCGTTGAATGGTTGCCCATCAATCTGTATATCAGCGGCGACACGTTCTACTACATTCTCTACGGTGTCCTGGGCCGCGCCATTGGAATGATGGAGACGCAAAAGTCATCGCTGACGCTTATCTGCACTGCCCTGTTCATCATCGCGGTATTTGTTATTTCTCGCGGCACATTGCATGAATTACGCTGGCGCGGAAATTTTGCCGATACCTGGTATCTGTATTGCGGTCCCATGGTGTTTATTTGCGCCGTCTCACTGTTCACGGTAGTTAAAAATAAGCTGAATGCGCGGACGTTACCTGGACTGGGGCTTATCTCCCGCCACTCGCTGGGTATTTATGGTTTCCACGCGCTGATTATCCATGCGCTACGTACTAATGGTCTGGAGTTAAAACGTTGGCCGCCGTTAGACATCGTGTGGGTTTTTGCCGCGACGGTGACAGGAAGCCTGCTACTTTCCATGCTGTTACAGCGTATTGATAAACGGAAATGGGTTAGCTAAACGATAATGATGGCTCCGGCCATCATTCATCATCACTGTAGGAAGCGTAAAGATCGGTTCCATATATACTGACCCCCAGCGCCACCAGACACAGTATTTTCAGCGCGCCCGCCAGCGCCAGGTTAAATACGCCGACCGCGACCATGCCGATGCCAAGCAACAGCAAAGATTTGCAACGAGAAAGCAAGCGGTCATTCCCCGTGTGTTCCTGGCGAATTAAGACTGGAAAACCGCACATGACGATTGCCGCAAAAAAATATCCCTTTTCGCTTAATGTATGACAGCCTGGCCACAGTCCCACCAGGTATACCACTGCACCGACAACTAACATTCCCAGGCCGAACATCCGTTTCCTGCGTGCAACGTGATCGTCCATCTCACTCTCCTTGTGGTTGTGTGAGACACATTAAGCGAAGAAATAGCGATGAAAAAGGCGCCTGCTCAGCAATAATATAAAAATCAGAAAACACACATACTTACTTCGATATAATTCAATAGAATTAATATTTACGGGAAATGCCTTTCAGCCAAAACCGAAAGGCATTCTGACTTAGGACATCAACGGCAACAGCTGCTGATAGAGTCGACGGAAGGTTTCACGACGTTGTTGATAAACCGCATGACGCTGCGCATCGGGATAATGCGCCTGTTCCAGCGGCAACTGCGGCAATACATCGGCGAGCGGAGTCTGTTTATTCACCGCAATTTGCGCCAGACGCGCCGCGCCCAGCGCTGGCCCCACATCGCCGCCAGTACGATAATCAAGCTGTAGCCCGCTAATATCAGATAGCATCTGACGCCAGTATTCGCTGCGCGCCCCGCCGCCGATAAGCGTCACGCTGGCGGGTTTGACGCCGCAGGCGTGAACCACATCCATGCCATCCGCCAGAGCATATCCCACGCCTTCCAGTACCGCCCGCGCCAGTTCCGCCGGGCCATGCTGATGGGTTAAACCAAAGAAAACGCCTTTTGCCTGCGGATTATTGTGCGGCGTGCGCTCGCCGGACAGGTACGGCAAAAACCAGATCGGATCGGTATGCTCATCCGCCAGCTGCGCGGCGGCAATCAGCGTCGGGACGTTCTTCTGCCCGGTGAGTTTAGCCGCCCAGTCCAGACAAGAGGCGGCGCTCAACATTACAGACATTAAATGCCAGCGTTCCGGCAGCGCATGGCAAAAACTGTGTACTGCGCTCTCCGGTTTACTCAGAAAGCCGTCGCTGACGGCAAAATAGACGCCCGATGTTCCGAGTGAGAGCATCGCCTGTCCGGCATCGATCATTCCTACGCCGACCGCGCCAGCCGCATTGTCGCCGCCGCCCGCCACCACAGGTACTGCTGGCATTCCCCATGCGCTGGCTACCTCTGGCAGCAACGTTCCGGCAATGTCACTACCTTCAAATAACGCTGGCATCTGCTGTCGGGTTAAATGACAGGCGTTGAGCATAACGTCGCTCCAGTCGCGCTTTTTCACGTCCAGCCACATCGTTCCCGCCGCATCCGACATATCGCTGGCAAAGACGCCCGTCATTCGCAGCCGCAGAAAATCTTTCGGCAGCAGAACTTTGTCTATCTGGCGGAAAATATCCGGTTCGTGGCGCTGCACCCAGACTAATTTGGGAGCGGTAAAACCGGGCATCATCAGATTACCGGTTATCGCACGCGACTGCGGCACCTGTTTTTCCAGCCAGGCGCACTCTTCGCTACAGCGTCCGTCATTCCATAAAATCGCTGGTCGCAGGACCTGCTGACGGCTATCAAGCAATGTCGCGCCATGCATTTGTCCGGCGATGCCCAACGCCCGGACGCCACTTAACGACTGTTGCCGACCTAAACCTTTAACCGCACGATCCGTCGCCTGCCACCACTGCTCTGGTTCCTGTTCCGACCATAAGGGATGCGGACGCGATACGGTCAGTTTTTCAGTATGCGTAGCCAGCACATCGCCCTGCTCATTCAACAGGATAGCTTTTACACCCGATGTACCAAGATCGATCCCGATATACATAGTGTGGGTTCCTTTACTGAAAGCGCCCGGCAGCGCTACGCTTACCGGGCTAATCACGACTACAGGCCGGGCTAACGCGGAGTCGCCCGGTAGATAGGGTTATTTATCAAACAGATAACGGTTAACCAGATTTTCTAACAGCTCCTGATGACCGCTTTGATGTACTGGCGCCAGATTATGCTGCTCCGCATACTGCGCCAGTTCGCCTAAGGAGAGTTGTCCTTTCAGAATCTGCTGCCCCAGCTCGCCATTCCAGCCGGCATAGCGCTTCGCCACGCGTTTATCCAGCTCGCCGTCTTCAACCATACGCGCGGCGATTTTCAGCGACAACGCCATCGTATCCATCGCGCCGATATGACCGTAGAACAGATCGTATTTATCGGTGCTCTGGCGACGAACTTTGGCGTCGAAGTTGAGACCGCCCGTCGTGAATCCGCCCGCTTTCAGGATTTCGTACATCACCAGCGCGTTCTCTTCAACGCTAATCGGGAACTGATCGGTATCCCAGCCCAGTTGCGCATCGCCGCGGTTGGCGTCAACGGAGCCAAAAATACCCAGCGCGATAGCGGTCGCGATTTCATGGTGGAACGAATGGCCCGCCAGCGTCGCGTGGTTCGCCTCAATGTTCACTTTGATCTCTTTTTCCAGGCCGAACTGTTTGAGGAAGCCATAGACCGTTGCAACGTCATAATCATACTGATGTTTTGTCGGTTCCTGCGGTTTCGGTTCAATCAGCAGCGTGCCCTGGAAACCCATTTTATGTTTGTGCTCGACCACCATTTGCATAAAGCGGCCAATCTGTTCGCGTTCCTGGCGCAGATCGGTATTCAGCAACGTTTCATAACCTTCGCGCCCGCCCCACAGGACGTAATTTTCGCCGCCCAGTTTATGCGTGGCGTTCATTGCCGTAACCACTTGCGTCGCTGCCCAGCTAAAGACCTCCGGGTCCGGGTTAGTGGCGGCGCCTGCGCCATAGCGCGGGTTGGTAAAGCAGTTCGCCGTTCCCCACAGCAGTTTTACGCCGCTCTGCTCCTGTTTCGCCGCCAGCACATCCACCATCTGCGCGAAGTTGTTTTTATATTCTTTCAACGACGCGCCTTCCGGCGACACATCCACGTCATGGAAGCAATAAAAAGGCACATTCAGTTTGTGGAAAAATTCAAACGCCACGTCCGCTTTGCGTTTCGCCAGCTCCAGCGCTTCGCCCGGTTGCTGCCACGGACGATTAAACGCGCCTACACCAAACATATCCGCGCCGTTCCAACAGAAGGTATGCCAGTAACAGGCCGCGAAACGCAGGTGATCTTCCATACGTTTACCTAAAACCAGCTCGTCGGGATTGTAATGACGAAATGCCAGCGGGTTAGTCGATTGAGGGCCTTCATAGCGAACACGATCGAGTTGGTCAAAATAAGCCTGCATAGTGAGCTCCATAATCAGATAAGACGGCAAGTAAACGACATAACGTCATACTGGAATTTCCTGATTTATTGCTCAATTACGTTATTTCACACCGCTATTAAGAGAATCCCCAAATGTGCTCTGGCTCTCAAAAAAACGCTGAAAACCACAGAAGAAAAAAGCGATCGCGATCGAATCCTGGCAAATAAACAAAAAACCGTAATATATAGATAAGAAATGACAATTGTCATCCGCCGTTTGCTGTGATGAATTTCGCATAACGTTTCAGGCGCAAAATAATTTGTCATCATTCGCCAGACCGTTATGTCAGCCGTTTTGATAGTATCCATGAGTCCAGGTTCACTTTTGCAGGATATATCCTCATGTTTGATAAACGTCACCGTATCACTCTGTTATTTAACGCGAATAAAGCCTATGACCGTCAGGTAGTGGAGGGGGTGGGTGAATATTTACAAGCCTCGCAATCCGAATGGGATATATTTATTGAGGAAGATTTCCGTGCCCGTATCGATAACATTAAAGAGTGGTTAGGCGACGGCGTTATTGCCGATTACGATGATGACGATATCGCGCAATTATTGGCCGATGTCGACGTACCCATTGTCGGGGTCGGCGGTTCTTACCATCTTGCTGAAAATTATCCCGCCGTTCATTACATCGCCACCGATAATCATGCGCTCGTTGAAAGCGCTTTCCTGCATTTAAAAGAAAAAGGCGTTAACCGCTTCGCGTTTTACGGTTTGCCCGACTCCAGCCGCAAACATTGGGCGGCGGAACGGGAATACGCCTTTCGCCAGCTGGTCGCCGAGGAAAAATACCGCGGCGTAGTCTATCAGGGGCTGGAAACCGCGCCGGAAAACTGGCAGCACGCGCAAAATCGCCTTGCCGACTGGCTTCAGACGCTGCCGCCGCAAACCGGCATTATTGCCGTAACGGATGCCCGCGCCCGTCACGTATTGCAGGCCTGTGAACACCTGCATATTCCGGTGCCGGAAAAACTTTGCGTTATCGGTATTGATAACGAAGAGTTAACCCGTTATCTGTCACGCGTGGCGCTTTCCTCCGTCGCGCAGGGGGCGCGGCAAATGGGCTATCAGGCGGCAAAACTGCTGCACCGTTTGCTGGCGCGCGAAGAGATGCCGTTACAGCGCATTCTGGTGCCGCCGGTGCGCGTCATTGCGCGCCGCTCGACAGACTATCGCTCCCTGACCGATCCGGCGGTTATCCAGGCGATGCACTTTATTCGTAACCATGCCTGTAAGGGCATTAAAGTCGAGCAGGTGCTGGACGCGGTTGGGATTTCACGTTCAAACCTGGAAAAACGTTTTAAGGAAGAAGTTGGCGAGACGATACATGCGCTGATCCACGCCGAAAAGCTGGAAAAAGCGCGTAGTTTGTTGATTTCTACCACGTTGGCGATAAACGAAATTTCGCAAATGTGCGGCTACCCGTCGCTGCAATATTTCTATTCGGTGTTTAAAAAGGAGTACGTCACTACGCCTAAGGAGTATCGCGACCAGCATAGTGAAGCGTTGTTGTAGTTTATCCAGCCTACAGACGCCTTGTAAGCCGGATAGCGTAGCGCCATCCGGCACACAGAATTACATATGCGCGGCGATCAGACGCTGGTTGTCCTGGTACATCGCGAACAAGTAGTTGTTATAGCGCGACCCCTGGGTAGAGTAACCCTTCAGCTTATGAATCATCGCCGTGGCGGTGACTTCCTGATCCGCCTTACGCAGTTGGGCGCGCGACTTGCGGAAAGAAGAATAAGCCGGATGCGTGTTCAGGTTGGCGACATACGCGCTCACCGACTCCTCAACCGACGCGAATTGCGAGTAACCTTTCACCTTACCCGGCGTATTGGTACAACGCCCTTTCGTGCACTTCATGCCGAACAGGTTATTGTTACTACGCGCCAGTTTAGAGGTTCCCCAGCCGCTTTCCGCCGCCGCCATCGTCGCCACCATGCTGGTTGGGATAATGTCGACGCGCTCCAGCAACGTATTCCACGGAATACGACGCGTGTTGCCGGACCAGCTCACTTTATAGCGCTTCGCGATATCTTTCATACGCGCGCGTTCAGACGGCGACCAGCGGTTCTGGTACTGTTTTGAGATCAGCCAATTACGGTCCGCGGTAATCGCGGCATTTTGGCTGGTGATGTAAGGCATAACGGTCCGGAGAAACGCTTTTTTTCTGGGGGTTCCGGAAGGGTATTTTCGCAAATCAGGAAGTGAACTGCTCTTTGCACTATTGCGAGAATACTCTTGTTTACTGCTAACCTGTTTATAACTTGTCTCAGTTATGTGGGACTTTTGACTCGTTTGTGTTGCGTGCGTCTTTGCCAGCACCTCACCCGAAAATGCGATGGTGAGTAACATAAGAATCATTGCCCCATATCGTCGCATGGGAGTCAATATCATTAGGTCTCCTGGTCGGATTGATACATTCCAACACCTTTTATTTTTCACGAAGTTAAGGTTTGAACCCCAAATTCTAGCAAAAATAGGCTTAAAAAGCACCTCAGGGAATAGTCTTAATCCGAAACTATGTCAACTATTAACGATAACAGGCAGCAATAATGCCAATAAAATGTGGTGCTTATCGCAAATAGAGGCGTTTTTTTGCGCCTCGTCGCTCACCCTCGCGCCTCCTCCTGCGCGACTCTCTGCTGAGGAGGAGTTCATTCGCCTAAAAACCAGGCAAGCTGATGAATATTGCCCACAAAGGATAGCGTGATGAAACTTGCCGCCTTCGCTCTGACGCTGATACCCGGTATCGCGATCGCCTCATCATGGACCTCTCCCGGTTTTCCGACGTTCTCGACGCAGGAAACCGAGCGCTTTACCAGCCATGCTGCATTAACAAAAGGTACACGCGCGTTAACGCTCCATATTGACCAGCAGTGCTGGCAGCCCTCCGGCGCCATAAAACTCAACCAGATGTTGTCGTTAAAACCCTGCGAAGGCGCGCCGCCGCAATGGCGTTTGTTTAAAGATGGCGACTATACGATAACGGTAGATACCCGCTCCGGTACGCCGACCCTGTTGTTATCGATAAAAACTGAACCTGAGCGCACCGCGCAGCTCGCCTACCAGTGTCCCGTCTGGGATGGTTCGCCGCTCACGCTGGATGTTCGCCAAACCTTTCCGGAAGGGACGGTAGTGCGCGATTATTACAGTGGTCAAACCGATACCGTCCAAAACGGGCAAATCACGCTGCAACCTGCCGACAGCCACGGGCTTTTATTGCTGGAACGCGCGGAAACCCATGCATCAGCGCCTTTTAACTGGCGCAACGCCACCGTTTATTTTGTGCTTACGGATCGCTTTCGCAATGGCGATGCAACCAACGACCACAGCTATGGTCGCCATAAGGATGGTATGCAAGAGATTGGCACTTTCCACGGCGGCGATTTGCGCGGGTTGACGAGTCAACTGGACTATCTACAGCAATTAGGCGTGAACGCCTTGTGGATAAGCTCGCCGTTTGAACAGATCCACGGCTGGGTCGGCGGCGGAACAAAAGGCGATTTTCCTCATTACGCCTATCACGGCTATTACACTCAGGACTGGACGACGCTGGATGCCAATATGGGCAGCGAAGCCGATCTCCGCGCGCTGGTCGACGGCGCGCACCAGCGCGGCATCCGTATTTTATTTGACGTAGTAATGAATCATGCCGGTTACGCCACGCTGGCGGATATGCAGGAGTATCAGTTCGGCGCGCTCTATTTATCCGGCGCGGAACGGCAAAAAATTCTCGGCGATCGCTGGACAAACTGGCGACCCGCCGCCGGACAAAGCTGGCACAGCTTTAACGACTACATCAACTTCAGCGACAGCGCCGCCTGGGAAAAATGGTGGGGAAAAAAGTGGATTCGTACCGATATTGGCGACTACGACAGTCCGGGATTTGACGATTTAACCCTGTCGCTGGCCTTCCTGCCGGATATAAAAACGGAATCTACCACGCCTTCCGGCCTACCCGCGTTCTATGCCAACAAATCCGATACTAAAGCAAAGTTCATTGAGGGCTATACGCCACGGGATTATCTGACTCACTGGTTAAGCCAGTGGGTGCATGATTACGGCATTGACGGGTTCCGGGTCGATACGGCCAAAAATGTTGAGCTTCCTGCCTGGCAACAGCTAAAAACCCAGGCCAGCGCGGCGTTACATGAATGGAAGCAGGCCAATCCGGACAAAGCGCTGGATGATAGCCCGTTCTGGATGACTGGCGAAGCGTGGGGCCACGGCGTCATGAAAAGTGATTATTATCGCTATGGTTTCGACGCGATGATCAATTTTGATTATCAGGAGCAGGCGGCGAAAGCGGTCGATTGCCTGGCGGAAATGGGGCCAGTCTGGCAGCAGATGGCGGATAAAATGCAGGATTTCAACGTATTAAGTTACCTCTCCTCGCATGATACGCGCCTTTTCCGTGAGGGCGGTGATAAGGCGGCGGAACTGCTGCTGCTTTCGCCGGGCGCGGTGCAGATCTTTTACGGCGATGAATCCGCTCGTCCCTTCGGCCCCACCGGCTCCGACCCGCTGCAAGGCACCCGTTCAGATATGAACTGGCAGGACGTGAGCGGAAAGTCAGCCGCAGCCGTCGCGCACTGGCAGCGTATTAGCCAGTTCCGCGCCAGACATCCCGCCATCGGCGCAGGCCAACAAACCACGCTGACGCTAAAACACGGGTACGGTTTTGTACGCCAGTACGGCGACGATACGGTGATGGTCGTCTGGGCGGGCCGCCGCTAATCGTGGCGCTACCGGTCTCCTCGCGTACCGGTAGCCCCTTCAAAATAAAAAACTAACCTGATAAAAATTTGTAGCATAAAACATCAACACTACCGCCTGACCCCCATTTGCGCCCCGCCATTTGTAGCGTTATGGTTATCCACTTTGACAGACAGTTCGATAGATCACCCGTTATGACATTTTCACTTTTCGGCGATAAATTTACCCGCCATTCAGGCATTACCCGCCTGATGGAGGATCTCAACGACGGCTTACGCACGCCAGGCGCTATCATGCTTGGCGGCGGTAACCCGGCACACATCCCTGCAATGCAGGATTATTTCCAGACGCTACTGACAGAGATGGTAGAAAGCGGCAAAGCCGCTGATGCGCTTTGTAATTATGACGGTCCCCAGGGAAAAACAGCGCTACTGAATGCACTGGCCGTACTGCTACGTGAAACGCTGGGATGGGATATCGAACCACAGAATATTGCGCTGACAAATGGCAGTCAAAGCGCGTTTTTCTACTTATTTAATCTCTTCGCCGGACGTCGCGCCGACGGCAGTACGAAAAAGGTACTATTCCCGCTTGCGCCGGAATACATCGGCTATGCGGATTCCGGTCTGGAAGACGACCTCTTCGTTTCGGCGCGCCCAAATATTGAGCTGCTGCCGGAAGGCCAGTTTAAGTATCACGTCGATTTTGAGCATCTGCACATCGGCGAAGAAACGGGGATGATTTGCGTCTCGCGCCCGACCAACCCAACCGGTAACGTTATCACCGACGAAGAGCTGATGAAGCTGGACAGACTGGCGAATCAGCACAACATCCCACTGGTGATTGATAACGCTTACGGCGTGCCGTTTCCTAGCATTATCTTTAGCGAGGCGCGCCCGCTGTGGAACCCCAATATTATCCTATGCATGAGCCTCTCAAAGCTGGGGCTGCCCGGTTCCCGCTGCGGGATTATCATCGCCAATGATAAGACGATTACCGCCATTGCCAACATGAACGGCATTATCAGCCTTGCGCCCGGCGGCATGGGTCCGGCGATGATGTGCGAAATGATTAAGCGTAACGATCTGCTGCGGCTGTCGGAAACGGTTATCAAACCTTTCTACTATCAGCGCGTTCAACAGACTATCGCGATCATTCGTCGCTATTTATCCGAAGAACGCTGCCTGATTCATAAACCGGAAGGCGCAATATTTTTGTGGCTGTGGTTTAAAGATCTGCCGATTACCACCGAGCTACTCTATCAACGCTTGAAAGCGCGCGGCGTGCTGATGGTGCCGGGCCACTATTTCTTTCCCGGGCTGGATAAACCCTGGCCGCACACACACCAGTGTATGCGGATGAACTACGTGCCTGAACCGGACAAAATCGAGGCGGGCGTAAAAATTCTGGCAGAAGAGATAGAACGCGCCTGGCGTGAAGGCTGACGGCTATTCCGGCCATCATGCAGGCCGGAACGACATTCAGAAAGGTTGAGAATAGAGGCGCTGGCGCTGCACGTGTGCTGCGTCAACGCACTGTAACGCACTGGTCGGGCAGGCTTCCACGCACGCCGGCCCCGCTTCCCGATGCCAGCAAAGATCGCATTTAATCGCCTGCGCGCCTGACGTGGACGCCACCACGGTCATCGCGCCAAACGGGCAAGCCAGCATACAGCTTTTACAACCAATGCAGCGCGATGGCGTCACGAAGATATGCCCCCGATCACGGCGAATCGCCCGTACCGGGCAGACATTCGCGCACGGCGCGTCCTCACACTGATGGCAGACCGTGGCCGTGGTGAAGCTATCTTCTTTTATCACCCGGATACGCGGCACAAAGTCCGCCGTCGTCACCGCCGCGCTATTCTGCTGTTTCTGGTGCGACACCACGCAGGCGACCTCGCAGGTACGACACCCGATACACGCCGACGCATCCGCCATAATAAACCGGTTCATTGTTCTCCCCCTGCGTTAAAACGCCAGAATGCCAGAGAGCCATTCCCCGCCGCTTTGATCCCACTACGCAAACGGACAAATTTTGTCAGATGCCTGATAAAACCTGGCGAGCTGTCTTATTCGCGAACGGTAAATCCCAGCTCATTAGAGATAGCCTGTGCGGTTTCACGCAACGGTTTGAGCAGATTTTTCTCGCCGATCTGTTTTAGCCGTGACGTCGACAGTGAAATAGAAATGGCGTAAGGCACTCGATGGTGAATATCAAACACAGGCACAGCAATACAGGAAACGCCCAGTTCATTTTCTTCGCGATCCATTGCCATGCTGGTTTCACGAATTTGCGCCAGCTCATCGTACATTGCTGGTAAATCGGTAATGGTATTACGAGTCAGCGGCTGGATCTGATCTTTATGGCTTTCCCAGTAAGACGCCACATAATCCGGCTGACCAAACGCCATATAAATTTTCCCCATCGCCGAGCAGTACAGCGGCATATGCTGGCCAATGTAGGCGCGCGTGCGCAGCATACCGGTGGTCGGTTCCAGCTTATAAATCAGGATAGCGTGATCATCTTCACGGCTGGAAAAATTCACCGTCTCGCCGGTGGTCAGGTTGAGCGCCTCAAGGTGCGGTGCCGCAACGTGGATGATATTCAGCGATGACAGGGCTTTTTGGCCGACGGCAATAAACTTTGTCGTCAGACGGTAGCTCCCGGCCGCCGGCGCTGGCGTCACGTATCCGCAGGATTGAAGCCCCTGCAACAAACGATGGACGGTGCTCTTGTTCAACCCCGCCAGCTCCGACAGGTGCGCCAGTGGGCAACCGTTCGGGTAGTTACTCAAAATTTCTATCAACATCAGGCCACGAAACAGGCTCTGACTCCCCGCAGGCTTCTCTTTATCGTTGTTCTGGCTCATCAGAAAACTCTCTCCTTTCTTGGGCGATCAGATGGTAGCTCAAAGTGTGTTGCAGTTCACGATATCAGCATAAAAAACATAACCCGATGATTTTAATCGTTTTTAAAAACCTTCTCTGGCGTTGCCATGTCAATTTTTGATCTATATATTTGGAACTACATTTCGTATTATGAAATTTATCGACAAAAAAACATACTAAAATTTCTAACAATCGACCAGGAGAACAGGGATGAAAGTAACTTTCGAAGAGTTAAAAGGGGCCTTCTACCGCGTCTTGCGGTCGCGGAATATTGCGGAAGATACCGCCGACGCCTGCGCGGAAATGTTCGCTCGCACCACTGAGTCCGGTGTCTATTCCCACGGCGTGAACCGCTTTCCCCGCTTCATTCAGCAACTAGATAACGGCGACATTATTCCTGATGCTAAACCGCAGCGGGTTACCAGCCTCGGCGCCATCGAACAGTGGGATGCTCAGCGCGCTATCGGCAACCTGACGGCGAAAAAGATGATGGACCGGGCCATCGAGCTGGCTTCCGATCATGGTATTGGCCTGGTGGCGTTACGTAATGCTAACCACTGGATGCGCGGCGGCAGCTACGGCTGGCAGGCGGCGGAAAAAGGCTATATCGGCATTTGCTGGACCAACTCCATCGCCGTCATGCCGCCGTGGGGCGCGAAAGAGTGTCGTATCGGTACCAATCCGCTGATCGTCGCCATCCCGTCTACGCCGATCACGATGGTAGATATGTCGATGTCGATGTTCTCCTACGGCATGCTGGAGGTTAACCGTCTGGCGGGCCGCGAACTGCCGGTGGACGGCGGTTTCGACGATAACGGTCAGTTGACCAAAGAACCGGGCGTTATCGAGAAAAATCGCCGCATTTTACCAATGGGTTACTGGAAAGGATCTGGTCTGTCGATTGTGCTGGACATGATTGCCACCCTGCTTTCCAACGGCTCTTCCGTTGCCGAAGTGACACAGGAAAACAGCGATGAATATGGCGTCTCGCAGATTTTCATCGCCATAGAAGTGGATAAGCTGATCGATGGCGCAACCCGCGATGCCAAACTGCAGCGGATTATGGATTTCATCACCACCGCTGAACGCGCCGACGACAACGTCGCTATCCGGCTGCCCGGCCACGAATTTACCAAACTGCTGGATGACAACCGCCGTCACGGTATCACCGTTGACGACAGCGTCTGGGCTAAAATTCAGGCGCTGTAAGGAGCCACATCATGATTTTTGGACATATCGCGCAGCCTAATCCGTGCCGGTTACCGTCGGCCATAGAGCAGGCGCTCGATTTCCTGCGCAATACGGACTTTCGCACGCTGGAACCCGGCGTAGTGGAAATCGACGGCCAAAATATCTTCGCGCAGATTATCGATATGACTACCCGCGATGCTGCTGAAAATCGTCCGGAGGTTCATCGCCGCTATCTGGATATTCAGTTTCTGGCATGGGGCGAAGAGAAAATTGGGGTTGCCATTGATACCGGTGATAATCAAATCAGCGAGTCATTATTAGAACAGCGCGATATTATTTTTTATCACGACAGTGAACATGAATCATTCATTGAAATGATACCGGGAAGTTATGCCCTGTTTTTCCCGCAGGATGTTCATCGTCCAGGTTGTAATAAAAGCATTGCTACGCCGATACGGAAAATAGTCGTAAAAGTCGCCATAGACGTTTTATAAAATAGAGTTTACTGGAGCACAAAATGAAAAATAATACCGGTTATATTATCGGTGCGTACCCTTGTGCACCCTCATTTCACCAGAAGAGTGAAGAGGAAGAGACGGAATTCTGGCGGCAACTCTCTGATACTCCGGATATCCGGGGGCTGGAGCAGCCTTGTCTTGAACATCTTCACCCGCTCGGCGACGAGTGGTTATTGCGCCATACACCAGGGAACTGGCAAATCGTGGTCACCGCGATAATGGAAACCATGCGCCGCCGTAGCGAAAACGGCGGTTTTGGATTAGCGTCCAGTGACGAGGAACAGCGTAAAGCCTGCGTGGAATACTACCGTCATCTTTATCAGAAGATAAATAAACTCAATGCGAAAACCCCCGGCAAAGTCATAGCCCTTGAGCTTCATGCCGCTCCGCTGGCGGGCAATCCGAACGTAGCGCAGGCAACCGATGCCTTTGCGCGCTCATTAAAAGAGATTGCCAACTGGGACTGGTCCTGCGACCTGGTGCTTGAACACTGCGACGCGATGACCGGCCCCGCACCGCGCAAAGGATTCTTACCGTTGGTAAACGTACTGGAAACTATTGCCGACTATGACATAAGCGTCTGCATTAACTGGGCGCGCTCGGCTATTGAAGGGCGGGATACCTCTCTACCGCTGATCCACACGCAGCAGGCCAAACAGGCTGGAAAACTCGGTGCGCTGATGTTCTCCGGCACGACACAAAGCGGAGAATACGGCGAATGGCAGGACCTCCATGCTCCGTTTGCACCTTTCTGTCCACAAAGCCTGATGACGGAGAAACATGTTAAAGAACTCATTACCGCCGCAGCTCCCGATCTGTTGCAGTTTACCGGTATTAAATTGTTGGAAATCAATGCCAGCGCCGATATTAATCACCGCATCAATATATTACGCGATGGTATTAACATGATGAAAAGGCCACACGCCGCTAACCTGAATTAAACATCATCACCTTAATTCTCGGCCTGCAACTCAACGTTGCGCCGACCTAATATAAACCAAACATAAGAAATTAAGTTCCACTATTCAGCATCGAAAGAAATAAGTTTCTATAACCTGATGGAGTCGTTATGAAGCGGGTACTTGAGGGCATACTTGCGGTATTAATTGCCGTACTTTCCTGCATTGTATTTATTAACGTTATTTTACGTTACGGTTTTGAGAGCAGTATTTTGTCGGTAGATGAACTATCACGTTATCTATTTGTATGGCTGACGTTTATTGGCGCCATCGTTGCATTTATGGATAACGCTCACGTTCAGGTCACTTTTGTGGTGGAAAAACTTTCGCCAGCGAATCAGCGTCGACTCTCGCTGCTGACACATTCGCTGATTTTATTGTTATGCCTCGCATTAGGCTGGGGCAGCCTGCAAAAAGCGTTGCAGGACTGGAGCGATCACTCGCCAATCCTCGGTTTACCGATCGGCCTGATGTATATCGCCTGTCTGCCCACAAGCGTTGCCATCGCGTTAATCGAGCTGCGTCGGCTTTATCACTTAATAACGCGTAACGATTCCTTTCAACAACCACAGCAAGGAGCCTAATCATGGCCGTGGTGATATTTCTCTGCTGCCTGCTCGGCGGGATCGCGATAGGTTTACCCATCGCCTGGTCGCTGCTGCTTTGCGGCGCTGCTCTGATGACATACCTGGATATGTTTGACGTGCAGATTATGGCGCAAACCCTGGTTAACGGCGCGGACAGTTTCTCCCTGCTGGCCATTCCCTTTTTTGTTTTGGCCGGTGAAATCATGAACGCGGGCGGCCTGTCAAAGCGAATTGTCGACCTGCCGATGAAGCTGGTCGGCCATAAGCCCGGCGGCCTGGGCTACGTGGGCGTTATTGCGGCAATGATTATGGCCAGCCTTTCCGGCTCTGCGGTAGCAGATACCGCTGCGGTCGCCGCGCTGCTGGTGCCGATGATGCGCTCCGCAAACTATCCGATCAACCGCTCCGTTGGGTTAATCGCTTCCGGCGGGATCATTGCGCCAATTATTCCGCCCTCGATTCCTTTTATTATCTTCGGCGTTTCCAGCGGCTTGTCGATCAGCAAGCTGTTTATGGCCGGGATCGCACCGGGCATCATGATGGGCGCGGCGCTTATGCTCACCTGGTGGTGGCAGGCCGGGCGATTAAATCTCCCTTCTCAGCCCAAAGCAACACCGCGTGAAATCTGGCAATCATTGGTTTCAGGTATCTGGGCGCTGTTTTTACCGGTGATTATTATCGGCGGCTTCCGTTCCGGACTTTTCACGCCAACGGAGGCAGGGGCGGTTGCCGCGTTTTACGCCCTCTTTGTCGCTGTTGTTATCTATCGGGAATTAACGTTTTCCAGTCTCTACCACGTGCTGGTCAATGCCGCCAAAACGACGTCAGTCGTCATGTTTCTGGTGGCCGCGGCCCAGGTATCCGCCTGGCTGATTACGATCGCGGAATTACCCATGATGGTGTCAGATTTGCTGCAGCCGCTGGTCGACTCTCCGCGACTCTTATTTATCGTCATTATGATCTCAATTATGGTCGTCGGTATGGTGATGGATTTAACGCCAACGGTGTTAATTCTTACCCCTGTATTATTGCCATTAGTTAAAGAAGCCAATATTGACCCGATTTATTTCGGCGTCATGTTCATTATTAACTGCTCTATTGGATTAATCACACCGCCCGTTGGCAACGTCCTCAACGTTATTTCCGGGGTAGCAAAATTGAAATTTGATGACGCGGTAAGAGGCGTATTCCCTTACGTTGTCGTACTGATGTCGCTGCTGGTTTTATTTATTTTTATTCCCGAGCTAATTATCACACCGCTTAAATGGATTAATTAAAGGATAATATTATGAAATTACACGTTATTGCTCGTTCATTATTGATAGCTGGTCTGACGGTTTTCAGCGTGTCGTCTCTGGCGGCGCAATCTTTACGTTTTGGTTATGAAACACCGCAAACTGACTCCCAACATATTGCCGCGAAAAAATTTAACGAACTATTAAAAGAAAAAACTAACGGCGAATTAACGCTAAAACTCTTTCCTGACAGCACATTAGGTAACGCCCAGGCAATGATCAGCGGGGTGCGCGGCGGAACCATTGATATGGAAATGTCCGGTTCGAACAATTTCACCGGTCTGGCCCCTGTATTCAACTTACTTGATGTCCCCTTCCTGTTTCGCGATACCGCGCATGCGCATAAAACGCTCGACGGCAAAGTCGGCGATGAACTGAAAAAATCACTCGATTCAAAAGGGTTAAAAGTCCTCGCCTACTGGGAAAACGGTTGGCGCGACGTCACCAACTCCCGCGCGCCGGTAAAAACGCCGGGCGATTTGAAAGGCTTAAAAATCCGCACTAACAACAGCCCAATGAATATCGCGGCCTTTAAAATCTTCGGCGCGAACCCTATTCCGATGCCATTCTCCGAAGTCTATACCGGCCTCGAAACCCGTACGATTGATGCCCAAGAACACCCTATCAACGTCGTGTGGTCAGCGAAATTCTATGAGGTACAGAAATACCTCTCCCTCACTCATCACGCCTATTCGCCTCTGCTGCTGGTGATCAATAAAGCTAAATTCGACGCTTTAAGCCCGCAGTTCCAGGAGGCACTGCTGAGTTCCGCCAAAGAAGCGGGTGACTATCAGCGCAAACTGGTCGCCGAAGATCAGCAAAAAATTATCGATGGCATGAAAGAAGCCGGAGTTGAAGTCCTGACCGATATCGACCGTAAAGCCTTCAGCGATGCGCTGGGCAGCCAGGTGCGCGATATGTTCCTGAAAGACAACCCGCAGGGCGCCGATCTCCTGAAAGCCGTGGACGAGGTGCAATAAGTCATGAGCAACTACTGGCTGGGGTTAGATTGTGGTGGGAGTTGGCTAAAAGCCGGGTTGTACGATGGCGCAGGCCGGGAAGTAGCGGTGCAACGCCTGCCGCTGCACGCTTTAAGCCCGCAGCCAGGCTGGGTTGAACGCGATATGACCGAACTGTGGCAACAGTGCGGCTCGGTCATCAGCAAACTGCTGACGCACACGGGGGTGAGCGGCTCACAAATCCGCGGTCTGGGTATTTCCGCTCAGGGTAAGGGCCTGTTCCTGTTAGATAAAAGCGATCGGCCATTAGGTAAAGCGATACTCTCTTCCGACCGTCGCGCCATGGAAATTGTCCAGCGCTGGCAAAAAGAAGCGGTTCCGCAAAAACTCTACCCGCTGACCCGGCAAACCCTGTGGACCGGGCATCCAGTCTCCCTTTTACGCTGGGTAAAAGAGAATGAGCCGCAGCGCTACGCGCAGATAGGCTGCGTCATGATGACGCATGACTATCTGCGCTGGTGCTTAACCGGCGTGAAGGGCTGTGAAGAAAGCAATATCTCCGAGTCCAACCTCTACAACATGGCGACGGGCCAGTACGACCCGCGTCTGACCGAGTGGCTGGGCATCAGTGAAATCGACAGCGCGCTGCCCCCCGTGGTGGGTTCAGCCGAAATATGCGGGGAGATCACCGCTCAGGCGGCCGCCATAACCGGTCTGGCGGCGGGTACCCCCGTCGTCGGCGGCCTGTTTGATGTGGTTTCCACCGCCCTTTGCGCCGGTATTGAGGATGAATCGACCCTCAATGCAGTGATGGGTACCTGGGCCGTCACCAGCGGCATCGCTCACGGTCTGCGCGACCATGAGGCCCATCCTTACGTCTATGGCCGCTACGTCAATGACGGGCAGTATATCGTTCACGAAGCCAGCCCGACCTCTTCCGGCAACCTTGAATGGTTCACCGCCCAGTGGGGCGACCTCTCTTTTGATGAGATCAACCAGGCGGTTGCCAGCCTGCCGAAAGCCGGTAGCGACCTTTTTTTTCTCCCGTTTCTCTATGGCAGCAATGCCGGGCTGGAGATGACCTGCGGCTTTTACGGCATGCAGGCGCTGCACAACCGCGCGCACCTGCTACAGGCGCTCTATGAAGGCGTGATCTTCAGCCATATGACCCACCTCAACCGCATGCGTGAACGTTTTACCGACGTTTGCGCCCTGCGCGTTACCGGCGGCCCGGCCCACTCCGACGTCTGGATGCAGATGCTGGCGGACGTCAGCGGTTTACGCATTGAACTGCCGCAGGTGGAGGAGACCGGCTGCTTCGGCGCGGCGCTGGCTGCCCGCGTCGGCACCGGCGTATATCGCGATTTCCGCGAGGCCCAACGCGACCTGCAGCACCCGGTGCGCACGCTGCTGCCGGACATGACCGCACACGCCCTCTACCAGCGCAAATACCGCCAATACCAGGATTTGATTGAAGCACTACAGGGCTATCACGCCCGTATTAAGGAGCACGCATTATGAGCCGACCATTACTGCAACTGGCGCTCGACCACACCAGCCTGGAAGCAGCCCAGCGCGATGTCGCCCTGCTACAGGATCATGTCGATATCGTTGAGGCCGGAACCATCCTTTGTTTAACCGAAGGCCTTAGCGCGGTGAAAGCCCTGCGAGCACAGTGCCCGGAAAAAATCATCGTCGCCGACTGGAAAGTGGCCGATGCCGGTGAAACCCTGGCGCAGCAGGCTTTTAGCGCTGGCGCTAACTGGATGACTATCATCTGCGCCGCGCCGCTCGCGACCGTCGAGAAAGGCCATGCCGTCGCGCAATCCTGCGGCGGTGAAATTCAAATGGAACTGTTCGGCAACTGGACGCTGGACGACGCCCGAGACTGGTATCGCGTCGGGGTTCGCCAGGCGATTTACCACCGCGGACGCGATGCGCAGGCCAGCGGGCAGCAGTGGGGCGAAGCGGACCTGACGCGTATGAAAGCGTTGTCCGACATCGGCCTTGAACTATCGATTACCGGCGGCATTACCCCAGCGGATCTGCCGCTGTTCCGCGACGTTAACGTTAAGGCATTTATCGCCGGACGTGCGCTGGCAGGTGCCGCCCATCCGGCGCAGGTCGCCGCCGAATTCCACGCCCAAATTGACGCCATCTGGGGAGAAAAGCATGCGTAATCATCCATTAGGGATCTATGAAAAAGCACTGGCGAAAGATCTCAGTTGGCCGGAGCGGTTGGTGCTGGCAAAAAGCTGCGGTTTTGATTTTGTTGAGATGTCGGTGGACGAAACGGATGAACGCCTTTCTCGCCTGGAGTGGACGCCAGCCCAACGCGCATCGCTGGTGAACGCGATGCTGGAAAGCGGCGTCGCTATCCCGTCAATGTGTCTCTCCGCCCATCGCCGTTTCCCTTTTGGCAGCCGCGACGAAGCGGTACGCGAGCGGGCGCGTGAAATCATGACCAAAGCCATTCGCCTGGCGCGCGACCTGGGGATCCGCACCATCCAGTTGGCAGGTTACGACGTCTATTACGAAGAGCACGACGAAGGCACCCAGCAACGTTTCGCCGAAGGGCTGGCGTGGGCGGTGGAACAGGCCGCAGCGGCGCAGGTCATGCTGGCGGTGGAGATCATGGATACCGCGTTTATGAACTCCATCAGCAAGTGGAAAAAGTGGGACGAGATGCTTTCGTCACCGTGGTTCACCGTTTATCCAGACGTCGGCAACCTCAGCGCCTGGGGGAACGACGTGACCGCCGAGCTGAAGCTGGGTATCGACCGTATCGCCGCTATCCACCTGAAAGACACGCTGCCAGTGACCGGTGACAGCCCCGGCCAGTTCCGCGACGTGCCGTTTGGCGAAGGGTGCGTTGATTTTGTTGGCATCTTCAAAACGCTGCATGAGCTGAATTATCGCGGTTCATTTCTGATTGAGATGTGGACAGAGAAAGCCAGCGAGCCGGTGCTGGAAATTATCCAGGCCCGCCGCTGGATTGAATCACGGATGCAGGAAGGAGGTTTCACATGTTAGAGCAACTGAAAGCCGAGGTGCTGGCGGCCAACCTGGCGCTTCCGGCGCACGGGCTGGTCACCTTTACCTGGGGCAACGTCAGCGCGGTCGATGAGACGCGCAAACTGATGGTCATCAAGCCTTCCGGCGTTGAATATGAGGTGATGACCGCCGACGATATGGTGGTGGTAGAGATCGCCAACGGCAAGGTCGTTGAAGGCAACAAAAAACCGTCGTCCGATACCGCGACCCATCTGGCGCTCTATCGCCGCTATCCGCAGATCGGCGGGATCGTGCATACCCATTCCCGCCATGCGACGATCTGGTCGCAGGCCGGGCTCGACCTGCCCGCCTGGGGCACCACCCACGCCGACTATTTCTATGGCGCGATCCCCTGTACCCGGCTGATGACCGTTGAGGAAATTAACGGCGAGTACGAGTATCAGACCGGCGAGGTGATTATTAAAACCTTTGAAGAGCGCGGTCTGGATCCGGCACAAATCCCGGCGGTATTAGTTCATTCACACGGCCCGTTTGCCTGGGGTAAAAATGCCGCCGATGCCGTCCACAACGCCGTGGTGCTTGAGGAGTGTGCCTATATGGGGCTGTTCTCGCGCCAGCTGGCCCCGCAGCTACCGGATATGCAGCCTGAACTGCTCGATAAACACTATCTGCGTAAACACGGCGCGAATGCCTATTACGGGCAGTAATGCCGGCAGCCACAGCCTGTGTCAGATGGCGGCTGCGCCTTATCCGACCTACAAGATTTGCAATATCAATACGTTGTGATGAACTCTTGTAGGCCCGATAAGCAAAGCGCCATCGGGCATTCAGTTTGCAACCGCGTTGTCAGAGGGCCAAAGATTATACTCAAGAATTAACGTGTTCCTTACTGTAGCGCCGCTTCCAGGCGGTAGGCGTCAGGCCGGTGTGCTTGCGGAAGATCTGGCGAAAGTAACCAACGTCATTAAAACCGCACCGCTCCGCCACCTCTTTTAACGAACGCGCGTCGCTAATCAGCAACTTTTCCGCCTCGCGCACCCGCTGGCGGTGGATGGCTTCCGTTAGCGTAAGGTGAAATACCCGCCGATAAACGCGTCCCAGATAATCCACATTGCAATGCAGTTCTTTCGCCAGAACCGAGCTGGAAAGCGGCAGGTGATAGTGCGTTCGAATCAACTGCTGTACTTTCCAGGCCAGCGACACGCCAGCGGCCTCGGCGTTTTCATTCTGCCGGGCGTCAACGGTGAGCTGCTGCAAAATCAGCAGCACGATGAACTCCAGCGCCGGGCTGCGCTGGTGCTTTTCCTGCTCGTTCATAAACTGGCGAAAAAGCGCAATCAGCGCCTGCGGATCGGCAACCTGGGTATGCTGCGGCACGGAAAGATGCGTCAGCCAGCGCGGGTCGCTGTCAGGCGCTTTGACCTCAAAATGGAGCCAGTAAAATTTAAGATCGGCTGGAAACTCCTCAACGCCAATATGGCGGCGATGCGGCCAAAGCAACAGGCTTTCCCCGGCTTCGACACAGAAAACACATTCTTCTTCCTGAATTTTCAGGCAGCCTTTTTCCACAAATATAATTTCCCACGATTGCAGACGCCTGGCAGGATGACGCCCAATGCCGCGAGAAATAAATAATCCGCCGTTTTGGACTTTAATCGGTAATGTTATGGATAATTCGAGCATTAATATGTCATTTCCCGCTCATTCAGCACCGTATTTCATATTACCTTTTGATTATTAACTAAAAATAGTCATTTCACTCGATCCATCTCACATTTTTAAATACGGGTCGGAATCGTCATCTTTTTTTACTCTTTTATCGCCTTGTCGCTCACCGCTATCTGGGCAAAATGAATCAGGTCATAACGCGAAAATAAAAATTACTGCCATAAAATACCCCGTCAGCGAGGAATATTTATGACCTCTACAGCCTTAAGGAGCACGAAATGAACGTACTGGAAGTCGATCTGCATAAACTGACGGTCAGCGATCCGTTCCTCGGACAGTATCAACAACTGGTTCGCGATGTGGTTATTCCTTACCAGTGGGATGCGTTAAACGATCGTATTCCAGAGGCTGAACCCAGCCATGCCATTGAAAATTTCCGCATTGCCGCAGGCCAGCAGACGGGCGACTTTTACGGCATGGTCTTTCAGGACAGCGACGTGGCGAAATGGCTGGAAGCGGTTGCCTGGTCACTGTGCCAGAAGCCCGATCCCGCGCTTGAGAAAACCGCCGATGAGGTGATTGAACTGGTGGCCGCCGCGCAGTGTGACGATGGCTATCTCAATACGTACTTTACGGCAAAAGCCCCGCAAGAACGCTGGAGCAACCTGGCGGAGTGCCACGAGCTTTATTGCGCCGGGCACCTGATTGAAGCGGGCGTCGCCTTCTTTCAGGCCACCGGCAAGCGTCGGCTGCTAGACGTCGTTTGTCGCCTGGCCGATCATATCGACAGCACTTTCGGCCCTGGCGAAAATCAGCTGCACGGCTATCCGGGCCACCCGGAAATTGAGCTGGCGCTGATGCGTCTGTATGAGGTAACAGAGCAGCCGCGCTATATGACGCTGGCAAGCTACTTTATCGGGCAGCGCGGCGCCCAACCGCACTTCTACGACGAAGAGTACGAAAAACGCGGCCAAACCTCTTACTGGCATACCTACGGCCCGGCGTGGATGGTCAAAGACAAAGCCTACAGCCAGGCGCATCTGCCAATTTCGCAGCAGCAGACGGCCATTGGCCACGCGGTACGTTTTGTCTATCTGATGACTGGCGTGGCGCATCTCGCTCGCCTGAGCAACGATGAAGGCAAACGCCAGGACTGCCTGCGTCTGTGGAAAAATATGGCGCAGCGTCAGCTGTATATCACCGGAGGCATCGGTTCACAGAGCAGTGGCGAAGCCTTTAGCAGCGATTACGATTTACCGAATGATTCGGTCTATGCGGAAAGCTGCGCTTCAATCGGCCTGATGATGTTCGCCCGCCGGATGCTGGAAATGGAAGCCGATAGCCAGTACGCCGACGTGATGGAGCGCGCGCTGTACAACACCGTCCTCGGCGGTATGGCGCTGGATGGCAAGCATTTCTTCTACGTCAACCCGCTGGAAGTGCATCCAAAATCGTTAAAATTCAACCATATTTACGATCACGTTAAGCCCATCCGCCAGCGCTGGTTTGGCTGCGCCTGCTGCCCGCCGAACATCGCCCGCGTGCTCACCTCCCTTGGTCACTACATCTACACGCCGCGTGCGGATGCGCTGTACATCAATATGTACGTGGGTAACAGCATGGAAATACCGGTTGAAAATGGCGCGCTCAAACTGCGAATCAGCGGGAACTACCCGTGGCATGAGCAGGTGAAGATTGCCATCGACTCTGTGCAGCCGGTACGTCACACGCTGGCGCTACGTCTGCCGGACTGGTGCCCTGAGGCAAAAGTGACGCTCAACGGGCTGGAAGTGGAGCAGGATATTCGCAAAGGTTATCTGCATATCCGTCGGACCTGGCAGGAGGGCGATACGATAACCCTGACGCTGCCGATGCCGGTTCGCCGCGTGTATGGCAATCCGCTGGCGCGTCACGTCGCCGGTAAGGTCGCCATTCAGCGCGGGCCACTGGTCTATTGCCTTGAGCAGGCCGATAACGGCGAAGAACTGCATAATCTGTGGCTACCGAAAGAGAGTGAGTTCCGGGTCTTTGAGGGCAAAGGGCTTTTTGCGCATAAGATGCTGATTCAGGCTGAAGGCGAGAAGCAAAGCGCCCCAGATGCGCAGCATCAGGCGTTGTGGCACTACGATAACGCGCCGTCATCGCGCCAGCCGCAGACGCTAACGTTCATTCCGTGGTTTAGCTGGGCCAACCGTGGCGAGGGAGAAATGCGGATTTGGGTTAACGAGCGGTAATACTGTGCCGGATGGCGGCTGCGCCTTATCCGGCCTACAAGATTTGCAATATCAGTAAATTGCGATGAATTTTTGTAGGCCTGATAAGCGAAGCGCCATCAGACATTACCACCAGGCTAATATCAACGCGGTAGGCCCGATAAGCGAAGTGCCATCGGGCATTACCACCAGGCTGATATCAATGCGGTAGGCCCGATAAGCGAAGCGCCATCAGACATTACCACCAGGCTAATATCAACGCGGTAGGCCCGATAAGCGAAGTGCCATCGGGCATTACCACCAGGCTGATATCAATGCGGTAGGCCCGATAAGCGCAGCGCCATCGGGCATTACCTCTTGCGTCAGAACAGCCCCAGCGGCTTATCGGAATAACTCACCAGCAGGCACTTGGTTTGCTGGTAGTGTTCCAGCATCATCTTATGCGTTTCGCGCCCGATGCCCGACTGTTTATAGCCGCCGAACGCCGCATGTGCCGGATAGGCGTGATAGCAGTTGGTCCATACGCGCCCGGCCTGAATGCCGCGCCCCATCTTATAGGCCAGATTGCCGTTGCGGCTCCAGACGCCAGCGCCCAGGCCGTATTGGGTATCGTTAGCGATTTCCAGCGCCTCCTCCATGGTTTTAAAGGTGGTTACCGCCAGCACCGGGCCAAAGATCTCCTCCTGAAAGACGCGCATATTATTCTTACCAAACAGAATGGTAGGCTCAAGGTAATAGCCCTCTTTAAGTTCGCCATCCAGCTCCTTGCGTCGCCCACCGGTCAGAATATCGGCCCCCTCTTTTTTACCGATATCGATATAATTGAGGATAGTCTCAAGCTGGCCGTGAGAGACCTGCGCCCCCATCTGTGTACCGCTATCTAGCGGGTTCCCGCTGCGAATGCTCTCTACCCGGCGAATAGCGCGCTCCATAAAGCGCTCATAGATGGACTCCTGGACCAGCGCACGGCTTGGACAGGTACACACCTCGCCCTGGTTAAAGGCAAACAGGGCAAATCCCTCCAGCGCTTTATCAAAGAACGCATCTTCCTCATCCATCACGTCAGCAAAGAAGATATTTGGCGATTTACCGCCTAACTCCAGCGTCACCGGAATAATATTCTGCGTGGCGTACTGCATGATCTGTTGACCCACTTCCGTCGAACCGGTAAACGCCACCTTCGCGATACGTTTCGAGGTCGCCAGATATTCGCCGATCTCGCCGCCCGCGCCGTTCACGACGTTGACGACGCCCGGCGGTAACAGATCGCCAATGACTTCCATTAACAGCAGAACGGAAAGCGGCGTCAGGCGTGCCGGTTTAAGCACCACGCAGTTACCCGCCGCCAGCGCTGGCGCCATTTTCCAGCTTGCCATCAACAACGGAAAGTTCCACGGGATTATCTGTCCCACGACGCCAAGCGGTTCGTGAAAATGGTAGGCCACGGTTTCGCTATCAACTTCGCTGATCCCGCCCTCCTGCGCACGTATACAGGAGGCGAAATAGCGGAAATGATCGATCGCCAGCGGTACGTCGGCGGCGCTGGTTTCACGAATCGGTTTACCGTTATCCCAGGTTTCCGCTGTCGCCAACAGCTCGAGGTTTTGTTCCATCCGATCGGCGATCTTAAACAAGATAGCGGCACGGTCTTGTACTGACGTATGCGCCCACTTATCTTTCGCCTTATGCGCGGCGTCGAGCGCTAAATCGATATCTTTTTTACCGGAGGAAGCGACTTCACATAGCGGCTGGCCGGTCACTGGCGTCAGGTTTTGATAATATTCGCCGTCGGCGGGCGCAACCCAGTCACCGCCGATAAAATTGTCATAGCGGGCTTTTAACTTCAGTGGGTACCCGTATTCACCTGGCTGAATACGTGTTGAAGGGGGATTGTTCGTCATGACCAACTCCTTATTGTAAAGGTACTCCACAAGGGTAGACGGTACTGGTGAATTTTTCGCCAATGGTTTCCCGCTTTACGACAGCAATCACGAATTACTTTCCTTTACGTTTCTCCGTCTGGTTTTAGCCATACTAAACAGGTGCCTGTTTAACGTACGGAGAACACTATGCAGCAATATATCGGCATTGATGTGGGAGGAACTCACGTCAAATATGGCGTGATTAACAGTGACGGCGAAGAATTAACCCATTATCAATTCGATACGCCAGAGGACGCCTCCACGTTTACCCGCAAATGGCAGGATGTGGTGGCGCGTTGCCAACAGGACTATGACATTGCGGCAATCGGGGTCAGTTTCCCCGGCCATATTAATCCCCATAACGGTCATGCGGCAAAAGCGGGCGCGCTGGCTTACCTGGATGACGTCAACCTGATGGAGTTGTTCAGCGGGCTAACCGATCTGCCGCTGGTCGTGGAGAACGACGCGAACTGCGCGGCGCTGGGCGAAATGTGGCGAGGCGCCGGACAGCATTATGACAATCTGGTCTGTATCACCATTGGAACCGGCATTGGCGGCGGTATTATCGTCGGACGAGAACTGTATCGCGGCGCACATTTCCATGCCGGTGAATTCGGCGTCATGCCGGTCGGGAATAATGGCGAAAGTATGCATAAAATCGCGTCAACCAGCGGATTAATGGCGTCGTGCCGCCAGGCGCTGGCGCTGCCCGCCGAAGAGATGCCGCCTGCGGATGTGATCTTCGAACGAATGGCGACCGATGTTCATCTGCGTGAGGCGGTCAATGACTGGGCGCGTTATCTGTCACGCGGCGTTTACAGCGTGATCTCTATGTTTGATCCGGGCGTGGTGCTGATCGGCGGAGGAATAAGCGAACAGGAAAAGCTCTACCCGCTCCTGACGCGGCATCTTGAAACGTTTGAAATGTGGGAGGCGCTCCAGGTGCCGATTCAGCCCTGCCAACTGGGAAATCAGGCGGGCAGGCTGGGCGCCGTCTGGCTGGCGCAGCAAAAGCTCGCCCGAAGCTAACGAGTTACGCCTTATCCGGCCTGCATCGTCTACGCAGGCCCGGTAAGCGTCCGCGCCACCGGGCAAAGGCGTTACATCAAATTTCCACAATCTCATCGTGAGTCGCCTGACTAAGGCGCAAAGAATATGGGCAAAACTATTCTGATAATAGGCTCACGCTGGCTATTTTAAGAAGCCAGAAAAATAAAAAGCAACGCAATAATTGTATTGCTTCATTTGTTATTTAATTTAACCATTTCATTCTTTTTGCGGAAATAATAACGCATCACGTAATAAATGATCATTCCCACGACGTCGTGTAAATCCAATCCGGTCAAAATATTCAAGGATCTGAATGGCCAGCTTCCGCCCTACATTCAGCCTGTCGCGAAAATCCGCCGCACAGGTTGATCCTCTCTCTTGATCCAGCTCGCGGATCATATTGGCGAAAGCGACAATCCGATCGTTACGATAGTACCGATCTTTTACGATCGCGGTAATGATGCCTTGCTGTGCCGCCTGCCGCAGCACCAGCCGCATCAATTGTTCTTCCGTTCCGGTCTCTTTCGCCAGATCGCGTACCCACCAGGGCTCATCGCCAAATAGCGGTTCGACTTTTTGCCAGACGGCCTGCTGCTCATCGCTAAATCCTGCTTTATGATCCGGCAGATGCAACCAACCGTGATGGCTATGAATCAGGCCGTCGTCGCGCATCCGCTCGATCAGCATCAGGACCAGCGCTTCATCTTCCATTGGCAGGGCCATGCGGCGTAAACGCTCGCGTCCCGGTCCCGGTTCATCGCGGTGCTGTTCGTGGTAGGTCGCCAGCGTATCAAGAATCTTACGCTGCCAGCGGGCGGCGACGGGCGCGCTTAACAGATTGTCTCCGGCCTGGATAAAACCATGTTGCTCAATAAGCTGACGCATACCGACAGGATTAAGCTGACGCGCCCAACCGAAATCCGGCAGGTTGACGGCGCCGCGTTCCAGATGAATGGCCAACGCCGCGCTATCGTCCTGCGCGGCGGCAAGCGTTGAAAGCCAGTGCAAATAATCTGGCTTACGTTTACCGCGACGCGGCGCCTTAAGCGTCACCACGCGTGCGCCGGCAAGGGTGGCGCGTGCGGAAATATCACGCAGCACCAGTCTGTCATTATCGGCCAGCCACAACGGCGTATCAAAGATCAGCTCGGCCAGCCCGCCTTCCAGCAAAGAGACGCGACCGGTCACATGGCTGGCGGCATGGTGAATATGTAGCGGCTGCCATTGGGAAAGCGGCGCATGAAGCGCCAGAGAAACGATCACCCGGGAAAAAGCCTCCCCCACCGGCGCATCCGAAAGCAGCCAGTCGCCGCGGTTAAGCTGCTCCTTCTCCGCATCGCCCGCAATATTGAGCGCAATACGTTGCCCGGCATACGCATGGTCGGTGGGCTGATTTTGCGCGTGTAGACTTCGTACGCGCATCGGCGTATTAACGCCGGTCAACCATAGCGTATCGCCCACGTTTACCTCTCCGCTCAGCGCCGTTCCGGTCACCACCAGTCCCGCCCCTTTCACCGTAAACGCACGGTCGATAGCCAGACGGAAACGATGCTGCGCGGCGTGCAAACGTGCAGGAAGCTGCTGTAAATGAGCGCGAAGTTCTGCAATACCGCGTCCTTCATTGGCGGCGGTGACAAATAAAACGGTATCGGCGAAGCCATAGTTGTCGAGCGCCGCCAGTACCTCTTCACGTACTTCACCGATACGCGCCTCATCCACGCGATCGGCTTTGGTCAGCGCGACGGTGAGCTGGAGATTGCCCGTCAGTTGCAGGATCTGTAAATGCTCGCGCGTTTGCGCCATGACGCCGTCATCACAGGCGACCACCAGCAAAGCGTGATCAATACCGCCTACGCCCGCCAGCATGTTAGAGAGGAATTTTTCATGTCCAGGCACATCGATAAAGCCCAGCACGCGACCATCCGGCTGCGGCCAATAGGCATAGCCCAGATCGATAGTCATCCCGCGTTTTTTCTCTTCCGGCAGGCGATCGGCATTGACTCCGGTAATCGCCTGGAGCAACGTCGTTTTACCGTGGTCTACGTGTCCGGCAGTTGCAATAATCATTTCAGCATCATCTCCATAAACCGGCTTTCGTCTTCAAGACAGCGCATATCCAGCCATAAACGGCCATCATAAATTCGGCCAATGACCGGTACAGGCAGCGTGCGCCAGCGGGCCGCCAGTGCCTCCAGCCGACTACCGCGCCCGTCGTGCGGGGTAAAGGTCATGGCGGCGCTGGGAAGGCGGTCTACCGGTAATGAACCGCTGCCGATTTGCGACAGGCAGGGTTTAACCTCCAGCGCAAATTCATCGCCGTAACGTGCCGCCAGCCGCGCCTGTAACCGCTGCGCTTGTTCGCGAATCGACGCTTCACTGCGGGTTAACAGACGCAGGGTGGGTAATTTCTCCGCCAACGCTTCCGGGTGCAGATACAGACGTAACGTTGCCTCCAGCGCCGCCAGCGTCATTTTATCCGCGCGCAGAGCGCGTTTCAGCGGATGGCTTTGCAGTTGGGCAATCATCGCTTTTCTGCCGACGATGATCCCGGCCTGCGGCCCGCCCAGCAACTTATCGCCGGAGAAGCTTACCAGGCTGACGCCTGCGGCAATGAGCTGCTGTGGCATCGGCTCTTTGGGTAAGCCATATTGACTTAAATCCACCAGCGAACCGCTGCCCAGATCCGCCACCACCGGAATATCCAGCTCTCGCCCAATTTCCGCCAGTTCCGCTTCCTCTACCGTTTTGGTAAAGCCCTCAATGCTGTAATTACTGGTATGCACCTTCATCAACAGCCCGGTATTTTCATTTACCGCCTGACGGTAATCTTTCGCGTGCGTCCGGTTGGTGGTGCCCACTTCATGCAGCGTACAGCCCGCCTGGCGCATAACATCCGGAATACGAAACGCGCCGCCGATTTCGACCAGCTCGCCACGCGAAACCACCACCTCTTTGCCGCTGGCGGTCGCCGCCAACATCAGCAATACCGCCGCCGCATTGTTATTGACGATACAGGCGTCCTCCGCCCCGGTGATTCGGCATAACAGCGTCGCCAGCGCCCGGTCGCGATGCCCCCGCCCGGCGCCATCTAAATCGTATTCCAGCGTCACCGGCGCGCGCATCGCCTGCGTTACCGCCTCAATCGCTTCTTGCGCCTGCAATGCGCGGCCAAGATTGGTGTGCAACACCGTCCCCGTCAGGTTAATCACCGGGCGCAGCGCGCTTTGCGCCGCATTTTCCAGCCGGAGTTTCGCCTCTTGCGCCCAGTCTGCGTACCAGTCGGGAAGCGTTTGCGTATTCCGGATGACGTCGCGCGCGTCGTCAAGCATCCGCCTAAGCAGATCAACCACCTGGGTATGACCATACCGATCGCGCAGAGAAAGAAAAGCGCTATCGTGCAATAAGCGATCGATAGCAGGAAGCTGGCTGTAGAGTGTACGCGTTTCGCTTGTCATGAAAATGCCTGGCTGTTGGTGGCCCTCTCCTGGCGGGAGAGGGATATCGACATAAGGGGGATTGTAACGTGAGTTTGCTCAGGCGGACATAATGCGCGTCAAGCCTTTGGCGCTTCGGTGCGGGCAAAGCTTTCGCGTTGAAAAAGCGTTTCGACCAGTTTGACCAGGTGGGGGCGGCTAACACACCAGCCAGGCGCGACCCGGCGGAAGTTGAGATAGCCTACCGCACAGGCAATCGCGATAGTCGCCAAATTGACCGTATCCGTTTTTAGTGTCCCGTCGCTCAGATAACTTTCGAGCATATCCAGGCTGCGGTTGATTTTTTCCCGCTGGCGCAACAGTTCCGTTTCCGATTGTTGCGCCGCCGGGCGCGCCTGTTCGCGTACAGAAACCAACGCTGCATCCATAATGCCGTCAGCCAACGCTTCAAGCTGGCGAACTTTAAGCGCCGCCATCGGGTCACGCGGGAGCATCGCTGGCGCGATATCCAGCAGCTCAATATATTCCGCGATGATCGGCGAATCGAACCAATACTCGCCCGCATCGGTGACCAACGCGGGTACTTTACCTAACGGGTTATAGCGCGCCACCCCGCTATCCGCGTTGTAGGGAAGTTCATTCACAAATTCGAAGGTGATGCCCTTTTCCAGTAACAGAATCGAAATTTTACGCACAAAAGGGCTGGTATAGCTGCCAATGAGTTTCATGCCGGGTCCTTTTTGCCAACAAAAAAGCGGTGCCCAATGATAGTGGGGCACCGCTTAGTATGGCTCAGGTCACTGAAAATGGCAGGTGATGACGGTCTCAATGATCCAAATAAAGGTAATGCATCCAACTGGTCATGCGCAGCAGTACTTTACGCATTACCGACACGTGGGCGAAATGGTCGGAATAGACTGCGACCTGGGCATAGATACCGTCCGGCAGCGCATCCACATCGGCATTCGGATCCAGCTCAATCGTGGCCAGCACGCCATCGGTACCCGGCACCACCGTTAAGGACTGTAATGCGCCCTGCGCCTGATAAGAACCACCCGGAACGACAGGAAGAATACTGGTCAGCTTGCCGGTGAAAACCTGACCAGGCAGCGCGTTAAACACCACTTCCGCTTCATCGCCTGGTTTAAGGCGCAGCAGCGAATTCTGGCGGAATTGCGCCACGATTTGCCGTTTTTGTTCAGGAATAAACACCATTACCGGACGCAAAGGTAATGCTGCTGCGTAAGTCCCCGGACGAATTAAAATCTGCGTGGCATAACCGTTGCTGGGGGCACGAACTACCGTCTGTTCAAGATTGTATTTAGCCTCGGCAAGCTGGGCACGTAGGGACGCAACCTGAGATTGCTCACCGTTGACCATACTGTCTAATTGGCTCTGAATCTGCGTCTGTTCTGCAACCGAGCCTTTGACCAGCGCATCCTGTGCCAGATAGTTTTGCCGAGCGTTATCGATATCGCTTTCAGAGAACGGGTTAACCTTCGCCTGACTGCCTTTCAAATAGCGTTGATAATCTTTATACAGACGGTCACGTTCAGCAGATACACGGGTGGTATTGGCGACCGCTTCCGACAACTGTGCTTTCAGGTTGTCGATGTTGTGCGTAGCGGTAACCAGATCAGCCTGCAGCCTGTCGACACGCGCCTGATACCGTACCGGATCGAGCTTAAACAGCACATCACCTTTTTTAATTAGCTGATTATTTTTATCTGTTACCTCACTAACAATTCCTGTGACTTGCGGAGTGACCGGAATTGAAATAACCGCTTTTTGCGCCGTAAAAGTATACGGGTGGTTATAGTTCATTAATAAAATCAATCCCGCAACAATGAACACCCCACCTAATGCAGCGGTAGCAAGCGTCCATTGGTTTACCGGAATACGGAATATTTTAAAGATGGCCCAGGCAAAGGCCACATAGGTCAGGACTATCAACAAATCCATGATTAAATCTCCGGAAAGGTGGAGTTATCGTTTTTTTTCTCCCCATCCAGTCTTTTTTCCAACTGGGTGATTCGCGCTGCCAGCGCGGCAATCTCAGGGTCTGACTCCTTTCCGGTCGGTGTGATGTGTGACTGCATTCCCCATCCCTTTTCAGGCTGGTAGAGCGTGGCCCAGATCCACAGGAACGGCCAAATAACATGAAGAGTGAACAGGCTCACCCATCCCGCAGTATGGATGGCATCGGCATGGGGATGGTTACGTTTTTTAGCCATGTTATAGGGAATATCGTGAATGGCGATGATTCCGTAAAACAGAACCAGAAAAACGAAGATCAGCACGCCCAACGCGAAATAATTTAGAAACATGCCTGCCTCGAATTCACGCTAATTAGAGTTTTTTATGCCGGCAGCCGTATGCACCCTGGCTGATGTTTTGAACATAACTGCAGTTTGGGGTTTTCGCCATACCACAAAATAAATATTTTTTCTGGTGAGAAGTTGCTTTGTTTTGCAATAAAAAATGTCGGGGGTAGAACCTGCCGCAGATCACATCTACTCAAATCCAGATGAAAATAATTTGCGATCCACATCACAAAAATTCGACAAACAGCAAAACCAAAAATGTGAATCAGTTCACATTTAATCCTCATTTGCAGCGAATTATTGCACTGTGATGTTTTTTTGTACCGTTATTTTGTGATTAAAATCACATTAACTAACGCCATACACCCTATATTTACGTGACGAATATCACATAAAAGACCGTCGACTGGACAGTTGAACGATTCAGTGCCAGATTGCGCAGTATCTACACTACAGGGTCCGGCTACCTCTGCCGCTACATTAACAAACCTCGGGCTTTCAGCCTGCGCGACAGCAACATAAGAAGGGGTGTTTTTATGTCATCCGATATTAAGATCAAAGTGCAAAGCTTTGGTCGATTCCTCAGCAATATGGTGATGCCTAATATCGGCGCGTTTATCGCGTGGGGTATTATCACCGCATTATTTATTCCAACAGGGTGGTTGCCTAACGAAACGCTGGCGAAACTGGTTGGTCCGATGATCACCTACCTGCTGCCGCTGCTCATCGGTTATACCGGCGGTCGTCTGGTTGGCGGCGAACGCGGCGGCGTGGTGGGCGCTATCACTACCATGGGCGTTATTGTCGGCGCGGATATGCCGATGTTCCTCGGCTCAATGATCGCCGGTCCATTAGGCGGCTACTGCATTAAGAAATTCGACAGTTGGGTAGACGGTAAGATCAAATCCGGTTTTGAGATGCTGGTGAACAACTTCTCCGCTGGCATTATCGGTATGATCCTCGCCATCCTGGCGTTCCTCGGTATTGGTCCGGCGGTTGAAGTCCTGTCCAAAATTCTGGCGGCGGGCGTTAACTTCATGGTGGCGCACGATATGCTGCCGCTGGCGTCCATTTTTGTTGAACCGGCGAAAATCCTGTTCCTCAATAACGCGATTAACCACGGCATCTTCTCACCGCTGGGTATCCAGCAGTCCCATGAGATGGGTAAATCCATCTTCTTCCTGATTGAAGCTAACCCGGGTCCAGGGATGGGCGTCCTGCTGGCGTACATGTTCTTCGGTCGCGGCAGCGCTAAACAGTCTGCGGGCGGCGCGGCAATTATCCACTTCCTGGGCGGTATCCATGAGATCTACTTCCCGTACGTGCTGATGAACCCACGTCTGATCCTGGCCGTTATCCTTGGCGGTATGACTGGCGTATTCACCCTGACCATCCTGAACGGCGGTCTGGTTTCTCCGGCTTCTCCTGGCTCCATTCTGGCCGTACTGGCGATGACGCCAAAAGGCGCTTACTTCGCTAACATCGCTGCCATCGTGGCGGCAATGGCGGTCTCCTTCGTGGTTTCTGCAATTCTGCTGAAAACCAGCAAAGTGAAAGAAGAAGATGACATTGAAGCGGCCACCCGTCGTATGCATGACATGAAAGCGGAATCTAAAGGCGCCTCTCCGCTGGCGGCTGGCGACGTGACCAACGACCTGAGCCATGTGCGTAAAATCATCGTGGCTTGCGATGCCGGTATGGGTTCCAGCGCGATGGGCGCAGGGGTACTGCGTAAGAAAGTACAGGATGCGGGCCTGAGCCAGATCTCCGTCACCAACAGCGCCATTAACAATCTGCCGCCGGATGTGGATCTGGTCATTACTCACCGTGACCTTACCGAGCGCGCGATGCGTCAGGTACCGCAGGCGCAGCATATTTCGCTGACCAACTTCCTGGATAGCGGCCTGTACACCAGCCTGACCGAACGTCTGGTTGCCGCACAGCGCCACAATACTAATGAAGAGAAAGTACGCGACCATCTGAAAGACAGCTTTGAGGAGGGTGATAACAACCTGTTCAAACTGGGTGCGGAGAATATCTTCCTGGGCCGTAAAGCCGCTAACAAAGAAGAGGCGATTCGCTTTGCCGGTGAACAACTGGTGAAAGGCGGCTATGTTGAGCCGGAATACGTCGAGGCGATGCTGGACCGCGAAAAGCTGACGCCGACTTACCTCGGTGAATCCATCGCAGTACCGCACGGCACGGTGGAAGCGAAAGATCGCGTGCTGAAAACCGGCGTGGTGTTCTGCCAGTATCCGGAAGGCGTACGCTTCGGTGAAGAAGAAGACGATATTGCCCGTCTGGTCATTGGTATCGCCGCACGTAACAATGAGCACATCCAGGTCATCACCAGCCTGACCAACGCGCTGGATGATGAATCCGTGATCGAACGTCTGGCGCACACCACCAGCGTGGATGAAGTGCTGGAACTGCTGGCAGGTAAAAAAGCTTAACAGTTAAGTATCCCCAAAATAGTTCGAGCTGCAGGAAGGCGGCAACGCAGTGAATCCCCAGGAGCGTACATAAGTACGTGACTGGGGTGAGCGAGGAGAGCCAACGCATCTGCAGTTCGAAATATGAAGGCGATATCCTCTCCCTTGTGGAGAGGGTTAGGTTGAGGGGAAATCTATGCAGTCCCTCACCCCAGCCCTCTCGGGTAAAAACATTAATGAAGGTTAATACTATGAAAGCATTACATTTTGGCGCAGGTAATATCGGTCGTGGCTTTATCGGCAAACTGCTGGCTGACGCGGGGATACAACTGACGTTTGCGGATGTAAATCAGGTCGTACTCGATGCCCTGAATGCCCGTCATAGCTATCAGGTTCATGTTGTGGGTGAAAATGAGCAGGTTGATACGGTTTCCGGCGTCAACGCTGTCAGCAGCATCGGCGATGATGTTGTCGACCTGATTGCCCACGTTGATTTAATCACTACTGCCGTGGGTCCGGTTGTGCTTGAGCGTATCGCTCCGGCCATCGCTAAAGGGCTGGTAAAACGTAAGGCGCAGGGCGTGGATGCCCCGCTGAATATCATCGCCTGTGAAAATATGGTGCGCGGCACCACGCAGCTGAAAGGCCACGTAATGAACGCGCTGGCGGATGGCGATAAAGCCTGGGTTGAACAGCACGTCGGTTTTGTCGATTCCGCCGTTGACCGTATTGTGCCGCCTTCCGCTTCTGCAACCAACGATCCGCTGGAAGTGACGGTAGAAACGTTCAGCGAGTGGATTGTCGATAAAACCCAGTTTAAAGGCGCGTTGCCAAACATTCCGGGGATGGAGTTAACGGATAACCTGATGGCATTTGTCGAACGTAAACTCTTCACGCTGAACACAGGTCATGCTATAACCGCGTACCTCGGCAAATTAGCCGGTCATCAAACCATTCGCGACGCCATTCTCGATGAGAGTATTCGTGCGGTGGTGAAAGGTGCGATGGAAGAAAGCGGCGCGGTGCTGATCAAACGCTACGGTTTTGATGCCGACAAACATGCGGCATACATTCAGAAAATCCTCGGTCGTTTTGAAAACCCGTATCTGAAAGATGACGTCGAACGCGTAGGTCGTCAGCCGCTACGCAAACTCAGCGCGGGCGACCGTCTGATCAAACCGCTGCTTGGCACCCTGGAATATGGTCTGCCGCATGTAAATCTGGTCAAAGGGATCGCGGCGGCGATGCATTTCCGTAGTGATGAAGATCCGCAGGCGCAGGAGTTGGCGGCTCTGATTACCGAAAAAGGCCCGCAGGCCGCGCTGGCGCAAATTTCCGGGCTGGATGCCAATAGCGATGTGGTGGCGGAGGCGGTTAACGCATATAACGCGACCAAATGACGCAGAATCCGGCGCAGGTTAGCCTGCGCCCAAATAACAGATTGTCAGATATGCAGGCAATAATGGAACAAACCCAGGCCTTTGAAAATCGTGTGCTTGAGCGTCTGAATGCTGGCAAAACCGTACGGAGCTTCCTGATTACCGCCGTCGAGTTATTGACCGAGGCGGTGAATATTCTGGTGCTCCAGGTGTTTCGCAAAGACGACTATGCGGTGAAATACGCTGTGGAACCGTTGCTGGACGGCGACGGGCCGCTGGGCGATCTTTCGGTACGTCTGAAACTTATCTATGGTCTGGGCGTACTCAGCCGCACCGAATATGAAGATGCGGAGCTGTTAATGGCGCTGCGCGAAGAGCTGAATCACGACGGCAATGAGTACGCCTTTACCGACGATGAAATCCTCGGGCCGTTTGGCGAACTGCACTGCGTCATGGCGCTACCGCCGCCGCCGCATTTTGATACGTCCGACGCGGCGCTATACGCCATGCAAATTCAGCGCTACCAGCAGGCGGTGCGTTCGACGATGGTCCTCTCTCTGACCGAGCTGATTTCTAAAATCAGCTTAAAAAAGGCCTTTCAAAAGTAAATCCCGCCGTTAACCTCTTTCTTCTTCTTTTGGTCGGTACAGCCGTCGGTAATATTCCAGACGCTGCAAATAAATGGGCGCGCTCTCCGACGGCACTTCGGAAGGAACATAATCACGCGGCGGCGTTTTATTCAGGTATTCACGGAACGCCTGGCTGGACGCCATAAAATCGACGGCTTTATCAATAAGAAGTGGTACGTTCTCACCTATTTTTGCCATGATAGATCCTCCATGTGGGACCCGCGTCTGACTCCCGCGGTCGCTTATTTGAGTTTAGGATCAATTTAGCGTTGTCATTGAGGAAAATGTGCTTAATCGCTTTTCTTGCCGACAAAAGGGCGCTTCATCTTTTCTTTCGACAAAAAGGATTTTATTCTCAACGAGATAATTAAATAGTGAGCAGTGTAATACTTGCCATAATTGATTATCTTTACGTCATGAGTTGTGAAGAATCACTCACTGCGCGCATACTATAAGGTATCTATCCCATTTCTATCAGAAGCTATCCCATGAAAGAAGTCGAAAAAAACGAAATTAAACGCCTGAGCGATCGTCTTGACGCTATTCGCCACCAGCAGGCAGGTCTCTCTCTGGTTGAATCCGCCGATAAATACGCGGAGCTGGAAAAAGAAAAAGAGACGCTGGAAGCAGAAATTATCCGTCTGCGCGAAGTACACAGCCAAAAACTGAGTAAAGAAGCGCAGAAGCTGATGAACCTGCCGTTTCGCCGCGCGATCACTAAAAAAGAGCAGGCCGATATGGGCAAACTCAAAAAAAGCGTACGCGGCCTGATCGTGGTCCACCCGATGACGGCGCTGGGCCGGGAAATGGGGCTCAAAGAGATGACAGGCTTCGCGAAGAGCGAGTTCTAAACCTTCCGCATCACAGGCTCTCAGGACACCCGTTGTACGGAGGGTGTCTTGAGAGCATCGGGCTATATTCCGAATTTTTCCTGGAAGTATTTACACCGCTTATATACAAGTTCATTTTTAACGGTAGTCTCTGCTTTTTCAGGATGAAAAATTCCACTATCATGCCTGTTTGTATTTATACAATGAATTTTTTTCATCCTCTTTTCTTATATCCCGCAGAATATGATTGACCCGCAAAATTAAATAACATTATCATCCCTGAAAAAAATCCCCATACATAAACATTATAATTATATTTTTATAAAGCATTGCTATGAGTAATTGATAAACAACGTCGGGTATTTGCGCATTTCTATAGAAACAATGAATGTTTTAATTATAACCATATATTAATGGCTATTGGCAATGCTCGCAATATGATGAGTTAGCTGTATAAATAACAGGTTAACTATTTATATTATATAAATTATTAACAAGGATATTTTATATGCACAAAAATGGAAAATTTATCCCCCTGCTTGCTTTGGGATTCACATTCTTTTTATCTGGTTGTGACTACTTTGCAGATAAACACCTTGTTGAAGAGCTGAAAAAACAACAAAAAGAACAAGAAACAAAGATAAACCTGTTAGAAAAACAACAAAAAGAACAAGAAGCAAAGATGAATTTGCTAGAAAAACAACAAGCTACGGTTATCAACACGACTCAAAAGATCGCCGAAGTCGTTGGCCGCGTTGAACGCAAACAACGGCTATTCGACTATACAGAACTGGACCCATCACAAACGCACTATTTTATTATTAACAACGGCAATATCGGATTAGCCGGGCGTATTCTATCTATTGAGCCAATAGATAATGGAAGTGTTATTCATCTTGATTTAGTTAACTTACTCAGCATTCCCGTATCAAACCTTGCGTTTAATATGACATGGGGTACGAAAAAACCTTCCGAGGCAAAAGATCTGCCTCGATGGCGACAACTCCTGCTCAACACAAAAATGGATTCGACAATCGAACTCTTACCGGGAGCATGGACAAACGTCACGCTAACATTAAAAGGCGTATCGCCCAATAATCTTAAGTATCTAAAAATAGGTATTAACATGGAGAATGTCATATTCGACAGCATACAGCCTATTAATGATACGAAAAAGAAGCCAAAAAAATAATAGCCATTGATACAATTATTTTAGAAAAGGAAAGCACTTATTCATGAACAGAATATTTAGAGTCCTCTGGAATGCCGCTACGGGAACATTTGTTGTCACCAGCGAAACCGCAAAAAGCCGCGGCAAAAAAAGCGGCCGCAGAAAGCTGGCGGTTTCCGCACTCATCAGTCTTAGCAGCATTATGGTTTCTGCGGACGCACTGGCCAATGCCGGGAACGATACTGGCGACGGCGTTACTCCAACGGGTACCCAGACTGGAGGAAAAGGGTGGATTGCAATTGGTACCGATGCCACAGCCAATACTTACACCAACGTTGATGGCGCAAGCGCCGCAATGGGTTATAAAGCCTCCGCGATGGGGAAATGGAGTACCGCCATTGGTTCATACAGCCAGTCCACCGGCGACTCTTCGTTAGCGCTTGGCGTAAAATCGGTTTCTGCTGGTGACCGGGCCATTGCAATGGGCGCCTCATCCTCAGCCAGTGGAAGTTATTCAATGGCAATGGGCGTGTATGCCAATTCGAGCGGCGCAAAATCAGTTGCGTTAGGTTATAAATCTGTCGCGAGCGGAGCAACTTCCTCTGCATTAGGTTATCAAGCCACTGCGAGCGGCGACGACAGCGCTGCATTTGGTAATGGCGCAAAAGCGATAGGCACCAACTCAGTTGCCCTTGGCTCGGGCTCTATCGCCCAGGAAGACAATTCCGTCGCCGTGGGTAACAGCACCACTCAGCGGCAGATCACCTACGTTGCTAAAGGCGACATCAATTCCACCAGTACCGATGCCGTTACAGGTGCGCAAATTTATTCTTTAAGTCAATCCGTCGCCGACCGACTCGGCGGAGGGGCTTCCGTTAATAGTGATGGTACAGTGAATGCGCCCCTCTACGAGGTAGGCACAGGCATCTACAATAACGTAGGCAGTGCATTAAGCGCACTTAACACTTCTATCACTAACACAGAGGCCTCTGTCGCAGGATTAGCCGAAGACGCGCTGCTGTGGGATGACAGCACCAGCGCCTTTAGCGCTAGCCACACGGGAAACGCCAGCAAAATCACCAATCTGACGGCGGGTACCCTGGCTGCGGACAGCACCGACGCCGTTAACGGCTCTCAGTTGTTTGATACGAATGAAAAAGTAGATCAGAACACTGCTGATATCGCCACCAATACCGACAGCATCAACCAAAACACTGCCGATATTACCGCTAATACCGACAGCATTAACCAGAACACAACCGATATCGCCGCCAATACGACCAGCATCAATCAGAACACCACTGATATCGCCGCCAACACCACCAATATCAACAGCCTGAGCGACTCCGTCACCACGCTCACCGACGATGCCCTGCTTTGGGATGCAGCCTCTGGCGCATTCAGCGCTAAGCACAACGGAAGCGACAGTAAAATCACCAATCTGGCGGCGGGTACCCTGGCCGCTGACAGCACCGACGCCGTTAACGGCTCTCAGCTATTTGCCACCAACGAAAATGTGTCTCAGAACACAACCGATATCGCCGCTAATACGACCAGCATCACTCAGAACACCACTGATATCGCCACCAACACCACCAGTATCAACAGTCTGAGCGACTCCGTCACCACGCTCACCGATGATGCCCTGCTTTGGGATGCGACCTCTGGCGCATTCAGCGCTAACCACAACGGAAGCGACAGCAAAATCACCAATCTGGCGGCGGGTACCCTGGCTTCGGACAGCACCGACGCCGTTAACGGCTCACAATTGTTTGCCACCAATGAAAATGTGTCTCAGAACACCACTGATATCGCTGCCAATACAACCAGCATCAATCAGAACACCACTGATATCGCCACCAACACCACCAGCATCAACAACCTGAACAATTCCGTCACCACGCTCACTGACGATGCCCTGTTGTGGGATGCAGTCTCTGGCGCATTCAACGCTAACCGCAACGGAAGCGCCAGTAAAATCATCAATGTCGCCGCCGGGGACCTTTCTGAGGACAGTACAGACGCGGTAAACGGCTCCCAGTTGTATGAAACCAACCAGAGGGTGGATCAAAACACCTCTGCTATCGCAGATATTAATACGTCCATCACCAATCTTAGCTCTGACAACCTGAGCTGGAATGAGACAACGAGTTCGTTCTCTGCCAGCCACGGAAGTAGTACGACAAACAAAATCACCAACGTTGCTGCCGGAGAGCTGTCTGAAGAAAGTACCGACGCCGTTAACGGATCGCAGCTGTTCGAAACCAATGAAAAAGTGGATCAGAACACGACCGATATCGCCGCCAATACCACTAACATCACTCAGAACAGCAGCGCGATTGAGAACCTGAATACTTCTGTCTCCGACATTAATACGTCCATTACCGGCCTCACTGATAACGCTCTGTTATGGGACGAAGACATCGGCGCTTTCAGCGCAAACCACGGTGGAAGCACCAGTAAAATAACCAATGTCGCCGCCGGGGCGCTTTCTGAGGACAGTACAGACGCGGTAAACGGCTCACAGTTGTATGAAACCAACCAGAAGGTGGATCAAAACACCTCTGCTATCGCGGATATCAATACGTCCATCACCAATCTTGGTACCGATGCACTGAGCTGGGATGACGAAGAGGGTGCGTTCAGCGCCAGCCACGGTACCAGCGGCACCAATAAGATAACCAATGTAGCAGCAGGTGAAATCGCCAGTGACAGTACTGACGCCGTTAATGGCTCTCAGCTTTATGAAACTAACATGCTGATTTCTCAGTATAATGAATCTATTAGCCAACTAGCCGGCGATACCAGCGAAACCTATATCACGGAAAATGGTACCGGCGTGAAATACATCCGTACGAATGATAACGGGCTTGAAGGCCAGGATGCATACGCAACGGGTAACGGCGCAACGGCAGTAGGTTACGACGCCGTCGCCTCTGGCGCTGGCAGTCTGGCTCTTGGCCAAAACAGCAGCAGTAGCATTGATGGCAGTATCGCTTTGGGCAGTGGCTCCACCTCCAACCGCGCGATTTCATCAGGTATACAAACAACGAGCGTAACAAGCGATGGCGTTGTCATTGGCTACAATACAACAGACAGAAAGTTGCTGGGCGCGTTGTCATTGGGGACGGATGGAGAAAGCTATCGTCAAATTACCAACGTTGCTGACGGCTCTGAAGCGCAAGATGCGGTAACAGTTCGTCAGTTACAAAATGCCATTGGTGCGGTCACTACTACACCGACCAAGTACTACCACGCAAACTCAACGGAAGAAGATTCACTGGCTGTCGGAACTGACTCACTGGCAATGGGTGCGAAGACCATCGTCAATGCTGATGCAGGTATTGGTATTGGTCTGAATACACTGGTGATGGCTGATGCCATCAACGGTATTGCTATCGGTTCTAACGCACGCGCCTACCATGCAAACAGTATTGCAATGGGTAATGGTTCTCAGACCACTCGCGGCGCACAGACTGACTACACCGCCTACAACATGGACACACCGCAGAACTCTGTCGGTGAGTTCTCTGTCGGCAGTGAAGACGGCCAACGTCAGATCACTAACGTCGCGGCGGGTTCGGCAGATACCGATGCCGTTAACGTTGGTCAATTGAAAGTCACCGACAGCCGTGTTGCCGCGAATACCGAAAGCATCAATAACCTGAACACGCAGGTGAGTAGTCTTGATACTCGCGTCACCAATATTGAAAACGGTATTGGCGATATCGTCACTACCGGTAGCACCAAGTACTTCAAGACCAACACCGATGGCGTAGATGCAAATGCCCAGGGTGCGGACAGCGTCGCGATTGGCTCTGGCTCTATTGCTGCCGCTGAAAACAGCGTGGCGTTAGGCACAAATTCCGTCGCAGATGAAGCTAATACTGTGTCTGTCGGCTCTTCTACTCAACAACGCCGTATTACCAACGTTGCCGCAGGGGTGAACAACACTGACGCGGTTAATGTGGCGCAACTGAAAGCCTCAGAAGCAGGCTCCGTGCGTTATGAAACCAATGCAGATGGCTCGGTTAACTATAGCGTGCTCAACCTGGGAGACGGGAGTGGCGGTACCACTCGGATCGGCAATGTTTCAGCGGCGGTGAATGATACGGATGCGGTTAACTATGCGCAATTGAAACGCAGCGTCGAAGAAGCAAACACCTATACCGACCAAAAAATGGGTGAAATGAACAGCAAAATCAAAGGAGTAGAAAACAAGATGAGCGGCGGTATCGCTTCAGCGATGGCGATGGCCGGTCTGCCACAAGCCTACGCCCCGGGCGCCAACATGACCTCGATTGCCGGCGGTACGTTTAATGGTGAAAGTGCCGTCGCCATTGGTGTCTCCATGGTAAGTGAAAGCGGGGGCTGGGTGTATAAATTGCAAGGAACCAGCAACAGCCAGGGCGATTACTCTGCGGCCATTGGCGCGGGCTTCCAGTGGTAATGAAGTAACAACACTCCCGACATCAAAGGCAATGGCATAATGCCATTGCCTTTTCACTTCCCTTTGCTGTCCTCTCCCCTCAATTGGCCCTACCAATTTTAGCCCGTTACCACAGCCTACTCACATTTCACTAAATTAACTCTACAATACCGTTGCCAATAAATAACATCTGGTTAACTATTTGTTGTCATTATCCATACACAACAATATTGGCAGGACCACTTTTACACATAATGTGACCCCAACGAGATGAGCAAAGATTCATCCCATTATGCGTGTGGTTCTCAGGAGACCTGCAATGAACCTCTGGCAACAAAACTATGACCCGGCGGGTAATATCTGGCTTTCCAGCCTGATCGCATCGCTCCCAATCCTGTTCTTCTTTTTCGCCCTGATTAAACTCAAGCTGAAAGGCTACGTTGCCGCTTCGTGGACGGTGGTTATCGCGCTCGCCGTCGCGCTGCTGTTCTATAAAATGCCGGTCGATCACGCGCTGGCATCGGTCGTGTATGGCTTCTTCTACGGGCTATGGCCGATTGCCTGGATAATCATCGCCGCGGTCTTCGTCTATAAAATTTCGGTCAAGACCGGGCAGTTTGACATTATTCGCTCATCAATTCTGTCGATTACCCCCGACCAACGTCTGCAAATGCTGATTGTCGGCTTCTGCTTCGGCGCGTTCCTTGAAGGCGCGGCGGGTTTCGGCGCGCCGGTGGCGATAACCGCCGCGCTGCTGGTGGGTCTGGGCTTTAATCCGCTGTATGCGGCAGGGCTGTGCCTGATTGTAAACACCGCGCCTGTCGCCTTTGGCGCGATGGGGATCCCGATTCTGGTTGCCGGACAGGTCACGGGCCTGGACAGCTTTGAAATCGGTCAGATGGTCGGTCGTCAGCTACCGTTCCTGACCATTATCGTGCTGTTCTGGATTATGGCGATTATGGACGGCTGGCGCGGCGTGAAAGAAACCTGGCCTGCGGTGATGGTCGCTGGCGGCTCGTTTGCTATCGCCCAGTATCTCAGCTCCAACTTTATCGGGCCGGAACTGCCGGACATCATCTCTTCACTGGTGTCTCTGGTGTGTCTGACGCTGTTCCTCAAACACTGGCAGCCGGTACGCATCTTCCGCTTCGGCGATATGGGCGCGTCACAGGTCGATCAGACGCTGGCCCGTACCCGCTATACGACAGGACAAATTGTTCGCGCCTGGTCGCCGTTCCTGTTCCTGACCGCCACGGTCACTCTCTGGAGCATACCGCCGTTCAAAGCGCTGTTTGCCCCCGGCGGCGCGCTGTATGACTGGGTAATTAACGTTCCGGTACCGTATCTCGATAAACTGGTCGCCCGTATGCCGCCGGTTGTACACGAAGCGACCGCTTACGCGGCGGTGTATAAATTTGACTGGTTCTCCGCCACCGGCACGGCGATCCTGTTTGCCGCGCTGTTGTCTATCGTCTGGCTGAAAATGAAACCCTCAGCCGCAATCCAGACCTTTGGCAGCACGCTGAAAGAGCTGGCGTTGCCGATTTACTCCATCGGCATGGTGCTGGCGTTCGCGTTTATCTCGAACTATTCCGGGCTTTCCTCCACGCTGGCGTTAGCGCTGGCGCACACCGGCAGCGCCTTCACGTTCTTCTCGCCGTTCCTCGGCTGGCTGGGCGTCTTCCTGACCGGCTCGGATACCTCATCTAACGCGCTGTTTGCCTCTCTACAGGCTACCGCGGCGCAGCAAATCGGCGTCTCTGATGTGCTGATGGTGGCGGCGAATACCACTGGAGGCGTAACCGGGAAGATGATCTCGCCGCAGTCTATCGCCATCGCCTGCGCGGCGGTGGGACTGGTAGGAAAAGAGTCCGATCTGTTCCGTTTTACTGTCAAACACAGCCTGATCTTCACCTGTATGGTGGGCGTGATCACTACGCTTCAGGCCTATGTTTTAACCTGGATGATTCCGTGATTGTGATGCCAAAACGCCTGTCAGACGAGATTGCCTCTCGCGTGCGGGCGCTGATTGAAGAACAAAACCTGGAAGCGGGCATGAAATTGCCCGCCGAGCGCCAGTTGGCTCTACAGCTTGGCGTATCACGCAACTCTTTACGCGAAGCGCTGGCGAAGCTGGTCAGCGAAGGCGTGCTGGTGAGTCGTCGCGGCGGCGGGACATTTGTCCGCTGGCAGCACGAAACCTGGTCTGAACAGAATATCGTGCAACCGCTGAAAATGCTGATGGCGAACGATCCGGACTACAGTTTCGACATTCTGGAAGCCCGCCACGCCATTGAAGCCAGTACGGCCTGGCACGCCGCCATGCGTGCCACCGCTGCCGACAAAGAGAAAATCAGACTCTGCTTTGATGCGACGCTCAGCGAAGACCCGGATCTCGCCTCCCAGGCCGACGTGCGCTTTCATCTGGCGATCGCGGAAGCCTCGCACAATGTGGTGCTGTTGCAAACCATGCGCGGTTTCTTCGACGTCCTGCAATCCTCCGTCAAACAGAGTCGCCAGCGTATGTATCTCGTTCCGCCCGTATTCTCAAAGCTGACGGAACAACACCAGGCAGTGATGGACGCCATTCTGGACGGTAACGCCGAGGGCGCGCGTAAAGCGATGATGGCGCACCTCAGTTTTGTCCACACCACAATTAAACGATTTGATGAAGACCAGGCCCGCCAGGCGCGTATTACCCGCCTGCCCGGCGACCATAATGAGATGACCAGGGAGAATAAATCATGATTATTTCAGCAGCCAGCGATTATCGCGCCGCAGCTCAGCGCACGTTGCCTCCTTTCCTCTTCCACTACATCGACGGCGGCGCGTATGCGGAATATACCCTGCGCCGAAATGTGGAAGACCTGTCGCAAGTCGCTCTGCGCCAGCGTGTGCTGAAAAATATGTCCGATTTAAGCCTGGAAACGACCCTGTTTAACGAAACGTTGTCGATGCCGGTGGCATTAGCGCCGGTAGGCCTGTGCGGCATGTACGCCCGTCGCGGCGAAGTACAGGCCGCCGCCGCCGCAGACGCAAAGGGCATTCCGTTCACCCTTTCCACCGTCTCCGTCTGTCCGATTGAAGAAGTTGCACCAACCATTAAGCGCCCGATGTGGTTCCAGCTTTATGTGCTGCGTGACCGGGGCTTTATGCGCAACGCGCTGGAACGAGCAAAAGCGGCGGGCTGCTCCACGCTGGTCTTTACCGTGGATATGCCGACGCCGGGCGCGCGCTACCGTGACGCCCACTCCGGGATGAGCGGTCCAAACGCGGCCATGCGCCGTTACTGGCAGGCGGTGATGCACCCTAAATGGGCGTGGGATGTCGGCCTGAACGGTCGCCCGCATGATTTAGGCAATATTTCCGCCTATCTGGGTAAACCGACCGGCCTTGAGGACTATATCGGCTGGCTGGCAAATAACTTCGATCCGTCCATCTCCTGGAAAGATCTGGAGTGGATACGCGAATTCTGGGACGGCCCAATGGTGATCAAAGGGATCCTCGATCCAGAAGATGCCCGCGATGCGGTACGTTTCGGCGCTGACGGTATCGTGGTGTCGAATCACGGCGGCCGCCAGCTCGATGGCGTGCTCTCTTCCGCCCGCGCCCTGCCCGCCATTGCCGATGCGGTGAAAGGCGATATCGCCATTCTGGCGGATAGCGGGATTCGTAACGGGCTGGATGTCGTGCGTATGATTGCGTTGGGGGCCGATACCGTACTGCTGGGTCGGGCCTATCTCTACGCGCTGGCGACGGCAGGAAAAGCGGGTGTCGCCAATCTGCTGGACCTGATCGAGAAAGAGATGAAAGTCGCCATGACCCTGACCGGCGCGAAATCCATTAGCGAAATCAGTGGCGATTCACTGGTGCAGGAACTGGGGAAAAGTTTGCCCGCCGCGCTGGCGCCAATGAGCAAAGGCGATGCCGCCTGAACGCCTGGCGCGTGAGAGCCCGGTAAATTTCTGCTATTCTGCCCCCCGCATTTAAGGGGGCATCATGCTTAACATCGTACTCTTCGAACCAGAAATCCCGCCGAATACCGGCAACATCATTCGTCTTTGCGCCAATACCGGCTTTCGTCTGCACATCATCGAACCGATGGGGTTTACCTGGGATGATAAGCGCTTACGCCGCGCAGGGCTGGACTATCACGAATTCGCCGCGGTTCAGCGCCATCACGATTATGCCGCCTTTGTCGCCGCCGAAAACCCGCAGCGCCTGTTTGCGTTGACGACAAAGGGCACGCCCGCCCATAGCGCCGTAAGCTATCAGGATGGCGATTATTTGATGTTTGGCCCGGAAACGCGCGGCCTGCCCGCCAGCATTCTCGATGCGTTGCCTAAAGAGCAGAAGATTCGCATTCCGATGATGCCGGATAGCCGTAGCATGAACCTGTCGAATGCGGTGTCGGTGGTGGTGTATGAAGCGTGGCGCCAGTTAGGATATCCCGGCGCGGTATTGCGGTCGTAATATATTCAATGCCGGATGGCGGCTAACGCCTGATCCGGCCAGGCCGATCCCGATGGCATGTTCCCGTTTATGCGGACTCTCGCTCAATCAAATGAAAGCCAATATCCACAATAGCTTCTGCGCACGGTTTCTGTTCAATACGATCGGCCAACAGCGTAGCGGCGCGCTGGCCAATGGCGCGTCTGTCAACGCTTACGGTAGTAATTGACGGTCGATTGCTGGCGGCAAAATCAAGGTCGCCAAAACCAATAACCGCTAAATCATGCGGAATGCGCAAACCACGGCTTTCCGCCTCCATCATCGCCCCCTGTGCCAGGGTATCAGAACTGCAAACAATGACATCAAACGTCCCTTCGTCAAAAAGCTGGCTTAAACCGCTGCGCCCCAGCGAAAGCGATGCCGGAAGGGGGACATCTACCTGCGGTACGGCATGAATAGCGTGGCGTTGAAGAACACTACATAACCCCTGCTTACGTTGCGCGGCTCGGCGATCGGCGGTCCACAACAAGCCGGGGCGACGATAGCCCTTACTCAGAAGATACTCCCCCGTCGCCTGCCCGACTTTTTCATGGGAAAAACCGACCAGCATATCAAGCGGCGTGGGCGTTAAGTCCCAAATTTCCACCACCGGAATAGCCGCGTTCAGGATGACCTTTTTCAGTTCTATCGTGTGATGGATCCCGGTAAGCACCACGCCATCGGGGCGGCGGGAAAGCAGTGTCGCCACCAATTCCGCTTCCGTTTGTTCGGTATATCCCGCCACGCACAGCAATATGTGATATCCGCGTCGGGCCAGTTCATCGCTCAGCGACTGGATGGTATCGACAAACATGTTGTTGTTAATTTGCGGCACGACGACAGCGATTAATTTACTCCGTCGCGACGCCAGACCACCGGCTAACGCGTTGGGTATGTAGCCTGTGACGCGAACCGCCTGCATGACTTTCTCAACCGTTTTGGGGCGAACCAGTTGTGGCGAATTCAATGCCCGGCTGACTGTCATCGGAGACAGCCCGGCGCTACGTGCTACATCTTCCAGCGTCGGCGCACGAGGTGATTTGGTTCTCTTCACGTCTGATGCCCCTGCAAAGATTGGCTGATTTATCCGCGCATTATTCATCATGCCTGCGGCTATTGCCAGCTTCGCATCAGGAAAGGCCGTAAATACAGTAGCTTATCAAGCTCAGTCATTACAAAATGATAGCGCCATCATTTTGTATTATGCATTTCCCCAGATATTTTTGGATCGTGATCCATTTTGCAATAAATCCTGCTTTTTATACGACATATGTGATCAAATGTTCAAATCAACATCAACTTTCTGGATCCTGCGTTCGCTTAATAATAAAAATGTTAGCGCAATCATTTTGTGATTATCAGGAGAAAAAAATGGCTTTAAGCGCGAATTCCGACGCCGTAACGTATGCAAAAGCGGCGAATACCAGAACCGCGGCAGAAACCGGCGATCGTATCGAATGGGTGAAGCTATCACTGGCTTTTCTACCGCTGGCGACGCCAGTGAGTGACGCGAAGGTACTGACCGGGCGCCAGAAACCTTTGACCGAAGTGGCAATCATCATTGCCGAAATCCGCAGTCGCGACGGCTTTGAGGGCGTTGGTTTTAGCTACTCCAAACGTGCTGGCGGCCAGGGTATTTATGCTCACGCCAAAGAGATAGCCGATAATCTACTGGGCGAAGATCCCAATGATATCGACAAAATATACACCAAGCTGCTGTGGGCCGGAGCCTCAGTGGGGCGTAGCGGGATGGCGGTACAGGCTATCTCCCCTATCGATATCGCCTTATGGGATATGAAGGCTAAACGTGCCGGTCTGCCACTGGCAAAACTGTTGGGCGCGCACCGCGACTCCGTTCAGTGTTACAACACCTCAGGGGGGTTCTTGCATACACCGCTCGATCAAGTGCTGAAAAATGTGGTGATTTCCCGCGAAAATGGCATTGGCGGTATTAAGTTGAAAGTCGGACAACCCAACTGCGCTGAGGATATTCGCCGCTTAACCGCAGTACGTGAAGCGCTTGGGGATGAGTTCCCGTTAATGGTTGACGCTAACCAGCAGTGGGATCGCGAAACGGCTATCCGCATGGGGCGTAAAATGGAACAGTTCAATCTTATCTGGATTGAAGAACCATTAGATGCTTACGACATTGAAGGCCACGCCCAGCTTGCTGCCGCGCTGGATACGCCTATCGCCACCGGGGAAATGCTGACCAGTTTCCGGGAACACGAGCAGTTGATTCTGGGCAATGCCAGCGATTTCGTTCAGCCAGATGCGCCGCGTGTCGGCGGTATCTCTCCGTTCCTGAAGATTATGGATCTGGCGGCGAAACACGGGCGTAAGCTGGCGCCGCACTTTGCGATGGAAGTACACCTGCACCTTTCCGCAGCGTATCCCCTGGAGCCGTGGCTGGAACATTTCGAGTGGCTGAACCCATTATTCAACGAGCAACTTGAGCTGCGCGATGGCCGCATGTGGATTTCCGATCGTCATGGTCTGGGTTTCACGCTCAGTGAACAAGCGCGCCGCTGGACACAATTAACCTGTGAATTTGGCAAACGCCCTTAACCCGACTGGCGGGAATCCGTCCCGCCTCTCTTACCTTACAGGATGCATTCTGCCCTTATCTGAGGAGTAGATAATGAACACAATAATAAAGCGCACAAAAGTGCGTCATACCATTCTTATATTTTTATTTCTTGCTACCGTATTTAATTATGCGGATCGCGCAACTCTATCCGTAGTTGCCCCAATAATGAGTAAAGAATTAGGTTTTGATCCGGAAGCGATGGGCCTGGCCTTCTCCTCATTTGGTATTGCCTATGTCATTATGCAACTACCCGGCGGTTGGCTATTAGACCGCTACGGTTCACGACTGGTTTACGGTTGCGCATTGATTGGCTGGTCGTTAGTAACCATGTTTCAGGGGACGATCTATTTGTATGGCAGCCCATTAATTGTACTGGTTATTCTACGTCTGCTGATGGGCGCGATTGAAGCGCCTGCCTTTCCGGCGAACAGTCGTTTAAGCGTACAATGGTTTCCCAATAATGAACGAGGTTTCGTTACTTCAGTTTATCAGGCTGCGCAATATATCTCGCTGGGCATTATCACCCCGCTAATGACGATCATTCTGCATAATTTAAGCTGGCATTTTGTCTTCTATTATATTGGCGCTATTGGTGTGATGCTCGGTATATTCTGGTTAATGAAAGTCAAAGATCCGATGCACCACCCAAAAGTTAATCAAGCGGAAATTGACTATATTCGTAGCGGTGGTGGCGAGCCCTCTCTGGGCTGTAAAAAGGAGCCGCAGAAAATAACGTTCGCGCAGATTAAAACCGTCTGTGTTAACCGGATGATGATCGGTGTTTACATCGGGCAATTCTGCGTCACCTCTATCACCTGGTTCTTCCTGACCTGGTTCCCGACCTACCTGTACCAGGCGAAAGGCATGTCGATTCTGAAAGTCGGTTTTGTGGCCAGTATTCCAGCCATTGCCGGTTTTATTGGCGGCCTGCTCGGCGGCGTGTTCTCCGACTGGCTGCTCAAACGCGGCTATAGCCTTACCGTCGCGCGGAAACTGCCTGTTATCTGCGGTATGTTGCTCTCTTGCGTAATTGTGATCGCCAACTACACCTCTTCAGAATTTGTAGTCATTGCGGCGATGAGTCTGGCCTTTTTTGCCAAAGGGTTTGGTAACCTGGGCTGGTGCGTACTCAGCGACACCTCGCCGAAGGAAGTTCTGGGTATTGCTGGCGGCGTATTTAACATGTGCGGCAATATAGCAAGCATCGTTACGCCACTGGTCATCGGCGTGATTCTTGCCAATACTCAGTCGTTCGACTTTGCCATTTTATACGTTGGCTCGATGGGACTTATTGGTCTCATTTCATATCTGTTTATCGTCGGCCCGCTGGATCGCATCACGCTGACATCATCCGCAGCCTGATTGTCCACATTGCGAATTCTTCGCTCCGCTGTTCCGGGATTGCACTCCATCGGAACAGCGTTTTTTAGTTGTACCGCGCAATTCAGATGCCGTCGCCATACTCAAACGTATGGTGTATCCCGTTGAAATGCTGGTCCATATCCATCGACGGCTTATCGCTGCCCGGCTTGCCGACAATACGCGCCGGAACGCCTGCGGCGGTAGTGTGCGGCGGGACAGGCTGTAAAACGACGGAACCTGCGCCAATTTTCGCGCCGCGCCCCACCTCGATATTGCCGAGAATTTTCGCGCCCGCGCCAATCATCACGCCTTCGCGGATTTTAGGATGACGATCGCCGCTCGTTTTCCCGGTACCGCCCAGGGTGACGGATTGCAGAATCGACACATCATCCTCAATAACCGCCGTCTCCCCCACCACAATACCGGTGGCATGGTCGAGCATAATCCCGCGGCCAATTTTCGCTGCCGGGTGAATATCCACCTGAAACGAGACCGAAACCTGATTTTGCAGGAAGATAGCCAGCGCGCGGCGACCTTTATTCCACAACCAGTGACCAATGCGGTAGGCCTGTAGCGCATGAAAGCCTTTCAGATATAACAGCGGCGTGGAGTATTTATCCACCGCCGGATCGCGAGTGCGCACGGCCTGAATATCGCAGGCTGCCGACGCGATCATTTCCGGGTCGGCGGCATAGGCTTCTTCAACTACTTCACGGATAGCGATAGCGGGCATGATGGGCGACGCCAGTTTATTTGCCAGCATATAGCTCAGCGCACTGCCCAGATTTTCATGCTTGAGTAGCGTGGCGTGATAAAAACTGGCCAACATAGGCTCACAGTCAGCTAAAGCGCGGGCTTCAGCTTTAATATTCTTCCAGACGATTTCCAGTTCTTCACACGGCATGGCTTACTCCAGACGGGCAGAAAACGACCAACCCGTTCTGTGCGGGTTGGGTCGTTTATGCAAACAGTTCCTTACGGCTAGTGGCGACTCAGCTCTTCCTTGCGGGCGCGACCTAATAACGTTAATGCTGCCTCGCGCGCGTTTTTTCCGCAATACAATACTTGATAAATTTCCTCGGTTATTGGCATTTCAACACCAAAACGGTGCGCCAATTCACGAACTTCTTTCGTATTGCGATAGCCTTCGACCACCTGGCCAATCTTATCCTGCGCGCCTTTAACGTCCATACCTTGGCCAAGCATCATGCCAAAACGACGGTTGCGCGACTGGTTGTCGGTACAGGTCAGCACCAGATCGCCTAAACCCGCCATCCCCATAAAGGTGGCGGGATCGGCACCAAGCGCTGCGCCAAGCCGCGACATTTCGGTCAGTCCACGCGTGATTAGCGCCGTGCGGGCGTTCGCGCCGAAGCCGATGCCGTCAGACATCCCCGCGCCAATCGCAATCACGTTTTTCACCGCGCCGCCAAGCTGCACGCCGATAAAATCCGCATTGATATAGACGCGAAAACTTTTTCCGCAGTGCAACAGTTGCTGGAGATCGTCGGCAAAGGTCTCATCGGTTGAGGCCAGCGAGATTGCCGTCGGCAAACCCGCCGCCAGCTCTTTAGCGAACGTCGGACCGGAAATCACCGCCAGCGGGATTTGATCGCCTAACGCCTCGCGAGCGACATCCTGCAACAGGCGCCCCGTTTCCGCTTCCAGGCCTTTGGTCGCCCATACCAGACGCGCATCCGGACGCATCAGCGGTTTAATCTGCCGCAGCACGTCGCTGAAAACATGGCTTGGCACCACCACCAGAATGTTACGACTGGCCGCCAGCGCGGTTGCTAAGTCGCTTTCCAGGTGTAACGTATCGGGAAAAGGCACATCGGGAAGGAACGCGACGTTGCAGCGATCGTGCTCCAGGGTCGCGATATGTTTTGGGTCGTGGCCCCACAGGACAACCTGGTGGCCGTTTCTCGCCAGAGTGATGGCAAGAGCGGTGCCGTACGAGCCGGCACCGATGACTGTCATTGACGCATTACTTTGGTTCATCAGGCATCCTGATGTTCTTCAGTACCTTCGCCAGCCTGCTGCTGCAAATAGTTCATGAACAGCGCATCAAAGTTGACCGGCGCAAGGTTCAGTTGCGGGAACGTACCGCGTGAAACCAGGCTGGTGATGCACTCGCGAGCATACGGGAACAGAATGTTCGGGCAGTATGCACCCAGGCAATGCGCCATCTGAGTACCTTCAATACCGCTGATGGAGAAAATACCGGCCTGCTGAACTTCGCACAGGAACGCGGTTTCTTCCCCCAGGGAAGCCGTTACGGTAACACGCAGCACAACTTCATAAACGTCATCCGCCAGTTGGGAAGATGCCGTATCAAGATCCAGTTTAACCTCTGGCTGCCAATCTTTCTGGAAAACATGCGGTGCGTTTGGCGCTTCGAAAGAAACATCCTTGGTATAGATACGTTGGATCTGGAAAGCCATTTCAGTGTTATTTTGTTCTGACATGTGTAAAACCCTTTAGTGTTGTCCTTAAATACTTGAGTACGCCTTAACGCAACAGCGGATCCAGTCCACCACGCGCATCCAGCGCATACAAGTCGTCACAACCGCCAATGTGCTGTGCATCAATAAAAATTTGCGGAACCGTCGTTCGGCCACTACGTTTGATCATCTCTTCACGCTTCACGGCGTCGCCGTCAATCGCAATTTCCTGGAAACTCACGCCCTTGCTGTTTAACAGCGCCTTTGCACGATGGCAAAACGGACAGGTTGCTTTGGTGTAGATTTCAATATTGGCCATGACTTCGCTCCTGTTTTTTACCCGATGGATTTCATGTCGACGCAAGGGCAAGTCATTCCCCTTGCGCCATGAAAACGACGGGTAATCACTTACCGCGCACCAGAGGCAGATTCTCGCCGCTCCAGCCTGCTACGCCTTCTTTCAACACAAAGACCTTTTCAAAGCCGGCTTTTGTCAGCGCGTTAGCGGATTCCTGGCACTGCATACCTGAACCGTCGACCACGATAATCGGCTTGTCTTTGTGCTTTTCCAGTTCGCCAACATTGTTGGCTTTGATTTCGCTCGGCAGCAAATTGGTCGCGCCAGCGATATGGCCTTTACGGAAATCGTCACGTTGACGTAAATCCACAACAACGGCGTCCTCTTTGTTGATAAGGCGCGTGGCTTCGCCGCGTGTAATCACCTTAACTTTTGAAGTCAGACCTTTGAACGTGGTAAATAAAACCGCCACCAGTAACGCAATCCAGGCGATACTCAGTATGGGATGACGGCCAACAAATTGCATAATTTCTTGCATGGGGGGTAACAACTCCCGACGTAGTGATTAAAAAACCAGGAAAGGAGTATACCTGTGCAGTGGCGCAAATACAGCCAGAGCGTGCACTGGAATGCATTTTTGCGGGGCGCTACGAAAAAAAATCACGCTATTACTTGCCTTCTCACGCCAGCGCGATCCCTTTCTTTGATCTTCTGAGGCTATTTTATCGATTCAGCTGTAGTAAAATTACGCAATTATTTTGTCTATTGAGTATGAGGTTGTCGCAATGTCGGTTTCTAAAAAACCTATGGTACTGGTGATTCTGGATGGCTACGGCTACCGTGAAGAACAGCAGGATAACGCTATCTTAAACGCCAAAACCCCGGTGATGGATGCTCTGTGGGCAAAACGTCCGCATACCCTGATCGACGCATCCGGTCTGGAAGTGGGTCTGCCTGACCGCCAGATGGGCAACTCCGAAGTGGGCCACGTTAACCTGGGCGCAGGCCGCATCGTTTATCAGGACCTGACGCGTCTGGACGTTGAAATTAAAGAACGTACTTTCTTTGCTAACCCAGTCCTGACCAATGCGGTAGACCAGGCGAAAAACGCCGGTAAAGCGGTTCATATTATGGGTCTGCTGTCCGCGGGCGGCGTCCACAGCCACGAAGATCACATTATGGCGATGGTGGAGCTGGCCGCAGAGCGCGGCGCAGAAAAAATCTATCTGCACGCCTTCCTCGACGGTCGCGACACGCCGCCGCGCAGCGCTGAAGCCTCGCTGAAAAAATTCGAAGACAAATTCGCCGCGCTGGGCAAAGGCCGCGTGGCGTCTATCGTCGGTCGTTACTACGCTATGGACCGCGACAACCGTTGGGATCGCGTGGAAAAAGCGTATGATCTGATGACCCTGGCGCAGGGCGAATTCCAGGCGGATACCGCTGTGGCTGGCCTGCAGGCCGCTTACGCTCGTGATGAAAACGATGAGTTTGTCAAAGCGACCGTTATCCGCGCCGAGGGCCAGGCTGATGCGGCGATGGAAGACGGCGACACGCTGATTTTCATGAACTTCCGCGCTGACCGCGCGCGCGAAATTACCCGCGCTTTCGTTAATGCTGATTTCGACGGCTTTGCGCGTAAGAAAGTGGTTAATCTGAACTTCGTGATGCTGACCGAATACGCCGCCGACATCAAAACTGCCGTTGCCTACCCACCAGCGTCGCTGTCGAATACCTTTGGCGAATGGATGGCGAAAAACGACAAAACTCAGCTGCGTATTTCCGAAACGGAAAAATATGCGCACGTAACCTTTTTCTTTAACGGCGGCGTAGAAGAACCGTTTGCTGGCGAAGAGCGCATTCTGATCAACTCCCCGAAAGTGGCCACTTATGACCTGCAACCGGAAATGAGCTCTGCAGAATTGACTGAAAAATTGGTCGCGGCGATCGAAAGCGGTAAGTACGACACCATCATTTGTAACTATCCAAACGGCGATATGGTCGGTCATACCGGCGTGATGGAAGCCGCCATCAAAGCGGTGGAAGCGTTGGATAACTGCATTGAACAGGTAACAAAAGCGGTTGAGTCCGTTGGTGGACAACTGTTGATTACCGCGGACCACGGCAACGCGGAGCAGATGCGCGATCCGGCGACCGGTCAGGCGCATACCGCCCACACCAACCTGCCGGTGCCGCTGATTTATGTCGGCGAGAAAAACGTGAAGGCGGTTGAAGGCGGCAAACTTTCAGACATTGCGCCTACCATGCTGTCGCTGATGGGGATGGAAATCCCGCAAGAGATGACTGGTAAGCCGCTGTTCATCGTGGAATAATCCCTCCCCATGAGGGGAAAGGCGATTAACACCATTCAACAGGCCGTGAAACCAAGAACGTTTTCAGTCAGGCCTTTGTTCTACGCCAGCGTACTTAGCGCTGGCGTATTGTTGTGCGCCTTTTCCGCCCACGCGGATGACCGCGATCAACTCAAATCTATTCAGGCCGATATCGCCGCGAAAGAACGCGACGTACGCCAGCAGCAGCAACAACGCGCCAGCCTCCTGGCACAACTTAAAGCCCAGGAAGAGGCCATCTCAGCCGCAGCACGTAAGCTGCGCGAAACGCAAAGCACCCTGGATCAGTTAAACGCGCAAATTGATGAGATGAACGCCTCAATTGCCAAACTGGAGCAGCAAAAAGCCAGCCAGGAGCGTAATCTTGCCGCGCAGTTGGACGCCGCTTTCCGCCAGGGCGAACACACCGGCATTCAGCTTATTCTTAGCGGAGAAGAAAGCCAGCGTGGGCAACGCCTGCAGGCCTACTTCGGCTATCTGAACCAGGCGCGCCAGGAGACTATCGCCGAGCTGAAACAGACTCGCGAACAGGTCGCCACGCAAAAAGCCGAGCTGGAAGAGAAGCAAAGCCAACAACAAACGTTGCTGTATGAGCAGCGCGCCCAGCAGGCGAAGCTGGAGCAGGCGCGTAATGAACGTAAGAAAACGCTTGCCGGACTGGAGTCGTCTATTCAGCAAGGCCAGCAACAGTTAAGCGAACTACGCGCCAACGAATCACGCCTACGCAACAGTATTGCGCGGGCGGAAGCGGCGGCCAAAGCGCGAGCGGAGCGTGAAGCCCGCGAAGCGCAGGCGGTACGCGATAAGCAGCAGGAAGCCTCGCGTAAAGGCAGCACCTATAAGCCGACGGAAAGCGAGCGTTCGCTAATGTCCCGCACCGGCGGTCTGGGCGCGCCACGCGGTCAGGCATACTGGCCGGTACGCGGCCCGATATTGCATCGCTATGGCGAACGGCTGCAGGGTGAGCTACGTTGGAAGGGGATGGTGATCGGCGCGTCGGAAGGCACCGAGGTCAAAGCCATCGCCGACGGCAGGGTGATTCTGGCGGACTGGCTGCAAGGCTATGGCCTGGTGGTGGTCGTGGAGCATGGTAAAGGTGATATGAGCCTTTACGGCTATAACCAGAGCGCGCTGGTCAGCGTAGGCGCGCAGGTGCGCGCCGGACAACCTATCGCCCTTGTGGGCAGTAGCGGCGGTCAGGGCAGACCCTCGCTTTATTTCGAAATTCGTCGCCAGGGTCAGGCCGTCAATCCACAGCCGTGGTTGGGAAGATAAGTTTTGCCTCAGTTTCGTCGCTCCATTCTCACGCTGGCCACTTTGCTGGCGTTTGCACATCCCGTTTTCGCTGGCAAGCTCGCCATCGTGATTGATGATTTTGGCTATCGCCCGCACACGGAAAACCAGGTTCTGGCGCTGCCGCCAAACATTTCCGTCGCCGTACTGCCCAACGCGCCGCACGCGCGCGAAATGGCAACTAAAGCGCACAATAGCGGGCATGAAGTGTTAATCCATCTGCCGATGGCGCCGCTAAGCAAACAGCCGCTGGAGAAGGATACGCTGCGACCAGATATGAGCAGCGATGAGATCGAGCGCATTATCCGCGAGGCGGTAAACAACGTGCCGTATGCTGTCGGGCTTAATAACCACATGGGCAGCGCAATGACTTCCAGCCTGTTCGGTATGCAAAAAGTTATGCAGGCGCTGGAACATTACAATCTCTATTTTCTCGACAGCATGACGATTGGCAATAGCCAGGCGATGCGCGCGGCATCCGGTACGGGTGTGAAAGTGATCAAGCGCAAAGTGTTCCTCGACGATACGCAAAACGAGGCGGATATTCGCCGTCAGTTTAATCGCGCTATCGAACTGGCCCGTCGCAACGGTTCCGCTATCGCGATTGGTCATCCGCATCCCGCAACGGTTCGCGTGCTGCAACAGATGGTTTATCGCCTGCCGGCGGATATCACCCTGGTACGTCCAGGCAGCCTGCTCAACGAACCGCAGGTAGATACGTCCCGACCTGATTTGACGCCGCAGAAAATTGACGCGCCGCGCAATCCCTTTCGCGGCGTGAAGATGTGCAAGCCGAAAAAACCGCTGCAACCGGTCTACGCTACGCGCTTTTTCAGCGTCATCGGCGAGAGCATTACGCAAAGTTCCGTGGTTGTCTGGTTTCAGCACCAGTGGCAAGGCTGGGGGAAAATCGCCGCGCCTAAAAACGTGAGCGCTAAGACAGATTGAGCGCCTTACGGGCCATACGACGGTGCGACAAGGTTTTGTCGCGCCATTGCCACAGCCGGAAAGACCAGAGCAGCGTCTGATAAGCCGCTTTCGCGCTGCGGACGTTAGCCATCATCCGTCTATACATGCCAGAAGTAAAAATTTCGGCAATCATACGCTGGCGGGTCAAAATATCAGGCTCTTTACGTACCGCATGACAAACGCGTAACGCTTCCCAGGTAATTTGCTGGCGAAATTCCGGGTAAATCGGAATACGACGGGCATAATCACGATTGAGCTTTTCTAATAAGCGCGTAATTTTAATATAATGCCGCTGATAATTAAGATTTTTATTGCCTTGTCTTTGCAAACGGCTTACCGAATTATCATGCAGGAAATATTTATATAATGATTGTTCGGTATAACGTACGCGCGTGGCATTAAACATAACTTCCGTCGACCATAATATGTCCTGATGATGTAGTCCGGGAACGAAAGTAATATTGTTATCGATAATCAGCGCACGTCGATAAACGCCCATCCAGACAACATGCGTCCAGCGCCGAGAGGCCAGCGCCATACGCAACCAATCCGGTCCACTTAATACCCCGGTGGAACGCAGACGATCGGTCGGAATAGATTGCCAGGCGTGCCCGGTTTTTCGGACGCACCAGTCCGCGTTGCACTGCGCAACGTCCAGATCATCGTTAAGCGCCATGGTCATCAGCGTTTCATACATCTTCGGGTAGACCAGGTCATCTGCATCGACAAAGGCGACATAATCGCCGGTCGCTGCTTGCAGGCCAAGATTACGGGCGACAGATGCGCCAGCATTGGCCTGATGAAGCAGTCGAACATGCGGGTAATGTTCCGCGTAATGTTTTGCTATCTCAACGGAATGATCCGTCGATCCATCATTCACAATAATAATTTCCAGCGCCGACCACGTTTGCGCGATTAACGACGCCATGCAAGCATTAAAATCCGCTCCCGCATTATATAACGGGACAATGATACTCACTTTGGTTTTACTATTTTTCATAACGATTACCAGAAAAACCTTAATTTACCCTGCCTTTATACTGTGGCTCTATTAAGAAACTATTAAGCCGCCATAATTAATTTTTACAGTAAAAAGCAAGCACAAAACTCAGAGTAGAGCGTGACGTTAGCGAGTAAAATAAGAGTAAAGCGCAATTACGAATGCTTGATGTCTATGACAATTCTTTACGGCTTTCCAGATTTTCCCTAACAAAAAAGGTTGGCGAATGACACCAACCTTTTACGATGAAACGTATATCAGACCCGATAAATATCATCGGGTCTCTATACCCTTCATACTTCAAGTTGCTTATGTGTTGGCTACGGATTACTCGGCCCATCCATGGGCCTCGCCCTGACGGGCCGTCGCACGCGACGTTCAAATCTGCTCCCGGCAGATTTGTCGTTCACCCCAGTCACATAGTTATCTATGCTCCTGGGGACTCACTCCCTTGCCGCCTTTAAGCAACTCGAATTATTTTGGGTATATACATATTAATCCCAGCTCAGAATAACTTTTCCTGACTGGCCTGAACGCATGGCGTCAAAACCTTTCTGGAAATCATCAATAGAGAAACGATGGGTGATAATCGGTGACAGATCCAGACCGGACTGGATCAGCGCCGCCATTTTGTACCACGTTTCGAACATCTCACGACCATAAATACCTTTAATGAACAAGCCCTTAAAGATAACTTTTGTCCAGTCGATAGACATATCTGATGGCGGAATCCCCAGCATCGCAATACGACCGCCGTGATTCATGGTGTCCAGCATGGTACGAAACGCCGGCGGCGCGCCGGACATCTCCAGACCCACATCGAACCCTTCGGTCATTCCCAGCTCCGCCATGACGTCGTTCAGGCTCTCTTTCGCGACGTTGACCGCGCGGGTGACGCCCATTTTACGCGCCAGCTCCAGACGGTATTCATTGACGTCAGTAATCACCACATGACGCGCGCCGACATGTTTCGCCACCGCGGCGGCCATTACACCGATTGGCCCCGCCCCCGATACCAGTACATCTTCGCCGACCAGATCGAAAGACAGCGCCGTATGCACCGCATTACCAAACGGGTCGAAAATAGAGGCTAAATCATCAGAAATGTTATCCGGGATTTTAAACGCATTGAACGCCGGGATGACCAGGTATTCCGCGAAGCAGCCGGGACGATTGACACCCACGCCGGTGGTGTTGCGACACAGGTGAGTACGACCGCCACGGCAGTTGCGGCAATGACCGCAGGTGATATGACCTTCGCCGGAGACGCGATCGCCGATTTTAAAGCCTTTCACTTCCTGACCGATGCCGACCACTTCGCCGACATATTCATGCCCCACGACCATCGGAACCGGGATGGTTTTTTGCGACCAGTCATCCCAGTTATAGATGTGAACGTCAGTACCGCAGATGGCTGTTTTACGGATTTTAATCAGCAAATCGTTATGGCCGACTTCCGGTTCCGGAACGTCGGTCATCCAGATGCCCTCTTCCGCTTTCAGTTTGGATAACGCTTTCATCTTACATCCTCAGGCAATCACGCCCAGTTGTTTACCAATACGCGTGAACGCGTCTACCGCACGCGTAATTTGCTCAGGCGTATGCGCCGCAGACATCTGGGTACGAATACGCGCCTGACCTTTTGGTACGACCGGATAGAAGAAACCGGTAACGTAAATGCCCTCTTTTTGCAGTTCGCGGGCAAATTTCTGCGCGACAACCGCATCTCCCAGCATTACCGGGATGATGGCGTGATCCGCGCCTGCCAGCGTAAATCCCGTGGCAGACATCTGCTCACGGAACTGCCGGGCGTTCGCCCACAAGCGATTGCGCAGTTCTGCGCCCGCTTCCACCATCTCTAACACTTTAATAGAAGCCGCCACGATCGCCGGCGCCAGGGAGTTGGAGAACAGATATGGGCGGGAACGCTGACGCAACCACTCAACGACCTCTTTACGCGCCGCGGTATAGCCGCCGGATGCGCCGCCTAACGCTTTGCCCAGCGTACCGGTAATAATATCTACGCGGCCCATTACGTCGCAGTATTCATGGGAACCACGACCGTTTTCGCCGACAAAGCCTACCGCGTGAGAATCATCAACCATCACCAGCGCATCGTATTTATCGGCCAGATCACAGACGCCTTTCAGATTGGCGATGACGCCATCCATTGAGAACACCCCGTCGGTGGCGATCAGGACATGACGCGCGCCGGCTTCACGCGCCTCTTTCAGCCGCGCTTCCAGCTCAGCCATATCGTTGTTGGCATAGCGATAGCGCTTCGCTTTACACAAACGCACGCCGTCAATGATAGACGCGTGGTTCAGCGCGTCGGAGATAATGGCGTCTTCCGCGCCCAGCAACGTCTCAAACAAGCCGCCGTTAGCGTCGAAACAGGAGGAATACAGAATCGCATCTTCCATGCCGAGGAAGCTTGCCAGCTTTTGCTCCAGCGCTTTGTGGCTGTCCTGGGTGCCGCAGATAAAACGCACGGACGCCATACCGAAACCGTGGCTGTCCATGCCCGCTTTTGCGGCATTAATCAGCTCAGGGTGATTCGCCAGCCCGAGATAGTTATTGGCGCAAAAGTTAATAACGTGGCTTCCATCCGCCACGGTGATATCCGCCTGCTGCGCAGACGTAATAATACGCTCTTCTTTAAACAATCCTTCCGCCCGGGCGGTTTCCAGATCGTTGGTTAACTGTTTGTAAAAATCCCCACGCATTGCGATTCTCCAGACTGGGCAAATTTCAGCACATATTACCCAAAGCGATACGTTGATACGAGATGACGCGTCATCACTTCTTTAAAATGCAGCATAAATCACGCGTATCCTCACGGGTTATCAGTGAATGGATGAATAGTGTTATGATAAGAGCATTCATGTCTGAGACAGTCTCTGACACCATAATTCAAAGGTTACAGTTATGATCATCGTTACCGGCGGCGCGGGCTTTATCGGCAGCAATATCGTTAAGGCCCTGAATGATAAAGGTATCACCGATATTCTGGTGGTGGATAACCTGAAAGACGGCACCAAGTTTGTAAACCTGGTGGATCTGAACATTGCTGACTATATGGATAAGGAAGATTTCCTGATCCAGATTATGTCCGGAGAAGAGCTCGGCGATATCGAAGCTATTTTCCATGAAGGCGCCTGCTCTTCCACCACCGAGTGGGACGGCAAGTATATGATGGATAATAACTATCAATACTCCAAAGAGCTGCTGCACTATTGTCTTGAGCGCGAAATCCCGTTCCTCTACGCCTCTTCTGCCGCCACCTATGGCGGTCGCACGTCTGATTTCATCGAATCGCGCGAATACGAAAAACCGCTTAACGTTTACGGCTATTCTAAATTCCTGTTTGATGAATATGTGCGCCAGATCCTGCCAGAAGCGAACTCGCAGATTGTCGGTTTCCGCTATTTCAACGTCTATGGACCACGTGAAGGCCATAAAGGCAGCATGGCAAGCGTGGCATTTCATCTGAATACACAATTAAACAACGGCGAAAGCCCGAAACTGTTTGAAGGCAGCGAAAACTTCAAGCGCGACTTCGTTTACGTGGGCGATGTGGCCGCCGTTAACCTGTGGTTCCTGGAAAGCGGCAAGTCCGGCATCTTTAACCTGGGCACAGGCCGTGCGGAATCTTTCCAGGCCGTCGCCGACGCGACGCTGGCATACCATAAAAAAGGCAGCATTGAATACATTCCGTTCCCGGATAAGCTGAAAGGTCGCTATCAGGCGTTTACGCAGGCGGATTTAACCAATCTGCGCAACGCGGGCTACGACAAACCCTTTAAGACCGTCGCCGAAGGCGTCACGGAGTATATGGCCTGGCTGAACCGCGACGCGTAAGTATGAAAATTTTGGTCATTGGCCCGTCCTGGGTGGGCGACATGATGATGTCGCAAAGTCTCTATCGCACGCTTAAAGCGCGCTATCCCCAGGCGATAATCGACGTGATGGCGCCCGCCTGGTGCCGTCCGTTGTTATCGCGTATGCCGGAAGTTAACGAGGCGATACCCATGCCGCTGGGCCACGGCGCGCTGGAAATCGGCGAGCGTCGCAGATTGGGCCATAGCCTGCGAGAGAAGCGCTACGATCGCGCCTGGGTGCTGCCAAATTCGTTTAAATCGGCGCTGATTCCTTTCTTTGCCAATATCCCGCACCGTACCGGCTGGCGCGGCGAAATGCGCTATGGCCTGCTGAACGATGCGCGCGTCCTTGATAAAGACGCCTGGCCACTGATGGTAGAGCGCTACGTGGCGCTGGCCTATGACAAGGGCGTGATGCGCACGGCGAAAGATCTGCCGCAGCCGCTACTCTGGCCGCAGCTCCAGGTTAGCGAGGGTGAAAAGTCGTTGATGTGCAGCGACTTTTCGCTATCTTCTGAACGTCCTCTGATCGGCTTTTGTCCCGGCGCGGAATTTGGCCCGGCAAAACGTTGGCCGCACTATCACTACGCCGAACTGGCAAAACAGCTCATTAACGAAGGGTATCAGGTCGTACTGTTTGGCTCGGCAAAAGACCATGAAGCCGGAAATGAGATCCTGGCGGCGCTGAATAGCGAGCAGCAGGCATGGTGTCGCAACCTGGCGGGGGAAACCCAGCTGGAACAGGCCGTCATTCTGATAGCCGCCTGTAAAGCCATCGTCACTAACGATTCCGGGCTGATGCACGTCGCGGCGGCGCTCGACCGCCCGCTGGTCGCCTTGTATGGCCCAAGTAGCCCGGATTTCACGCCGCCGCTGTCTCATAAGGCCCGGGTGATTCGTCTCATTACGGGTTATCACAAAGTGCGTAAAGGTGATACGGCGCAAGGCTATCACCAGAGCCTGATCGATATCACGCCGCAGCGGGTTCTGGAAGAGCTTCATTCGCTGTTGTCGGAAGAGGGCGTTTAATGCGGGTTTTGATCGTTAAAACATCATCGATGGGCGACGTATTACATACCCTGCCTGCGCTTACCGACGCGCAACAGGCGATTCCGGGGATTCAATTTGATTGGGTTGTCGAAGAAGGGTTTGCGCAAATTCCGTCCTGGCACAGTGCTGTCGATCGCGTGATTCCCGTCGCTATTCGCCGTTGGCGCAAGGCCTGGTTTTCCGCGCCCATTAAAGCGGAACGCACAGCCTTTCATCGGGCGGTATGCGCATACCAATACGACGCTGTGATTGATGCGCAGGGGCTGGTAAAAAGCGCGGCGCTGGTGACGCGTCTGGCGCATGGGATAAAGCACGGTATGGACTGGAGTACCGCCCGCGAACCGTTGGCCAGCCTGTTTTATAACCGTAAACACCATATCGCAAAGCAACAACATGCGGTTGAACGGACGCGCGAGCTGTTCGCCAAAAGCCTGGGATACGATAAACCGCAGTCGCAGGGCGATTATGCCATCGCAAAACATTTTCTGCATTGCCAGCAGGCGGTCAGCGATCCATATGCGGTATTTTTACATGCCACGACCCGCGATGATAAACACTGGCCGGAAGCAAACTGGCGCGAGCTTATCGGTATGGTGGGCAACACCGGATTACGGATAAAACTTCCCTGGGGCGCGCCTCATGAGGAGGCCCGGGCTAAACGACTGGCCGAAGGCTTTGACTATGTGGATGTGTTACCGCGCATGAGCCTGGAGGAGGTCGCCAGAGTGCTGGCTGGCGCAAAATTTGTCGTATCGGTTGATACCGGCCTGAGCCATCTCACCGCCGCGCTCGACAGACCGAATATTACGCTATATGGCCCAACGGACCCTGGGTTAATTGGAGGTTATGGGAAGAACCAAATGGCATGCTGCTCACCAGAAAAAAACCTGGCGAATTTAGATGCCACAAGCGTATTTGGAAAGATTCATTAAAGAGACACTGTCTCATCCCAAACCTATTGTGGAGAAAAGATGCTAACCACATCATTAACGTTAAATAAAGAGAAATGGAAACCGATCTGGAATAAAGCGCTGGTTTTTCTTTTTGTTGCCACGTATTTTCTGGATGGTATTACGCGTTATAAACATTTGATAATCATACTTATGGTTATCACCGCGATTTATCAGGTCTCACGCTCACCGAAAAGTTTCCCCCCTCTTTTCAAAAATAGCGTATTTTATAGCGTAGCAGTATTATCATTAATCCTTGTTTATTCCATACTCATATCGCCAGATATGAAAGAAAGCTTCAAGGAATTTGAAAATACGGTACTGGAGGGTTTCTTATTATATACTTTATTAATTCCCGTACTATTAAAAGATGAAACAAAAGAAACGGTTGCGAAAATAGTACTTTTCTCCTTTTTAACAAGTTTAGGACTTCGCTGCCTTGCAGAGAGTATTCTATATATCGAGGACTATAATAAAGGGATTATGCCATTCATGAGCTATGCGCATCGACATATGTCCGATTCCATGGTTTTCTTATTTCCAGCATTATTGAATATTTGGCTGTTTAGAAAAAATGCACTTAAGTTGGTTTTTTTGGTGCTTAGCGCTATCTATCTTTTCTTTATCCTGGGAACCCTATCGCGAGGGGCATGGTTGGCGGTGCTCATAGTAGGTGCGCTGTGGGCAATACTGAATCGCCAATGGAAGTTAATAGGAGTCGGTGCCATTTTATTAGCCATCATCGGCGCTTTGGTTATCACTCAACATAATAACCAACCAGATTCAGAACATTTACTTTATAAATTACAGCAGACAGATAGCTCATCTCGTTATACTAACGGAACCCAGGGCACCGCGTGGATACTGATTCAGGAAAACCCGATCAAGGGCTACGGCTATGGTAATGATGTGTATGATGGTGTTTATAATAAACGCGTTGTCGATTATCCAACGTGGACCTTTAAAGAATCTATCGGTCCGCATAATACCATTCTGTACATCTGGTTTAGTGCAGGCATATTGGGTCTGGCGAGTCTGGCCTATTTATATGGCGCTATCATCAGGGAAACAGCCAGCTCTACCTTCAGGAAAGTAGAGATAAGCCCCTACAATGCTCATCTCTTGCTATTTTTATCTTTCGTCGGTTTTTATATCGTTCGTGGCAATTTTGAACAGGTCGATATTGCTCAAATTGGTATCATTACCGGTTTTCTGCTGGCGCTAAGAAATAGATAAAAAAACGCGCTGATACTTATTACGGTATCAGCGCGTTTTTCATCATCCGGGCTCAATCACTTATCAAACCAGCTTTTCATTTGTTCCTCGAAACGCTGCGCTACATTTTCCCAACTGTATTTTGAAAACACCAGGGATTTTGCTTTTTCGGCAATCTGGTGGCGTTCCTCATCAGCAAGCGCACGGTTAATATCATTAATTATACTGTCGCTCGACATAGGCTCTGCGAGGTGATAGCCCGTTATGCCATCTAACACAAATTCGCTAATCCCCCCTTTTTTGCTGGCAAGAACCGCTTTTCCTGCTGCCATCGCTTCTACAGCCACCATGCAAAATGCTTCTTCAACCTGAGACGGCACAATAACCAGATCGGCTATATGATAGAAGTTATGCATCTGGTCGGGAGATTGCCCCCCAGCCATAATACAATCCGTTCCAATCTCTTTTGCGGCGTCCAGTACTTTCTTTTGATACTCTGCTTTTTCACCCTTGCGGCTTGCATAAGGATCGCCAACAACGACAAGTTTAATATTACTTCTTAAGGTACGTAATTGTTTGAACGCCTGCAAAAGCAACAGGATGCCTTTATCAGGCGAAATTCTCCCGGCATATAAGAGAACGGTGGCATCTTCCGCAATATTTAATTGCTGACGAAGATTATCTTGTGGGTTTCTTTTATAAGTCTCAGCACAAAAACCATTAGGTACAATACTAACAGCAGCGGCGGGCAATCTTTCTTCATAAAACGCTTTAAGAAACTGACTGGGCACGATAATTTTTGCATCGTTATCAGGAAGTTCTGGTTCAAATGCGTTATGCATGTGCATAACCAGTTTTGCATTCGGATTGCGCTCTCTGATCTGCCGATACAGTTTCATACTATTATGAATAACAATGACGCTATCTTCCTGGGTAGTCACTTTATCTCTAATATTAAGGACGCGCTGGGAATAGGGTAGTGGGTCGAGACGAGTCCATTTCTGAAAAAGACGCTTATAAACTTTACTAAACCCAATGTAATGAATATCACAGTTATCGTTTATTTTATTATATTCAGGATAGCCAGCATTCTTTATACAAGCAATAGCACTCGGTATTGATAGTCGTTTTGCAACCTGGTAAATCCAGGTTTCTACCGCAGCCGCACCACGAGGAGGAATTGAAAATATAGGAGTAACAGTAAATATGATTTTTTTAATCATAATAGCTATAATCCAGAATAGTTAACTTTATAGAAAAAGAAATGTTATAGAAAAAGAAATGCGTGCCGAAGCAACGCAAAATAATGATTTATCTAGTGTCTAGACAATTTTATCGTAATATATTTCACCCTCAAGTTCCGAGGCTGTAATATATGGAATAATATCGTAATGAATTGCAGTATCATCTGATAAATTAAAGATATTTAAATCACTCACATTTTTTCTCATAAAAGTAAAAAATGGCAGTATTTTAAACAGGTCTTTACTAAGCTCAGATGGCATAGGGCTGGTAGATTCGTCATAGAAACGTGGGCAACTCCCTGTTAAGTCAAGCCCAGAACATATAATACGGCCATACTTGAGGGAATAGGCAACCTGAATAGCGGTATAAGCAATAGTATGGCAAGAGCAATACCCGATGCTGATATCCTTGCAAAATCCAGCCAGTCGCCCTCTTTTCGAAAGGGGAACTGAAATAAGTAATGCTTTATGAATCCGCTTGAGGATATTAAATTTAATTTTCTTTAAAAAGCCCCCTTTTTCTCGGCGATAAAAGGAGCGAATAATTAAACAGTTTTCTTCAATATATTTTTGATCATCCACTGAAGCCTGTTCATACACATCAAGATTGACGATAGTGAACTGACTGTTACGGCTAAAGTTATAAAAATCTTCGCGCCGGCGATGGAGGAAGCGAACATCCGTCAGAAGGTACAAAAATGGCTTGACGTTATTGTTTAGCAAATATTGAACAGAACCATTGACTGCAATGACATCTTTCATTCGTAACAAAGACAGCGGCGTCTTTCTGGACGTAGGACCAGAAAGAAAAATAATACAATCTTCAGCCGTTCTTTTCGCAATAAGTTGCAGAACATCGGCGTGAGTTATGAAGTTAACGCTGCCCATAAAAAACTCGTATGTTTATCATGCAACCTATAAATAAATGTTATATTCAATAACTAATATTACATCTCAAATTCTCTCAAGTATGTCATAACGCTGCAGCAAATAAAAGTCAGTCAGCCCCTTAAATTAAACCAAACGTGCTACATTGATCAGCGCTTTTCCTTACCCTTAATACGACGAAGGAAATTTCGAAGTTTTTTCTTATAAATCAATAAGTAAAATCCGATATCTCTCACATTATTTTTGATACCATAATGTCTTTCTAAATCAATACGATCCTTTGCTTTTCGTTGCCTGGAAGGTCTTTTTCCGGACAAATCAATAATTCTGATCTCATTGCCTTGCAGGATAAAGTTACCTTTATGGGGATCGCCCGAAACCATACCATGCTGATGCAGAGAATATATCGACTGTTTGATTTTCCCTCTCACCTCGTCAGGAATTTCTGGCATATCAACAAGTTCAATACCTTCAATATACTCAATTATCATCACGTATGTTTTTACATAGCGTAATGTTTTAATTTCCGCCAGCAGGTAAAAATCATTAAGCGCCGCAAACCCTTCACGCCGCACACGATCTGTCTGATGAAAAAGCTTTTCGTAGTAATCTCCTTTTACTAACGATTTGAAAAAGCGTTCAGTATTTTTTACTTTTGGACTAAATACTTTGAGAATATATTTTCCGTAGTCTGTATTAATCAATACAACTTTTGTATCTTCTATATTACGAAAGACTTTAATAACCTGATGATTATAAGATAGAAAATCTTTGAATATCTCAATGTATTTTTCACCGTCTTTTTTGACAAAGACGGTATAGTTTTTAATCTTTTTTTCAATAATCATAATGGAGATTTGGGGAGGGGAATTATTTGTGGAAAAGTTTACGATAAAGATATGCGCTTCCAGCCATAAGGCCTTTAAAATAATGACCCTGCACGAGAAGATGTTTATATCGCTTCTTAAATTCGACTATGGTACGCGCATCTTTTGCGGGAAAATCCTTCCAGGGCGAGTTAAGTCGTGCATTTTTATAATAGATAACTGAAGGATAATTTGCCCAGGCATGCCATGGTTTTGTAGCACCCGTATAATGAATTAAAATAGTATTATCATTAATTATATTGCTATATTTTTTATGTGACTTATCTTTCAACTCACTTTTAATAGTATAAATGGTATTATACGGTCGCGGTAGAAAAATGACTTTATCCTGTAGGAGAATATTCAAAACATCCTGATCGGGATATTTAAAAGAGTCAGCCTCTTTACCTGCCAAAAGTAAAAATGCCTTTTTGGTTAAGGCATTCTCTTGCCATAATTTCAGGTTAACAAAAACCACGCCGGAGTTAAAATAACCACCTTGTAAATTAAAAGCGCTTAATCTCTCATTTACCTTATTCTGGATGGAATCAACATCTTTTACGACCGCAGCAATCTTCTCTGTCAGATCAAGCTGTAGAAGATCTTGCAAAGATCCTTTGCATACAACATCGGCATCCAAATAAAGTAAGGTGTTTACCTTCTTGCTGAGATAATCGAAAGCAAATAAACGAAAATACATTGCTCTCGACCATACTTTAGTTTGAGGCAATACCTCAAGGCTTTCTACTTTAATAAGATAAAGAGAAATTTTTATGTGATGCTGTACGGCTAAACGCTCTATATATTTTACAAAACACGGGGAGTATGAATCACAAATAATGTGAAAAGCGAGCGGGATATTATTGTTTAATACAACTGAAGCGATTGATACCCCCACACCATCAAGATAGTTTTCATCAACGCCATAAGAAATGTTTAATACGTTATCATCATTATTATTACTTTCATCAAAAACTTTATATTCAGCTATTTCTATCTCAGGAAATGAATCCATTACATCACCTATGGGTTTTATTCAAGAAGTTTACGTTTAAAGTAGGCTATATAATAATTTACACCCGAAGTATAATGCTTCTGATTAAACATATGCTTTGCCGCATAACGTAACTGATGGCTAGTCACTGGATTTAAAAGTGCACAATGAGACCATGGTGAGTTGCTCTTAGCCTGTAAAAAATATTGTGACACAGGGTAAGCCCCCCAACTATGCCAGGGCTTCGTTGGTCCGATATAATGAACAAATACAGTCTCAGCATCGACTGGATTAATAACTGAATCTTTTAATTCATAGTTAAGACTAAATTGTGTATTAAATTTTTTATCAACAAAACGCGCTTTATTCACTAACAATATATTTAATACATCCTGATCAAGGTGCGTTATGCGCTGTACTACCTCCGGATCTTTTAGCATTTCAATCGCTTTCTTAGAGATATTTTCTGCGGTCCAAAGAGGTATGTTAATTAAAATAAAACCGGCATTAAAATAGCCAGAAACCAGCCCAGGCGTTGCCAGGCTAACCGAGCGCTTAGTCCACCATTCCAACTCGCCTTCAGCAACGACAGCAGCAATCTCATTTTCAGCGAAATTAAGATCAATAAGTTCCTGAATACTCCCCTTACATGCAATATCTGCATCCAGATAAAGTACTCTATCTGTTTTATCTGAAAAATAATCGGCGATAATGAATCTAAAGTATGTTGCATAGGTCCAGTTTTTGGTACTGGGTAGCGATTTTAAGCGCTCACAGTCGATTAGGTAAACAACAATCTGCGTAGCGTACTGTTTTGCTAATGCCTCAAATCGCTGCTGGTCTTCAGAGTCAAAGAAATCGGTAAAAACATGGAAAGCTAACGTCTTATCTGGGTTAGCGAGGAGAACCGATGCAATAGAGACACCACAGCCAAAAAGAAAGTTTTTATCAATCCCATAAGCTATATTAAATTTATCAGCATCACTATGTTGTGCATAGTTATAATCTAAAGTCTGTTGAATGACTTCTTCTTCAAAATATTTTCTGCTCATAGTGATCACTTTTGTAATTTCGAGAATATCGCATTATTAAAATTTTTAAAATATAGCACATCGTAAAATCTCTCAATCGTGCCGGGAATAATATCATGCTGATATTTTACTTCACCAGAAATAACACGATTAAGGTGTCCTACAAAATCATCTATAGCCCCCGGGGTGTAAAGCTCACCATTCAAACCGGGTTTAATCATATCGCGCGGACCAGACATACAATCAGAACTAATACACGGAATTCCATATGACATTGCTTCCAGCAGGGTCATAGGAAATCCCTCAAATGCAGAGGTAAGTAGTAACGCGGTGACATTTTTTATTTTTTGCTGTACGACTTGCCACGGCTCGCTTTGCCAACCATACCAGATTACACGCTGCTCAATACCAAGCTCCCGACTATAGGCCTGGCACTTTTCAAAATCTGAGCCATCACCAATAATATGTAGCTGCCATTCCCCTGTCGTACGAGCTAAGCCATCAAATAAATCTTTAACTCTTTTCTGCCCTTCAAATTTAAGACGCCCTACATAGAGAAATACAGCAGGTTTATCGCGCTCAGGCGGCGGCACAATGATTGTTTTAATAGAGACAGGATTATAAACGACGCTAATATCTTGCGCTGAGATACCCCGTGCCATCATCTGTTCTTTAATACCACTACTGATGGCCAGATGATAATCCGCGTACGTTATACATTCTGCATGTTTTTTATGGTCGAGCGAAAAATGTGGCCACGAGAAAATAATAAACTGTTTACCACTTTTCTTTCGTGCTTTATTGGCATAAAGACATGAGATGACATCAATACATATCACAATATCCGGTGACGTTTCTTTCAGCCACTGACTAAAATTATAAACATGCTTAGCTCGACGAAGAAAACTTAATTTTATATTTGAGAATGATTGCGCATATTTAATCTCTTTTAGCCATGCTTTATCCATTTTGTCATTACGACAAAAGAAAAACATTCCACAGTTGATTTTCGGAGAGCTATTTTCAAACGTATGGATAACGTTGCTAATAACGGTTTCCATCCCTCCAAAACCGGATACCGCTTCGCCAATAAAAGCTATTTTCATATATACTCCAGAGTTAAAACCTTAATCTAAAGACTTTAGATATTAAATAGCAAAAATAGTAATATAACCCTATAGAGTAATTTTTACCTGACATCTCTCTTTTGGCTTTAAGGCGTATTCAATATCTTTATTATTTTCGATAATGGAATATATTGCCACACCTGCTGGCATTATAAAACTATGATCAAAGCAAAGAGCAATGTCCAGTCTTCTTCCAAAAAAATCATCATGTTGAATTATGTTTTTTTGGTTTGAAATATAACTTTTAATGTCAGACATTCTGTCTATCCTTGTCTCACTCATAAATTACTCACTGAGTGCATAATTATTATAATTACAGATTTTTTCTTATTGTTCTTTCTTTAATTCGAGCGGCTTTAACATCTGCCTGGTGAATCAACCCCGATTCTTTTTGCAAAATCTCTCGCAGGGGGAGAGAGAAATACTCACGCATAAACCGGAATATATCTCGCTGAGTCAGGCCAATATTCATTGAAGAAAAATAAAGCCCAATTAAATCTTTGTCACGCCAGCGAAGGGGAACGCGCTGGCGTATCTGCGCGCGATGCAGGTCGATTACGGAGATTTTTAAATCCTCTTCGCGACCAGTGAAAGGCAAATGCAGAAGAAAGTGGCAAATATAACAGTCGCGATGGTTAATCCCCCCGGCGTGCATTTTACGTACCATAGTCGCAACACGCTTAATAATCATCCACTTCACCTGCGCGTCCGGTGGATTAACAGCCCAGTCAACACAGTAGTCTTCAAGGCTAATGGTAGGCGTTAAATCTTCGGTGATAATAAATGATGTTCTGGTTAGCGGGTTTACGCCTTTTTCACCAAAACCAACGCCGTGCATCGTATCAACGCCCAGCTCATGTAGACGATGAATGGCGTGCCATTCTCTGTCAGCGCCCAGAACAGGCATACGTAACGAAATCAGGTTCTTCACAATTTCTTTCAGCGAAGTGCCTTTATGCCACTTCAGGAAGTAGCTTTTGCCGTCCAGCTCAAACCGCAATGTTCGACGCGTCTCCAGCTCTCTGAACACTTCGCCCTGTAACGTTTTCACTTCCTCAAAAGCATCTTTACCGCGCCATAGTGTGGTTAACGGCGCTTTCAGCTCAACCATCTAAATCACCTGTAATAATATCTGCGGCCTTCTCCGGTAAGCTGTATAAATCCTGGGTATCAGCATAATACCGCGCATTTTCAGCCCAGGCGTTGCGTAAGGAAGGCTGTGTCAGCGCTTTGAGTAAAACCTCATTTAGCGCATCCTGGCGAAAAGGTTCCGTCATCGCTTCGCCACAGTTTGCATCCACAATATAATGTGCATAACCGCACACCGCGGTTGTCAGCACCGGCAAACCAGCAGTAATGGCTTCCAGCAAAACAATACCAGCAGCTTCCTGATAGGCTGGATGCAGTAAAAGGTCGGCTGCCGCCATTAACTCCGCGATATCATTACGTCCGGAGAAAAAATGCACATTCGTGCCAACGCCGCTTCTTTCAGCCAGTGCGGCAAACTTCTTCGGCTTATCCTGCCCGACAACATAGAGCACCGTATTTTGCCGTAAAGATTCGGGTAGCGATGCCAGCGCTTCAATAGAGCGATCCACACCTTTACGGGTGAAGTCAGACCCTACTTGCAACAGTAATTTTTGCTGTTCTGAGATACCATTTTTCTGACGATAAATTTGACGACTGTTCGGGATCTGTTGGCTATATTTTCTGTCCGGGTAAATCCCCGGAGGAAGAATATGGAAACGCTCCGCTTCAGTCTGATAATGTTTTTGGAAGTCAGCAATCTGCTTATTCGTCAGCATTAATAGTTGCGTCGGCTTGCCGTGTTCAAACGTGGCGCGTTCAAAAGCAGCATAATGCCGATAGCGTGATGTCAGGCGATAGAAAAAACCTTTTTCCTGTGCGACTTTTTCGGCATAACACACGTCTGCGGCGTAATACACATCAAGGCCCGGCATCTTATTGAATCCAACCACCCGATCGACAGGATGGTCACGCAAATGGTGTTGCACCCAGGCATAATATTCTGCGTTACGACCGTGGTTCGTCCGGGATTTAACCGGCACGCGGATTAATTCAAAATTATCCGGGCATTCCCCTTCCCATGACTGAGTATAAACACGAACCTGATGACCTCGCGCCGCCACGGTTTGGGCAATGCGCATAAAATCACGCTGCAGACCGCCAAAAGGAAAATATTTATATAAGCAAAAGGCAACTCTCATAGCAGGCTGTCCAAATCTATGGTGCGTGCCTCATGCGGCAGCATTTTTTCCGTCGCGGCGATAACATCTTCAGCCGGAATCACGGAAAGGTATTTTTTATTACGATCAAGCTCATGCCGTTCAGGCATCGGCTGATAATTTCCTGCCCAAAACTGAATGATGTCGTCGGTCCAGGGACGCCAGAACACATGATCCGTCGCGCCGAAAAGGCAAATGACCGGCGTTTTGACTGCTGCGGCAATATGACCAGGGGCCGAATCAACGCCGATAAAGAGATCCGCATGGTCAATCAACGCGCCCAATTCAGGAAAGCGAGTTTTACCCGCCAGACCAGTAACCGGTTTTGTTTCACAGCCGCGTGCAATAGCATCCACGCAGGCCATCTCGTCTGCGGCCGGGCCTGACGTCAGTACAACTTGATAACCGCGGCGCTGCACGGCATCAATAACCTGCGAGAATTTATCATTATCCCAGCACTTAAATAGCTGCCGTGCCGTAGGCTGAATAACAACATATTGTCGGGTCACACCAAGTTGTTTGAGCTGTTGTCGCATGTTTTCCCAATGTTCCGGGCGATAGCTCATGGTGGTTTCCGTGACATACTGTTTTAGCGCTAACGGCTTTAGCGCGGATAATGTGCGCTCAACAGCATGTTCTCCCGCATAAGGTACTAAATGCGTAAAGCTCTTTTTCCATAAAGCAGACTGACGATTACCGAAATCCTGCGAGATTTTTATTTTTGCGTTTAAAAAACGCACAATAAGCGCCACGCTCCACTGATCGGTGAGATTGACGACCAGATCATACGAGTTAGCACGCAATTTTTTGATTAGCGATAGCGCGTTTTTGATCTTCTCTTTTGTTCCTGCGCCTTTGTTACTGATGCCGTAGAGTGCATTAATCTCCGGATTTTCCGACAATATCGGTATGGTGTTCTGGTAAAGAAGCACATCGATTTTTGCATCGGGATAATTCTGCTTCAGCGTACTGATGACAGGGGTGGTAAGTAACATGTCTCCATGAAAACGCATTTTTATAATCAGAATTCTTCGAAATGGCTTTTCCACAAGCGACTCTTTGGTTGAAATTGTCCGGATAAATAAGCAGAAAAAAGCACGCTACCGCCCCAGGCTTCACAGCAACCCGATGGCTAATACCGCACTCATTTTAGATGCGCTAGTGTAACACTTCTTTCGCAGCAATCCGATACGAATAATTTTTATACACAATCATTTTTTTAATCATAAATTCAAAGAGATATTAATTTATCCCTCTCTTGCGAATGGTCATTCCCATTGTCTGGGGCGACAAGGGCGGCAAATTTCAATGGATTGCGTAAAAATGCAAAAATAATGGGGTTCAGCGCCTGGAATCCTCGCTTCTGAGCCAATTTGGCGCAAAAATGGGAAAAGTAATGGTAAAGCCCAGGCTAAATACATAGAATCCCCAGCACATCCATAAGTCAGCTATTTACTATGCTCGAATTGCTTTACACCGCTCTTCTCTACCTTATTCAGCCTCTGATCTGGATACGGCTTTGGGTGCGTGGACGTAAAGCGCCGGCCTATCGTAAGCGCTGGGGTGAACGCTACGGATTCTACCGCCGTCCGTTGAAACCGGGCGGAATCATGCTGCATTCCGTCTCGGTGGGCGAAACTCTGGCGGCCATCCCATTGGTCCGCGCTCTACGTCATCGCTATCCCGATCTGCCTATTACCGTAACGACCATGACGCCGACCGGCTCGGAGCGCGTCCAGTCCGCCTTTGGCAACGATGTTCAGCACGTTTACTTGCCTTATGATTTGCCCGATGCGCTCAATCGTTTCCTCAATGAGATTGATCCTAAGCTGGTATTGATCATGGAGACTGAGCTCTGGCCAAATCTGATTGCTGCGCTGCACAAACGTCATATTCCGCTGGTTATCGCTAATGCGCGGCTTTCCGCCCGCTCCGCCGCGGGTTATGCGAAGCTTGGCAAGTTTGTCCGTACGCTCCTGCGCCGTATCACCCTGATTGCCGCGCAAAACGAAGAAGATGGCGAACGCTTTGTGGCATTGGGCGCGAAGAACAATCAGGTCACGGTCACCGGCAGTCTGAAATTTGATATTTCAGTTACGCCGCAGCTGGCGGCTAAAGCCGTTACGCTACGCCGCCAGTGGGCGCCGCACCGTCCGGTCTGGATTGCCACCAGCACCCACGATGGCGAAGAGAGTATCGTTATCGCCGCTCACCAGGCGTTATTACATCAATTCCCGAATTTATTACTGATTCTGGTGCCCCGCCATCCGGAGCGTTTCCCGGATGCTATCAATCTTGTGCGTCAGGCAGGGTTAAGCTACATCACTCGCTCTTCGGGCGAAGTGCCGTCCGCCAGCACCCAGGTCGTGGTAGGCGATACCATGGGCGAATTAATGTTGCTCTATGGCATTGCCGATCTCGCCTTTGTTGGTGGTTCGCTGGTTGAACGCGGCGGTCATAACCCGCTGGAGGCCGCCGCTCATGCGATTCCGGTACTGATGGGTCCGCATACCTTTAACTTTAAAGATATTTGCGCCCGTCTGGATCAGGCGAGCGGACTTATCACGATTACCGATGCGGCTACGCTGGCAAAAGAAGTTTCCTCTTTACTGACCGACGCTGATTATCGTAATTTCTACGGACGTCACGCAGTTGAAGTGCTGTATCAAAATCAGGGCGCGCTCCAGCGTCTGCTGCAACTGCTGGAACCTTATCTGCCACCGAAAACGCATTGAGGACTGTCATGCAAAAACGGGCGATTTATCCAGGTACGTTTGATCCGATTACTAACGGTCATCTCGATATTGTGACGCGCGCAACGCAGATGTTCGACCATGTCATTCTGGCTATCGCCGCCAGCCCCGGCAAGAAACCCATGTTCACCCTGGACGAACGTGTGGCGCTGGCGCAAAAAGCGACCGCACACCTGGGTAACGTAGAGGTGGTGGGCTTTAGCGACCTGATGGCCAATTTCGCCCGCGACAGACAGGCGAATATCCTGATTCGTGGTCTGCGCGCGGTGGCGGATTTTGAATATGAAATGCAGTTGGCGCATATGAATCGCCATCTGATGCCGCAACTGGAAAGCGTTTTCCTGATGCCGTCCAAAGAGTGGTCGTTTATTTCATCGTCGCTGGTCAAAGAAGTGGCACGCCATCAGGGCGATGTGACCCACTTTCTGCCGGACAATGTGCATCAGGCGCTAATGGATAAGTTGAAATAAGTTTCCTTCCTTGCCGGGCCTGGCGTTTTACTTCTGACAGTGACGGCAATAGAACGTCGCACGCTGTGCGTGTTTCGTTGCGACTATCGGCGTACCGCATACCCGACACGGCTCGCCTTTGCGCCCGTACACCTGCAACTCCTGCGCAAAATAGCCCGGTTTCCCATCGCTTTGCAGAAAATCCTTCAGCGTTGTCCCGCCTTGTTCAATAGAGCGCAGCAAAACGGCTTTAATCACCCGCGCCAGCAGATCGCACTCCTCTGTCGAGAGTGACGACGCCAGGCGGTCAGGGTGAATACCAGCGGCAAACAGCGACTCGCTGGCGTAGATATTCCCCACGCCGACCACCAGCTTGTTATCCATCAGCCAGGGTTTAATCGCCGTCTTCTTCTTCGCGCATTTCTGCCGCAAATATTCGCCATTAAACTCATCGCTTAGCGGCTCCGGTCCCAGATGCGCCAGTACGTTATTCCCTTCCAGCTCTTTGGTCCATAACCAGGCGCCAAAGCGGCGAGGATCGGTATAACGTAGAATTTTGCCATTGCTCATCACCAAATCGACATGGTCGTGCTTTTCCGCCGGCAGCGCTTCCGACAGTATCCGCAAGCTTCCCGACATCCCCAGGTGAATAATTATCCAGCCGTCAGGCAGCTCCAGCAGTAAATATTTAGCACGACGCTGAACGCTAAGGACGGGTGTATCGCTCAGACGATAAATTTCATCTGAAACCGGCCAGCGCAGACGGCCGTTACGGATATGGGCGTGCAGGATAGTAGCGCCAACTAAATGGGGTTCAATACCCCGGCGGCTGGTTTCAACTTCGGGTAATTCAGGCATAACGTCTCCGGCTGTGTGGCAGGTCTCATTAATATGGGGACGGCCAGAAAACAAAAAACCCCGCCGAAGCGAGGTTTTTGTTACATCAAAGCGAGAATTATTTGATTTTCGCTTCTTTGTAGATCACGTGCTGACGGACAACTGGATCGAATTTTTTCAGTTCCAGTTTTTCCGGTTTAGTACGTTTGTTCTTCGTAGTGGTATAGAAGTGACCAGTACCAGCAGAAGAAACCAGCTTGATTTTCTCACGAATACCTTTAGCCATGATTTATTTCCTCTTAGTACTTAGTACTTTTCGCCACGGGCACGCAGTTCAGACAGAACTGTTTCGATGCCTTTTTTATCGATGATACGCATACCTTTAGCAGATACACGCAGGGTGACAAAACGCTTCTCGCTCTCAACCCAGAAACGGTGAGAGTGCAGGTTAGGCAGGAAACGGCGTTTAGTCGCGTTCAGTGCGTGGGAACGGTTGTTACCGGTCACCGGACGCTTGCCAGTAACTTGGCAGACTCGGGACATGTCTATTCTCCAAAAATCAAATTAGCTCGAGCTTCGTATGGGGTATCGGCGCCTCGTCAGGCTTTACAGCCTGGTCATCGCGCAGTTCTATTGAACTCTCGATTGCCAGGCCCAAATGCCAAACCCGAGATTCTCAAAGGTGGCGTAGTATACGCTGACCCGGCGATATGCTCAAGTCCCGAACAGACAAAGATCCCGATGGATCGCGCAAAGAATCTTAAATCCAGCCGCGTTCGGCAAAAGAAACGTACTCTCCGCGCCCAATTATCAGGTGATCGAGCACCCGGATATCCATAAACTGGCAACACTTTATCACGCGCTCAGTGATAAGTTTATCTGCTTTACTTGGCTCTGCGCAGCCTGAAGGGTGGTTATGCGCCAGAATGACCGCTGAAGCATTGAGTTTAATCGCTTCCCGAACAATCTCACGCGGATGCACCTCTACGTGGTTAAGCGTGCCGGAAAACAGGCGGCTGTGCTGAAGCACCCGGTGCTGGGCATCAAGGAAGATCACCAGAAAGATCTCACGCTCTTCGCCCGTCAGTTGGCTTTGCAGAAATTCCCGCGTCATTTCCGGACTCAGCAACGCACTTTCCTCATTCATGCGCACGCTGTAATAGCGCCTTGCCAGCTCAGCAATGCCTTTCAACTGCGCGAATTTCGCCAGGCCGATGCCGTTTACGCCGCGAAACTGCGCAAAGTCCGCCGACAGCAGGCCATACAGCGACCCAAAGTGCTGCAATATCTCTTTTGCCAACGTCATAACATCTTTTCCCGGCGTGCCGGTACGTAAAAAAAGCGCCAGCAGCTCCACGTCGCTGAGGGAAGCAATGCCGGATCTGAGCATTTTTTCACGCGGTAATAATTCGTCCAACGTATCCATACGCGCACCTCCTTTTTTAAGGAAGCGGCATAGTGGCACAGCCTTTGGGAGAGATCGACGCCCCGATTTTGTTCTTGCGTAGCGCCTCGCAAAGTGGAGCGCAGGCAAAGACACGACGCCGTAGAGATTGTGATAAAATAGCCGCCTTTCAAAGTCACCCAACAGGAAAGACATGATGAGCCTGGCCGGTAAAAAAATTGTTCTCGGCGTTAGCGGCGGTATCGCTGCGTATAAAACGCCGGAGCTGGTGCGCCGTTTACGTGAGCGCGGCGCTGACGTGCGCGTGGCAATGACCGAGGCGGCAAAAGCCTTTATTACCCCCCTGAGCTTACAGGCAGTGTCGGGCTATCCCGTATCCGACAGTCTGCTTGACCCTGCCGCTGAAGCCGCGATGGGGCATATCGAGTTGGGGAAATGGGCCGACCTGGTGATTCTTGCCCCCGCGACCGCCGACCTGATCGCCCGTGTAGCATCGGGTATGGCTAATGATTTAGTCTCCACCATCTGCCTGGCGACGCCAGCCCCGGTGGCCGTTCTTCCGGCCATGAACCAACAGATGTACCGCGCTGCCGCCACGCAACATAATCTGGAGGTGCTCGCCTCTCGCGGCCTGTTCATTTGGGGGCCGGATAGCGGCAGTCAGGCGTGCGGCGATGTAGGCCCAGGCCGAATGCTGGACCCATTAGTTATCGTTGATAAGGCCGCCGCGCATTTCGCTGCCGTCAACGATCTGCGACATCTTAATATCATGATTACGGCAGGCCCGACGCGCGAACCGCTCGACCCGGTGCGTTATATTTCCAACCACAGCTCAGGTAAAATGGGCTTCGCTATTGCGGCGGCCGCAGCGCGTCGCGGCGCAAATGTCACGCTGGTCTCCGGTCCCGTTTCGTTACCAACGCCGCCTTTTGTAAAACGGGTTGATGTCATAACCGCGCTGGACATGGAAGCCGCTGTTCAGGCCGCCGTTCAACAGCAGCATATTTTCATTAGCTGCGCCGCCGTGGCTGACTATCGCGCAGAGACTATCGCCAGTGAAAAAATCAAAAAACAGGCGGCGCAAGGTGATGAATTATTAATAAAAATGGTCAAAAACCCGGACATTGTCGCCGGGGTGGCCGCACTCAGTGACAATCGCCCCTACGTTGTTGGGTTTGCCGCGGAAACGAATAATGTGGAAGAATACGCCCGGCAAAAACGTATCCGTAAGAACCTTGACCTGATTTGTGCAAATGATGTTTCTCTTTCAAATCAGGGATTTAATAGCGATAAAAACGCTTTACACCTTTTCTGGCAGGATGGAGATAAAGTCTTACCGCTTGAGCGAAAAGAACTCCTGGGCCAATTATTACTCGACGAGATCGTGACCCGTTATGATGAAAAAAATCGACGTTAAGATTCTGGACCCGCGTGTTGGTCAGCAGTTTCCGCTGCCGACTTATGCTACTTCTGGTTCTGCCGGGCTTGACCTGCGCGCCTGTCTCGACGACGCCGTAGAACTGGCGCCTGGCGCAACGACGTTGGTGCCTACCGGATTGGCCATTCATATCGCCGATCCATCACTGGCGGCAGTCATGTTGCCGCGTTCTGGCCTGGGCCATAAACATGGTATCGTGCTGGGCAACCTGGTCGGGCTGATTGATTCCGATTATCAGGGGCAACTGATGGTTTCGATCTGGAACCGTGGTCAGGACAGTTTTACCATTGAACCGGGCGAACGTATCGCGCAAATGGTGTTTGTTCCGGTCGTTCAGGCCGAATTTAATCTGGTGGAAGCATTTGACGCCACCGAACGTGGCGAGGGCGGCTTCGGTCATTCTGGCCGTAAGTAAATTTTACGCATCCCCATAACGTCATAATACTGCCGCAAGCGCTGAGTTTGCGGTTATAGCGTGGGTGCTCGCCTGGCAAGTGCTTATTTTCAGGGGTATTTTGTAACATGGCAGAAAAACAAACTGCGAAAAGGAATCGTCGCGAAGAAATACTTCAGTCACTGGCGCTGATGCTTGAATCCAGCGATGGAAGCCAACGCATCACGACGGCAAAACTGGCGGCCTCGGTCGGCGTTTCCGAAGCGGCGCTATACCGCCATTTTCCCAGCAAGACCCGCATGTTCGATAGCCTGATTGAGTTTATCGAAGATAGTCTGATTACCCGTATCAATCTGATTTTAAAAGATGAAAAAAACACCAGCACGCGTTTGCGCCTGATTGTGTTGCTGATTCTGGGTTTTGGCGAACGCAACCCTGGCCTGACGCGCATTCTTACCGGGCACGCGCTGATGTTTGAACAGGATCGCCTGCAGGGGCGCATTAATCAGCTTTTTGAACGCATCGAAGCGCAGCTCCGCCAGGTGCTACGAGAAAAAAGAATGCGTGAAGGCGAAGGCTACACGACGGATGAAAATCTGCTGGCAAGCCAACTGTTAGCCTTCTGTGAAGGTATGCTTTCACGGTTCGTGCGTAGCGAATTTAAATACCGCCCAACGGACGATTTCGACGCCCGCTGGCCGCTCATTGCCGCTCAGCTACAGTAACGCTGACTGGATAGAGGCTCACGCCTTATCCAGGCGAAAGAAACATAAGCCCGGTAAAGCGCCACCGGGCAATTCGCTTACACGCCAAATTCTTCCCGGTATGCTCGCACAGCCGCCAGATGCTCAGCCATATCAGGTTTTTCCTCCAGATAGGCAATCAGGTCTTTCAGCGTAATGATGGAGATAACCTTACAACCATAGTCGCGCTCCACTTCCTGAATCGCGGAAATCTCGCCGCGGCCACGTTCCTGACGATCCAGCGAAATCAGTACGCCAGCCAGCGTAGCCCCGTGCGCCTGAATAATCTCCATCGACTCGCGAATCGCCGTACCTGCGGTAATCACGTCATCCACCAGCATCACGCGGCCCTGTAGCGCGCTGCCCACCAGACTCCCGCCTTCGCCATGATCTTTTGCCTCTTTGCGGTTAAAGCAGTACGGCAGGTCTTTATCGTGATGTTCCGCCAGCGCAACCGCCGTCGTCGTCGCGATCGGAATACCTTTGTACGCGGGGCCAAACAGCAGATCAAATTCAATACCGGAATCCACCAGCGCTTCGGCATAAAAACGGCCTAACAACGCCAGGTCGCGCCCGGTATTAAACAGCCCGGCGTTGAAGAAATAGGGGCTTTTGCGCCCGGATTTCAGCGTAAACTCGCCAAACTTTAGTACCTGCTTGTTAAGCGCAAACTCAATAAACTGGCGCTGATACGGTTTCATGGATTCGCTCCTTTTCTTACTTTCATCATTTACGAAATTTACGGACAAAAAAAAGGCGACTTTTCAGTCGCCTTAAAATCAATTTTCTAACGCCGCCTTCTGCGTCGCCACAATGGATTCAATTCCCCCTCGGGCCAGCGCCAACAAAGTGAGAAGTTCTTCATGGCTGAACGGCTCGCCTTCCGCGGTACCCTGTACTTCAATAATGCGGCCGTCTTCAGTCATCACGACGTTCATGTCGGTTTCTGCGGCGGAATCTTCAACATATTCCAGATCGCAGATCGCTTCGCCGTTAACGATGCCTACGGAAACCGCCGCCACCATGCCTTTCATCGGGTTGGTTTTCAGCTTACCGTTGGCAACCAATTTATTCAGCGCATCCGCCAACGCCACGCAGGCACCGGTAATAGACGCTGTACGCGTGCCGCCATCGGCCTGGATTACATCGCAGTCCAGCGTAATGGTAAATTCGCCGAGCGTTTTCAGATCGACCGCCGCACGCAGCGCACGCGCGATCAAACGCTGAATTTCCATAGTACGACCGCCCTGCTTACCCTTTGCTGCTTCACGCGCATTACGGGTATGGGTAGCGCGAGGCAACATGCCATACTCTGCGGTGATCCACCCCTGGCCTTGTCCTTTCAGAAAACGTGGGACGCCTTCTTCAATAGAGGCGGTGCACAACACTTTGGTATCTCCAAATTCGACCAGTACCGAGCCTTCAGCGTGTTTTGTATAGTTACGGGTCAGGGTTACGGGACGCACCTGATTAGCGCTACGGCCTGCTGGACGCATATTGAGATCTCCGGCTTAAAACGAATGTGGCTGCGCATTATACGGACTTCCGATGGTTATTCCTATCCTGACAAGGCCTGGATAGCTATAATCCCCTTATCTCTCCTTTAAAAACGGGAACATCTATGATCCGCAGTATGACCGCCTACGCCCGGCGTGAAATCAAGGGTGAATGGGGTAGCGCGACCTGGGAAATGCGCTCGGTAAACCAGCGTTATCTGGAAACTTACTTTCGTCTGCCGGAACAGTTCCGTAGTCTTGAACCCGTCGTGCGCGAACGCATTCGTACACGCCTGACGCGCGGCAAAGTCGAATGTATGCTGCGTTTTGAACCCGATGCCAGCGCGCAAGGCGAGCTTATTCTGAATGAAAAGCTCGCGAAACAATTAGTTAGCGCCGCAAACTGGGTCAAAATGCAGAGCGACGAAGGGGAAATCAATCCGGTTGATATTTTGCGCTGGCCAGGTGTCATGGCGGCGCAAGAGCAGGATCTGGACGCGATTGCCGCAGAAATTTTAGCCGCGCTGGACGGTACGCTGGATGACTTTATCGTCGCGCGCGAAACGGAAGGCCAGGCGCTGAAAGCGCTGATTGAACAACGGCTGGAAGGCGTCAGCGCCGAAGTAGCGAAAGTCCGCGCGCATATGCCGGAAATCCTGCAATGGCAGCGTGAGCGCCTGGTCGCGAAGCTGGAAGATGCTCAGGTTCAGTTGGAAAACAACCGTCTGGAGCAAGAGCTGGTGATGATGGCGCAACGCATTGATGTGGCGGAAGAGCTGGATCGTCTGGAAGCGCACGTCAAAGAGACTTACAACATTCTGAAGAAAAAAGAGGCGGTAGGTCGCCGTCTGGACTTCATGATGCAAGAATTTAACCGTGAGTCGAACACCCTGGCCTCCAAATCCATCAACGCTGATGTAACTAACTCCGCTATTGAATTAAAAGTGTTGATCGAGCAAATGCGCGAGCAGATCCAGAATATTGAATAATTCTGGCGCTCAATATGTCACAGAGCCCGCCTTATGCGGGCTCTCGCGTTTATCGGTAGTACGTTTTTAATTTCCGGCGAATAGCGTCGATAAGGCGCCGCTTCCACTCTACCGTCGAAGCCCGATACTGCATAAAAATAGCGCCTTCCGCCTGCTCCCCGGCAAGCGGCAGGACAAAAAGACCGCGCTTATCGGATAAATTTTCATACCAGGGACGCGGTACAATCGCCATTAGCGGCGCCGACTGGACAGCAGGCGCAAGTTGACTGTAATCATGACAAACAAACGCCAGCGGACGTTCAAACCCGGCACGAGCCTGCTGCCTGTCCAGTTCATTGTTCTCTTTTGTCCACGGCAAACAGTAAATGTGTTGATAATGCTGTAGATCAGCAAAATTCAACGCTGTGGCATTCTCCAGACGTGAACGCAATGGCGCGCCATAAACCGCGATCAAACGCGTAGTCCCCACCCGCTCGTAATGCAGAGCGCTGACCTGCTTTTGATGGTCGCCAATTGCCAGCACCAAATCAACCGAGCTATCCAACAGTTCATCACGCCAGGGTCGGCGGGCAAAAGGAAGGCACTCGATCACCGCCTGATGAAGATGACCTTTCTCTGCGAGAACGGGCGTAAGCAGCGCGTTCAATGCGGGAGGAAGTACCACCCGGAAACAACGGGAGCCGTTCTCTTTATCGCCAAACAGCTCCTCATTAAGCGAAACAAACACAGGTGCCAATTTGTCACGCAGCGCCTGCGCATAAGGCGTAGCAATCTGGCGGTTCCCTTCCCGTCGAAACAACGGATCGTTTAGCGCATCGCGCAATCTCATTAACGCATGACTTACCGCAGAAGGCGACAAAGCCAGCTTTTGCGCCGTTTTCCCCGTAGAGCTCGTCTCCAGCAGTACATACAGTACTTTTAACAGATTCATATCCATTTGCAGCAAGTTCATTAAACGTCTCTCTTATTGAACCTGGCTAAATTACTGCCAGGTATACTGCGGGCGCTTCAATCAGGAGAACATTATGAATCGCTATGTATTATTCTTTGTATGTATATTTTCAACATCAGCACTTCCTGCCATGGCGGCATTAGATCCTTCACAACCGTTATCACCCGCGCCTCCGTTATCACTGTTTAAAGCGTGGGCTAAGCCTATGAAGCCGTTTCAAATCACAGAAGGCGTGTGGTATGTCGGCACGGAAAATCTCTCTTCTATTCTGCTGACCACTCCGGCAGGGCATATTCTTATTGATGCGGGGTTGGATGAAAGTGCACCGCAAATTAAAGCGAATATTGAAGCGGCAGGATTCCGCCTCACAGACATACGCTATCTATTGAACAGCCATGCGCGGCTGGATCAAGCGGGGGGCATGGCACGTTTGAAAGCGTGGAGCGGCGCACAATTGGTCGCCAGCCAACCCAACGCCGATCAGATGGCGAGGGGTGGACGAGAGGATTTTGCGCTTGGCGATGCGCTCCCCTTCCCGCCCGTCACCACTGATAAAATTATCCACAACCAGGAAAGCATCAGCCTCGGAGGGATAACCGTGACAGCACTATTCACGCCTGGACATCTACCCGGCTCAACCTCCTGGCGCGTAACGCTCCGCAACGGCAAGACGCTAATTTACGCAGATAGTCTCGCCACACCTGACTATCTGCTGATTAACAACAAAAACTACCCTGACCTGGTTACTGATATTCAGAGTAGCTTTAAGACACTGGCCGCCCAGCATGTTGATATCTTTATTGCCAACAAAGGTGACCGCTTCGGGCTACTGGAGAAACGACAGCAACTTCGCAACGGCGATACACAGGCATTCTTTGATTCCAATGGCTTGCAACAGTATGTGGAACGCTCACGTCAGCGCTTCATCACACAACTTACCGCACAGCAGCCATAATGAAATGACTCACCGGCGGCGCGTCCAGGGCGCCGTTCAGGTAATTTATCTAATTCAAAACAGAAAAACCTTGCATACAATAAACCACAAAAATGATGTGCAATTTATTGATATATATAATAAATAATTATTAACCATAAATTTAAAATCATTACTAAAATTTATTAATCGTATAATGCCTTAGAAAATCTCAATCGTGATACAGCGCACAAATCGTTAATCTTCGCCCCCAGTAAATTAGGGGGAAATCATGCTGTTGCACGTTCTTTATTTAATTGGCATCACTGCCGAGGCCATGACGGGCGCACTCGCTGCGGGTCGCCGTCGCATGGATACATTCGGCGTAATTATTATTGCTACCGCCACCGCCATTGGTGGAGGCTCGGTTCGCGACATTCTGCTCGGTCACTATCCGCTGGGTTGGGTGAAGCATCCCGAATATGTCATTATTGTGGCGACTGCCGCTGTATTGACCACCATTGTTGCTCCCGTCATGCCCTATTTACGCAAGCTTTTCCTGGTACTTGACGCGCTGGGGTTGGTGGTTTTCTCTATTATTGGCGCTCAGATAGCCCTTGATATGGGCGAAGGGCCAATTATCGCCGTGGTGGCCGCCGTCACTACCGGCGTCTTTGGCGGCGTGCTCCGCGATATGTTCTGCAAACGCATTCCACTGGTGTTTCAAAAAGAACTATATGCCGGCATTTCGTTCGCCTCGGCGGTGCTCTATATTGCGCTACAACATTACGTCATGAATCCGGATGTCGTCGTTATCTCTACGTTACTGTTTGGCTTTACAGCAAGGTTATTAGCGCTACGTCTTAAACTTGGCCTGCCGGTATTTTATTACCGCCATGAAGGGCACTAAGACCCAAATCCGGGAATATGCTGAGCAGACAGCCATCTGCTCAGCGCTTTGATCTGCGGATTATCCCGCCAGTCGCTAACTCTCCCGGCACGACGCTCGCCCGTCGCTGGCAACTGCCGCCAGTGTTGCTCTGTTCGCATTAATAACTGCTCCCATGAGCGATCGCCGCTGGCCTGTAATGCGGCCTGCGTTAAGGGGATATCCATCGCCATGATCCAGCGGGTAAACGACTGCCGGCGCGCCAGGTTAAATTGCCGCCATATCTGCTCGCTTTTTCCTTTAGCAAAGCCTGGCGTATTGGCTATTTGCGCTGACGTCAGGGCAAGCCAGGAGAAGATATGCTCAAAGCGATGCGTCTGATGCAAGGCCCGCCAACTGGCTTCACCCATTCCGTCCAGACCCAACGCCGACCGTGACCCCAACCATACCAGCCTGGAGATAAACTGTTCCTGACACGTTGCCGACGCGTAAAAGCAGGTCAGCGAGTTGAAATGGCTATCAGGCGGTACAGGCTTACTCCGCTCACGACTCCGCCAGACGACCTCATCAAGCCGGGGAATGCCTTGCCCGGCCAAACTCACCAGGATCTGATCGCCCGGCGCGATATCCCACGCTTCCCAACGCTTCACAGAACCGATATTGACCCGCTGAACCCGCTTATCATCCAACATAACGGGGACAAGCGACGCTACTACGGTAATTTTGCCGCTTTTACCCACCGAGAACTGAATAGCGCTCACTTGCGCGACCTGCGCTACTGGCGGATATTTCCATGCTGCCAGCCAGTCGCCCTGCCCGGGTCGCCAGTGTTGTGACGCGGGTTCTTTAGCCATGCGTATCACTACGCCATCCGTCACAAAGGGCAACGCTGACGTCAGCCATGACTGGCGCGCCCGCTCGACCTCGCTGGCATCTTTTACCACCAGGGAATATTTCTTCGTCAGACTGAATCCAGCCTTAGCAAGTTGGCTTAATCTTTCGGGCATATTTGCCGGACCGTCCGGCCACGCCCAAATAAAAATACCCAACGAATTTAGCGCGGAGGCGTTATCCTGGCGCATTAACATTCCTGCGACTTTCGAGCGCGCATTCATCCCGCCCATCCGTTGCTGGATATGTCCCTCGCGCTGTAGAAAGATTTCGCCCTGCAACACCGCGTTAGCAAACGCGCCTTGTGTTGTCTGCGGTATAGAGGGGATCAGGCGAATTTTTGGCGTCCAGTCCTCGCCTTGTAGTCCGTTACCCCGGCTGATAGCCCTGGTCAGTTTACCGTTTTGATAAACCAGCGTTACCGCTACACCATCCACTTTTGGTTGTACCCAAAGCTCGCTGCGCCCGCGCATCCACTGTTCTACCGCCTGTCGGTCCGCGAGTTTGCGTACGCCCGTATGCGCAACAGGGTGCATTGTTGTACCGTTTAACGGCGGTGAAACCGGAGTAGATGATACATCCTGACCAACACAGCGTTGCCACTGAACCAGCCTTGCGCTGAGTTGGTCGTACACACTATCGTCAACCGCGCTAACACCTTGTTTCCAGTAGATGTCATTCCAGTCAGCGAGCTGTTGCTGTAAACGGGCGATTTCTTCAGCGGCCCTTGCTGGCGGCCAGGCCGGGCAAAGCGCCCCACTCTGCGAATGCCACAATAAAATTCCCCACGCCATACTTTTCCATAATCTCATCACGACCTCCTGCGCACATTGCCCGGCAGGTATAGCGCTTTAGTGAATAAAAACCGACAGGTAAAAATGCATCATCCGAGCCGCTTTCCAGATTTTTTGGTGGGTTGCTGCAACGACGCGATAAAAGCGGAAAAAGGGACGCAAAATGCAATAATCTGGCGCAAAAAGTGTGACAAAGACTACGTCGCATAACGGCGATGTGTATAATAAGCCCGTATCAAGGCTCTATTTCGATAATCACAGACGTAAGATACTCATGGCTCAAGGTACGCTTTATATTGTTTCTGCCCCCAGTGGCGCGGGTAAATCCAGCCTGATTCAGGCTTTATTAAAAACCCAACCGTTGTATGACACTCAGGTTTCCGTTTCACATACCACGCGCGCGCCGCGTCCGGGTGAAGTGCACGGTGAGCACTATTTCTTTGTAAATCATGATGAGTTTAAAACCATGATTGGCAGGGAGGCGTTTCTGGAGCACGCGGAAGTGTTTGGCAATTACTACGGCACTTCGCGCGAAACCATTGAGCAAGTGCTGGCAACCGGCGTTGATGTTTTTCTGGATATCGACTGGCAGGGCGCCCAGCAAATTCGCGAAAAGATGCCGCAAGCACGCAGCATTTTTATTTTGCCGCCATCAAAGATCGAATTGGATCGCCGTTTACGCGGCCGCGGGCAAGATAGCGAAGAAGTCATTGCCAAACGAATGGCGCAAGCGGTTGCAGAAATGAGCCATTACGCCGAATATGATTATCTTATTGTGAATGACGACTTTGATACCGCGTTAAGCGACTTGAAAACCATCATTCGCGCTGAACGTCTGCGTATGAGCCGCCAAAAGCAGCGTCATGACGCTTTAATCAGCAAATTGTTGGCAGACTGAACCCACTTTCAGTATCATGCCCAGTCATTTCTTCACCTGTGGAGCATTTTAAGTATGGCACGCGTAACTGTTCAGGACGCTGTAGAGAAAATTGGTAACCGTTTTGACCTGGTACTGGTCGCCGCGCGTCGCGCTCGTCAGATGCAGGTAGGCGGAAAGGATCCGCTGGTACCGGAAGAAAACGATAAAACTACCGTTATCGCGCTGCGCGAAATCGAAGAAGGTCTGATTAACAACCAGATCCTCGACGTCCGCGAGCGCCAGGAACAGCAAGAGCAGGAAGCCGCTGAATTACAAGCCGTTACCGCTATTGCTGAAGGTCGTCGTTAATCACAAAGCGGGTCGCCCTTGTATCTGTTTGAAAGCCTGAATCAACTGATTCAAACCTACCTGCCGGAAGACCAGATTAAGCGTCTTCGGCAGGCGTATCTCGTTGCACGTGACGCTCACGAGGGCCAGACACGTTCAAGCGGTGAACCCTATATCACGCACCCGGTAGCGGTGGCCTGTATTCTGGCCGAGATGAAACTCGACTACGAAACGCTGATGGCCGCTCTGCTGCATGACGTGATTGAAGATACCCCCGCCACCTATCAGGACATGGAACAGCTTTTCGGTAAAAGCGTTGCCGAGCTGGTAGAGGGGGTGTCGAAACTTGATAAGCTCAAATTCCGCGATAAGAAAGAGGCGCAGGCCGAAAACTTTCGCAAAATGATTATGGCGATGGTGCAGGATATCCGCGTCATCCTCATTAAGCTTGCTGACCGTACCCATAACATGCGCACGCTGGGCTCGTTACGCCCGGATAAACGTCGTCGTATTGCCCGTGAAACCCTCGAAATCTACAGCCCGCTGGCGCACCGTTTAGGTATTCATCACATTAAAACCGAGCTGGAAGAGCTGGGTTTTGAAGCGCTGTATCCCAATCGTTACCGCGTCATTAAAGAAGTGGTAAAAGCGGCGCGCGGCAACCGTAAAGAGATGATCCAAAAAATCCTCTCTGAAATCGAAGGACGCTTGCAAGAGGCGGGAATTCCGTGTCGCGTTAGCGGTCGCGAAAAACATCTTTACTCGATCTACTGTAAAATGGTGCTCAAAGAGCAGCGTTTTCACTCGATCATGGACATTTACGCGTTCCGCGTCATCGTTCATGACTCCGATACCTGCTATCGCGTACTCGGCCAGATGCACAGTCTCTATAAGCCGCGTCCGGGACGCGTGAAAGACTATATAGCCATTCCCAAAGCGAACGGCTATCAGTCTTTGCACACCTCGATGATCGGCCCGCACGGCGTTCCTGTTGAAGTCCAGATCCGTACCGAAGACATGGATCAGATGGCGGAAATGGGGGTCGCGGCGCACTGGGCTTATAAAGAACACGGTGAGACCAGCACCACGGCGCAGATCCGCGCCCAGCGCTGGATGCAGAGCCTGCTGGAGCTACAACAGAGCGCCGGTAGTTCGTTTGAATTTATCGAAAGCGTAAAATCCGATCTCTTCCCGGATGAGATTTACGTTTTCACCCCGGAAGGGCGCATTGTCGAACTGCCCGCTGGCGCTACGCCGGTGGATTTTGCCTATGCAGTGCATACCGACATCGGCCACGCCTGCGTCGGCGCGCGTGTCGACCGGCAGCCTTATCCGCTGTCGCAGCCGCTTAGCAGCGGTCAGACCGTCGAAATTATTACCGCGCCGGGCGCGCGTCCCAACGCCGCCTGGCTGAACTTTGTCGTCAGCTCTAAAGCGCGCGCTAAAATTCGTCAGTTGCTGAAAAACCTCAAACGTGATGACTCCGTAAGCCTGGGCCGTCGTCTGCTTAACCATGCCTTAGGCGGTAGTCGTAAGCTGGCGGAAATTCCGCAGGAAAATATTCAGCGCGAATTGGATCGTATGAAGCTGGCAACGCTTGACGATCTGCTGGCGGAAATCGGTCTCGGCAACGCGATGAGCGTAGTGGTCGCGAAAAATCTGCAGCAAGGCGAAGCCGTGGTGCCGACCGTTGCGCAATCGAATCACGGCCACCTGCCGATTAAAGGCGCGGATGGTGTGCTTATCACCTTTGCGAAGTGTTGTCGTCCGATCCCAGGCGACCCGATCATCGCTCACGTCAGCCCAGGTAAAGGACTGGTGATCCACCATGAATCCTGCCGTAATATCCGTGGATACCAGAAAGAGCCAGAGAAATTTATGGCGGTCGAATGGGACAAAGAGACGGAGCAGGAATTCATTACCGAAATCAAGGTGGAAATGTTTAACCATCAGGGCGCGCTGGCTAACCTGACGGCGGCGATTAATACCACCACCTCCAATATTCAAAGCCTGAATACTGAAGAGAAAGATGGTCGCGTCTATAGTACCTTTATTCGCCTTACCGCACGCGATCGCGTACATCTGGCGAATATCATGCGCAAAATCCGCGTGATGCCAGACGTCATTAAAGTCACCCGTAACCGAAACTAGCGCTATGAATCCAAAACGTTATGCGCGTATATGCGAAATGCTCGCCAGGCGTCAGCCTGATCTCACGGTCTGCATGGAGCAAGTCCACAAACCTCATAACGTTTCTGCAATCATTCGTACCGCAGATGCCGTTGGTGTCCATGAAGTCCATGCCATCTGGCCTGGTAGCCGGATGCGCACCATGGCTTCCGCGGCGGCGGGCAGCAACAGTTGGGTACAGGTGAAAACTCACCGTACCATTGGCGATGCGGTAGCCCATTTGAAAGGACGGGGAATGCAGATTCTGGCAACCCATCTTTCTGATAAGGCCGTAGACTTTCGCGAGATTGATTACACGCGCCCGACCTGTATTCTGATGGGTCAGGAGAAAACCGGTATTACTCAGGAAGCATTAGACCTGGCGGATCGGGATATCATCATTCCGATGATCGGCATGGTACAGTCGCTGAATGTTTCCGTCGCCTCCGCGCTCATTCTTTATGAAGCCCAGCGCCAGCGACAGAACGCGGGCATGTATCTGCGTGAAAATAGCATGTTGCCGGAAGATGAACAGCAGCGCCTGCTGTTTGAGGGTGGTTATCCGGTGCTGGCGAAAGTCGCTAAACGTAAAGGTCTGCCTTATCCTCGCGTCAATCAGCAGGGCGAAATCGACGCCGATGCTGACTGGTGGGCGACGATGCAGGCGGCTGGGTAATCACCATGTCAGGCCGCTTGTTAGACGCTGTTCCGCTCAATTCCCTGACAGGCGTCGGCGCAGCGCAAAGCAGTAAACTGGCGAAAATTGGCCTGCATACCGTGCAGGACCTCCTGCTCCACCTCCCTCTGCGTTACGAAGACCGTACCCATCTCTACCCTATTGGCGAACTGCTGCCTGGCATCTACGCCACCGTTGAAGGTGAAGTGCTGAACTGCAATATCACTTTCGGCGGTCGCCGGATGATGACCTGCCAGATTAGCGACGGTTCCGGCATTCTTACCATGCGCTTTTTCAATTTTAACGCGGCGATGAAAAACAGCCTGGCGACGGGGCGGCGTGTGCTGGCCTACGGGGAAGCGAAGCGCGGCAAGTATGGCGCAGAGATGATCCATCCGGAATATCGCCTGCAGGGCGATCTCAGCACGCCGGAACTTCAGGAAACGCTCACCCCCGTCTATCCGACCACCGAGGGCGTGAAGCAAGCGACACTGCGCAAGCTTACCGATCAGGCGCTGGAGTTGCTCGACACCTGCGCCATTGCCGAACTACTACCGCCGGAACTGGCGCAGGGTATGATGAGCCTGCCGGAGGCGCTACGTACCTTGCATCGCCCGCCGCCGACGCTCCAGCTCGCCGATTTAGAAACCGGCAAACACCCGGCGCAGCGGCGGCTTATTCTTGAAGAGCTACTGGCGCATAATCTCAGTATGCTGGCACTTCGCGCAGGCGCGCAGCGCTATCACGCGCAGCCGCTAAGTACCAACAACATATTGAAAGACAAGCTGCTGGCGTCGTTGCCGTTTAAACCCACCAGCGCGCAGGCGCGGGTGGTGGCAGAGATCGAACGTGATATGGCGCTGGATGTGCCGATGATGCGTCTGGTTCAGGGCGACGTCGGTTCAGGGAAAACGCTGGTTGCGGCGCTTGCCGCCTTGCGCGCTATTGCCCACGGTAAGCAGGTGGCGCTGATGGCGCCGACCGAATTGCTGGCTGAACAGCACGCAAATAATTTCCGCAACTGGTTCGAACCGTTGGGCGTTGAAGTGGGTTGGCTGGCAGGTAAGCAAAAAGGTAAAGCGCGTCAGGCGCAGCAAGAGGCTATTGCCAGCGGTCAGGTGCAGATGATTGTCGGCACCCACGCTATCTTTCAGGAACAGGTGCAGTTTAACGGGCTGGCGCTGGTCATTATCGATGAGCAGCACCGCTTTGGCGTCCACCAGCGGCTGGCATTGTGGGAAAAAGGCCAACAACAGGGCTTTCATCCGCATCAGTTGATTATGACCGCAACGCCCATTCCGCGCACCCTGGCGATGACTGCCTACGCCGATCTCGATACCTCGGTGATTGACGAGCTACCGCCGGGCCGTACCCCTGTCACTACCGTTGCGATTCCGGATACCCGTCGCCATGAAATCATTGATCGTGTGCGCAACGCCTGCACAACCGAAGGCCGTCAGGCCTACTGGGTCTGTACGCTGATTGAAGAGTCCGACCTGCTGGAAGCGCAGGCGGCGGAAGCCACCTGGGAGGAGCTCAAGCTGGCGTTACCGGAGTTGAATATCGGCCTGGTACACGGCCGCATGAAGCCCGCCGAAAAACAGGCGGTGATGCAGGCCTTTAAGCAGGGTGAACTGCATCTGCTGGTCGCCACTACGGTGATTGAGGTGGGGGTCGATGTTCCTAACGCCAGCCTGATGATTATTGAAAACCCGGAGCGACTGGGCCTGGCGCAATTACACCAGCTCAGAGGACGCGTTGGCCGTGGCGCGGTCGCATCGCACTGCGTGCTGCTCTATAAATCGCCGTTGTCGAAAACGGCGCAGAAGCGTTTACAGGTATTGCGCGACAGCAACGACGGCTTTGTGATTGCACAAAAAGATTTAGAGATTCGCGGCCCGGGGGAATTACTGGGCACGCGCCAGACGGGTAATGCCGAATTTAAAGTAGCTGATTTGCTGCGCGATCAAGCCATGATCCCCGAAGTTCAGCGTATTGCCCGTCATATTCACGAACGTTATCCGCAGCAGGCACAAGCGCTGATTGAGCGCTGGATGCCGGAAACCGAACGTTATTCCAACGCCTAATCCTATTCGCCGCGCGACAGAGCCGACAGAAGATCCTCAATCTGGATAGCGATAACGTCCTGGGCTGCCAGGGCATCGCGCGAGATACGCGTTGCCATCGCACTCTCCGGCTCGTCCCGCAGCATTGCCGCCGCCTTCTGCACCCCGTCGAGGATCATCTCCGACGTTAACTGCCGGGTTAAAAACGCCAGATTATTTTCCAACCACGGTTCTTCCGTCGCACCTAATGGTGGTTGCCACTGCCACGAGCCTTCTGGCCAAAGCGGGTTAACCTCTACCGGATAAATTAAATGCGCGGCGTACTGCAACGCGCATACCGCTTTACCCGGCGTATCCAGTGACCACCACTGATTCCAGAGCGAACGGATAAACGGCGCAACGCCGCCGAGAACATTGAAGGTATCCAGCCAGGTCAGCGGAGAATTGAAACCGCGCTCGTGATTGATTCGCGCCAGCATGGTCTCCAGCAAAAAATGCCGTACCTGCTGGCGCTGAGCGGCATCCATCATTTCCCGCCAGAGATAAGGCCGCCGTAACGCGCGCAGGAAAGACTCCTCGAAGTGATCGCCATAGCCATGGGTTAACAGCGTTTCGCGCCAACAGGCAAGGCACAGCGGAAACAGATAACGAAACAATTCCGGCTGCATCGGCTCGTGGTAAACCAGATTCAGCACATAATAAACGCTCAGATGCCAATCGGTAATCTGCCGCCAGTCCGTCGCCGCCAGCGCCTGCAACTCAGCATCGGCATAGTCAAACTCCGCTTCCCATACGTTAAGAACCGGCGGCTCATCGCCAAAAATATGACGACAGCGTTCACGCAGGGTTTCAGGTTGACGGCAACGTTTTTTCATCTTTATCCGGCAAACATTGGCAGCATCAGGTACAGCTTGATCACCAACGCATTGACGATATCGATAAAGAACGCGCCGACCATCGGCACCACCAGGAACGCCATATGCGAGGGGCCAAAACGGTCGGTAATCGCCTGCATATTAGCAATGGCGGTCGGCGTTGCGCCCAGGCCAAAACCACAGTGACCCGCCGCCAGCACCGCCGCATCGTAGTTTTTCCCCATCATGCGCCAGGTGACGAAGATCGCGTACAGCGCCATGAAGATGGTCTGTACCACCAGAATCGCCAGCATCGGCAGCGCCAGCGACGCCAGTTCCCACAGCTTCAGGCTCATCAGCGCCATTGCCAGGAACAGTGACAAACTCACGTTCCCCAGCACCGAAACAGCACGCTCAAATACGCGATAAAAACCCACCAGCGCCAGGCCATTGCTGAGGATCACCCCAACAAATAGCACACAAACGAAGACCGGCAGTTCAAGCACCGTTCCCGCCAGTAGCTGCGCTACGATTTTGCCCACGGTCAGACAGATAGCAATCAGGGCGATAGTTTCGATTAGCACCAGAGAGGTGATCATACGACCCACATCCGGCTTTTCAAAGGCTGTCGGCACGGCCTGATCGTCAGGCATTCCATCCGGCGTGGTGGAGTGTTTCACCAGATAACGCGCTACCGGGCCGCCAATCAACCCGCCCAGCACCAGGCCAAAGGTTGCACATGCCATCGCAACTTCGGTGGCATTGGCAAAACCATAACGTTCGACAAACAGTTTACTCCACGCCGCGCCGGTACCGTGTCCGCCGGACAGCGTAATTGACCCGGCAATCAGCCCCATTAACGGGTCCAGCCCCAACAGACTCGCCATGCCGATACCGATGGCATTCTGCATCAGCAGTAATCCGACCACGACGACCAGGAAGACGCCAACAACGCGTCCCCCCTTGCGCAGGCTGGCAAGGTTAGCGTTAAGGCCGATCGTCGCGAAAAACGCCAGCATCAACGGATCGCGCAGGGTCATATCAAAGTTGACCTCCCAACCGACGCTTTTTTTCAGCACAAGCAGAGCAACCGCGACCAGTAACCCCCCCGCCACCGGTTCCGGAATCGTATATTTCTTCAGTAAGGAGACAGACTGGACCAGCTTGCGACCCAGTAGCAGCACCAGCGTGGCGGCGACAAGGGTCGATAAGGTATCGAGTTCAAACATTTAAAGCTCCTGTAGTGCGCTGTGACATGTGCGCACAAATCATTTCCTGAGTCAGTTTTTTAGCTCTTTGCGAGTCTTCGGCATGGATTTTAAGCAGAAAAAGGCAAAAAGTTATATAAAAAGGTGCATTTATCTTTTTTAAATATTAAGAATATTCGCTCGCAATCGTTTGCTTTTACCACCTGGTCAGATAAAATCACCGCTTTTCCACCACGAGAATGTCCCTGATGTCCGTTAACGCCATCGAGTCGGCAGATGCGCAACCGGTTGCGCAGACGCAAAACAGCGAATTAATTTACCGTCTTGAAGATCGCCCGCCGCTCCCTCAAACCCTTTTTGCCGCTTGTCAGCATCTGCTGGCCATGTTTGTCGCGGTAATCACGCCAGCGCTGTTAATCTGCCAGGCGTTGGGTTTACCGGCGCAGGATACGCAGCACATTATCAGCATGTCGCTGTTCGCCTCCGGCGTAGCCTCTATTATTCAAATCAAAGCGTGGGGGCCGGTAGGATCGGGGCTGTTATCCATCCAGGGAACCAGTTTTAACTTTGTCGCCCCGCTGATTATGGGCGGTACCGCGCTGAAAACCGGCGGCGCGGACGTCCCGACGATGATGGCGGCGCTGTTCGGCACGCTGATGCTGGCAAGCTGCACCGAGATGGTGCTTTCTCGCATTCTACATCTGGCGCGCCGGATTATCACGCCGTTAGTCTCCGGCGTCGTGGTAATGATTATTGGCCTGTCGCTGATTCAGGTGGGGCTAACCTCCATCGGCGGCGGCTATGCCGCAATGAGCGACAACACCTTTGGCGCACCGAAAAACCTGCTGCTGGCCGGCGTCGTCCTGGCCATTATTATCCTGCTGAATCGGCAGCGTAATCCCTACCTGCGCGTGGCTTCTTTGGTTATTGCCATGGCGGCTGGCTATCTTTTGGCCTGGTTTATGGGCATGTTGCCTGAGAATAACGCGCCGGTCTCACAGGACATCCTGATGGTGCCGACCCCGCTGTATTATGGTCTGGGCATTGACTGGAACCTGTTACTGCCGTTGATGCTGGTCTTTATGATTACGTCGCTGGAGACCATCGGCGACATCACCGCCACCTCTGATGTCTCCGAGCAGCCGGTATCCGGCCCCTTGTACATGAAACGGCTAAAGGGCGGCGTACTGGCTAACGGCCTGAACTCATTTGTTTCAGCGGTATTTAATACGTTCCCGAATTCCTGTTTCGGTCAGAACAACGGCGTAATTCAGTTGACCGGCGTCGCCAGTCGCTATGTGGGATTTGTCGTCGCGCTGATGCTGATTGTGCTCGGCCTGTTCCCGGCGGTAAGCGGTTTTGTGCAGCATATCCCGGAACCGGTGCTCGGCGGCGCCACGTTGGTGATGTTCGGCACCATTGCCGCCTCCGGGGTGCGTATTGTCTCGCGTGAGCCGCTGAACCGCCGCGCGATTCTGATTATCGCCCTGTCGCTGGCCGTGGGTCTTGGCGTCTCGCAACAGCCGCAGATCCTGCAGTTCGCGCCGGAATGGGTGAAAAATCTGCTCTCATCCGGAATTGCCGCTGGCGGCATCACGGCTATCGTGCTGAACCTGATTCTCCCGCCGGAAAAACCGTAAACATCCTGCGGCGGCGACACGATTCGCCGCTGCTGTAACGCTCTTTCACCATTCCTGTCTTGAGGATTGCACGCAAATCGTGCATAAATCCCCTATGTGCATTTCACGGGATGGAAGACCATGAAATTGATTGGGAGGTTGCTTCTCTACGTGCTGATCGCCTGTTTAGTGGTGATTTTCGGCTTTTATTTTCTGCTGCAAACGCGCTGGGGCGCAGATCATGTCAGCAACTGGGTATCAGAGAACAGCGGTTATCACCTCACATTCGACGTGATGGATCATCGTTTTTCCGCCCCATCCCATCTTTTACTGGAGAATGTGACCTTTGGTCGTGATGGTCAGCCTGCTACCCTGGTCGCGAAAACCGTAGATATCGGTCTGAGCATTCGCCAGTTAACCGCGCCGCTGCATGTCGACACGATTCTGTTACAGGACGGCACGCTGAATATTTCAGTGCAAACCGCCCCTTTCCCGTTTGAGGCCGACCGCCTGCAACTTCGCAATATGGCGCTCAATAGTCCCGGTAGCGAATGGCGGTTGAGCGCCCAGCGCGTTAACGGCGGCGTTATGCCCTGGCGCCCCGAAGCCGGTCGGGTATTGGGCAATAAAGCCCAGATCCAACTGAGCGCTGGTTCGCTGACGTTAAACGACGTTCCCGCCACTAATGTGCTTATTGAAGGCAGTATCGACCATAATCAGGTGATGTTAAACACCGTCGGCGCCGATATGGCGCGCGGAGCGTTAACCGGCGTCGCCCGGCGTAACGCTGACGGTAGTTGGGTCGTTGAAAATCTGCGGCTGAATGATATTCGGTTACAAAGCGATAAATCCCTGAGCGAGTTTTTCGCGCCGCTTACTACGGTTCCATCTTTGCAGATTGGTCGTCTTGAAGTGACGGACTCCAGCCTGCAAGGACCAGACTGGGCAGTCACCGATCTTGACCTGAGTTTGCGCAATCTGACTCTGCGCAAAGAAGACTGGCAAAGTCAGGAAGGTAAATTATCGATGAACGCCAGCGAGTTTATTTACGGCTCGCTGCACTTGCTCGATCCAATCCTGAACGCCGAATTTTCACCACAGGGCGTTGCGCTACGCCAGTTCACTACCCGCTGGGAAGGCGGTATGGTCAGAACTTCCGGCGCCTGGTTACGCGAAGGCAAAGCGCTTATTCTGGACGATACCGCTATCGCCGGGCTGGAGTATACGCTGCCGGAAAACTGGAAGCAGTTATGGATGAAGCCGTTGCCCGACTGGCTGAACAGCCTGACGCTGAAAAAATTCAGCGCCAGCCGCAATCTGGTGATCGATATCGACCCGACCTTCCCGTGGCAAATCACCGCTCTGGACGGCTACGGCGCAAATCTGGAGCTGGTACAACATCATCAATGGGGCGTCTGGAGCGGCAATGCGACCCTCAACGCCGCAGCGGCAACCTTTAACCGTGTGGACGTGCGCCGCCCGTCGCTGTCGTTGACGGCGAATGCCAGCACGGTCAACATCAGCGATCTGAGCGCGTTTACTGGAAAAGGGATACTGGAAGCCACTGCCAGCGTATCGCAACTGCCGCAGCGTCAGACGCAAATCAGCCTGAACGGACGCGGCGTACCAATGGATGTGCTACAGCAGTGGGGCTGGCCGGCATTACCGATTGCTGGCGATGGCAATATTCAGCTCACGGCCAGCGGCAATATTCAGGCCGATGCGCCGTTGAAACCGACGGTAAACGGGCAATTACACGCGGTCAACGCACAAAAGCAGCAGATAACGCAGACGATGCAAGCGGGCGTGGTGTCCGGCGGGGAAGTTACGTCAACGGAGCCAGCGCTGTAATTGAGGGCTTGCCCGGTGGCGGTGGCGCTTACCGGGCTTACGGTTCTTGCTCATTTGTAGGCCGGATAAGCGCAGCTCACGGCGCCATCCGGCGATTCAGATTTAAAGCGTAATCACCACTTCATTTCCCTGCGGGGTGATCACTACGCCCAGTTCACTTTCCGCATATGAACCGCATTTGGTACCGCTAATCTGCGTAATATTACGCAGACACAGCGTCCAGTTGCGCGCCTCGCCTTCGCCGCTCACCGTAATGGTATTGCCTGTGCGTTTCGCCTGCAGCGTAAAGATTGTCGAACCATCCGTAGCAGGGACTTCGCAGACCGCTTCGCAGCCGTCATCCAGATGGAATAACTGGAAGGCCGTACCCTCATGCCACGCGTAATCGGGCTTCTGGCTATTGTTGCCCAGCGCCAGTAGTGTATTGTCACGCACGTACACTGGCAGGCTCAGGAAGTCATGCTGCTGTTTATGCCAGCGGCTGCCCTGCACTTCATCGTTGCGCCACAGGTGCGTCCAGCGGCCTTCTGGCAGGTAGAACTCCACGTCGCCCGCTTCACTAAATACCGGCGCTACCATGACCGCATCTCCCAGCATGTACTGGCGATCAAGATAATCACACGCCGGATCGTCCGGGAACTCCAGCATCATCGCCCGCATCATTGGCGTACCGGCTTCGTTGGCACGCGCCGCTTCCCGATACAGATACGGCATCATCCGGCACTTCTGTTCGGTGAAGAAGCGCACCACGTCACAGGACTCGTCGTCATAGGCCCACGGAACCCGGTAGGATTTGCTACCGTGCAGGCGGCTGTGGCTGGAGAGCAAGCCGAATGCGCACCAACGCTTGTAGACATGCGCCGGCGCGGTATTCTCGAATCCGCCAATATCATGGCTCCAGAAACCAAACCCTGACAGGCCGATGGACAGCCCGCCGCGCAGGCTTTCCGCCATCGATTCGTAGTTGGCGTAGCAGTCGCCGCCCCAGTGCACCGGGAACTGTTGCGCGCCCACCGAGGCGGAACGGGCGAACAGCACCGCCTCTTCAACGCCGACGGTCTCTTTCAGCACGTTCCACACCAGTTCGTTGTAGATGTAGGCATAATGGTTGTGCATTTTCTGTGGATCTGAACCATCAAACCACTGCACATCCGTTGGAATGCGTTCGCCGAAGTCAGTTTTGAAGCAGTCCACTCCCATCTCCACCAGGCCCTTCAGCTTGTCGGCATACCATTCGCAGGCTTGCGGGTTGGTGAAGTCGTAAATCGCCAGTCCCGGCTGCCATTTATCCCACTGCCACAAGGAGCCGTCCGGGCGTTTAAGCAAATATCCTTTCTCTTTCAGCTCCTGGAAGACCGGGGATTTCTGGCCGATGTAGGGGTTAATCCATACGCAGACTTTCAGCCCTTTCGCTTTCAGGCGGCGAATCATCCCTTTCGGATCGGGGAAAGTCACCGGGTCCCATTCAAAATCGCACCACTGGAAGGCCTTCATCCAGAAACAGTCGAAGTGGAAGACATGCAGCGGCAGATTGCGCTCGGCCATACCGTCGATAAAGCTGTTAACGGTCGCTTCGTCGTAGTTGGTGGTAAATGAGGTGGTCAGCCACAGGCCAAACGACCAGGCGGGCGGCAGCGCCGGACGACCCGTAAATTGGGTATAGCGGTTCAGCACGTCTTTCGGGGTCGGGCCGTCGATGACGAAGTATTCCAGATACTCGCTCTCGACGCTGAACTGAACTTTGGAGACTTTCTCGGAGCCAATTTCAAACGACACGCACTGCGGATGATTCACCAGCACACCGTAGCCACGGTTGGTGATATAGAACGGGATATTCTTGTACGATTGCTCGGTGCTGGTGCCGCCGTCGCGGTTCCAGGTCTCCACCGTCTGACCGTTACGCACCAGCGCGGTAAAACGCTCGCCAAGCCCGTAGACGGTTTCGCCCACGCCGAGATCCAGACGCTCGAACATGTAGTTGCGCCCGCTATTGGTGTCCTGCACATAGCCGTTATTTTTCAACTGACTACCGGTGATAAGTACACCGTTGCGCAGAAAATCCAGAGACCAGATCTCGCCTTTGGTGACGCGCACGCTCAGGCTGCCGCTCTTGAGTTCGGCAAATTCGGCGTTGTTCTGCATCTCCACGTTGATATCTTGCAAGACATTGAGCGGATAATGTGGGCCGTTATCCAAAGCGCCCTGGAAGTGTTCCATCCGTACACCTATCACTCCTTCCTGCGGCGAGAAAAAGCGCAGGGTAAACAACGGGGTATCCAGTTGCCAGGTTCGTTCGCGGACATCGCGCGGCGCGGCATAGATCACCATCTCATTCCCGTGCTGTTCAACGTCGAACACCTGAACCGGGTGAATCAAATTAAGGCCAGGCTGGATCAGCCAGTTTCCGTCGCTAATTTTCATAGTCTGTTCCTTTAGTTTTGCAATTCTTTATGGGTAAATTCTTGTTCGTTGCGGTGTGCGCCCTGCGCCAGTTGTTCCAGAATGGTTTTCAGGAACGGGCTTTTCAGGGTGTAGTAGCGTTTAGCGATCGCGGCGCTCAGCAGATAACAGATGGCCGGAACGATAGTGAACAGAGCGATGATGATGCTGATCGTGGCGCTGTTTTGCGTTTTCGCCGCCGCGTCGTAACCGCCGCCTGCCAGCATCCAGCCAATCAGCGCCCCGCCGAGGGCAAGACCCAGTTTCAGCACGAACAACGTGCCGGCAAAACTGATCCCCGTCAGGCGTTTGCCGTTACACCATTCGCCGTAGTCGACGGTGTCAGACATCATCACCCACTGGATAGGCGTGACTAACTGGTGCAATACGCCAATCACAAAGATAAAGACGAACATAGCGATCGTGGCGTGCATCGGTACGAAGAACATCGCCACGCTGATTACTGCGAGTAAAGCATTGGTCCACCAGAAAACGCTCACTTTGCATTTCCAGTCGGTCAACGGTTTTGCCAGCGCCGAGCCAATCAGGTTGCCGACGCAATAGGTGGTGAGGAAGGCGACAAACACGCCCGGTTTGCCCAATATCCAGGTGACGTAATACATCATCGCCCCGCCGCGCACGCATACCGCCAGAATATTCAGGATGGTGAGCAGGCCGACTATGCGCCACTGGTCGTTGTGCCAGATATCACGCAGGTCTTCACGCATGGAGGTATGGGTGGCAGGCGCTTCAACGCGCTCTTTGGTGGTAAAGAAGCAGAACGCCAGCATCAGGAACGCCACCACCGAGAGCGCCGCGATACCCCCCTGGAAGCCCAGCGCCTTATTCTCGCCGCCAATCAGTTTCACCAGAGGCATCATCAGTACGGTAGAAAGCATTCCGCCCGCCGTTGCCAGCACAAAGCGCCAGGATTGCAGGGAGATACGCTGCGTTGGGTCATTGGTTATTACACCCCCCAACGCGCAGTAAGGGATGTTGACCACAGTGTACAGAAGGGTGAGCAACGTGTAGGTGATGGCGGCATAAATCATTTTGCCGTTCAGACTGAGATCCGGCGTGCTATAAGCCAGCACACAAACGATACCAAACGGCAACGCGCCAAACAGCACCCAGGGTCGGAATTTGCCCCAGCGAGAGCGGGTGCGGTCGGCCAGCAGGCCCATGCAAGGGTCGGAGATGGCATCAAGCGCACGCGCCAGTAAAAACATGGTGCCAACAAAACCAGCGGGAATGCCGAAAATATCGGTATAGAAGAACATCATATATAACATGACGTTATCAAAGATGATGTGGCTGGCGGCATCGCCCATACCATAGCCAATCTTCTCCTTAACGGAGAGAATCTCACTTTTCATTACGCATCCTTAACGCTCACAACGCTCACTGATACCGGTTACAGTTTTTGTAAACCTTCCCTGCGAGCGTGAATATTCCGTTATTTGGTTATCAAATTACGATTCTTGTTTTCTGTGATCAGGGTAGCGTCAAAAAGTGTGATTAAATGTAACTAATGGATTTTATGGGGGTTTATATGAAACCGATCATGGCAGAAGGAAAGGGAAGTTAAAAAAGCACGGGAGGGGATGTGGAAACGCCAGGAAGTAGCTATAATGCGCGCGCCTCCATGTAGCAATCGAGGCGCGGAAGATCGTCGTCTCCGGTGAGGCGGCTGGACTTCAAATCCAGTTGGGGCCGCCAGCGGTCCCGGGCAGGTTCGACTCCTGTGATCTTCCGCCAACATCCTTCTCTCATGCCCACCATTCGTTCTCTATTTCGGGACAAAGTATTTGCTTATTATTAAGACTAGTTCTTGCATATAATACGAAAGGAAAGGTGGATAGAGAAAGTGGAATATTATTTTATTAATCACCATTTACCGATTGCTAAAACCGAACGTCCATTTATTGTGGGATATCGTCTGCAAAGAAGGGATAAAAGTACGCCAGGACTAACGCGGGCGGGACTTAACTAATCACCAAACGAACTTGTGGGTCATACTTACAGGCTCATCCTTTCTCAAAAGAGATACGCTTACCAGGCCAAAATTATGAGATCAACGTATAGAGCCATCCGGATAAAGATACATGCCTCCCTCCAGATACACGGGTTCTCCTTCTTCTACCGCTAAATTATGATATAGCGATTGCATTTCATCATCTGCACTTTCTTCCGGTTGGTTTTCAACTCGATAATAGGTATCTACATCATAGTTCTGTTTACGGAGATCGTCGTCGCTGTATACGCCAAGCCGTTTTTTTAAGCCTGTTATATTAAATATCCATTTTAACCCATCTTTAATATAATAGGCATCACCATAAGCATTTTCATCGGGGCATTCTTTATAGCCCATCCGCAATGCAACATCACAGCCATGCTTACCAACATATTTATAACTCATATCCCCCCCACAATATGTTGCTTCAATATCCCAGATAAAATTCCTAACGAAAACCTATCCTGATAACCTATGCCACATGAAGGATAGAATTTAAACTAAAGTACACGTTATATTATCCCCTAAGTCCGTATCAAGTATGCGTATTCTGTAGTAGGTAGTAATATGTTCCAATTTATTAATGTGAGTTATATATGAAGAGATCATTTACAGCGATGATTATCGCTTTTATTACCGTCACGGCATCATCCGGTGCGCTTGCCTGCCCAAAGGGTCAACATCCACATGGGGGTACGGGCTCACATCATAAGGGTGGATGGTGTTCATACGAGCAGTAACGTCGCAGCTTACTCATCTACTTGAAGGCACTATAGCCTTACGTTTATCAACGCAGGCGCTACGTTTGTCGATGCCGTAACTTTCTGAAGAAAAAACATGAACGAGTTGGTATCGATCGCAAAGAATATGGTTACCAACAACAGTCACCTTGTCTCCAGGCTGTCGATATTCTACGGACACGACAGGAAAGGATTTTATTAATTCCTTAGAAAAACCATGTTAATCAACAGGATAAATAGTTAAAACGTGATAAAAGGCGTAACCTTTGCCCGCTTAAAGCGGGCAAGATTGCAGGCAAGAGATGTTATTATACTAAAACATAAAAACAGGTGAGGCTGGTGTAATGAGAATCGACAAACTTTCACTGCTTAACTTTCGTTGCTTCAGACAGCTCGATATTACTTTTGATGAGCACATTACGATTCTGGTTGCACCGAATGGCGCGGGCAAGACGGCAGTGCTGGATGCGATACGCCTGGCGCTGTTTCCCTTTATTCGTGGTTTTGATGCCAGCCTCTACGTAAAAGATAAATCGCTGGCGATCCGTACAGAAGATGTACGTCTGGTTTTCCGCCCCGAAGCGCTGAACATGGAAATGTCGTCTCCGGCCATGATTACGGCTACCGGGGAATGGGAAAGTGGAAAAACGGCAACCTGGATGCTCGACAAGCGAGGAGAACAGCCGCCGCATGAAGATAAGACAGCGGCGCAGCTTACCCGTTGGGGTGAACAACTTCAGACGCTGGTGCGTGAAGAGCATAATTTGCAGCAGGTTGAGCTTCCCCTAATGCTTTATCTGGGGACTGCTCGCTTGTGGTATCAGGAACGTTATGAGGCACAGCCTACTGAACAGCGTCTGGATAACAGCGCCTTTTCACGTTTGTCTGGTTATGACGATTGCCTTTCTGCCACATCAAATTATAAGCAATTTGAACAATGGTATAGCTGGTTATGGCTTAGCTACCGTGAACATCAAATCACACAACTTGAATCACCTTCAGCAAAGTTAAAAGAAGGTGTTCGTGTTCAGCGGATGAAAGAAGCCATTCAAGCCATCCAGCAAGCCATTAACTGTCTGACGCAGGAAGTGACTGGCTGGCACGATCTGGAATACAGCTCCAGCCATAACCAGCAATTGGTGATGAACCATCCACAGCACGGTAAGATTCCCTTATCCCAGCTCAGCGACGGCCTGCGTAATGCGGTTGCGATGGTAGCGGATATCGCGTTTCGCTGTGTCAAACTCAACCCCCATTTACGCGATGAAGCCGCCTTAAAAACACAGGGGATTGTGCTGATCGATGAAGTCGATATGTTCCTGCACCCAGCCTGGCAGCAGCAAATTATCCAGTCTTTGCGCAGCGCATTTCCACTAATCCAGTTTATTGTCACTACCCATAGCCCGCAGGTTATCAGCACGGTAAAACGTGAATCCATTCGTCTGCTTGAGCAGGATGAGAATGGCAACGGGAAAGCGTTGATGCCGCTCGGAGCGACCTACGGCGAGCCGAGTAACGACGTGCTACAAAGTGTGATGGGTGTCGATCCGCAACCTCCGGTTAAGGAGAAGGCTGACCTACAAAAGCTGACGGCTTGGGTAGATCAAGGGAAGTACGACGAGCCAGAAGCACAGCAACTGATGGCTGCATTACAGGTGGCGCTGGGTGATCAACATCCACAACTCCAACGCTTACAGCGCAGCATTGCCCGGCAGAACATGCTGAAAGGGAAAGCGCAATGAGGCATGTGATAAAAACCCGACGTGGAACAGATGCCTTACTCACTGCACATGAGCAACCACCACAAAATTCAGATCAATCAACTCGTCGCTGGCAGCGCTTTGGTCGTGAGAATAAAGCAGCCTTAATGACTCTGCTTCTCAATGAGCAATATCACCTTTGCTGTTACAGCGAAATCCGTGCTGATTTGCGTGGCCTCGGCTATCACATTGAACACGTCGAAAATAAAAGTCAGCAGCCAGGGCGAACCTTCGATTATCAAAATCTCGCCGCCAGCGCGTTAGACTCTGAGAATGGTTTGCACCTGTTTGGTATCAACGCTTTCGGCGGTCACGCAAGAGGAAAACAAGAGGCCGTGGATATGGCAAATTTTATTCATTGTCACCTCCCTGACTGTTCTCGTTATTTTGCTTACCTTTCTGATGGCCGAATAGTACCGGCTGATGAGCTAAATGCCCAGGAAATGGAGAGGGCAGAATACACCATTGATCTACTAAATCTGAACAGCGGATTCCTTCAAACGGAACGTCGTAATCATTGGGAAGAGCTGGAACAGCTTTTTGAGGAACATATTGAAAAAGGCTGGGATCTGCAACAATTACTTCAGCTTGAGCTGGTCCCTTCACCAGATCATAAACTGCATGAATTCTTCAGCATTACACGCCAGTTTTTCCAGCAAGAAGCTGAACAGGTATTACAGATCCACGCCCCAGCATTAATTTAACACCACTATTCCTGATTCAGGGCGACAGCGTGATTTATTGTGAGTCGCCTTCCTGATTTACACCCGCAAGATTTATTCAACTTTATTTCACCGCATAATGTGTCTGCCACTCCCGGCATGCGCGTTTGCTTTTTACTGGCAGTTAGTTTAATTTTTTGTACGTATCCCACATAATCGTGCTATTCACATTTAGAGATTACGTCATCGATCTGCTGACGAAGGAATCTCTATGCGTAAAGCCCGTCTCACTGAGCATCAGAACATCGCCGTAATTAAGTTGGTCGAAGCTGGACGAGCGGTTAAAGATATCTGCCAGGAGGCGGATATTTGTGAAGTGACTGACGACATCTATGGACATTAGGTTTGACCACATCCTGTTTCTCACTAATGTGCTCCGGGAAAGAGTTTTCATCAAATGAGCAATTGAAAAAAGTAGCCAGAAGCTGAAGTTGTTTCGACCGATAAGTCTGTCGGTTGCTCAGACTGTCACGATCAGAATTAAGTCAGATCAACTTATTGGCAAGGTATAACTCCCGGCATTAAGTTACAAGATTTTCTCATGGCATTAGCATTACACCTCCTTAAAGTTTACATGCGTCTCTATAAAATAGTCTTAAATTTGTATATAAGAAGTTGATGAGAGCACAATTTTCACCATTAAGTCATTGAATAACAATGCAATAAAAGAAAAAATCTTAAATTAGGTTTTAATAATAAGAATTCATTACAGGTTGACAGGAATTACTTTTATATTTCATCACATCACCCCGATAGTGACGAAGGCAGCAGACAGATGGTATTGAGAACCGTTATTTATCACCCTCATGATTTAGCAAATAGTGCTGTTTTAAGATTTTTTATGATATTGGAGATACTGTATAAAAATCTCAATGCGTGAAATACGAATCCGAAATGATGTATTACGACTGTCGGATCTGTCATGGTTCCTTAAAGCTGTATTTTAGGTCTTTCCAGGAGTTTATGACACTGACAATAATTCGCGACTTTTGACAGCCGTAGCACTGTATATTATCTGGATTGACACATTTATTTACCAATGAAATATTAATAGAAACATCGACGGGAGTCGTTCAGGATGATGAGAAAGCCTTCACAAATTGTCCATTGCATTAGTTGCGATTTATCCTGTCAATTATTTCCTGACAGCGCAGTACGGGTGCAATACTGCCATAATGCGGCATTTTCCATCTGGCCAGATGGTAATGCTTTCCTGAAAAAAGGGTTTATTGAAAAGTTATTGCTTGATAGACACAACCATTTATCCAGCGGTTTTATCTTTGTTGATTTTTCTTTCCCGAATCTTCGACGATTTACCGATTTACAATGGGCTGACAGTCTGGCAAACAGTGGTATGCATATTGTCCTGATTTCTGACAGAAGTTTAACTCCGCTGGCCAATTACTGGATTTTGAAAAGCAATAAAATACAAGGAATTATTTATTCCGATGACGATGATATTGTGCAACAGCAAAAGATGCACCGCTTGTTTACCGGTCGGCTTGCCAACAGTAAACGTGGACGAACGCTTAACTATACGGAATTTATATTACTGAAGCGCTTTGTATCAGGAATAAGTATTCAGCAGATTGTAAATATTGACAATATTGATATTAAGAAACTTTATGTGCACAAGCTGCGGCTTGAAAATAAGCTAGGGCATAGCATTCATAAAATAATATCAAATATTTTATAGATCCGTTTCCATTTTTATTATTTCCATATTATTGCGATGTGGAAGACGCTTTACGCCATAATGCAGGAGGCAGAATGCCAACTCCCCAAAATTACTCATTCATCGCCATAGCGGTATCAGCAGCGTTAGCCTCTATGGTATTTCCCTCCCAGGCGGCCTGGGTTGACGTTGATAGTCTGCCATCCAGTGGGCTAGTCAGCCAGTTGCCGCCGGAATTACAGGCCATTATTCCCGCTCAGGCCAGTACCGGTTTCACCAAAGTCGGTACCATGCCCAACTACGTTTATCAGTGGAATACCGGTACCATCCCGGTTTATGGCAATGGCCTCACGCTTAATGGGCCGGGCGCGGAGGCGTTTGAACACACTGTCACGGTTATTCAGAACAGCGGGACGGGAAGTCCGGGCGTGATTTTTGGCAACGACCTGACCATTCGGACGCAGTCGGCGAATGCCGCGAATAATGGTAGAGACGTCGATGGCATCCGTACTCACGGCGCAAATACTCCGGATAACCCGGTATTTATTATTACCGGTGACCGTACCAACATCTACGTGGATGGTCAGGATGGTGACGGTATTAACGCCGGATATAACTCACTGGGCCAGGGTTGGACCGGATCGGCCAATATTTACGTCGGCGACGATCTGTATATCAAAACAACAGGTAGCCAGGGACGTGGAATTACAGCTAACGCCATGCGGGATGCGTCACGTGCCAAAAATACGATTGTCGTCGGCAATCGTGCACATATTGTTACTACCGGCGACAGTTCGGAGGGGCTGCGTACCGGACAAAGCGGTTCTTTGATTCGTCTGGGTGACGATGCAACCATCGAAACCTCCGGCGCATCCTCAACGGGGATTTACGCAGCATCCTCCTCCAGAACCGAGCTTGGCAACAACACTACTATTACGGTGAACGGTGCCAGCGCACACGCGGTATATGCAACTAACGCTACCGTTAATTTGGGAGAGAATGCCACTATTAGCGTTAACAGCGCCAGTAAGGCTGCATCCTATAGTAAAGCCCCTGCCGGTTTATACGCCCTCTCCCGAGGCGCCATTAATCTGGCAGGCGGTGCGGCTATTACTATGGCGGGCGATAACAGTAGCGAAAGTTACGCCATCAGCACGGAAACTGGCGGCATTGTTGACGGTTCTTCAGGAGGTCGTTTCGTCATCGACGGTGATATTCGTGCTGCTGGCGCCACCGCTGCCAGCGGTACGCTACCGCAGCAGAACAGTACGATTAAGCTCAATATGACGGACAACTCGCGGTGGGACGGGGCATCATACATCACCAGCGCTACGGCGGGCACAGGCGTTATCTCTGTACAAATGAGCGATGCGACCTGGAATATGACCAGCAGCTCAACGCTCACTGACCTGACGCTGAATAGTGGCGCAACCATTAACTTCAGCCATGAAGATGGCGAGCCATGGCAAACGCTCACCATCAATGAAGATTATGTAGGCAACGGCGGTAAGCTGGTCTTTAATACTGTGCTCAACGATGATGATTCCGAAACGGACAGGCTGCAGGTTCTCGGCAATACTTCAGGCAACACATTTGTTGCAGTAAATAATATTGGAGGAGCCGGGGCGCAAACCATTGAAGGTATTGAAATTGTTAACGTTGCTGGTAATTCTAACGGTACTTTCGAAAAAGCAAGCCGTATTGTTGCCGGAGCCTATGACTACAACGTGGTGCAGAAAGGTAAAAACTGGTATCTGACCAGCTACATTGAGCCGGACGAACCGATTATTCCTGATCCAGTAGACCCTGTTATCCCTGACCCTGTCATTCCCGATCCGGTAGACCCTGATCCAGTAGACCCGGTTATCCCTGACCCTGTTATTCCCGATCCGGTGGACCCTGATCCAGTAGACCCTGAGCCAGTAGACCCGGTCATCCCTGATCCGGTCATTCCTGACATAGGGCAATCTGACACACCGCCGATAACAGAACATCAGTTCCGTCCGGAAGTGGGCAGCTATCTTGCCAACAACTATGCGGCAAATACGCTGTTCATGACGCGTCTCCATGACCGTCTGGGTGAAACCCAGTACACCGACATGCTGACGGGTGAGAAGAAGGTCACCAGCCTGTGGATGCGTAACGTCGGCGCCCATACTCGCTTCAACGATGGCAGCGGGCAGCTAAAAACCCGCATCAACAGCTATGTGTTACAAGTGGGAGGCGATCTGGCACAGTGGAGCACTGACGGTCTTGACCGTTGGCATATTGGTGCAATGGCAGGTTATGCCAACAGCCAGAACCGCACGCAGTCGTCTGTGAGTGACTATCATTCCCGTGGTCAAGTCACCGGTTACAGCGTCGGCCTTTATGGCACCTGGTATGCTAACAATATTGATCGGTCTGGGGCTTATGTGGATACCTGGATGCTGTACAACTGGTTTGATAACAAGGTCATGGGTCAGGATCAGGCCGCTGAGAAATATAAATCCAAAGGAATTACCGCCTCGGTTGAAGCCGGTTACAGCTTCAGGTTAGGTGAAAGCGCGCATCAAAGCTACTGGTTGCAGCCCAAAGCGCAGGTGGTATGGATGGGCGTGCAGGCTGACGACCATCGCGAAGCCAATGGTACCCTCGTCAAGGATGATACCGCCGGTAATCTGCTAACCCGCATGGGCGTAAAAGCCTATATTAACGGCCACAATGCTATTGATAACGATAAATCTCGAGAGTTCCAGCCGTTCGTGGAGGCGAACTGGATCCATAATACGCAGCCTGCCAGCGTGAAGATGGACGATGTCAGCAGCGATATGCGTGGTACAAAAAATATTGGTGAACTGAAAGTGGGTATTGAAGGGCAAATTACCCCGCGCCTGAACGTATGGGGTAACGTGGCGCAGCAGGTAGGTGACCAGGGCTATAGTAATACCCAAGGCCTACTGGGGGTTAAATACAGTTTTTGATTCAGGTAACAACAGAGCCGCTGATCTTCAGCGGCTTTTACCCGGAAGCGCTTTCATTTGGCTGATACGTTCCATGAACGGCTCCCAAAACAGCTTAATGTGTACAGAAAAATATCGGGCGTTTCCCGATGGTGAACATAAAGCCACGATGGCCCTGAGTCAGGATGGTGTAACTGATGCTTTTCCCTGGATAGACATAAAAATCGGGTAAAACCGTCTCGATAACCGCATCGGACAGTGTTTCGTCACGCGTGACTTTGTTGATATCCGTCGATATAAAATGGGTGCTGTCTTTATTTTCACTCCATACATAGGAAACATCACGGCGGATCACGCCGCTCATTTTATTATCGACGTAATACGTTCCGCTGATGGAAACCACCCCAGTACGTTTTTTCAGCGAATACATAAAATCCAGCGTCAGGTTAGCCTGAGTGTTGTTATAAAACACAATCACAGGCGCCGTACATTTCTCTGGATCCCGGTTCTTTTCCGTATACAAATGAAAAAGATGCCCAAGCCCTACTCCCAGAAACAGTAGCGTCAGGCAGGCTAACATCAGTGCCTTTTTACCCATGTGTCACCCCGCGGAAAAAAAGCGTCACGCAGCCTGTATCACCGCGCGTTTTATAAGGTTGCTGACAAATCAATGCCGTAACCGCTGGGGTGCGACTGCTGGAAGGGAAATAGACCCATGGGTATTTCTGACAATCCATACCGGTTTTTAGAATCATTGACTTATAGCTTGCAAAGCGGCTACCGCTTTCGATATCTTCATTCCGCGAGAAAAAATGACAGCCCTGAGTTGTTTCAACCAGCGTGTAGCGATCATAAAAATCCTTATCAGGAACGGTTTGCCAGCTTATGGTGCCAAGCAAAATACCGACAGCAAATGTCCCGGTCATCCAAAGTACAGGTACATAATGTTTAAACCAACGCCCTGACATACGCGGTGGCGTCTCACCCTTTTTTTCTATTGCCTGAGCGAAGTCTTTGCGGATGGTCATGATGCTCACACCAGGCTCAATCTGAAAGCCTCTACGCGGAACCGTGATTATCAGCGTATCTTCATTTTCGCCAACGGTACGTAATCCGCGGCGAATAATGGAGATATTCTGATAAAGCGTATTTGCCGACACCACCATGCCGTCTTCTTCCCACACTTTTTGAAAGAATGTTTGTTGTGAGACGACGGAGGGGGCGTTTTCCAGCAGAAGGCGCAAGCAGCGGCTGGCGGGCGTTGTCAGAATAATGTTGAGATCTGGCCTCGATAATGACGCCAGGCGATTCATTTCTGGATTAAATTCAATATTATCGTTAATTATCCATAACATCGCATTGTTACCATGCCAAAACATAACGTAGTTGGAGAGGGTTAATAGACACCACTGAGTATAGTCTGATGCTGTGGCTGCGTAGCAGGACATGGATTGTCCCCTGCACATACCGATCATATAGAAGAGCGAGAGGCATAAGACATTAACAGGTAAGCGTAGACACCGCTTTTCTCATTATAGCAGACTCAGGAGTGAAAGTACGTTTGGTTTTCTTGTTCGTTAAGTCTCCTGTTTTGTATTGAGGTGAGAATATCACCTTTAATCAGGTGGCCAAATTTACTGTGCCGCTACGCTTTAATATCTCATAGATAAATCATGAGAAAATATATCCTGACAATCTATATCATATGAAAGAGAGGGTTTTATTGAACGTGTTCTCTATAATGACTTGTAATATCCAAAAAAGCAGCACTCGTTATGTAGGGATAGTTTCCAATTTATTAAGAGTTATAGTAGCCATACTTAATAAAAGCACGCTTCTCACTTAATATTTAAGCTGTGCTTTATGTTATTTAAATATAAATAAGTTAACTCTTAATTGATATATTTCAAACTTATACTAAATAATTTTAAAACTATCCATCAGAAACAATTTGTAGGGACATAGTTTGTTTTTTCAATCAATAATCCTCTCTGACATGTAAAATAGAAACATTTATTCATAATATGAATATTGTTGTGATAACAGATTCGCGTGAAAGTAAATCGACTGAAGGTGATGCCGATGAATATTCCTTCAGAAAGAACTCAATAAGGTAATCCAGGATCGGCAACGGATTACTGTCATCAGCTTAAAAACGGAAATCGCCCCGGCGATTAATGACTTTAACACTGATAGTGATTATCAGTGAAAGGCAACAACAAGGAATGAATTATGTCTACACCCGCGAATTTTAACGGTCAACGCCCTGCCATTGATGCTAACGACGCAGTAATGCTGCTGATTGACCACCAAAGTGGCCTGTTTCAGACCGTCGGCGACATGCCGATGCCGGAATTACGCGCGCGCGCCGCGGCGCTGGCTAAGATCGCTACCTTATGCAATATGCCGGTCATTACTACCGCATCCGTACCACAGGGACCAAATGGTCCGCTGATTCCGGAAATCCATGCGAATGCACCCTACGCGCAATATGTCGCGCGTAAAGGGGAAATTAATGCCTGGGATAATGCCGATTTTGTACAAGCGGTAAAAGCGACAGGCCGTAAAACGCTGATCATCGCCGGTACTATTACCAGTGTCTGCATGGCTTTTCCAGCCATCAGCGCCGTCGCGGAAGGGTACAAGGTATTTGCGGTAATTGATGCCTCCGGCACGTACAGTAAAATGGCGCAGGAAATTACGATGGCCCGCGTGGTGCAGGCGGGCGTAGTACCAATGGATACCGCGGCGGTAGCCTCTGAGCTGCAACGTACCTGGAATAGGGAAGATGCCGCAGAATGGGCGGATGTATATACCAAAATATTCCCGGCCTATCAGCTACTGATTGAAAGTTATACCAAAGCGCAGGAAGTAGTAAAAAATAATGAACTGCTGGATTCTCAACGCGCATAAATAACGCCCTGAAGCGGCTAAATAGCCCCATTTAATGGGGCTATTTTACTTGCCATTTTGGACCTGGGCAGTGCTCGCCAAAACGCGTTAGCGTTTTGAACGCCGCTTGCGGCGGCCCGAAGGGCGAGCGTAGCGAGTCAAACCTCACGTACTACGTGTACGCTCCGGTTTTTGCGCGCTGTCCGTGTCCAAACTGGCTGCGCCAATAACGCCTGGTGGGATAGGCTCTTAATCAAATACGCCATTAATAATCGCCGTGACCACCGCGGTACTGAGCGCGATCAGCACCAGATTATCCCCAACGATTTTCCACTCATAGCCCGGATAATAAGGTAATTGTCCCAGCATAGACGCCGGCACCGTTTTTTTAGCGATTCCCGGCGGCAGCGGTTTTCCTCTCGCCAGATTTTTCGCAATCCCCGGAGGTAAAGACTGATAACCCGTCAGCCCTAAATTCACTGCCAGTTGCCTGGCGACAGCGTAGCTAATGTCCGACTCGACGTGATCCGGTTTACCGCCATTTTTACGGTGTTCCGTTTTTTGCCCGGCATTTCCTTTATATCCGTTACCGTTATTACCCTGATTAGCCGCGTTATTACCATGTCCGCCGCCATTACCATTTCCCGGATTCGCCAGCACAGGCGTAGCGCTCAGGGAAAACGTAATCAACGTCGCCAGGACGGCGGTTAAACCACGACGATTATTCATGATATTGCCCTTCTGATGTGGGATACCATGAAAATAGCGCCCCGCCATAAAAAGAACAACTACATCGATTCTTATTTTAAGCGGGGCTCGCCAACAGCAGCTTATCGTATCCAGATAGTCAGTAAAATCAGGATGATTGCTATCAGGACAACCTGATAAAAAATTTTGTCCAACCCTCTTTTTTGCATGGCGTCACCTCGTTAGAAAACGATTTGCCAGAGGGCTAAACACAACACCAACAGGCTAATCAGTAAAAATATCAGCGCGATGATTTTATCGGGTGAGCGATTCATCTGGGCGATCCTCAAACATTATTAAAACCACTGGCCAAAGCGTTTGATATAAAAGCGTTTCATGCCTTGCGCCACCAGACAGTAGCTCAATAATGTCGCCACCAACCACGGGAAGTAGCTCAGCGGCAGCGGCTCCAGTCCAACCATCGCGCCCAGAGGTGAGAATGGAATATAAATGCCTATCGCCATAATCAAGCCGGTCGTCAATAATACCGGCAACGTCGCCCGACTTTGGATAAACGGTATTTTCTGCGTCCTTAGCATATGCACGACCAGTGTCTGCGAGAGCAGACCCTCAATAAACCAGCCGGACTGAAAGAGCGCCTGCGCCTCTACGTTATTAGCCGCAAAAACGTACCACATCAGCGCAAAGGTTGTGATATCGAAAATAGAAGACGTTGGGCCAATCCATAGCATAAAACGACCAATATTTTTCGCGTCCCATTTCCGCGGCTTACGCAGGAACTCTTTATCCATTTTGTCCCACGGCAACGACAACTGCGAAATATCGTACATCAAATTCTGGATCAACAGATGAATCGCCAGCATCGGCAGAAACGGAATAAACGCGCTGGCTACCAGTACCGAAAAAACATTACCGAAATTAGAGCTGGCGGTCATATTCAGATATTTAATGATATTGCCAAAGGTTTCCCGCCCTTTGATAACGCCTTCCTCAAGCACCATGAGATCTTTTTCCAGCAGAATAATATCTGATGACTCTTTAGCAATATCGGCGGCGCTATCGACGGAAATTCCCACATCCGCATCACGAAGCGCGGGCGCGTCGTTGATCCCATCTCCAAGAAAACCAACGGTATGACCATTTTTCTGTAGCGCTTGCAAAATACGCGTTTTTTGTAACGGCGTCAGCCGGGCGAATACTGCGCGTTTCTCCACTTCAGACGCCAGTTCGGCATCCGACATCGCCTCAACCTGGGTTCCGGTCAGGATATCGTGCGTATCAATACCCACTTCCAGACAGATACGCGCCGTCACGACCGGATTATCGCCGGTGAGGACTTTGACCGCCACGCCGTTATCCCGCAACGCGGCAATCGCTTTTCCGGCGCTCTCTTTCGGCGGATCGAGAAAAGTGAGCATCCCTTCGATGGTAAGTTCGGTCTCATCCTCCACACTTAATGTCGGATTGTTCCCGGAACCATCCAGCTTACGTGTCGCTATCAGCAATACACGGAATCCCTGAGCATTGTAATCTTCGGTTTTCGCCAGCAGCAGCTCGCGGCGTGTTTCCGTCAGCGCCACCACACGATCGCCTTCGCGAAGATGGGTGGCTACCATCATCATCTCTTCAACGGCGCCTTTACAGATCAGACATCTGTCTCCATGCTGCGCATCCTCCACCAGGACCGATACCCGGCGACGTACAAAGTCGAATGGCAGTTCATCGCGTTTAATGAAGCGCGCTTTTGTCGATGGCGCGATGCGGCCCTCGCCAAAACGCAGTATGGCGCGATCCATCACATTCCGGGCGCCGCTCTGGCTGCTACTATTCAGCCAGGCCAGCATCAATACCCGGCTGCTTTTTACACCGCTCACATCCAGATGATGCTCCAGAAAAATATTGTCCTGGGTTAAGGTGCCGGTTTTATCTGTACACAGCACATCCATCGCGCCGAAGTTTTGAATAGCGTTCAGGCGCTTGACGATCACTTTGCGCCGCGACATCGCAATCGCGCCTTTTGCCAGGTTGGAACTGACAATCATGGGCAACATTTCCGGCGTCAACCCCACCGCAACCGCCAGCGCGAACAGCGAAGCCTCTACCCAGTCTCCCTTACTGAAACCATTAATCAGCAGGACAACCGGCACCATGATCAGCATAAAACGTATCAACAGCCAGCTCACGCTGTTGACTCCGCGATCGAAAGCCGTCTGGGTACGCGTACCCACAATGGATTTCGCCAGCGAGCCGAACCAGGTACGGCTTCCCGTCGCAACCACGACCGCTTGCGCTCTGCCGCTGGTTACATTGGTTCCCATCAGACAGATATTGCCCAAATCTAACAGGCTTTTATCTTTGTCAGGCAATTGCTCGCTGTCTTTACCTGCCACATCAGCCATAACATCGTATTTTTCTACGGGTAATGATTCACCACTAAGAATTGACTGGCTGATAAAGAGATCGCGCGACGCCAGCAGTCGGACGTCGGCGGGCACCAGATCGCCTGCGGCCAGAAAAACCACATCGCCCGGCACCAGTTCTTCAATGGGAATCTCTTCCTGCACCGCGCCTATATTGCCCGGCCCACGACGCAACACCGTGGCGGTGGTGCGAACCATCTTTTTCAGCGCCTGTGCTGCTCTGTTAGTGCGAAACTCCTGCCAGAAACGCAATAACCCGCTCAAACTGACCATCGTCAGAATAATCAGCACGCCGGTGAGATCGGTCTCTTCGCCACGGCGTAACGGGAGCCAGTAATCCGTGATGAAACTGACCCCTGCCAGTGCCATCAGAACGTAAATAAACGGGTTATTGAATGCCTGCAGAAGCTGAACCAGCACCGGAGGAACTTGCTCATGCGCCACTTCATTGCGCCCATACACTTTCAACCGTTCGCTGGCCTCTTCTATCGTGAGGCCCTGACGATGGCTGTTCAGCCGCGCCAGTGTCTCCTCCGGGCTATGAAAAGCTTCCGCTTCGATCGGAAATACTTTTTTATGCTGCTTATCATTTTCTGACGCCGGGCGATTGAGTTTCCGGTTTTCAATGTTCATGTCAGTCATGATGAATCCCCAAAATTAAGGTGTAGTGTTTCCTGCATATCACGCCCAGGGAATAGTAAACTCACGATTTGAAGGTGAATGCCCCGGGAGAATTATCTATGCATAAAAAAGGTTATTGCTTACTCACTATTTTGAGTGGGTTTTATTTTATCGACTCGGGAATATCCATCATTCCCTCCTTATACGCCTGGCGTAATGTTGAAATTGAATAAAAAACTATTATTGACTATCAATGCTCCAGTGAATTGCGGTGATATTATCGTTATCACCTATTCTGGATATAATCAGTTCTCGCGTTTTACGATAATCAGCATGACCCACAAGCTCGGCACGAATTTCTTTATAGCCCTGTTCCTGAGCGGGGACCGAACCTAACCCTTGTAAACAGATCGCGGCCTCTTTTACGATATTCAGTAACCACTGACGAACCGCGCTCTCATCTTCTTTATTACAGGTTACTTTCAGGATATAACGTTTTTCTCCCTCGGCGGATACCGGGAGTTGATTTATACGCTGCGCCGCTTCACGCAATAAAATATTGGCACAAAGAATAATGATCGTCGCCGCCAGCGCATTTTTGAACTGCCCTAAGCCGCATAACACGCCGATGCCCGCCGAACACCATAGCGTTGCCGCAGTGTTCAGCCCGCGCACATTCATCCCTTCGCGCATGATGACGCCCGCCCCCAGAAAGCCAATACCAGAGACAATCTGCGCCGCAATTCTCCCGGGGCTGTCTGGCGATGTCGTCATGGAGCTCAGAATAAAAACGGCGGCGCCTGTCGCCACCAGCGCATTAGTGCGTAAGCCCGCCATACGTTGACGCCATTGTCTTTCCGCGCCAATCAGCGCGCCCAACAGCATAGCGGCCAGTAAATTCAAAATATAAGGAAACATTAACATACGTTCCTCCATTTTTTCTGGAAGAATAAGTACGTGCTATATTTAGCACACGACAAATTTCTGCCCTGAGGCAATTAGCGTCGTGTTAACGGCGGAGGAAATAAAGCGTGTTTAAACATGAACATGACGATTACCTCGCGACAATGCGCGTGTTGTAACATTATTGGGATGACAATCGTCACAAGGGGAGATTGCTGCCCACCGGTTCGGCAAGCAGCGCAGGAATAGCGTGCGTTAACTTGCCAGATGATTTACGTAAAAGTGACTGTCCAACATATTACTCCTGCATGAATTTGCGCTTATTATAGTCAGTCAATATGTTCTGTAAAGTGCAAAGGCGGGGATAGTGACGATTTGTTTAAGTTTGTTTGATATTTTCTATGACAAAAAAATGACAATATTATGTCAATAACAGGCTCATCTGAAATCATTAAACAATAAATTCCTGCTTAATGCCGGCGATAGCTCTGTTATGATGCCTGCACGTAAAAAAATAAAACAACATGACGAGGAAAAAATGGGTTCCACCAGAAAAGGGATGCTAAACGTCCTGATTGCCGCCGTATTGTGGGGGAGTTCAGGCGTTTGCGCGCAGTACATCATGGAGCAAAGCCGTATGTCGTCACAGTTCCTGACGATGATACGTTTGTTATTCGCCGGGCTGATACTGGTGACCTTCTCCTTTATGCACGGCGATAAGATATTTTCGATTCTTAAAAACCGCAAAGATGCACTGAGTCTGCTGATTTTCTCCGTGGTGGGCGCGCTCACCGTTCAGCTAACCTTCCTGCTCACGATTGAAAAATCCAATGCCGCCACCGCGACAGTGCTGCAATTTTTATCGCCGACCATTATTGTGGCGTGGTTTGCATTAGCGCGAAGAACACGACCAGGCATTCTGGTCTTAACCGCCATTCTTACATCGCTTATCGGCACCTTTTTACTGGTGACTCACGGCAATCCAACATCGCTGTCGATCTCTTCAGGCGCGCTGTTCTGGGGTATCGCCTCCGCATTTGCCGCCGCCTTTTATACGACCTGGCCTTCCAGGCTAATCGCCCAATACGGCACGCTGCCAGTGGTCGGCTGGAGTATGTCCTTTGGCGGCCTTATTCTGCTGCCCTTCTACGCTAAAGAAGGAACGCACTTTGCGGTGAGCGGCAGTCTGATTCTGGCCTTTTTCTACCTTGTGGTGATCGGTACGTCGCTGACGTTCAGCCTGTATTTGAAAGGCGCGCAACTGATTGGTGGCCCCAAAGCCAGCATTTTAAGCTGCGCGGAACCGTTAAGCAGCGCCCTGCTGTCGCTACTGCTGTTGGGGATTAGTTTTACCTTGCCGGACTGGCTGGGCACGCTGCTCATTCTCTCGTCAGTGATTCTGATCTCCCTCGATTCCCGTCGACGCGCGCGGGCCGCTTAACGCCGTTGATAATCACGATGACCGGGCGGAAGAGGGAAAAGTTTAATGGCGCTTTGCCTTAATCTCTTCGTCAGAAAGCCCGGTAATCATCAGCACCATCTCTCGCTCGATCCCCTGTTCCAGCATCGTATGCGCAATACGCAAGGCTTCCTCCTGCTTACCTTGATGTATACCTTGTTGCACGCCTTCACGCTTACCTTTTCTGCGCCCCGATTCACGTATTCTGTCTACGATCGTCATTAATCTCTCCTTGTGTTGGGGAACACGACGCGCCACCTCGCGGATAAACTTGCCAAAACGAGGCGTGCTGCCATGCTGTATTAGCAAATAATTAAACAGCGCTTTTAGCTGACTGTCATTAGCGTTTCCCGTAATCAGAAGTACCGCTAAGCGCTCGACCAATCCCATCAGGTCGCGCTGACGTATATGCTTTTGTACCAGCTCCAGCATCGCGATACGTCGATGCTGCATAATCTCGTTATCCGGCACCACCGTAATGTCTACCAGTGGAAATGCCGTCGCATAAAGCTGACGCGCCAGTGCAGGATCGTCAAACTCATCCAGCCAGCAAAGCGAAAAGGGATACGGGCTTTTCGCGCCATGGTAAAACAGCATGGGAATCACCAGCGGTAACGTTTTATGGCCAGCATCCAGATGGCGCTGCATCGCGGCTGTCGCGTAACGCATTAACCGGAACGCCATATGCGCGTCCGGCGTACTCTGATGCTCTATAACGACATAGATATAACCGTCGCCTTCACACGTTTTTAGTGACCAAAGGACATCGGAATAAAACGCGCGTAAATTTTTCTCGATAAAACTGTCCGGCGCCAGTTTCAACGTCGTCAGATCGCAACGTATTCTTAGCGAATGGGGAAGATGAATATTGAGAAAATCCCGCGCGGTATCCGGATGGCGTAAAAACGTTTTGAATACCGCATCATGAGGCGTGGACGTGGGGCTTTTTTTCATGGCGATCCGTCACCTGAGGAATAAGATGACGCCACTGTACTCGCCAAAAATACAGACAGCATTCAGGAAAATTTAACCCTGCGAGGAGGCTCGAAAGGGAATCACTGACGGCTGCAATACGTACATTTTTTGCCCAGCCTGCTACGCATTATCGCCCGGTAGCGTAACGCTAACCGGGCCTACAAATACACGTCATCTGTAGGCCCGGTAAACGTAGCGCTCTTCAGCGATAAATCTCACACCAGCGCTTTGACTATCTCCATCAACCGAATGACGTCTTCGGGGCGCGTATTGCCGGTTTGCGGATCGATAATCGAGCTGTAAACATGCGGCATGACGCGCGGCACGCCTGCTTCCAGGCAGGTTTGCAGGATAATACCGAAATTATCCAGTGAGATACCGCCGGTCGGCTCGATGAGCGTCATGCCGTGGCGGGCGGCGGTTGTCGCCAGCGCATAGAGTTCCGGTAACGACTTTTCGCCGCCCATCGGGAAAAACTTCGCCGCATGTGCGCCCATATCCTGCATCATGCGTACCGCCGCTTCACAGGAAACGCGGGCTGGCGTTCCCTGACTGCTGCTGACGCCGGTAGAAATCACCACCTCGCCAGGCGTTCCCGTCGGGCTGACCAGGGCGTTGATATGCGTTTGCTCGCCGCCCGTCGCCGCCAGCGCGCCCGCCGCGAAGCCGCTGCCGGTAAAGGTCTGGTTGACATGGGCCGGGTGAGTATGGGCGGCAATCATCGCCGCTTTGTAGTACTGCGCCGGGTCGCCTGCGCCCAGACCCACTGAGATAGACGGCACCTCCGCCATCCAGCGTTTCACCTCCGGCACGCCCTCTTCTACCGTAGCGAACTGCGCGGAAAGTACGCCAATGACCGCATGGCCTTCGGCGGCTTCATAGATAGCCTTCGCGTTGGCGATATCCTTTGCCAGCACGTTAATCGCTACCCGCTGACGATAAAAATTAATCTGCTGCATGTTCTGCAATCTCCCTGAGTCGCGCCACAATCAATGCCATTTCCCCTTCGGCTACCGTGCGTGGATCGAGGCTAAAAACCCCCTGATGAAGCTGATATTTGCGGGCGTAAATCGCTATCTCGCCGCCGCGCAACTGCGCTTCGACGTCCTGCGCGTTCAGCCCCAATTCAGATGCGTTCACCCGCACACGAATACGCCAGATTGCACGCCCGGCCTCATCCTGTTCGATATCGGCATAAAGCCCATGGATGGCGGAAATCGCTTCCGCGATCGGCTGTAACTGTGCTGCGGTCACGGTCGTCTGGCCCTGGTGGTAATTCTCCAGCGCATACACCAGCCCAACCATGTTTTCCTTGCCGATTTTCATCGCCCTGGCAATCCCCTGGTGCTGCGCTTTGCAGGCGGCAATCCACGTTTTCTTACCAGTGATAAAGCCGGAGGTTGGCGCATTAAAGGCTTTCGCGCCGCTATAGATAACCATATCCGCGCCGCTCGCCACCCAGCCGCGCAAATCCTCTTCGGCGGCGGCATCGACAATCAACGGCAGGTGGTTGGCCTGCGCCACCTGTACAAAATCGTCAATGCTCAACATGCCTTTCTGTACGCAATGGTGTGATTTCACATACAGTAGCGCGGCGGTCTTTTCGTTAATGGCGCTTTCCAGTTGCCAGCGGGCCGCCAGATTGCTCGACCCCACTTCCACTATGCGCCCGCCGCCAAGACGAATGGCGCTGGTGACTGGCGCGCCGTAGTCCACATTATGCCCGCGCAGCATCACTACCTCATTGGCCATACCGGTACTGTCCGGCATCAGGGCGACGCGCGCCCGATCGCCGTGGGTGATAGCGGCAGCGACGGCAATGGCAATACCCGCCGAGGCGCACGAGGTGATATAGCTATCTTCAGCACCCGTATAGCGCGATACCAGTTCGCCGGTTTTTTCCACCAGCGCATCAATCTCGACGAAAGCGGAAGCCGCGCGCGCGGTGGCCTGCATGACCTCCGGCGCGACGCTTGAGACGCCCAGAATGGTCATTTTGCCGCAGGCGTTAATGACCTTTTTCAACCCCAGTTGTTGATAGATATTCGGCGTCATGATTTACAGCACTCCCAACAACGAACAGACTATGCTCAGTGCGACAATCGACAGCAAAATGGTGGTGTAGCGCGGCCCTTTTTTTACCAGATAGAAGTAGATGGCGAATACCGCCGCCAGTGGCAGTAAGCCCGGCGCGATAGAGTCGAGGATCTGCTGAACCACCACTTCAGATCCTTTCAAGGCGCTAATTTTTAACGGCGTGGTGATTTTGACGTAGCTGGCGGAAAGCGCGCCCATCATGATCAAACCCAGCACGTTGGCCCCGTAGATCAGTTCTTTGATTCGCCCCCCTTGCAGCAGGCCGATAATCGAATCACGCCCCAGCGTATATCCTTTGTGGACCATGCCGTAGCTGATCGCCAGGGTGATCGCCGGGTAGAGAATCAGCGGGATAATACCGCCCATCGCACTGCCATTTGCCGCGAACGGAATAAAGATCGCTATCAACAGCGGCATCACCGCCGCCCAGATAATCGAGTCGCCCATTCCGGCAAGCGGCCCCATCAGGCCCGTTTTAATGCCGGTGATAGACGAGTCGTTAATCGGCTCGCCGCGCGTTTTTTGTTCTTCCATGGCAATAGAGATGCCCTGAATCACCGCGCCGAAGGTCTGCTCGGAGTTAAAGAAGTTAAGGTGGCGTTTTAGCGCTTCTACCTGCTCCTCTTTTTGCGGGTAGAGTTTTTTGATGATCGGCGTCATCGAGGCGCAGAAAATCAGGCTTTGTAAGCGTTCATAGGAGCTGGAAACCTCGGCGCCCAGCCAGTAGATAAACCAAGCTTTGGTGATATCTGCTTTGGTCAGCGCCCCGCTTTCCCGCGCGCGCTCAACCAGTTCATGTTGCATTACGTCACTGCTCATCATGCTGCTCCTTCATTTTTCGCCAGGCCTTTAATCAGGAAGGCGACACAGGTGCCGAAGATGGCCATCGCCATGATGTCGACCTTGAGGTACAACACCGCGAAGAACCCGCCGATAAACCACGGCAACAGGCTCTTTTTACCGATCACCATAATGGTGATGGCAAAGCCCAGCGCCGGCAGAATGCCGCCCATGATTTCAAAGGAGTGGGTTAACCAGTGCGGCATCAGTTTAAGGAAACTTTCCACCACATCCTGGCCAAAGTAGTTAGCGGCAAAGACCACCGGGAAGCGCAGTACCAACCCCAGCAATGCCGGGTAAAGAAAGGCGCAACGCATGATGCCCGCCATGTTTGCCGTTTCCGCGTGTTTATCCGCCATATGCACCCAGGCGGCGTTCAGCGTGCGCCTAAGCTGATCGAGAAACACGCCAATCACGCCAAACGGGATTGCCAGCGCGATCGCCAGGTTTGGGTCCATACCGGCCTTCACCGCGATAGGAATGGAGATACAAGCCGCCAGCGCCGGGTCCGACGGCACGTTGCCGCCCGGCGTTGAGGTCACGCCCAAATAAACGAGCTGCATCCCTGCGCCGATAATCATCGCGGTCTGCATATTGCCAAGCAAAAGCCCGACAAATACCGCGATCACCACCGGTTGTAACAGCATCGCGGAGAAGGTGTAGCCGAGGCGTAAACGGGCAAACCAGTAATACAACCCCATCAGGCTTGCAAAGAGTAAGGTATCCATAGTGTTATCCTATACACTTCATCCTTCAGGCTGCCTCTTTGTTGGCTGCCTTCGCTCACCCCAGTCACTTACTTTAGTAAGCTCCAGGGGATTCACTCAGTTGCCGCCTCGATGCATCCAGAATGATTTTGTGTCTATTAAAGGGTTAGAATTTTTTCAGGATATCGTCGAGCGGCTGCGGCTTATCTTCCGGAATGGTCTGGAAAAATACCTGAACGCCACGGTTTTTCAGGTCGTTAAGAATGCCGACGTCTTTTTCATCCAGCGTAATATTCTGAAAAACCGCCTTGCGGTTTGGCCCGCCGCCGAGACCGCCAACCTGAATGCGGGTGACGTCAAAGCCCAGTTGTATGGCGTCCTGCACCGCCGCCAGTGAGGGAAAAAGCACCAGCACGTTACCGTCGCCAAGCTGATTTTCTTTCCATGCGGCGGCAAAACTCTGGTTGCCGAAGCAATCCACTTTGATATTTGGCGGCGCGGCCATCAGGTAGATATTTTTCATAAACGGATCGGCATCCAGTTCATCACTCACAACGGCTATCCGGTTCGCCTGAGATTGTCCGACCCACTTCGTGACAACCTGCCCATGAATGAGACGGCTGTCGATGCGGCATAAAACGATATTGGCCATGATGTTTTCCTTAGAGTGATTGTTGTAGCTGACGTACATGGGCGACCACATCCAGGCAGCTACTGCGCCCGGCCTCAACTAACTCATCCACGCAGGCGGTTAGCATCCCTTGTTCGCGCCTGTCCAGCGCCTCCAGCAGTAGCGACGCATTCAGTCCGGCAATCACTGCCACCGGATAATCGGCGCTTAGTCGCGCCGCGACGTTGGATGTCGTGCCGCCGACAAAATCCGTCAGGATCAGCGAGCCTTCCGGCAGCGTTTTCACCACGGCCTCGACGCGTTGATAAAACTCGCCCAGCGTATCGACAGGCATTAGCGCGATTTCCGTCACGCCTTTAATTTCGCCCGTGACCATACGCAGGCTGTTGCAAAGCGGTTGTCCCCAGCCGCCATGCGTCAGCAGCAGGATGTGGGGCAACGGTTGTGTGGTAGTCAAAATGGCCTCCTGGCGCAATTACATGAGAACACCGGCATATATTGCCCGGTGGCACTGCGCTTACCGGGCCTACAGAACACTCCCGGTAGGCCGGATAAGGCGTTTACGCCGCTATCCGGCATAACGCATCATCAGAAGAGCAAAGGTTGTGCCAGAATTTGTGTCACGCGAGGAAGAAGAAAGGTCTGGCGAGGCGCGAAGCCCCGCCAGTAAAAGGATTAGCTATAGAGCAGTTCGTAGATATAAAAATATTCCGCATCCGATAAACGGATGGCGTAGGCGTCTTCGATCGGCAGAAAAGCGGATTTGATGACACTAAACGCGCGCACGTCCAGATTCGGCTGACTTTCCAGCGCCATCTGTAACGGTTTACGGTTAATCACAATACGCTCTACCATACAGCAGCAGTGGATCAGGAAGCGCAGTGTCACCTGGCGGCTTGGTTTCAGGGAAAGCGAAGACGTCAGATGGTTAAAAACGCCCTCCATCTCTTTCAGAATACGCTGCGGGTTAAGCACGGAAATATGGTTGATGATGCTCTCCATCGTTAGCGCGCTGATAAAGCGCATGGCGCTGCGCTCCATCTCCAGACGGCGTTCAGCGTTGGACAGATCGGGCGTTAACAGGCTCAACACCAGTTCCGGCCCTTGTTCGGAGAAAAGCTCTTCCAGCGAAATAAACGGAATATCCGGCAGCCCCGGCTGGAAAGTGCCGACAATCCCCGCCAGCCGCTCGCTGGCATTCAATGCCTGCTGAACGCGCTCCAGACTTCGTACCTCGTTATAATCAAGGATCACCATCCTGGTATCTTGCGACATCAGTTCGCCAAAGCTCTCCTCCAGCACCTTTTTGATTTTTTCCGCCGTTCCCATGCCGGTAATACAGGAGATGACCAGCACTTTGCCGCCGTTCTCCTGCTGCGGCGTACAAAGCTGGCAGGGGATATTTTTACTCTGCAGGAGCGCCGTCAGCTGTGGTAAATCGCTGGTTTCATAGCTTAAATCCAGCCCGACTTCCAGCAGACTGGTCAGCGTGATGTTCGGCATGAGCAAAACATCTATCTGGAATAACTTACTGATCGTACTGCCAAAATGGATCAATGAACCGATGTCCACCAACAGGATAAGCCGCCGATATTGGCGGGTTTGAATCATTTGGGTCAGCGTTTCCAGCGTGTCATGCACCGACTGTTCAAACGGCATGTCGATGGCGCTGAACAGCTCGCGCTCCAGCACGCGGTTGACATATTGCGCCTGACTGGTGGCGGTGGTCGCGCCGTGGGCGATCAAAATGACCCCGCAGTCGGGGCTGGCATCGATACGCTGACGATAATGGCGGCACTCTTTCAGGAACAGGCATAGCCAGACCACTTCCGTCGCCGGACACTGAATATGCAACAGTTCGTTGATTTTCCGACACAGCAGCGTGGCGTTGTCATATTCGTCTTTGCAGCGATCCAGGATCAAACTGGAAGAGTAAAGCTGCGGGATCAGGCCGCGCTGCACGTAGCCTATCAGCGCCAGGAAGTGTTTACGCAGTGGGTTAACCAGATTTTCCGGCAGCGAAAAGCCCAACACCTGCTCTACGCAGCCAATCAGCAGCGTCACGCGCTCTTCAATCTGGTCGCCATAGCGCGGCGGATGCGCCACGCTGTCGCGGCTGTAGAGACCGTATTCAAAAATCGAGCTGAGTTTATTTTTCAGGATCGCCAGCGTCTCCGCCGGGGGGACGTTACTGTTGCGCAAATTAACATATTCGCGCGTCAGGAAGCTGTAAAAGAGGTCGCTCTCTTCAATTTCCGCCCCGGTCGCCAGCGACGTCTTCAATGCGGGCAGCGTGCGCGCGTCTATATTTAGCCGCGCTTTACCGTCAAACAGAGTATCCACCAATAGACGCTGTTCCGGCGTCGGGTTAACCGACATCTCCGCCAGCCGTTTATCCAGCTGTAGCGTGTCGTTATGCTCGGTCATTCCCGATGCCCACGCCTGAGCGCAGAGAAACTGAATATCGCTTTTTAGCTGGCCGATATTGCCTTCCAGGGGTTTATTCAGCAACCAGAGCAACAACGGTTTATCAATGCTGACCGTGCGTTCTATTTTGCGGCTTTCCCGCTGTAAGAACCCCACGATCAGTTCGATCTGTTCTTCAACGGAGCGCTGGCGAATGCCCGGCAAATCAATGCATACCTGAATACGCCGCTGGAAAGTACGTAACAGCGCCGACCCGACCGGCTCTGTGGTGGCGCAAATCAGGCGTACCGAAATTGATCGCGGCTGGCTGCTCACGCCAAGCGGACGGTACTCGCCTTTATCCAGAATAGAGAACAGCTTTTCCTGCCCTTCATAAGACAGACGGTGCACCTCGTCCAGCAGCAGATAACCACCGTCCGCCTGCTCCACGAGGCCTGTTTTATGTTCATTCGCGCCGGTAAACGCCCCCTGCCGATGACCAAACAGATGCGAGGAGAGCAGTTCCGGGTTATGGGCGTATTCCGCGCAGTTAAAGTAGACCAGCGGCGGGATAGCGCCGCTCGCCTGTTCACAGGCGAAACGGTGCATCAGTTCCGCAAAAAAGGTTTTACCGACGCCGGACGGCCCGGTAAGCAGAACGTGTAAACCGTGCGGATAGAGCACCGCCGCACGGCCTTTTTCTACCGCATCGCGCAGGCTGCGATCGTAACCAATCAGGCTGGTAAACGGATCGTCAGGCGCGTAATGCTCTTCATGCGGCAGCACATCCGCCACCGACCGCACCTCGCGTTCAGACTCTTCCAGCTGACGTCCCAGCAACGTTTCCAGCGCCTGGCGATGCAAAAAATAGACCGGGCGGCCACGGCTTTTGATTGCCAGGCCGTCATTCCATAACTGATTGAGATCTTTGCTGACGGAGTTACGCGCCAGCCCAAGATTGAAACCTATCGCCTCCGCCGTAAACGCCGTCTCCTGCGCCAAATCGGCAAGACATAGCCCGCGCGTCAGCCGTTCCAGCTCTCCCAGTACGATCTCAATACGTCTCATTACACTACCGCTTACAAAATAAAAGAGTAGTCAGAACATACACTATTCTGCCACGCAAGAAAGTGAAGGCGCAGCGAGAAACCGCCTTCCCACTTTTGCCTGACTTCAACGCCAACGGATAGCACGCCCCGATGAGTGAACGTCGCACGGTCTACACTTACTCTTGAAAAAGTGCAAACCGATAAGGATACCGTTTATGAAACGAAAAACGCTTCTGCTTATTGCCACACTTGTCGCGCTACCGGGCGTCACGTATGCCGACTCTCCGTTTAGCTCACTCCAGTCGGCGCATGAAAAAAATACGATTTTAAAGGATTTGCGCAAAATGTGTACGCCCAAAGGCGCGCTAACCGATGAAGCCTGGGAGAAAAAAATCATGGCAAGCGAGGGGAACCAGCAGCATATTCGGGAGGCGATGATCGCGATAGAGCGCAACAATCAGCATAACTACTGGCAGGCTCTCGGCAAGGTGGAATGCCCGGAGATGTAGCACAGCTTTTCCGCTTTTTGGTCGCGAAAATGCGGACTGTAACCGGTTTCTGTTCACCAAAAGCGCGTATTCTGGAGCGAATTTACGCGATCAAGGAGCACGACAATGCGATACCGTTTTCCCGATAACTTCTGGTGGGGCAGCGCCTGCTCAGCGTTGCAAACCGAAGGGGATAGTCTGAATGGCGGTAAAAGCCAGACCACGTGGGATGTGTGGTTCGAGCGCCAGCCGGGTCGTTTTCATCAGGGCGTCGGTCCAGCAGAAACCTCAACGTTCTATCGCCACTGGAAGCAAGACATCGCGCTACTGAAACAGTTAAAACATAACAGTTTTCGCACCTCGCTAAGCTGGGCGCGGCTCATTCCAGATGGCGTAGGCGAGGTGAATCCACAAGCGGTGAGCTTCTACAATCACGTCATCGACGAGCTACTGGCGCAGGGCATCACGCCGTTTATTACGCTGTTCCATTTTGATATGCCGATGGTCATGCAGGAGAAAGGCGGCTGGGAAAATCGCGACGTCGTAGAGGCGTTTGGTCGGTACGCGCAAACGTGTTTTACCTTGTTTGGCGACCGCGTGAAGCACTGGTTTACCTTTAACGAGCCGATTGTGCCGGTGGAAGGCGGCTATTTGTACGACTTCCACTATCCCAATGTGGTGGATTTTAAACGTGCGGCCACCGTGGCGTACCATACCGTGCTGGCGCACTCGACCGCCGTGCGCGCCTGGCACGCCGGGCGCTACGACGGTGAAATCGGCGTGGTGCTGAATCTGACGCCGTCCTACCCACGCTCGCAGCATCCCGCCGATGTGCAAGCCGCGCATCATGCGGATCTGTTATTCAACCGCAGTTTTCTTGACCCGGTATTAAAGGGAGAATACCCGGCGGAGCTGGTGGCGCTGCTGAAAACCTATGACCAGTTGCCTGCCTGTCAGCCAGGCGACCGTCAGCTTATTGCCGACGGCAAAATCGATTTACTGGGGATTAACTATTATCAGCCGCGCCGCGTGAAATGCCGTGATACGGCGGTGAATCCGCAAGCGCCGTTTATGCCGGAGTGGTTATTTGACTATTACGACATGCCGGGGCGCAAGATGAACCCTTACCGCGGCTGGGAAATTTACGCGCCAGGAATTTACGACATCATCACCAACCTGCGGAATAATTACGGCAATCCGCGCTGTTTTATCTCCGAAAACGGGATGGGCGTTGAGAACGAGCAGCGTTTTGTGCAAGCGGGACAGATTCACGATGATTACCGGATTGACTTTATCTCTGAGCATCTTAAATGGCTGCATAAAGGCATTAGCGAGGGCTGTCACTGTCTTGGCTACCACATGTGGACCTTTATCGATAACTGGTCATGGCTGAACGGCTATAAAAATCGCTATGGTTTTGTACAACTGGATTTAGCCACCCAAACGCGCACGGTGAAAAAAAGCGGAGAATGGTTTGCCGCCACCGCAGAGCATAACGGTTTTGATTAAGCATTTATTATTGCCGGATAACGACTAACGTCGTATCCGGCCTACAAATGGCAGCAATATCAACTCATTGGCGTAATACGGACTTTCGCCGCCACGACTAATGCCGTCAACAGCATCAGTCCGCCGGAAAGCGCCAGCGGCGAAAGCAGCCCGAAATTGTCGAGCGCATAACCGCCCACCGCCGCGCCACAGGTATTTGCCAGTTGAATCACCGCGACCTGGATGGAACCGGCTTTTTCCGCCTGATCGGCAAGGGAACGAGTGATCCACGTTGACCATCCCACCGGCACCAGCGCAAACGCCAGCCCCCAGATAATCGCTATGACCGCCGCCACGGTTTTGTCGCTCCCCCACACAATGAGCGTCAGCGCGCTCAGCGCCAGTAGTAGCGGCGCACCGGCCAGCGCCAGTTTTACCGAACGTTTCAGGACATAAGATGAGAAAGAAGTGCCAACGAAGCTGGCAATACCAAAACTGAGCAACACCAGCGTCAGACCATCAACGTCAAAGCCCGCCAGATTCATATAGACCGGGCGAATATAGGTAAAGAAAGCGAACTGCCCGGCAAAAGATATAAAGATGGCGATCATCCCGGCCATCACGCCAGGGCGTTGCAACAGGCTAAACATATTCTGTTTCTGGTGAGAAGGTTCGCCCGGCAGCGACGGCAGTGATTTCACCACCCAGATGACGCACAGTACGCCCATCACCGCAGCGGCGTTAAAGACATTACGCCAGCCAATAATACCGCCCAAAAAACTGCCCAGCGGCGCGGCGATCACTAACGCGATGGAAACCGCGCCAAAAATCACCGACAGCGCTTTCGGCACGGTACGCGCGGGAACCAGTCGCATGGTCAGCGACGCCGACATCGCCCAGAATCCGCCCAGCGCCAACCCAAGACAGGCGCGGCCCAGCAATAGCAGCGTAAAGCTGTTGGCAAAGGAGACCATCAGACAAGAAGCCGTCAGCAAAACGGCGAACAGAATAACGATATAACGCCTGTCGGTCGCCTGAATAATCTGGGTAATGAACAGGCTGGAAAACATCGCGACAAATGCCGTAACGGTGACCGACTGACCGGCGACGCCCTCGGAGATCCCCAGATCCTGCGCCATCGGCGTCAACAGACTAACGGGCAAAAACTCAACGGTAATCAGGCAGGCGACACAAAACGCCACGGCAAAAACGGCTGACCAATTAGGCCTGGCAACCCCATCAGCGCGGAATTTTTCTGCGATATTTTCATTCATTGTGGTTACCTGCGTCGTTTTAGTGCGGAAAATCCACGCAGTGTAACATTACAAAATGTGATCTGATTAACGTTTTAGCAACTGACATTGTTGCGCTGCATTTTGCGAGGCTGGTCGAGCGTTGAGAATTATCTTCTCTCGCTGCGTGCAAAACCAAAAGGTAAGACATAGTGTATCACCTGGTGCTATACTTTAGATTACAGGATGTCAACCTGATGCGAATCTTCAAAACCAGGTGGTTTAACAGAGAAGCGAAGTCCCACACGATAAAAGATGACGAGTTAAGCGAAGCCATCAACGCCGTACTGCAAGGAAAAGCAGATAATCTTGGCGGCGGAGTTTATAAAAAACGTCTCAATCAAAATCGCGATCGCGCAATCGTGTTGGCAAAGGGAGGCGAGCATTGGTTTTACACCTTCCTGTATGCCAAACAGGATATGGCCAACATTAGCTATCGTGAACTCGCGGGTTTCCGTGAGTTAGCAAAACACTATGCTTGCCTGACCGAAGATCAGATAACGGCACTCATTAATAACAAAGAACTGGTAGAGGTGCGCCATGTCAGCAAAAACTAAATTCAAAAGCCCTGCCTTTGAAGCGATTCATAGCGCGGCATCTGGATTATTTAGCGTGGATGCCATTCCCCAGGAGACAATGCGCAGTTTTGACACGGCCTGCTTAAGCAGCATCAAAGATCTGCAGCCACTTGAAATAAAAGCGTTACGAGAAGAACTCAACGTTAGCCAGTCGGTTTTCGCTCGCTACCTGAATACCAGCGTATCAACGGTTCAAAAGTGGGAAAGCGGCGCCAAGCGTCCCAGCGGGATCTCACTGAAACTACTTAATGTTGTCCAAAAACACGGGCTAAAGGTGCTGGTATGAGAGTTTTACCGATGGTCTGTTAAGGCTAAGTCGGATGTCTGGGGTTGGGCTAATTCAGTGTACCACTACAATGTTTTCATGGGGCGCGCCTAAACATTTAGAGTTGTCTATAGACAATCATGTACAACTTCGAGTTTATGATAAGAAATTTTGAGACAGGAGGTATGGCAAGGAGTCACAGTTTTGGTGTTCAAAACAAGATCACATTTCCGTGATATATGTCACGGAAATGATGAGCTACAAGTCTCTGACGTTTTGGCGTCGTTAGCGGTTATTCGGTGCGTTACTTCTGTGGTTCACCCTTAGCAAATACGATGGCGGCTACGCTTTATTTGGCTAACGATGAATCGCGCCATCCGGCCGTTAATCGTGGCTCGCCGCCCTTGCCAGCCTCATTCATCTCGTCTTTTGTTAACGAGATAGTGAAGAGTATCAATGCAGCCAGTGGACACCCTCTTCCGGCTGAAAAAAGGCGTTATAACGCAGTTGAAACGCGTTGATCTCCGGCATATCGGGTTCCATTTCGCGCAAAAAGCCCAGCGCCAGCCGTACCTGTGTATCGGTGATCGGCGCGGCTAAACGCGCTTTTTGCAGCAACCGATGCCACCGCTGCAAATTCTGATCGCCGCCATCGACAATCACCATTTGCCAGATAAGTAACACCTGAGCGGCATTTTGCAAATGCGACTCATCAGGGCGATGCAGATACTGTAAAAACTCACCGCCCGCCGTTTTACCCATCTGATCAATCATCGATTCTATCGGCACGACATCAATATTCAGACGTTCGCTCAGGCGGCGAATCGCCCGGCGGGTATCCGATGTCAGCACCCGAAAACCCACAATAAACACCACCACAAACGTGGCCAGAATCAACCAAATCATGCGCACATCCGTCACCAAACAGGATGCCCATCATAACGGTAAATTTATAACTGTCGACGTTCTGGCCTGTCAGGATGTGATTTATTAACGCCTGTCTTCATTTACGCCAGACGCCGGATGTCCTGTCTGACGAACGCAAGGCATAAAAAAGCCCGGCGTTAAGCCGGGCAAAACGTTACCAAATGCACACATTTAAGCGATATTGACTTGCTGAATTTTTTTCTCACGGCGGATTTTGCGCTCTTCCATCACGGCGACCATCGCCATCAGGCAGATACAGCCGATCGCGGCGGCGTCCAGCGCGGCGAAGGTGCCCGCCCAGCCGGTCAGACCAAAAACGGGGGTGCCGTCGGCAATCATGCCCAGACCCAGCTTGGCAAAGCTATCGCCGATAAGATAAGCGAAGGTTCCTTTGATACCGTCCGCAGCGCCGATGGCTTTTTTCGGTACGAAACCGACTGCCGCCACACCAATTAACAGCTGCGGCCCAAACACCAGGAAACCGAGCGCGAACAGCGAGGCCAGATAGACATACTGGTTGCTGGCGTGCTGGTAGACGCCAAGGGTGGCGATGATTAACGCCAGCGCCACACAGGCTACCAGCGCACGACGACCGTTCGCCAGGTCAGAGAGCCAGCCCCACAGCAACGTGCCGACCAGCGCGCCCACTTCGAACAGGGTAAAGCCCTGAATCGCCACCTCTTTGGAGAGCTTCAGTTCCTGGAAGGCGTAGACGGTTGACCACTGGTCGATACCAATACGCACCACATACAGGAAGATATTGGAGAAGCACAGCAGCCAGATCACTTTGTTTTTCAACACATATTCAACAAAGATCTGCCACTTGGTCATTTCGTTTTCTTCAGTCTCTTTATCCTCTTCGCTGATCTCTTCGCCGAACAGTTCTTCAGCTTTACCCAGACCGTAAGACTCCGGGGAGTCGCTGCCAAAACGCAGACCGATAAAGCCAACAATCAGCGCGATAATCGACGGGAAGATAAACATGCCGATGACGTGACCGTCGAACAGGTAGTTGGCGCCGAACAGCGCCACGCCTGCCGCGCCCGCGCCGCCGAGGTTGTGGGAGATATTCCAGAAGCCGAGAAAGGTGCCGCGTTTACGACGCGGAGTCCATTTGGTGATGGTCGAGTAGCTGCACGATCCGCCGGTACTCTGGAAGAAACCGCTCAGGGCATAGAAAGCAATCATCAGAAACAGACTGGTTGACCCCGCGCCCATACTGGCGCTGAAGCCGAGCATACAGATAGCGGAGAGGATCAACATAAACGGTAGAAACTGCTTGGTATTTTTACCGTCAGCGTAGTAGGAAACCAGCGTTTTCCCCACGCCGTAGGTGATCGAAAAGCCCAGGCCAATCATCCCCAGCTCGGTCATGCTCAACCCGTAGGTAGAGATCATGTCGTTCTGCGCGATGTTAAAGTTTTTGCGGATCAGGTACATGGTCAGGTAGCCGATAAAAACCACCAGATAGGACTGCATGAACGGCTTGAACCACATTTTACGCCGCACATCGAGCGGCAGATCCAGGGTCGGCTTGCGCACCTGGTTTAAGAAGGCCAGCATGGATTACTCCTGAGCTAATTTTTATACCTGCGAATGGCAGGCATTGTAAAAATCCACAGGAAAAGTGGCCTGCGACAGCGTCCAGGCAAAACCGGGAAAATTTCTTAGTTTTGCCCCATTCAGCGCAAAAAGGTGAGGTGCATCACGCTTCGCTGGTCTCGCGCGGGGCCTGAGCGTTCAGAAATGGCAACAGCAATAGCGCGGAGATCCCCGCCGCGATGGCGATGACCGCAAAAAAACCGGTCCAGTGCCAGATCTCCAGCACTTTCGCTAACGGCCAGCCGGAAAGCGACGCGCCGAGATAGGCGAACAGGCCGACAAAGCCGGTGGCCGCGCCCGCCGCCTCTTTATGCGAGCACTCCGCCGCCGCCATGCCAATGAGCATCTGCGGGCCGAAGACAAAGAAACCAGTGGTGAAGAAACAGGCCGCCTGCATCACGTAGCTGGCGAACGGCATCAGCCACAGCGAACCCACAGAGAGCAGAATCCCGGCAGCGAAGATTAAATTCATCGGTCCGCGGTTGCCGTTGAAGAGTTTGTCCGAGCCCCAGCCCGCCACCAGCGCGCCGATAAATCCCCCCAGCTCAAACATCGATACTGCCGTGTTGGCCGTGACCAAATCCACGCCCAGCGTCTCGGACATATACAGGTTGCCCCAGTCATTGATCGCCGCGCGCACCACGTACACTAAGACGTAACACAGCGAAAGCAGCCAGATATAGGGATTCAACAGCACATATTTAGCGAGGATTTCTTTGCGGCTTAGCCCCGCGCCCTCTTGCTGTTGGGCGACCTCCAGCGCATCGTGCCGCCAGTCGCCTACCGGCGGTAAACCAATCGCCTGCGGACGGTCGCGCAGCCGCCAGCAGAGGACCATGCCCACCCCGATGGCAAGCAATCCGGCCACCATCATCCCGACACGCCAGCCATAATGCAGGGCGACAGCGGCCATAACGAGAGGGATCAGCGCCCCGCCGACATTGTGCGCGGTGTTCCATAACGCCCACCAGCCGCCGCGTTCGGTACGCGAGTACCAGGCGGTCAGCAAACGGGCGCAAACCGGCGATCCAAACCCCTGGAAAAAGGCATTCAACGCCCATAGCAGAGCAAAGGCCCACAGCGAGGTCGAGAAGCCGAACAGAATATTCACTACGCCGGTCGCAATCAGCCCGATGCCCATAAAATAGCGAGCGTTGGAGCGATCGCTAACGATGCCGGAAACAAATTTCGACACCCCGTAGGTGATGTAAAACAGCGTCGCCAGCAGGCCGATATCGCTGCGGGTCAGAATGCCGCTGGCAAGGATTTCCGGCGCGGCGGCGTTAAAGCTTTTACGGGTGAAATAGAACAGCGCGTAACCCAACCAAATGGTGATCAGGATATGCCGCCGCCAGTAGCGATAGCGGGCGTCAACCTCGTGCTTATCGGTGATGAGCGGCGCGTTGGCCGGGGCTTTTAAAAACGAAAGCATTATCCTTCCTTAAACGTAACGCTGGGGCAACGAGACGCTCACCCGCGTACCGTGGGTACAAGAGATGGTTAGCGTCCCGCCGAGCGCCGACACGCGTTCGCGCATTCCGGTCAGGCCGAAGCCCTGCTGGTGAGAGCCCGGCGGCAGGCCGCTGCCGTCATCCTCAATCACCAGCATCAGCCGCTCATCCTGCTGCCAGCCCTGGAGCGTCACCGCGCTGGCATTGGCATGTTTTACGATGTTATTCAGCCCTTCCTGACAGACGCGAAACAGCGTCACGCGCTGACTTTCACTCAACGCCGTTTCGTCAATTCGCCAGTCGAGGTGACTGACAATACCGCGGCTTTCCAGCTCCATTTCGCGCAGCAGCGAACGGATGGCCTGCGCCAGCGTTAAGTCGTCTAACTGGCGCGGGCGCAAGCGCCCCAGCAGGCGACGCACGGCGTCATACACGCCCAGCGAAAGCTGCTCGATAAGTTGCCCGCTCTGCTTCACGCCGCCGTTATCCGCCGCCAGTCGTTGCACAATGCCCGCCTGGGTTCGAATCGCGGTGATGGTCTGCCCGATGTCATCGTGCAGCTCACGCGCAACATCGCGCCGCACGCTCTCTTCGGTCTCCAGAAGACGCTCCGCCAGCCGATGGTTGCGCGCCAGCTCCTTTTGCAACGACTGGTTCAGCTCGCGCAGACGCTGAATGCCCGCGCCAAGCAGTAGCCCGGTCAGGCTTTGCGCCAACAGCGAAAGTAATAAATCAACGGGATGATCGTGCCAGGTCTGGCTGGCGATCAGCGCGATAGCATTCATCAGTGTGGCAATGAGCGCGCCCTGCCAGCCATAATGCCAGGCGAGCGCGATAATCGGCAACGCCAGGCAGAACGGCGTAAAGCGCGAAAGTTCAGCAGGTAACCCCAGTTGCAGCCACAGACTGACGATAAACAGCAGCAGATACCAGATCAGATGCCGCCCGCGCCAGTTTACCGGCTGCGATACCAGCGATGGTCCCAGCGGCAGCCAGGTAGTGCTGGTGAGATAGTGCCAGAAAACCAGGCAGATGGGGGCCAGCGTCAGCCCCCCCGTGAGGGTCAGCAGTAGCGCGTTCCATGCCGCTTCCCCCTGCCCCAGCCAGGGCAGGGATTGCAGTAGCGCCGCGGCGGTGAGGGCCGCGCCCTGAAGCAATAACGTGCGCCAGTCGCGCTGATGGCGGTAACGCGAAGTCAGCGCCACGGGCAGTAGCGTCAACACACCACCGATCATCAAAAGCGGCAGATGAGCCAGCGCAACTTCCTGCGCTAACCAGTACACCAGTAGCCACTCCGCGCCCAGCAATACTGGCCAGTAGCCGCGCGGGCATTGCAGCATAAGTCCCAGGCGCAGGCCGAAGGGAAAGAGTAGCGCCGCCAGCTCCGGGCGCTCTACCAGATGCAGGCTGATACTCCACAGGCAGAACCACGCGGCGGAGAAAATAAAAAAGCAGGCAACAACGGTGATTAAACGGGAAAAAAAGGTGTTCATTACCAACCGTCAAACATGCGATGCGCCAGTTCAACGTCATTGCTGACGCCTAATTTTTCCAGCAGATTCGCTCGATGGACATGCACCGTTTTTGGCGACAGCCCCAGCTCGGCGGCAATCTCTTTTACCGCCATACCCTGGGCGAGTTTTTCCGCCACCTGACGCTCGCGTTTGGTCAGCGGATCTTGCCGACCCGCCGCCAGTTTCACGGCAATATCGGGGGTCAAATAGCAGCCGCCCGTCGCCACCGTATGCACCGCGGCGATCAGCTCATCCGGACTACAGCGTTTAGAGAGAAAACCGCGCGCGCCGGCGTTCAACGCCTGTTCCACCAGCGCCGGGCTATCGTGAACCGAGAGCATGATCGTCGCCAGCCCTTTTGGCAGTTGGCTTAGCAGCTCCAGTCCGGAAATATCCGGCATCGAGATATCGCAGATACACACCTGTACGCCGCGCCCCGGTAAGCCTGCCAACGCTTCGCGCCCGGAACCAAACTCGGCGACCACCTGCAAATCAGGTTCCAGCCCCAGTAGCTGTGCAAAGCCGGAGCGGACGATAAGGTGGTCGTCGATAAGGGCAACGGTGATCATGGGTTCATCCTGGCGCTAAGGCATGCCTGATGGCGCTGCGCTTATCAGGCCTACGGGCAGGTGCCGTTGTAGGCCGGATAAGGCATTAATGCCGCCATCCGGCAAAAGCACTTACCTTAACGATAAGTGCCTGGGTGTTCAAGCCTTGAGCGGTCAGACAATGCCTGTCGTGACGGTGAACGTCCGGGTTTGCTGCGGTTCCAGTTGAAGCAAGGTTCCATTTCGCTGCGCCGCGAGAAAACCTTCAGGCCGACAGGTCGCGGGCAGGGCAAAGGCGGCTACCTGCTGATCGCCGTTATAAAGAATCCAGCGGGTCACGTAATTCAGCTCCGCGCTGGCGAAACGTGTCACGAACGTAGTGCCATCCGGGGCGATCATACTGAATTCCGGGGTATCCGTGTACCTGTCCAGTTCATCGGCGAAGAACACGATTTCCGGGTCGTAAAAGCCAGGCTCGTTGAGCGTTGCCAGCGAGGCTTCACCCTGCAAAAGCCGTTGATTAAACGCCAGCCACTGCGCCGTGGGTTTGACATGCGCCGGCACCGACTCGCGTAGCTTCAGCGCGGTATCCGGGATATTCTGGCGGAACGTGGCGTTCGGCACATAGGCATAGTTCATGTGGCACATGTACTGTAGCGGCATGGCGACTGAAGCCAGGTTAGTCACGGTCATCAGAATATCAAACAGCGCGCTTGCTTTACGCATTACCACCGCAGGTTGCGCCTGATAATGATGACCGAACCCCATCACATACTCGTAGCGCCCGGTCACGCGCAGACTGTCGCCCTCTAACTCCAGCCAGGCGTCGTCCATGGCAGCGCAGGGCATCTCGCCGTGCAGCGGATGTGTATCTTCCGGCGACGGGCAGCCATTCGCCAATAGTCCGGAATGGAAAGCAAAGCAACCATACGTTGCCACCACTTCCGCAGCCGGCTTCGGCTGGCGGAACATGTTGCGCATAGTCAGATCATGACCGTCAAACTGCGCGTCCCAAATCATCTGCCCCATCCAGGGCAGAATCACCAGATGACCGCGGCTGTTTTGTATTTTCAGTCCTTCCACGCCGCTGGCGTAACGAAACGCCGTAACCGTAAAATCATCATTTTCCAGCAAGATACGCGGCTGCTCGTTAAAAAGCTCCCGCCATAATGTAATACGTGTTGTCATGGTTGATCTCCTCAGGACGCGGCGACTTCAGCCAGGTTGCCGCGCACTTTGCTTTCGCGCCAGAAGTAAACGCCAACGTAAACAAAGCACAGCATGGAAACCAGGAATGAGAGCTGTAGCGAGTGGAACATGTCCGCCACGTAGCCCTGAATCGCGGGAACCACCGCCGCGCCGACAATCGCCATCACGATGACCGCCCCCGCCATTTCGGTATGTTCGTTATCGACGGTATCGAGCGTTCCGGCATAAATGGTCGCCCAGCAGGGGCCAAACAGAACACTGACCAGCACCGCCACGTATACCGCGCTAAAGCTGGGCGCCAGCGCCACATAGGCCAGGAACAGCGCGCCGATCACAGAGTAAAGGATCAGGACTTTTTCCGGGTTAAAGCGTGTCATCAGAATGTTGGCGATAAACTTGCCGATAAAAAAGCAGGCGAAGCTGTAGACCATAAAGGTTGAGGCATCGCGCTCATTGATATCGCCTAATTCCAGCGCCAGACGGATAGTGAACGACCAGACCGCCACCTGCATTCCCACATACAGGAACTGCGCCACAATACCGCGACGGAAACGGGCGTTGCTGGCGAGATAGCGTAACGTATCCAGCGCCGAAGGGCGTTTATGACTCGCGGTTTGCGCGACTTTACAGGTCGGGAAACGCGTCAGCAGGAACAGTACCATCACCACTACCAGAACCATAATCATGTACTTATAGGGTTCCAGAGTGTTTTCCAGCATCAGCACCTTGAAGTTGTGGACTTGCTCAGCATTCATGCCCGCCATCTGTTTTTCCAGGCTTTCCCCTTCGGAAAAGACCAGATATTTACCCAATAAAATGCCTGCCGCCGCGCCGATCGGATAAAAGGTCTGGCTGATATTCAGCCGCAGCGTGGCGTAGGCTTTCGGCCCGATCATCGAACTGTAGGTATTCGCCGCCGTTTCCAGGAAACTCAGGCCAATCGCAATGGCGAAAATCGCCGCGAGGAACATGGTGTAGGTCGCCATGTGCGACGCCGGGAAAAAGAGCGTACAGCCGACAATGTATAGCGTCAGGCCGATAAGTATCGCCACTTTATAACTGGTTTTTTTAATGACCAGCGAGGCCGGAATAGCAATTAAAAAATAACCGCCATAAAAGGCGCTTTGTACTAATGCCGAAGCAAAGTTGCTCAGCGAAAATACACTTTTAAATTGCGTAATCAGAATATCATTTAACGCGGCTGCGCATCCCCATAATGGGAATAAACAGGATAACAAAATAAACTGGAACAGAGGTGTCTTATTCAGATACCCGTCGGGCATCTGAACGATGTTTTTATCGTTCATAGTGCTACCTTTAACAGTGCAGGGTGATTGTTATTCGTTCAACGAAAGATACTCATTAAATTGCTCAATGCTTGGATAAGAGGATTGGGTGCCTTTCCCGGTGACGCTGAAAGCGGCAAAGAGGACGGCTTTTTTCATGGCGGCTTCCACATCCCCGCTCTGGACATAGTAATGCGCGAAACAGCCGATAAAGGCATCGCCCGCGCCGCTGGTATCGACAGCGTTCACTTTAAACGCCGGAACATGGACTTCCTGGTCACGCGTCATCCACAGCGCGCCTTTCTCACCCATGGTGACAATAATATTGTTCAGCCCTTTATCCACCAGCGAACGTGCCGCTGCGCGGATATGGTCATAGGTATCCACTGGCATACCGGTTAATATTTCCAGCTCGGTTTCATTGGGTACAAAGAAATCGCATTTACAGGCATAAGACATATCTAATTCCCGTAATGCTGGCGCAGGATTTAATAACACTTCAATCCCGTGTTTCTTGCCAAATTCTATTGCGTGATAAACCGTTTCAAGCTGAACTTCCAGTTGCAGAACAATAAGCTGGCATTTTTTTAAATCTTCCGCCGCGCGATCGATATCTTCCGGCGAGAGAAACTTGTTAGCGCCTTTGATGATCAGAATGCTGTTGCTGGAGTTGGCGTTGACGAAAATCGGCGCTACGCCACTGCTGGTACACGGTACTTTTTCTACATACGTCGTATTGATCCCCCAGGATTCGAGATTACGAATGGTGTTGTCGGCAAAAATATCGTCGCCCACTTTGGTCAACATCAATACTTTTGAATTGAGCTTAGCGGCCGCCACGGCCTGGTTCGCCCCTTTTCCGCCGCAGCCGATTTTAAACGCCGGCGCTTCCAGAGTTTCCCCTTCTTTGGGCATCTGGTTGGTGTAGGTGATAAGGTCCACCATGTTAGAGCCAATAACCGCGATATCCATTTTACTCCCTCTCAGAAATCGTCACACGACAATGATATTAAAATAACATTATCATGTTACTTCCGTATCATTTGTGACTATGATCGCGATTAGAGGATCATTTTGCCATTTACTTCGTGAACAATCCCCGGCGGAACATACGCCGCGCATTAAATCATTTTTAGGGTTACAATTTACTGAAAATTAACTATTTATTGTTATAAAACGCGAATAAACCCACTTTTATTTCCTGACAGCCAGACGTATAGTAGTGCCACACTGTAATGTTCTCAGAAACACATAAATGTTACTGATGGAACATAACAACATGATTTGTGGAGAGGGTGAATGGAGACCAAGCAAAAAGAACGTATCCGACGCTTGATGGAGTTACTGAAAAAGACCGATCGAATCCATCTGAAAGACGCCGCGCGGATGCTGGAAGTTTCGGTGATGACCATTCGCCGCGATCTCAGCCAGGATGATGACCCTTTACCGCTGACACTGCTCGGCGGCTATATTGTCATGGTAAATAAGCCTACGTCTTCAACCAATATGCCGCTGCCGGCGAAAAAGACGCATCATCGGGACGACCTTCCCGTTGCGATCCTGGCCGCCGGCCTGGTGCGTGAAAACGATCTGGTTTTTTTTGATAACGGTCCGGAAATGCCATTAGTTATCAGCATGATACCGGATGATATTACCTTTACCGGGATTTGCTACTCGCATCGGGTATTTATCGCGCTGAATGAAAAGCCTAATGCCACGGCGATTCTGTGCGGCGGCACCTATCGGGCCAAGAGCGATGCCTTTTATGATGCCAATAATCCTTCGGCGCTGGATTCGCTCAATCCGCGCAAAGTGTTTATTTCCGCCAGCGGCGTACATGAACATTTTGGCGTGAGCTGGTTTAACCCGGATGATCTTGCCGCCAAACGTAAAGCGATGGAGCGCGGTCTGCGCAAAATTTTGCTGGCGCGTCACGCCCTGTTTGATGAGGTCGCGCCTGCCAGCATTGGTCCGCTTTCTGCCTTTGATGTCCTGATTAGCGATCGCCCATTACCGACAGATTATGCCGTTCACTGTCGGAATGGTTCCGTCAAAGTCATCACGCCTGATTCGGAAAGTGAATAACTTACTCAAAAAAGACGGCAATTTTATTGAACATGGTGGGATCGGACTGGTTTCGTACCACCTTCGCCACGTCTTCCAGTTTATCGATCTGACTGATCATCTGTTCAAGCCGCTGATCGTCATTGACCAGAAGCCAGATGCGGCTCTGATCGCTACCCTGAATCGGTAAACAGAGAATACCCTCAACGTTGAAAGCGCGTCGGGCGAACAGCCCGCAGACGTGGGTCATCACGCCAGGATGGTTGCGAACGGTCAGCTCCAGAATAACGTTATCATGTGATTGTTTCTGCATGGCTTATTCCCCCACCATCTCTGTATTTGCCGCGCCCGGCGGCACCATCGGATATACTTTTTCTTCTGCATCAATGCGCACATGGATCAACGCCGGTCCAGGACGACGAATGATAGCCTGCAACGCCGCCTGCGGATCGGCTTCGTTATTCAAATCACAGGTGTCCAGACCAAACCCGGCGGCAATCTGCATAAAGTTGATGCTTCCCGGATAGGTTGCCGCAAAAACGCCCTGTTTATAGAACAGACTCTGTTGCTGATGTACCAGTCCCAGCGCGTCGTTATTCATCAGGATAATTTTCACATCCAACTGGTTTTCACTGGCGGTAGCCATCTCCTGAATATTCATCATCAAACTACCGTCGCCGGAAAAACACAGCACCTTGTTGCCCGGATTCGCCAGCGCCGCGCCAATCGCCGCGGGCAGACCAAACCCCATGGTGCCCAGCCCGCCGGAAGTCAGCCACTGACGCGGACGGTTGAGCGGATAAGCCTGCGCGGTCCACATCTGATGCTGACCTACGTCAGTGGTAATAATCGCGTTGTCGTCCACACAGGCGGCGACCGCATTAATCAGCCCATAGTGACTAAGCGGGTTATTTTCCTGGGGAATACTGCAAGGGAATTCTTGCTGCAAGTCCGCCACCAACTGATGCCATGCTTCCCGCGGCTGTGCCTCGATATGGGGAATTAACTGTGCCAGTACATCATCGACATCCGCCTGAATAGCCACATGCGGCTGCTTAATTTTGCCTAACTCGGCGCGATCGATATCCACATGGATGATTTTGGCGTTCGGACAAAACTGCTCCGTTTTGCCAATCGCCCGGTCATCAAAACGCGCGCCCAGAACAATCAGTAAATCGGCCTCTTGCAGAATAAAATTAGTACTGCGCGCGCCGTGCATCCCCAGCATTCCTAACGACAGCGGATGCGCCTTAGGCAGCATTCCCAGCGCCATTAAGGTCATTGTCGTCGGCAGTTGCGCTTTTTCCGCCAGTTCGCGCACGCGTGTCGGCGCATTGATCACGCCGCCGCCCAGATACAGCACCGGACGCTTCGCCGCGTTAATCATTGCGGCGGCCTCGCGGATACTCTCTGCGCTAAACTCCGGCGGGGGTGATTTTTCCGCCGGCGACGGCAACGCATCCAGCTCAATTGTCGCCGTCTGCACATCTTTAGGAACGTCTATCCACACCGGGCCGGGACGCCCCGACTGCGCCAGACGAAAAGCATCGCTCATCACCTGAGGCAGCTCGTTGATATTTCTGACCAGATAGTTGTGCTTGGTGATGGGGATAGAGATACCGTAGGTATCCACTTCCTGAAACGCGTCAGTACCGATCATGGACGCCGGAACCTGCCCGGTAATGCAGATTAACGGAATGGAATCCAGGCGCGCATCGGCAATGGCCGTGACCAGATTGGTCGCGCCCGGCCCGCTACAGGCCATACAAACAGCAGGTTTACCCTCCGTTCGCGCCATCCCCTGCGCAATAAACCCCGCGCCTTGTTCGTGGCGCGCCAGAATATGACGGATTTGCGTACTTTGGCTTAACGCGTCGTAAACGGGGAGGATCGAACCGCCGGGAATGCCGGTGACGATACGAATCCCCTGACGCTCCAGAAAATGAACAATAAATTCCGCGCCCGTAAAGCGCTGAGGTGTAGATGTTGTGCCCGAACTTGCCATGCTCCATTCCTTTTATTCTGAGCCGACGTTCCGGGAAGGTGTCTTAAACAAAAAACCCCGCCCGGTTTGCGCCGGCGGGGTTTTGGAATCGTGTGTGTTCCGGACCCTACGGCGCATTGCCGACGACCACCACCACACGCACGACGACCACTGCGCGAGATGGCGCAGTTGTTAGTAGGATCGCGTTCAGCATGGAAGGGTTCATTAGGGGCCTTGTCTGTTTGTTATTAACACGTTTTATACAAGCACAGCGCTTTCAGCATGACAACGGAAAAATTTTCATCTGCACAAAAATGCGTCAGCGATCACATTTTTCTACGAATTTACACGCTTTGAGTATAGGCGTGATAAGCGTAGCGCCCTCCGGTAATCGCCGGGATTGATGATCACGCATTTCACAATGCCGGAAAACAAAAAACCTCGCCGAAGCGAGGTTCTTACAGCGTAATGCGGGTGGTAGCCGCGGAGCACACTGTGTTATGTCAACAGCAGAAGTATACGCGTTCTGTGCAGAACGCGCAATTTCGGCGCGAATTTTGATGAATTTGAGTATGGATCAGAAGCTCCGTTCTGTCTATAAATTACTGTTAATTTATACAGTACTTAACTATAATGTCTTTGACACAATGTGTTATGCGGGGGCCGCATCGTAAACCGGCGCAACGAAGTCCTGGCTGAAACGGGTGGTGCCGTCAGCGCCTTAACCCCCTCGTGAGCACACTGTGTTATGTCAACACGCATACTATTCCTCGCAAAAGGGATCGCGTGCGCAACAGCTGGCAACAGGCAGCGGAAAGGTACGTCGGCTGGCAGTGCTCCTTAACCACAGGAGACGCGTATGAGCGTAGTGGATATCACCATTCTTATCCTGAAACTCATTGTTGCAGCACTGCAACTGCTTGATGCTGTTCTGAAATACCTTAAGTAATTCAGATTCAAGCCGCACCGAAGGGGAGCGGGCAACCGCTCCCCTTTCACCTTATCCGCTGGTCTTTCGCTTCCCGGGTATGTTACGTTTTTATGACACCCTCAACGACGCCTGACGCTATGACCCTTTCCGTTTTCTGCATTTTGCTGTTCGCCGCTCTGCTACATGCCAGCTGGAACGCCATTGTCAAAGCGGGAAACGATAAGCTCTACGCCGCGATCGGCGTCAGCGGTTCCGCGGCGGTCATGGCATTGATCCTTTTGCCCTTCTCGCCGCAGCCAGCTCACGCCAGTATCCCTTTTTTAGCGGCCTCTACCGCGCTCCAGGTGGTGTATACCGTCCTGGTCGCGAAAACCTATCAGGTCTCGGACATGAGCCAGACCTACCCTCTTATGCGCGGCACCGCGCCGCTGCTGGTGGCGCTCATTAGCGTTCTGTTTCTTGGCGATAGCCTGTCGTCGCTCGCCTGGGTCGGCATCGCAGTGATCTGCATGGCGATACTTGGGATGGCCTGTAATGGCCGCGCCAGTTCTCAACGTGGTGTCGTGCTGGCATTAACTAACGCCTGTTTTATTGCCGGATATACGCTGGTGGACGGGACCGGCGTAAGACTCTCAGAAACGGCGCTGGGCTATACGCTATGGTCATTTTTTCTCAACGGCGCCTGCCTGTTAACCTGGGCGATGATTGCGCGGCGGCGGGAAGCGTCGCGTTATCTGGCGCAACAGTGGAAAAAAGGCATTTTTGGCGGGATTGGCACTATGGGATCTTATGGGCTGGCGCTATGGGCCATGACCCAGGCGCCGCTGGCGGTGGTCGCCGCGCTGCGTGAGACGTCGATTTTATTCGGCGCGCTGATAGCCTGGCTGTTGCTTAAAGAGAAAGTGGCCGGGCTACGTCTGGTGGCGGCAGGCGGGATTGCCCTCGGGGCGATTTTACTCCGTCTGTCATGATCGCCCAATAACAGCCGCAGACGTAACACATTCTCGGCAACATTTGTTGCCGCTTTTGTTTACATATCCTGCCGTTCCTTCGTCTGCCATTGCTGGTTGCTGTCTGGCCTTCTTTTTCTGGTGTGATAGATTCCTCTCGCATTTATGGGAATGCGCAGCAAGTTATTCTTATTTTTTCTTTTTTTGAAAAGTAATCAGCGAAATGAAAAGGCAGAGAAACGTCAATTTGTTGTTGATGTTGGTATTACTGGTGGCCGTAGGGCAGATGGCGCAAACCATTTATATTCCCGCCATCGCCGATATGGCACAAGCGCTAAACGTCCGGGAAGGCGCCGTCCAGAGCGTAATGGCTGCTTACCTCCTGACCTACGGCGTCTCGCAACTGTTTTACGGCCCGCTTTCCGACCGGGTTGGGCGCCGACCGGTAATCCTCGTCGGCATGTCTATTTTTATGGTAGCGACTCTGATCGCCATGACCACGCATAGTTTGACGGTGTTGATTGTCGCCAGCGCCATGCAAGGGATGGGAACCGGCGTTGGCGGAGTAATGGCGAGAACGCTCCCGCGCGATCTGTATGAAGGAACACAACTTCGTCACGCCAATAGCCTGTTAAATATGGGGATTCTGGTCAGCCCGCTGTTAGCGCCGCTGATTGGCGGCCTGCTGGATACCCTGTGGAACTGGCGCGCGTGTTACGCTTTCCTGCTGGTGCTTTGCGCTGGCGTCACCTTCAGCATGGCGCGCTGGATGCCGGAAACCCGCCCCGCCGGCGCGCCGCGCACACGGCTGATCGCCAGCTATAAAACGCTGTTTGGCAACGGCGCATTTAACTGTTACCTGCTGATGCTAATCGGCGGGCTGGCTGGCATTGCGGTCTTTGAAGCCTGTTCCGGCGTGCTGATGGGGGCAGTATTAGGTCTCAGCAGTATGGTGGTAAGCATTCTGTTTATTCTGCCGATTCCGGCGGCGTTCTTCGGCGCCTGGTTTGCCGGACGCCCGAATAAACGCTTCTCAACCCTGATGTGGCAGTCAGTTATTTGCTGTCTGCTGGCAGGCCTTATGATGTGGATTCCCGGCTGGTTTGGCGTGATGAACGTCTGGACGCTACTCATCCCCGCTGCACTGTTTTTCTTCGGCGCCGGGATGTTATTTCCACTGGCCACCAGCGGCGCGATGGAGCCGTTTCCGTTCCTCGCAGGCACCGCTGGCGCGCTGGTCGGCGGGCTGCAAAATATTGGTTCCGGCGTACTGGCGTGGCTTTCGGCAATGCTGCCGCAAACCGGTCAGGGCAGTCTGGGATTGCTGATGACCCTTATGGGATTACTGATCCTGGCGTGCTGGCTGCCGCTGGCGTCACGGATATCGCATCAGGGACAGACGGTTTAACGTTCCCCTCGCCCGGCTTTTTGCCGGGCGTTTCACACTCCGGCGCGATCATCGCATTGAGCAGGGGCTCCTGCGCCGGACGCCACGCCCCTTCTTCGCCGTCATAAAACTGAGTGTCCGCGTTTATCGCATACGGAATATGCGCTTTTTTCAGCTCGCAGGCCATAAAACGGGCAAACGCGAACTGTGAAGCGACCGGCGTCATTTTTATCGACTCTCCCGGCGCCCATCCGCCCACCCAGCTTGCATGGCCAGTCTTATGCTGCCAGCGAACCGCAGCGTTGATCCGTGCCCGAATCGCCGCTTTTTCCGCCGCCGTGCCTGATGTCCACGGATATTTACCGCCGATTTTCAGGGGGCCCCACGGGAAGATGTGCCACTCCGCCAGTACATAGTTCTGGCTTTGCGCCGGCAGTTTAAGCGCCGACAAATCCTCCGGCGCGGCGCGCATGCGGGGGGCAACGAAAATCATCCGCTGTGGATCAATGGCGTGAATCAGGCGGATGGTTTTGTCATATACGCGATTCAGCGACGCCATATTATGATTGAGTTTGTCGGCAGGCTCATAAATGAGATCGAACCCCAAAAGCGGGGATGTCTGACCAAAATAGCGCGCGACCACGCTCCACCAGTTGATCAGCTCCTTTTCATGGCTGGCGCTGGGATCGGTTTTATACGCATCCGCCTGATAGGCAATAATGGGTATGACGCCATAGTATTCGCAGGCCTCTACCAGCTTACGCAAATGGATGAGGCGCGCTTCCGTCGGCGCGCCTGCCACACGAATACGGACATGCGTTAACCCTTTTGCCTTAAAATCCCGCACGACCAGCGGATCAAACTCGCGAATACCCCGTTCCGTTCGCGCCCAGTCAACATCCATCCCAACGCCAAGCTGCTGCGCATAGCGCGCCGCCGTCAAAGGCATCGGTTTCGCATAGACGACCGCGCTGGTCAGCATGAGAGAGGCAATAAGCGGTTTAAACACGACGCCCCCTAAAATTTTTACCACGGTGATAGCACGTATTTAGCATATTCACTCCCGGCAGGTGTAGCGGCAAAGCGTAATAAATCTTCACACCTGTTCCTTCAACCAGCGAATAAATGCCTCGATTTTCGGCCACTGCCTGCCAGGCAGAGTGGTGACATAATAATGCTGATGACATTTCAGCCTCATGTCACCAAAAGGCGCAATCAGTTCGCCGCTGTCGAGACGCTTTTGCACCAGCCGTTTACGTCCCATCGCCACGCCAATGTGGTTCATCGCGGCAATCACCGCTAAATCAGAACGATCGAAGCCAATGCCGGATGAATCCGGCAAATTTACTGCAAAATGCTGCGCCCAACTGTGCCACTCATCGGTGCCCGAATCGTTACTCCACGCCTGTCTGTCGTGTAAGAGCGTACAGTGCCGTAGGTTATTCAGGTTGTCCTGCAAGGCGAAACGACGGGCGTAATCCGGGCTGCAAACGGGCAAAATCGCCTCATCCATTAAAAAATGGTGCGTGAGCTGCGCCGACGGCGCATCGTCAAAATAGATAGCCAGGTCAATGCCGGCACGCTGTAGGTTAACGTTATCGTTGCCGGTCAGCATAGTGAGAGAAATTGACGGATAGCGACGGGTAAAGTCCCCCAGCGCGGGCACCAGCCAGCACTGGGCGATAGAGGGACGTGAATACACGGTTAGCGTGCCAGACAGTTCCTGATTTTTGATATCGAGGATTTCCTGATTCAACGTATCCAGCGACGATTTCAGCGCCCAGAATACCCGTTTGCCTTCATGGGTAAGCTCCACTTTACGGTGAGAGCGGACAAATAGCTGGATTCCCAACTCGGCTTCCAGTTGATTGATACGATGGCTTACCGCACTTGGGCTTAACGACAGCTCATCTGCCGCCAGAGCAAAGGACTGGTGTCTGGCCGCGACTTCAAAAGTATAGAGTTTGGATAACTGCCAACCGTTGAGTAAGCGGTTTCGGGTATCGCGAAGGGGTTCCATGGCAACCTCAGTCATCTTTTAATTTCCCGAAGTGTAAAAAAACACGCTGAAAAAATCCGCACATAGATGAAGCAAAATGAACCATATCGCAAAATAAAGGCAATATTAGATGGAAATCACATAGTTGATTCAATTTACATCATGTGAATGGCAAATTATATCGTTTGTCAGGGAGTGCTGTTTTTCTGTCCAATAAGAACAGATTAATCACAGGGTAGGTGAGATATGCACGCTCAAATCTGGGTAGTGAGCACGCTGCTGATCAGCATCGTGTTAATCGTATTGACCATCGTGAAGTTTAAATTCCACCCCTTCCTGGCGTTACTGCTCGCCAGTTTCTTTGTCGGCGCGATGATGGGCATGGGGCCGCTGGAGATGGTCACGGCGATAGAAAACGGAATAGGCGGTACGCTCGGTTTTCTGGCCGCCGTTATCGGTCTTGGCACCATCCTCGGCAAAATGATGGAGGTTTCCGGCGCGGCGGAACGCATCGGGCTTACGCTCCAGCGCTGCCGCTGGCTCTCTGCTGACGTGATCATGGTACTGGTGGGGCTGATTTGCGGTATCACGTTGTTCGTGGAAGTGGGCGTCGTGTTGCTCATCCCACTGGCGTTTTCTATCGCTAAAAAAACCCATACCTCGCTGCTGAAGCTGGCCATTCCGCTGTGTACCGCGCTGATGGCCGTCCATTGCGTGGTACCGCCGCATCCGGCTGCGCTGTTTGTCGCAAATAAACTGGGGGCGGATATCGGCTCGGTGATTGTCTACGGTCTACTGGTCGGGCTGATGGCCTCATTGGTCGGCGGCCCGCTGTTCTTAAAGTTTCTGGGTAATCGTCTGCCGTTCAAGCCCGTACCGACAGAGTTTGCGGATCTTGAAGTGCGCGCCGAAAACACCCTGCCGTCGCTGGGCGCAACGCTGTTTACCGTTCTGCTGCCGATTGGCCTGATGCTGGTGAAAACCGTCGCTGAACTGAATATGGCGAAAGACGGCACGTTGTATACGCTGCTGGAGTTTATCGGTAATCCGATCACCGCGATGTTTATCGCTGTCTTTGTAGCGTATTACATACTCGGTCTGCGCCAACATATGGGTATGAGCACGCTACTTACCCACACCGAAAACGGCTTTGGCGCCATTGCGAACATCCTGCTGATTATCGGCGCGGGCGGCGCGTTCAACGCCATTCTCAAAAGTAGCGGGCTGGCGGACACGCTGGCGGTGATCCTCTCAAATATGCATATGCACCCGATTCTGCTGGCATGGCTGGTAGCGCTGATTCTGCACGCGGCGGTCGGCTCTGCGACGGTGGCGATGATGGGCGCCACCGCGATTGTTGCGCCCATGCTGCCGCTCTATCCTGACGTCAGCCCGGAGATCATTGCGATTGCCATTGGTTCCGGTGCCATTGGCTGCACGATCGTGACCGATTCCCTGTTCTGGCTGGTCAAGCAGTATTGCGGCGCTACGCTGAATGAAACGTTTAAATACTATACGACGGCCACGTTTATCGCATCTGTCGTTGCACTGGCTGGCACATTCCTGCTTTCCTTTATCATCTGATCGTAAAGAGACGTACTATGGAAAACATACAAAAGCTCATCGCCCGGTATCCTTTGGTCGAGGATCTGGTCGCCCTCAAAGAAACCACCTGGTTTAACCCGGGCACCACCTCTCTTGCACAAGGTCTACCGTATGTCGGCCTGACGGAGCAGGACGTAAACGCCGCCCATGACCGTCTGGCGCGCTTTGCGCCGTATCTGGCGAAAGCGTTTCCGCAAACCGCTGCCGCTGGCGGCATGATCGAATCTGACGTGGTCGCTATTCCGGCCATGCAAAAGCGGCTGGAAAAAGAGTATGGGCAAACGATCGACGGTGAAATGCTGTTAAAAAAAGACAGTCACCTGGCAATCTCTGGTTCCATTAAAGCGCGCGGCGGCATCTACGAGGTGCTAACGCACGCGGAAAAACTGGCGCTGGAGGCGGGTCTGTTAACCACCGACGATGACTATAGCGTGTTGCTTTCGCCGGAATTTAAACAATTCTTCAGCCAGTACAGTATCGCCGTCGGTTCAACCGGCAATCTGGGGCTATCGATCGGTATCATGAGCGCCTGCATCGGTTTTAAAGTGACGGTACATATGTCTGCCGACGCCCGCGCCTGGAAAAAAGCGAAGCTGCGTAGCCACGGCGTGACGGTCGTGGAATACGAGGATGATTACGGCGTGGCGGTTGAGCAGGGCCGAAAAGCAGCACAATCCGATCCAAACTGTTTCTTTATCGACGATGAAAACTCCCGCACGCTATTTCTGGGCTATGCGGTAGCGGGCCAGCGCCTGAAAGCGCAATTCGCGCAACAGGGACGCGTCGTTGACGCCAGCCACCCACTGTTTGTTTATCTGCCGTGCGGCGTTGGCGGCGGCCCTGGCGGCGTCGCCTTTGGCCTGAAACTGGCGTTTGGCGACAACGTCCACTGTTTCTTTGCCGAACCGACCCATTCACCCTGCATGTTACTCGGCGTTTATACCGGTCTGCACGATGCCATCTCAGTACAAGATATCGGTATTGATAACCTGACGGCGGCTGACGGCCTGGCGGTAGGTCGCGCTTCGGGCTTTGTTGGTCGGGCAATGGAGCGTCTGCTTGACGGCCTCTATACCTTAGACGATCAAACAATGTATGACATGCTGGGCTGGCTGGCGCAGGAGGAAGGAATTCGACTGGAGCCATCAGCTCTGGCAGGGATGGCCGGGCCACAGCGCATTTGCGCCGCCACCGAGTATCAGCAAAGGCATGGATTCAGTCAGACGCAGCTCGGCAACGCGACGCATCTGGTATGGGCAACCGGGGGCGGCATGGTGCCGGAGGATGAAATGGAACAATACCTGGCAAAAGGACGCTAATACTCGCTCAGAGCCGGAAAGACGGCAGCGCCATCCGGCACGCCATCGCCTGATGGCGCTACGCTTATCAGGCTTACGACGCTAACGCAGCATCGCCATCAACTCCTCCGGCGAGCGATGCTGTTTCAGTAAATCCCGCATCACCCGCATATGCGGCGAGGAGTAGTTAAAAAAGGTCTGGTAGCCCTCGCAAAGCCGGTTTTTCCCCTGGCTATCCCGATGCTCAGGGCATCCGCCGCCGCAAAATCGTAATAAAGAACACTTCTGACATTCAGCGCTTAGCGGCGCCTTGTCCGGCGCTTCAGCGCCATTCCTGCCGCCGCACCACTGCTGTAGCGTCTCATCAAAAAGGCGGACCGAGATACGCTGAATATCTTCACGTACCCAAATATCAAATACGCTATTTAAAAACCGCCCCCAGTCTGCTGAACACAATGAATCCTCGGTCAACATTCCGTTCCGGTCATGTTCCAACAATGGGATAAAATGGACATTGCGAATGCCGAGCCGTTGTAAGTTACGGTACAGTTGCTGAGGGCGCTGGCTATTCTGGCGATTTACGACGACCTGAATCTGGTCATCACTCACGACAATGTCCTGACGTCCTGTCATATAAAATTCCCGATAAATGCAATAAGTTGGCGAATATGGGTAACAGCAAACAGGATTGCGAGCGACAACACCGCGAGGGAGATCAAAAATTTGTCACGCACGACATGAGTTTCGGAAAAATCGCTATGCGCGACATCCATCAAATTACGACTCAGGGTATAACGCCAAAGAATCACCGCCACTATCGCCAGAACGCTGATCGACACCCAGAACAAGAACCCCGCCTGATGCCAGTGGTGCCTGACGGCTAATGCCATTAACGCCCCGTATCCCAGCAGCGTGCGAAACCAGGCCAGCGACGTACGCTCCGGTTGCAGTCCCGGATCGTTCTGCCGACGGGCTTTACGACTATCCGGCATACAGTACCAGCCCCATCACTATCACCGCGACAATCATCAAAATAACGCTGATGATCAACAGGCTATGGGTATAGGGCAAATCCTCTTTCAGACGCATCGCTTTTTCATTACGTAACCAGCGTAGATAGCCATAAATCGCCAGGCCGCCCGCAAACAGACACAACAGTAGCGCCAGCAGTTCACGGATCACCGGCGTGGCAAAATCCGGGGCGAGCTGATCAAGACCGACGCCTGCCGCCAGAAATCCCAGCGAGGTGCGAATCCACGCCAGAAAGGTACGCTCATTTGCCAGCGAGAAGCGATAATCCGGCGCTTCTCCGAGGCGGGAAATCTTCATGACGACTCCTTTTACGTTCTTATGTATTCCCGTTCGTTTTCAGAATACCACTCACGTTGTTGCTGATATGCTTCACATTATCCCGCAGCAAGGGAATCTTATTGCAAAATAACTGTAGTTCACTGGTGATGCGTTTCGGCGCAACCGCGCTCATTGCCGCTATTTTTCATTTCAGTTACGACCTTTTTCAACGCCACCGCCAGGAAAGGCATTATTGCCGGATTAAAAGCTGAAAAACCACCCGTCGCGACGAAAAAAAAGGCGATGAAGATTGATAACCAATTGAAATAAAATGGAATTATGCTCGTTGCCATTACGCTGATTAGCACGTTCATTGAGGAAGGATATAAGAAGAAGAGCAGAAGTGTGACCGGTGCGGCGCGCGTTATCCAGCCTGGATTTAACACAGTGCATAGGCCGGATAAGCAACGCGCCATCAGGCGCTAACCCATTCCCCAAAAAATCACCGCCAGCAGTTGTGGCGTGATAATACGCAGGAACATCACTAACGGATAGACGGTCGCGTAAGAGAGCGCCGCCGCGCCGCTGGTGGCGTGCAGATTGTTGGCAAATGCCAGCGCTGGCGGATCGGTCATCGAACCGGCCAGCATCCCGCACAGCGTCAGATAGTTCATTTTGGCAAAAATCCGCGCCAGCAAACCGACGGTAATCAGCGGAATAGCGGTGATGAAAATACCGTAGCCAATCCAGCTTAATCCTTCGCCCTGCGTCAGCGTATCGACAAAATCGCCGCCGGATTTCAGCCCAACGACCGCCAGAAACAAAACGATGCCTAACTCACGCAGCGCGAGGTTGGCGCTCGGCGGCATAAACCAGTACAGCTTACCGATGCTGCCGATACGCCCCAAAATTAGCGCCATGATCAGCGGCCCGCCGGCCAGCCCCAGTTTTAACGCGACCGGGAATCCCGGCACAAACAACGGGATTGACCCAAGCAGAACCCCTAATCCGATGCCGATAAACACCGGCAGCATCTGCACCTGCTGGAGTTTTTGCTGCGCGTTGCCGACCACATTGGCTACCGCATCAATCGAGGCAGGACGCCCCACCAGATTGAGAATGTCGCCAAACTGCAGGCTAGCGTCACTACTGGCGACCAGCTCAACGCCCGCGCGGTTAAGGCGGGAGATAACCACGTCATAACGCTCTTTAAAGTGCAAATCGCGGATACGTTTGCCGAGCACTTTTTCGTTGGTGACGACCACACGCTCGACGCGTAAATCCGTGCCGCGCGTCGACAACGAGGTGTCCACTTCCTTGCCGATCACCAGTTGCGCGTTATGCAGGTCGGTAGATTGGCCGACGAGGTGCAGCAGGTCGCCTGCCTGGATAATCGTCCCCGGCGACGGCACCATCAGCGTGTCGTCGCGTTTCAGGCGTGAGCAAATGATTTTATCGCTGTTCAGGATCGGCACATCCTGGATAGCCATATTATTGAGGTTCGGATTCTCGACACGGATATTCATTGTCTGAATTAATGAATGACCGTTAGCGAGAGAGGATTCGTGCTTCTGCGCCTCCGCCTCGACGTTAACGCGAAAAATCAGCCGCATCAGCCACATGGTGAGCAAAATACCGCAGATGCCAAACGGATACGCCATCGCATAGCTCATCCCCATCTGATCTACCAGATCCACTGGCGTTCCCAGATCGCGCAGGATTTGCTGACCCGCCCCTAACGCAGGCGTATTGGTGACTGCGCCGGAGAAAATCCCCAGCACCACCGGCAGCGGAATAGCGAAAATTTTATGCAGAATCGCGGTGACCAACCCGCCCATAATCACAATCAGAATGGCAAACAGATTGAGGCGCAGCCCGGAAACGCGCAGCGAGGCGAAAAACCCCGGCCCCACCTGTATGCCGATGGTATAAACAAAAAGGATCAGGCCGAATTCCTGGATAAAGTGCAGCATATCGCCGCTCAGCGTCACCCCAGCCTGATCGACGAAGTGGCCGACGATAATACCGCCGAACAGAACGCCGCCAATACCAAAGCCGACACCGCGCACTTTAATGTTGCCGATCCATAAACCGACAACCGCCACCAACGCCAGAACGCTGACCGTCAATGCGATATCACTCATCTTTTCTTCCCTGTGAGTAACATTTCAATTTATAGGGATTATGACTGAACCGTTAAGGCATATATACAGCATGGCGCACATTCTCATGTTACAAAACCGCCCAGACGTCCTGACTTCGGCAACGTCTTACCCTTTTTCGTGGCACAAAAAAGCCCCGCCATCTCTGGCGGGGCAAGGCAAGGAGCTCATTAGCTATTTAATGCGGAGCGTTCGTTAATGGCGATACGCTGCGGCGCAATGGTTTCCGGCTCGTTACGGGTTAAATCAATATGCAGCAGGCCGTTGGTAAAGGTCGCGCCGGAAACTTCCATATTCTCAGCCAGCGTAAAGCTCAGGCTAAAAGGCTGCATGACCAGGCCCTGATGTAACCATTTGGGTTCGTTTTCCGGCTGTTCCGGCGTGCCTTTCACCGTCAGGCGCGTGCCTTCCAGTTGAATATCCAGATCTTCCTGACGGAAACCGGCTAACGCTAAGGTAATGCGATAATGGTTATCGTCGCTTTTTTCGATGTTATAGGGCGGGAAGCTCTGGCTTTCGCCGCTGTTTTGCAGCGCATTGGCCAGCTTGTCAAAACCGATCCATTGACGCAGCAGTGGGGATAAATCGTAGTTACGCATAATCATTTCTCCTTCTAAGAAGCGAGTTTTTACCTTCACACCTTACGTGCGAATATGCTCCCTGACGGCGAGCATGGGATGACAGGCCGCGCAACGCGACCCGACGGAATCAGTTAATTTCGATACGGCGCGGTTTGTTCGCTTCCGGAATCACGCGCTCCAGTTCGATATACAGCAGCCCGTTGACCAGGTTTGCGCCGCGAACGTGAATGTTCTCCGCTAACTGGAACTTACGTTCAAAGTTACGCTCGGCAATGCCCTGATACAGGTAAGTACGTTCTTTCTGCTCGTCCGCATGAGCGCCTTTTACCACCAGTAAATTATCCTGGGCAGTAATCTCCAGTTCGCTTTCCGCGAAACCGGCAACGGCAATGGCGATGCGGTAGTGGTTTTCGTCTACCAGCTCAACGTTGTACGGAGGGTAGCCGCCATTACTTTGGCTTTGGTTATTTTCAAGCAGGTTAAACAGACGGTCAAAACCAATGGCAGAACGGTACAGCGGGGATAAATCAAAGTTACGCATAATCATAAACTCCTGAAATCAGCGAGAATGTCAGACCTTCCATCATGGACAGGCCAGGATTGCCAGAACACCCATCAGGCGTGCCCTTCTATTCACTACGTCTTATAAATGGGTCTGAATACGTACTTTTCAAGTATTTTAATCCGACTTTTTTTTGCAGTTTATTGGCTATTGCATAGACTGGTTGGGACAGCACTGATTGTTAAAGTGCGATTACCGCCACAGTGCCGCGTACTGGTGATGTTATTTTTAGCAACGGATCGCTATAACTCATCATGCAAATAACGACAACCAACAGATGAATGAGTGATGATAAAAAACGTGTGGTTAACGCTGATAATATGGAATGGGATGCTTTTATTAGGCGGTTGTTCAAGCGTCATGTCGCACACCGGCGGTAAAGAGGGTACTTATCCTGGCACGCGCGCCAGCGCTACGATGATCGGTAACGATGAGACAAACTGGGGCACCAAATCGTTGGCTATCCTGGATATGCCGTTTACCGCCGTGATGGATACGATCCTTCTGCCGTGGGACATCTTCCGCAAAGACAGTTCGGTAAGATCGCGCGTAGAGAAAAGCGAGGAGGAGACGAAAATGACCAATGCCGTCATCCCCCCGGCGAAGATGCCTCCTCCCTGATCTATCGCCCGGTTTCCGTCACCCATAGCTGACGGAAACCTTTCACCTCTTCCATCCATGCGACGTGTCGCCCATCCGGTGAAAAAACGACGGCGTCTGCAGAAGGCGGGTTGTCGTGCCTGGCGGTTAAGAAGTCGATCCTCCCACTTTGTGCGTCGCAGCAGGCAATCCGATTTTCCAGCACCAGTCCCAGCCATTTACCCGACGGATGCCAGTTAAACGCTGACTGTACGCCGGTCGCATGATGCGTTAACTGCCGGGGCTCGCCTCCCTGCGGCGATATCAGCCACAGTTGCGCTACGCCGTTATCGTCTCGCATCAAAAAGGCGATCGCCGTCGCCTGCGGATTACTGCGGACCCAGTGGCGTGGTTCGTTAGTGAGCCCAGGGTAAACACGCTGGTGAGTAAAGGTAAGACGCCGCTGAACTACGCCCAACGGCGGCGATGGCATCGTTGATTCGGTTCCCGTCAGCGGCGTGTCGCCTGCCTGTTTCCAGCCGTTTTCATGACACGGTAAATCGACAATAAACAGCTCCGGGACTTTTTTGCCCGTCAGCGACAGCGTATCGCCAATAAAGGCGATCTGGCGGTTGCCCACCCAGCCCTCTTCATAGGCGCGGTTAATGTCATCGCTGCCAGGTCTCGGCGCAGGCGTCGTGCGGCTAACCAGTACGCACCAGTAGCTACCGCTGTATTCGCGCGGATGCTGAGCCGGTACCGTAACCGGCCCATACGGCACGGCCACGCCGACATTACGCAGATCCAGCGCCGGATCTCGCTCATGCAGAACGTGGTCATTATAGGTAAAACTCACCAGCTCGCCGTTCGGGCTAAATACATGGACGTGGCTGCCGCCGCGCAGCGCGCCGGGAGTATACGGCGCAGTAATATCCATCGCATCGAGGTTAGTCACGCCCCTCGGCGTTGCAATAACGCCCCGGCGGTGGTGAAAATCGTAATGCCACGTCTCATCAGGGTTTTCAGGGCCATGAATAAACACATAGTGATTGTCGGCAGGATGCACCGTCACCACGCCGACATGCGCGCCCTGCACGGCGCGATAAATCACCTCCACGTCGCCGGTATGCACATTGACACGCTCAATAGTCTTGCCCGTAAATGACGCGCCTGAAGGCCGCACATCAAAGACCAGCCACTGGCTGTCAGGTGTCCAGGTATTGGTGTTGGTAAGCTGGTGATGGCGCGGCGTAAAGGTGATTTGTTTCATGGGATGTCCAGATAAGAGACGATGCTCGCCATCATACTTCACACGGGCTTTACTTTCAGGCTTTAGCGTATCATTGGGATAACCAGGCCCGGTGGCGCCACGCCACCGGGCCGTCAGGGAATTATTTCTCCTGCGCCAGCCGGATACTGCGCTCTATCACCGCCCGCCG
>NZ_JBGDOX010000003.1:231812-422425 GCF_046558195.1 Salmonella sp. 5800 | reverse complement strand
AGCTAAATGCGGAAGAGATAAGTGCTGAAAGCATCTAAGCACGAAACTTGCCCCGAGATGAGTTCTCCCTGAGACTTTAGGTCTCCTGAAGGAACGTTGAAGACGACGACGTTGATAGGCCGGGTGTGTAAGCGCAGCGATGCGTTGAGCTAACCGGTACTAATGAACCGTGAGGCTTAACCTTACAACGCCGAAGATGTTTTGGCGGATGAGAGATGATTTTCAGCACTGATTCAGAGTTGAGTACGCAATAATTTGCGCAGCAGCAAGGCGGCAAGCGAAGGAAAGGAAGGAGCATACAGAAGTATGTGACTGACTTTACGAGCGCAGGCAACGCCGCTGATGCGATAAAGAATTGCGTACAGAGCACAAAGAATTTGCCTGGCGGCACTAGCGCGGTGGTCCCACCTGACCCCATGCCGAACTCAGAAGTGAAACGCCGTAGCGCCGATGGTAGTGTGGGGTCTCCCCATGCGAGAGTAGGGAACTGCCAGGCATCAAATTTAGTGTGCTGATATGGCTCAGTTGGTAGAGCGCACCCTTGGTAAGGGTGAGGTCCCCAGTTCGACTCTGGGTATCAGCACCACTTAATACGGTTAAAGTTCGGCATTTGAAAAAGAATTTGTCTGGCGGCAGTAGCGCGGTGGTCCCACCTGACCCCATGCCGAACTCAGAAGTGAAACGCCGTAGCGCCGATGGTAGTGTGGGGTCTCCCCATGCGAGAGTAGGGAACTGCCAGACATCAAATAAAGCAAAAGGCCCAATCGAAAGATTGGGCCTTTTTGCATTTATCTCTCTATGGAAAAAGTTATCGGATAATGACGCCGACGCGTTTTATATTTGGTTTATACCTTTCATACTTCAAGTCGCTTATGTGTTGGCTACGGATTACTCGGCCCATTCATGGGCCTCGCCCTGACGGGCCGTCGCACGCGACGTTTAAATCTGCTCCCGGCAGATTTGTCGCTCACCCCAGTCACATAGTTATCTATGCTCTTGGGGACTCACTCCCTTGCCGCCTTTAAGCAACTCGAATTATTTTGGGTATATAACATCTTCGTAGAGTGGATAAAAACCGTTTTAGTAAACGTGATTTCCCGCCATATATCCGCCTGAACCATCGAATGTGAACCGTGCTGAAGTAGATGTACAAACGGCTTTTACTTACGCCTCTAATAAGCAATAGAGATATTCGCTGAGGACTAAGAATCTGGCCCATTAGGCTATTTTATTTGCCAGTTTGGCCCTGGGACAGTGCTCAAAATCCTCATGTATTACGTGTATGCTCCGGTTTATATCCAGACTGTCTGTAATAATTACGACTAATGACCACGCTCTAAGTCTTACTGTATAAAGCCTGTTTGTAATGCGGCTTACGATGCTATCAAGCTACAATTTTGTCTGCATCGGACAAGGAATAGAATAAATACCATCGGGATGGGCGAGTAAGAAAAGAGAGCGTTTTATCGTGTTAACTTTCGGGGGATAGGCTGAATAGATTACGTCGCTGAGTATCCTTACGACCTTTATATTATTACTGAAAGCGCGGCATTGCCGCGCCTGCATGTATCATTTAGAAAGCGCAATGATACCCATCGTCAACCCTGCTACCGCCGCAGCGCCGCCAGCGATAGCGCCTGCTGTCTCCCAGTTATCCTGCGTTGTACCTTTCATACATGTATTGGTATGAACCAGCCGCCCTTGATCGTCATAAACCGGTACGCAGGGAGAATCATGTGCACAACCTGCCAATAAGGTGGTAAGCAATGCAACTGGAATTAGTCTTTTCATGGTGTTACCTCATTAATCAGCGTTTCGCGAAGTACAGCAACGTAAATGCTGGCTCTAACCGCTGCGAAAACGAGAGTTATTTTACCACCACAGAAAAAATGGCCGACATGAGGAATCATCTCAATTCATGTGAATTGTAAAAACTATGGAGAATGCAGAGGTAAGCGGAGAGGGGGAATAGCGGAGATAAAGACGTACCGTTTAAAAAGGCGTCCGAAGACGCCTCTGTTTACCGGTTAATCATGATGGCGATTAAATCGGCGTTTTACAACAACGAAGAATACTGGCACGAAGAAGATAGCTAATAAGGTTGCGGTTAACATTCCCCCCATAACCCCTGTGCCTACTGCGTTCTGTGCACCACTACCTGCGCCACGACTGATAACTAACGGCATTACCCCGAGAATAAAGGCCAGCGAGGTCATTAGAATAGGACGTAAACGCATACGGGATGCTTCCAGCGTCGCTTCAATCAATCCACGTCCTTCTTTTTCCATGAGATCTTTGGCGAACTCGACAATCAGGATGGCGTTTTTAGCAGAAAGGCCAATAGTGGTTAACAAGCCAACCTGGAAGTAAACGTCATTGTTCAGACCGCGCAATGACGCTGCAAGCAGAGCGCCAACCACGCCGAGCGGTACGACCAGCATTACCGAGAACGGAATTGACCAGCTTTCATACAGAGCGGCAAGGCAGAGGAAAACGACAATGAGTGAGATTGCGTACAGCGCCGGCGCCTGGTTACCTGACAACCGTTCCTGATACGACATACCTGTCCAGTCATAGCCAATACCGTTTGGCAGCTGTGAAGCCAGGTTTTCCATTAACGACATGGCTTCACCGGTACTTCGTCCGGGCGCTGCTTCACCGAGCAGTTCCATTGACGGCATCCCGTTATAGCGTTCCAGGCGTGGCGAACCATAAATCCACCGTGCTGAGCTAAAGGTAGAGAAGGGCACCATCTCGCCATTGGCGCTGCGAACATAAAGATTGTTGATATCTCCCGGCAGCATACGGAACTGAGCGTCAGCCTGAACGTATACTTTTTTCACTCGTCCGCGATCGATAAAGTCGTTAACGTAATAGCCGCCCAACGCCGCGGAGATGGTTTCGTTGATATCAGACAGCGAAACACCGAGCGCCTGCGCTTTTTCTTGATCGACATCCAGCTTGAACTGTGGCGTGTCTTCCAGCCCGTTCGGGCGTACGCGCACTAATAGGTCTGGATGCTTCGCGACCATACCCAGCAGTTGATTACGCGCTTTTGTTAACGCATCGTGACCGAGTCCTCCCTGATCAATCAGTTCAAAGTCGAAACCTGTCGCGGTACCTAACTCGACAATTGCCGGCATGTTGAAGGGGAACACCAACCCGTCGCGAATCTGGCTGAAGGCGCGTGTCGCTCTGGCGATAACGGCTTCGACGCTGTTTTCTTCACCGTTACGCTCTTCCCAGGGTTTAAGGCTGACAAATGCCATCCCTGAGTTTTGTCCCTGACCGCTAAAGCTAAAGCCGTTTACGGTAAACACGCTTTCGACGTTCGCTTTTTCATTATTCAGGTAGTAATGAGTGACTTGATCCAGCACTTTCTGCGTACGTTCTTGCGTAGCGCCAGAGGGGAGCTGAATCATGGTCAGGAATACCCCCTGATCTTCTTCCGGCAGGAAGGAGGTCGGGAGGCGTAAAAACAGAACCGCCATTCCGACTACAATAAGCAGATAGATAATGAGATAGCGACCCGTATTACGCACGATGCCGCTTACGCTGTTAGTATAGTGGTTAACGCTGTGGTCAAACCTGGTATTGAACCAGCCAAAGAAGCCGCTTTTTTTCTCGTGATGTTCAGCAGATACGGGTTTAAGCAGCGTAGCGCACAGTGCTGGCGTCAGAATCAACGCAACCAGAACGGATAGCGCCATTGCTGAAACAATAGTAATAGAGAACTGGCGATAAATTGCCCCGGTCGAACCGCCAAAAAAGGCCATCGGGATAAATACCGCAGACAGTACCATCGCGATACCAACCAGCGCTCCCTGAATCTGCGACATGGATTTTTCCGTCGCCTCTCGGGGAGAAAGGTTATCCTCCATCATTACACGTTCAACGTTTTCTACGACTACTATCGCATCGTCAACCAACAGCCCTATCGCCAGTACCATACCAAACATCGTCAGGGTATTGATGGAATAGCCAAAGGCGGCGAGTACCGCAAAAGTGCCTAGCAACACGACAGGAACAGCGATGGTAGGAATCAGGGTTGCCCGGATATTCTGTAAGAACAGATACATTACCAGGAACACCAGAATAATCGCTTCAAACAGCGTTTTTACCACTTCGTGGATAGATATTTTTACGAAGGGCGTTGTGTCATAAGGATAAACCACCTTCATTCCCTGAGGGAAGAAAGGCTGCAGTTCCGCCAGTTTCGCTTTGATTGCGGTTGCGGTATCCAGCGCGTTAGCGCCGGTCGCCAGTTTAATACCGAGACCGGAGGCCGGTTTACCGTTAATGCGCGCTACAACGTTATAGTTTTCACCGCCAAGCTCAATACGCGCGACATCTTTGAGATGGACGACAGAACCGTCGGTATTGACACGCAACGTAACTTTGCCGAACTCTTCCGGATCTTTCAGACGCGTTTGGGCGATGATTGAGGCGTTAAGCTGCTGGCCCGGTAATGCTGGCGTGCCGCCCAGTTGGCCTGCCGCAATCTGGTCGTTCTGTACTTTTAACTGGTTGATGACGTCAACTGGCGTGAGCTGGTATTTATTTAGCAGATTCGCATCCAGCCAGATACGCATGGCGTACTGTGCGCCAAATAGCTGAACGTCGCCCACACCATTAAGACGGCTGATAGAATCCTTAATGTTAGAGGCGACATAGTCAGAGATGTCGTCCTGGGTAGTGTTCGGATTATCCGAGACGAACCCGGCGACCATCAAAAAGCTGCTGCTGGACTTTTCAACGCTAATCCCCTGCTGCTGGACTTCTTGCGGCAGTAAAGGCGTGGCGAGCTGCAATTTATTTTGCACCTGAACCTGCGCGATATCCGGATCGGTTCCGGACTGGAAGGTCAGGGTGATGGTCACGCTACCAGCAGAGTCGCTGGTAGAGGACATATACATCAGGTTATCGATACCGTTCATATTTTGTTCGATAACCTGAGTAACCGTATCCTGTACCGTCTGCGCATCCGCGCCAGGATAGGTTGCAGAAATAGAAACCGCTGGCGGCGCAATGGTTGGATACTGCGCAACGGGAAGTTGCATTATTGCCAGTGCGCCAGCCATCATCAGGATAATGGCCAGAACCCAGGCGAAAATAGGACGTCTAATAAAAAAGTTTGCCATGTACGGTTACCTTATTGCGCCGTTTTCGCTGCAGGAGCATCGGTAGTGGCTTTCACCTGGACGCCCGGTCGCGCTTTTTGTAAGCCGCTGACGATGACCTTATCGCCCGGTTTTAACCCTTCGCTGATGAGCCATTTATCGCCAATAGCCTGCGCCGCCACGACATTGCGGGCTTCGACCTGGCTTTTATCGTTAACCACCATCACCATTGCGTCGCCGCGCGGCGTGCGGGTTACGCCCTGCTGGGGGACAAGGATGGCATTGGGCTGGACGCCTTCATCAATGCGGGCGCGAACAAACATACCGGGAAGCAGACTGTGTTGCGGGTTAGGGAAAACTGCCCTGAGCGTGATAGAGCCGGTGCTTTCATCTACGGTAACGTCGGAAAATTGCAGCGTGCCTTTAATCGGGTAGACCTGACCATTTTCCATTACCAGTTGAACCGTGCTACTGGCGCTGTCTTTATGCAGGTTACCTTGTTCGACGGATTGCTTGAGTCGCATAAAGTCGTTGCTTGATTGCGTCACGTCGACATAAATCGGGTCGAGTTGTTGCACGGTAGCCAGTTCAGTTGACTGACCATTAGTCACCAGCGCGCCTTCAGTCACATTAGATTTTCCTATACGCCCGCTGATGGGTGAGGTGACTTTGGTATACGCAAGGTTAATACGCGCGCTTTCAACAGCGGCTTTTGCCGCCACAACGGCGGCATCGGCCTGGCGGGCGTCGGCAATCGCCTGATCATATTCCTGTTGGCTGATATATTTTGTGCCGACCAGTGGAACATAGCGTTTGACCGTCAGGTGCGCGATAGCCGCAGCCGCTTCGCTTTTAGCAAGTTCGCCTTTAGCGCTGTCATAATCGGCCTGATAAGTGGCAGGATCGATCTGATAAAGCGACTGCCCGGCCTCTACATCGCTACCTTCGGTGAAGTTTCTTTTAAGCACGATCCCGCTCACCTGGGGGCGAACCTCCGCAATGCGAAATGCGGACGTACGTCCGGGAAGTTCGGTCGTTACGGCTAGCGGCGCTGTTTCGACCACATGGACGGTGACTTGCGGCTCGCCGGCATGAGCCTGGGTATCTCCCTGGTCATTACAACCGGCCAGCAGCGCAGCAGAGAATATGATGAATGAGGGCAGGAGTGAAAACCTGGCATGTTTCGTCATTACTGTTCCTTAAAAAACCGAAAGCTCGTTATTCACCGGATAACGGTAAGGCGTTAACGCGCGAAAAATAGAATAGCAGTGGGGTATCCTACAAATTATTAGCTTGTGATGTAAGCAATACTTATTTTGGGATGGGGTTCACGGCACATAAAAGCAAAAAAAAAGAACTATTCCCTGTCGTTTCATAATGTCCCGATTAGTAAAATCATGATGTTGAATAACATAATTAGAAATATATATTTTATATGAATATGTTTTATTAATTTATTTGTTTTTATTATTGATTTGGCGATATTGTGCGAAATAAAAATGGCTGTCTCTCGTCTGACTAAAAAGGACATGGTAAAGTTGTTTTTTGTGCTGAGTATTTTATCAGCGTATTTATCGTTTTTATGGTCCAGGATATCTTAATTATGGCGAAGAAAACGAAGGCGGATGCGCTTAAAACGCGGCAACATTTGATTGAAACCGCTATTGCGCAGTTCGCTTTGCGCGGCGTTGCCAACACGACGTTGAATGATATCGCTGATGCCGCTGATGTCACGCGGGGCGCCATCTACTGGCACTTTGAGAATAAAACGCAGTTGTTTAATGAGGTTTGGTTACAGCAACCACCTTTACGCGAACTTATTCAGGATAGGCTTACGGGATGCTGGAATGATAATCCTTTACAGGATCTACGAGAGAAATTTATTGCAGCCTTACAATATATTGCGGCAGTGCCTCGTCAGCAGGCATTAATGCAGATTTTATATCATAAATGTGAATTCCATAATGGTATGATATCGGAACAGGCCATTCGGGAGAAGATGGGTTTCCATCATCAGTCGCTGCTTGAAGTATTACAGCGATGTATGGATAAAAAGCTGATCTCAGGCAGTCTTGATCTGGATGTCATATTAATTATTCTGCATGGTAGTTTTAGCGGAATAGTAAAGAACTGGTTAATGAATCCCACAAGTTATGATCTTTATAAGCAGGCGCCTGCATTAGTCGATAATGTATTAAAAATGCTAAGCCCGGATGGCAGTGTGAGGCAATTAATGCCAAATGAACAACAGGCGGAAGAAGCCTGAGATTATTTTGAGTTGATATTATATATTTACCTTGTGAATATATTGGCAGGGTCCCGAATATCGCGAGCAATTTCCTCTGCCGTACGCGGCTTGCCAAGCAGGAACCCCTGAAGCGTATGGCATCCTAACTGGGTCAAAAATTGTTGCTGCGTTTCATTTTCTACCCCTTCTGCCACAATTTGCAGATTTAACGCTTTCGCCAGCGCGACAATAGCCGCAACAATGGTCGCGCCGTCGCCTGCCTCGCTGAGTTCATGTACGAAAGCGCGATCAATTTTTAGTTCGCACGCCGGAAGACGTTTCAGATAGAGAAGGCTGGAATAACCGGTGCCAAAGTCGTCAATAGAGGCCTTAACCCCCATTTCCGTTAATCTGGTGAGTATAGCGACGCTTTGCTCTGGCTTGTTCATCGCCGTGGTTTCGGTGATTTCCAGAATCAATAAATCGGGACGGATACTGTGTCGGGCCAGGCTCCGCGTAATGGTGTCCACAAGCCCGGGCTGCTCAAATTGTAAGGCGGACAGATTTACCGCCACTGACCATAAGGCGTATCCCTGTAAGTGCCACTCGCGGAGCTGTCGACACGCCTCGTCTATCACCCAGCTACCGATAGTGACGATAAGACCCGTTTTTTCCGCCAGCGGTAAAAACTGGTCAGGATTCAGTACGCCTTGTTTTGGATGATACCAGCGCAACAGGGCCTCAAATCCTACAATGGGGCCGGCAGGGGCCTGAAATTTAGGCTGATACACTAGCCTGAGTTCTTGTCTTTCCAGCGCCAGCCACAGGTCATTCATTAGTTGAAGTTGGGTTTGCGCCAGCATATTCATTGATGGCTGAAAGAAATGGTATCCGTTACGCCCCGTATGTTTCGTGTGGTACATTGCGGCATCGGCGTTGAACATCAGTTCCCGTTCGTTTTTTCCGTCCAGCGGATAGAGCGCTATTCCCACGCTAAGGGTGACGACCAGTTCGTACGGATCTATCGTAAAGGGCGCATCTATCGAATGTACCAGCGCGCTGGCAAGGGAAGCCGCTTCGTCAGGCGCGCTGACTTCTGCAAGCAGCACAAATTCGTCGCCGCCAATCCGCGCCAGGGTAAACTGCCCGCTCAGCGGTTGGTTCAGACGATGCGTGACCGCTACCAGTAGCTTATCGCCGATATCATGACCATAAGCGTCATTAACGGCTTTAAAGCCATCCAGATCCATAAACAGTAGCGCGAAAGACGTGCTTTCCCGATTCGCTTTGCTGATGGCCTGTTCCAGACGATCCTCAAGAAGTAGCCGGTTTGGTAAACGGGTGAGCGTATCATGCAGCGCCAACTGCGCCAGTTCCTGGTTCGCCTGCGCCAGCGAAGAGGCAAGTAGTGCGGTGCGGGCCTGAAGCCGGGCGTCAAATAAAGAAACCAGAAGAGTAATGCCCAGGATAGTCAGCGCGACCACGCTGACAAGAACAGCCAGCCAGTTGCTATCGACGCCACGATGCTCCATCGGCCAGTTTTGGGGAAAGTGTGCGGCCTTCATACCGGCGTAATGCATGCCGGCGATAGCTATCCCCATTAATACCGCGGCGCCTGCTCGCCTCAGGGCGACATCTGTTCCCTCATTACGCAGGCGGAACGTGAGCCACAGCGCGCCGCAGGACGCCAGTAGCGCGATAATGATAGAGAGGGCAACCCACGCGCTATTCCAGACGATAATGGAAGCAAATTGCAGCGCCGCCATCCCGGTATAATGCATTGCGCTGATGCCCAGTCCCATCACCAGCGCGCCCGGTAGTAAACGGCGCAGGCGCAGTTTTTCAGCGCTAACCAGCCATAGCGCAAACAGGGAGGAGCCGATCGCGATCAGCATGGAGAGGCCGGTGAGGAACGGATCGAAGCGCATGTTCATCGCGTGATCCATCGCCAGCATCCCGACAAAATGCATCGCCCAAATACCGACGCCCAGCGCGAAGCCGCCGCCCATTAGCCATATTCTGGCGTTTGATCGGGCGCTTCCGGCTACGCGTCCGGCCATATTTAATGCGGTATAGGACGCAAAAATAGCGACAGCAAATGAAACCGCCACAAGGATGTGGTTGTACTCACTAACCGGCATGTATCATTAGCTCATTGGTTATGCAGGAAAAGAACAGGACGAGACAGTATCACCCCTTCTTTTATCCTCAACGTGTTTTAATTCCCTGTTTTTATAAGGGATAAAAGAAATCCGGGTGATAAATAATCATAGGTTAAATCGCCCGGTTCGCTACTCCAGATCGGTACAATTGATCAATTTAAGAGGGTTAACCGAATCCATGTTTCGGCACTTATCCTGTTCAGTCGCCATCAATTCGATCCATTGCATCAAAAGCGCATCAAAAAGAAAAACGGAGACGGCAAAAACAACCAGCCACCAATACTTACGTATCATCGTCAAATCCTGTGTATTCATGCCCATGCGTGCTGGGAATATACATGAAATTTTGACGCTGAAAAGCGGACTTACAATGCTTTTACTTCTCTGAAGATAGCGCGTTTATCCCGACATTTCGCTGCTTTTTGGACAGGTTTTGTGTTTTTCTCTTTTTGACTTTTGCAAGTTCATTTTCTGAATAATGCGAAGTGACGCTCAATCTTCTGAGCCCCATTTTTACGTACTCATTATTGAGTTCAATACCGATAAACTTACGACCTGACGCCGCTGCGACAGCGCCTGTGGTGAAACTGCCCGCGAAAGGGTCCAATACGGTATCGCTCGGGTTAGAAGAGGCCAGTATGATTCGTTTTAACAGCGCGCTGGGCTTTTGCGTAGGATGGTTTTCATATTCATCCATCAGATAACGTACGCGAGGAAATGACCAGACGTTGCCCGGCACTTTTTTCTGATTGTATGGTTGGGGCGGGTTTTTTCGATAATCGATTAGCGCGCGCTTAGCGCCCGTAGTGGTTTCGACCAGAATCGCGTCACGATTAAAGGTATAGCTTTTCGGGTTCTTTACCATCATCAGGATCGGTTCATACATAGAACCAAAGTATTTTTTCGCCTGCACCCCGGAACTATCATAGGACCAGACGATACGGCTTTTGATGGTAAAAAGCGTTCGGCATTTGAGATCGATATACGGCATATTTTCTGTGCTATTCATGATGTACATGGTGCCGTGTTTCTTCAGTACGCGGTGGCACTCATCAATGCATTCATACAGCCAGGCCAGAAAAGACGCTTCGTCCCAGGATTCCACCATACCGTCGAAATCTTTTCCGATATTGTAAGGCGGATCGGCAAAAATTAAGTCAATGCTTTCAGAAGGCAGTTTTTTAAGTTCTGTTAGCGCGTCACCGTGAATAATCTTCTTCGATTCATCGCCAAAGTACTGAGGTTCACATTCCGCTTTCATGACCAAATTCCATGTGATGCGTATAAAAAAGGCGCTTCCCCATGCCGAGTAGCGCCTTTTTAAACAAGCAGTTAGCTAATCGAAATTAGTTCATGCCGTATTTTTTTAATTTTTTACGCAGCGTACCACGGTTGATGCCCATCATCAGAGCAGCACGGGTCTGGTTACCACGGGTGTATTGCATCACCATGTCCAACAGGGGCTGTTCTACTTCAGCCAGTACCAGCTCATACAGGTCATTAACGTCCTGACCATTCAGTTGAGCAAAATAGTTCTTCAGTGCCTGTTTAACCGAGTCACGCAGGGGTTTTTGGGTTACCTGATCCTGAGAGTTAACGGTAGAAACGGTCAGTACGTCAGAATTTACGCGTTGTTCGAACATAGTTCTGTCAGCTCTTTATTTCTGTTTACGCAAAATTTTCGAAGTATGCCTCCAACGCCTCCAGCTGTTCGCTGGCGTCCTCAATAGCGTTGAATGTGCGCCGAAACTGGTCGTCTGGAGCGTGCTCCTGGAGATACCAAGAGACGTGTTTACGCGCGATTCGGTACCCTTTTGCCTGACCGTAAAAGTCATGCAGTTCCCGAACATGCGTGCAAAGCAAGCGCTTTACCTCTGCCAGCGGCAGCGGCGGAAGCAGCTCCCCAGTGTCCAGATAATGCTGGATTTCCCGAAAGATCCAGGGTCTTCCCTGAGCTGCGCGGCCTATCATCAGGGCATCCGCCCCTGTATAGTCGAGAACAGCTCTGGCTTTATGCGGGTTAGTAATGTCGCCATTCGCGATAATCGGAATGGAAACTTTCTGCTTAACTGCCCGAATACTGTCGTATTCAGCTTCTCCGTTGAACAAACAGGCGCGGGTGCGGCCATGGATGGTCAGAGCCTGAATACCACAATCTTCAGCCAGTTGGGCAATCTCTACGCAGTTACGGTGTTCCGGCGCCCAGCCGGTGCGAATCTTGAGAGTCACAGGAACGTCCACTGCGTTTACGACCCCGATGAGTATAGACTTCACTAAATCCGGGTACTGCAAGAGGGCTGAACCTGCCAGCTTACGATTCACTTTCTTCGCCGGGCACCCCATATTGATATCAATAATCTGGGCGCCGCTTTCCACGTTAATACGTGCGGCATCGGCCATCTCAACAGGGTCGCTACCGGCAATTTGCACCGTGCGAATTCCTGGCTCATCAACGTGCACCATCCGTAAACGAGATTTATCGCTTTCCCACACTTGCGGGTTAGAAGACATCATCTCGGATACTGTCAATCCTGCTCCCATCTCATAGCACAGCGTCCGGAAAGGTCTGTCAGTAATGCCAGCCATGGGCGCTGCGATCAGGCGATTTCTGAGCTGATATTGTCCGATGCGCATGAGTTAAGAAATGACCATACTGTGACTGCAAGGCGGCGTATATTACGCATTTTTTGCACGAGATGAAAGGCCAAACTTTGAACAATCCACTGTTGTAGATCAATGAATCGTGCTTAAAAACAGCAAAATAAATTTATAATTCAGTAAAATCATAGGGTTATTTATTGTCGGCGGTTTTGTACGCGCTTACAAATTCCCGTAACTTCTCTCTATTTCTTCGACCAGAAACAAGATAAGCGGAATAATCTGCTTTTTTTATAAGCTAATTACCCCAAATGAATGGGATCGCCGTCTCGTTTCAGGACAAGATCACTTCCCGCTGCGCGTGACTTTTCTCCATTGCCAGTCGGAAGGGGGCGCACAGATGCGCTTTTGTGTTCATGAATGGCACGCATAAATTTTTCCAGCTGTGCTGAAGAGCGCGTTAGCGGATGCTGCAGAACAACCCGGACAGCATTACTAAGTACGAGGGCGATGGCTGCCACCCGTTAAAACGCCAGTATCTTTTGTCCGCTGGTAGCAGCTGTTTATCCAGACGGATAGTGACAAAGAAGTTATTTCAGGCATTCATTTGATGAATTTAATGATGTCTCGGTGCCTGAAAGGCGTTAAGGCAGTTGTGTGGAGAAAAGCGTGGCCGGGCGACCACGCTGACAAGAATTATTTCTTACGGCCAGTAATGCGGCACCACTCTTCTTTTTCGACGACCGGGTCGAGAGTGAAAAGCTCGGCGTAAGCATCGCAGACGCTTTCCGCCTGGCTGGCGAGAATACCTGAAAGCCCCAGCAGACCGCCCTCAACGGGCAGTACGCTGATTAACGGGGCCAGTTCGCGTAATGGGCCTGCCAGGATGTTAGCGACGACCACGTCGGCTTTCATGGCTTCTGGCTGGTCTTTCGGCAGGTACAGCTCCAGCCGGTCAGACACGCCGTTGCGTTCGGCATTATCGCGACTGGCCTGAATAGCTTGCGGATCGATATCAATACCAATCGCCTTTGCCGCTCCCAGCTTCAGCGCGGCAATCGCCAGAATGCCTGAACCGCAGCCAAAGTCGATCACGGTTTTGCCGTTGAGATCGAGCCCGTCCAGCCATTGCAGACATAAAGAGGTGGTGGGGTGCGTACCCGTACCGAACGCCAGTCCCGGGTCGAGCATCACGTTGACGGCATTCTCGTCCGGAATGTCGCGCCAGCTGGGACAAATCCACAGACGCTCGCCAAAACGCATCGGATGGAAATTATCCATCCATTCGCGTTCCCAGTCTTTATCTTCCAGTTGTTCGATTTTATGGGAAAATCCGGCACCCAGCAGCGGATGTTGCTCCAGAATAGCGACAACGTCTTTCATGTCGGTTTCGGCGTCGAACAGACCGATCACATCGGTATCGCCCCACAGACGGGTTTCGCCCGGCAATGGCTCAAAAACCGGCGTATCGTGCGTATCCTGAAAGGTAATGGAAACGGCGCCCGCTTCCATCAGCGCATCACTCAGCTCTTCAGCATTCGCGCCGGTGGTATTCAGTTTCAATTGGATCCATGGCATGGCAAAACTCTTTATTTATCAGTAGACAATACGGTGGCTTGCGAAGCGGAAGAGCCGAATCGGTTTCCGATCAGAAAAGCCAATAAACTTAACAGTAACGCGGGCACAATCGGATGAAAGCCCAGGTACTGAATATTAAATGTGGCAAGTAGGGCATATAGCACGCCGCCCACGATCATGGCGCTTAATGCGCCTGCCGCGTTTGCCCGCTCCCAGTAAAGGCCCAGTACCAGCGGCCATAAGAACACCGCTTCCAGGCCGCCAAACGCCAGCAGGTTGAGCCAAATGATCATCTCTGGCGGTTTCCATGCTGCCAGCAGCAACAGCGCGCCTAGCAGTAATGTAATCGCTGCCGACATACGCTTCAGCCGGATCTCATTTTGCATCTGATCGGGGCGCAGGTTGAGATAGAGATCTTTAATGATCGTCGCGGAACTTTGCAGCAGTTGGGCGTTAATTGTTGACATGATCGCCGCCATTGGCGCAGCGAGGAAGATCCCGGCGGCAAACGGCGGCAAAACTTTCACCATTAGCGTTGGGATCACCAGATCCGGCACCGTCAGATCCGGAAGCACCGCGCGACCCAGCGCGCCGGCAAGGTGCATCCCGAACATTAAAATCGCCACGACAATCGTACCGATAATAATGCCCCGGTGTACCGCTTTACTGTCTTTATAGGAGATGCAGCGCACCGCCGTATGCGGCAGGCCAATCACACCAAAACAGACCAGTACCCAAAACGAGGTCATAAAGGCGGGAGAAAGTATGTCATCGGCGCCCTGCGGCGTTACCAGTTTGGGGTCGAGAGCGTGCAGCGTGTCAACGGCCTGACTTAGACCGCCCGCCGCATGGATCACGCCCACCAGCAGCACTATCGTGCCGACCAGCATCACCAGGCCCTGTAGCGTATCGTTAAGTACGCTGGCGCGAAAGCCGCCAAACGCCGTATAGAGTGCGATACTGACGCCAAATATTAGCAGGCCGGTTTCGTAGGGAATCCCCGCCGCGGTCTCCAGCAGTCGCGCGCCGCCGATAAATTGTACGGTCATTGCGCCAATAAACGCGACCAATAAACTCAGGCTTGCCAACCACACCAGCAGGCGGCTTTGGTAACGTGCGAATAGCATATCGTTAAGCGTGACGGCATTATAGCGACGCGCCAGGATAGCGAATTTTTTACCCAGAATACCCAGTGAAAGCCAGACGGCGGGAAGCTGGATCATCGCCAGCAAGACCCAGCCCAGACCGTATTTATAAGCCGCGCCGGGACCGCCGATAAATGAACTGGCGCTAATATAGGTGGCGGTAAGCGTCATCGCGAGCACGATCCCGCCCATCGAACGGCTGCCAAGAAAATATTCGTTTAAAAAGGTGCCGGCGGTACGCTTGCGCATAGCGTAAATCGAGACCCCGAAGACCACGACCAGATAGGCTACCAGCGGTAGAATGACCTCAAGCTGCATCGTCATCCTCCAGCGAAATATCGCGATAAATGAATTTCACCATCGCCCAGCACAGCAAAATAAAGACCAGCGGCGTCAATAAGCAGGCCATCTCGAACCAGTGCGGCAGACCGGTAATTCCCGGCGAGTCTCCAGGTAAGTAAGCAGCCACTAACCATGCCGCCAGATAGCAAAGGGTCAGCCACAGCGCCCAGCGCGCCTCTTTATGGGCCTGAACAAAACGAGCGTCCATTTTTTGTCCCTTATGGGTGAAGAAAGCGGGAATTGTACATGATGGGGCATCGCTATCCCCAGAAATAAAAAAGGCCGGATTCACCGGCCTTTTGAGATTAACGTGCGATTACTTTTCCTGAAGACCGAGTTTTTTCTCCAGATAGTGGATGTTGGTTCCACCGTGCTGGAAGTGCTCGTCATTCATGATGCGGGTCTGCAGATCGATATTGGTTTTGATACCATCGATAATCAGTTCCTGCAGGGCATTTTTCATACGGGCAATCGCCACGTCGCGGTTTTCACCGTAGCAGATGAGTTTGCCGATCATGGAATCATAGTACGGCGGCACCGTGTAGCCCGCGTAGATATGAGATTCCCAGCGAACGCCAAAGCCGCCAGGCGCATGGAAGCGCGTGATTTTGCCAGGGCTTGGCAGGAAAGTGTTCGGATCTTCGGCATTGATACGGCATTCTACCGCATGGCCTCGAACGACAACTTCGTCCTGTGTGATCGACAGCGGCTGACCCGCCGCGATGCGCAACTGCTCTTTGATCAAATCGACGCCGGTAATCATTTCAGTCACCGGGTGTTCAACCTGAATACGGGTGTTCATTTCGATGAAATAGAACTCGCCGTTTTCGAACAGGAATTCGAACGTCCCTGCGCCGCGATAGCCGATGTCTACGCACGCTTTCGCGCAGCGTTCGCCGATATAGCGACGCAGTTCCGGCGTAATGCCTGGCGCCGGGGCTTCTTCAACCACTTTCTGGTGGCGACGCTGCATGGAACAGTCGCGTTCCGCCAGATAGATAGCGTTGCCCTGGCCGTCCGCCAGCACCTGAATTTCGATGTGGCGTGGATTTTCCAGGTATTTTTCCATGTATACCATGTCGTTGCTGAAAGCCGCTTTCGCTTCCGCTTTGGTCATGGAGATGGACTGCGCCAGTTCAGCATCGCTACGAACCACGCGCATACCGCGGCCGCCGCCGCCGCCGGACGCTTTGATGATCACCGGATAGCCAATACGTTTGGCATGAGCGCGGTTCGCATTCATATCGTCGCCCAGCGGGCCGTCAGATCCTGGTACGGTCGGCACGCCCGCTTTTTTCATCGCGGTAATCGCGGACACTTTATCGCCCATCAGGCGGATGGTGTCCGCTTTCGGGCCGATAAAGATAAAGCCGGAGCGTTCAACCTGCTCGGCAAAATTGGCGTTCTCAGAAAGGAAGCCGTAACCCGGGTGGATTGCCACCGCGCCGGTGATTTCAGCGGCGCTAATGATAGCCGGGATGTTCAGATAACTTTTTACGGACGGTGCCGGGCCAATACAGACCGTCTCATCCGCCAGCAATACGTGTTTTAAATCGCGATCCGCGCTTGAGTGCACAGCGACGGTCTTGATGCCGAGTTCTTTACAGGCTCGAAGAATACGTAGTGCGATCTCGCCGCGGTTGGCGATGACAATTTTATCCAACATGTTCGCCTCGTTACTCGATGACGACCAGTGGCTCGTCAAATTCTACCGGTTGACCACTTTCGACCAGAATCGCTTTCACAGTACCTGCTTTGTCAGCTTCGATCTGGTTCATCATTTTCATGGCTTCAACGATGCACAGGGTATCGCCCACGTTCACTTTCTGGCCCACTTCGATGAACGCTTTCGCGTCCGGGCTTGGGGTGCGGTAGAAAGTACCAACCATTGGGGAGCGTACGATGTGACCACTGATTTCCGCTGCGGCAGGCGCTTCCATTGCTGGAGTAGCCGCTGGCGCGACAGCGTTAGACAGAGCGGGTTGCTGCATCATCGGCGCCGCATAAGCCTGCTGCATCACCGGAAAACCGGCGTTTGCCGTTGTGCGGCTGATGCGAACAGATTCTTCGCCTTCAGAAATTTCCAGTTCGGAGATACCTGATTCTTCAACCAGCTCGATCAGTTTTTTAATCTTACGAATATCCATGAGTGGGTTCCGTACTCTTTGTTTAGTGTGATTGTGACAGGCGTTTTAGCGCCGTCTGTAAAGCATGTGAATGACTGCCGCGGGTAAAATACCGCGCATCTTTGATTTGCCTGTTATGCCGTAGCACCCGAAGGTGAAATTCATGATTTGCCAGTCATTGTGTGGCTATCTTCTGCCATTTTCGGGCAAAAAACAAAATATACCTTCATTGCTCGATTGTCACCCTTTCTGCGAACGAAAATCGCCGTTGGGGAATGTAAAGTCGCACATTATAACTATTTCGTCGCAATTGGCAGCTAAATACTGGTCTTATCAGGGAAGATAATCAACCCGAAACATAAAAAGGACATTACCTGTTTTGCGTTTTGCAATCGACCGCACAGTTCACCAAACTAGCGCCACCACTGGCGAAACTTCCGGTAACGCAACGCTAAAAGGGCTAACGCTAATGCCGCGTAGATGACCGGTTGCGGTGATAAAATCTTTACCGACCACAGGTAATGTATGGGAGCCAGGATCGCGACAAGATAGACGACGTTATGCAGTGTTTGCCAGCGTTTACCCAATTTACGCTGCGCAAATTGCGTTGAGGTCAACGTCAGCGCTAGTAACACCAGCCAGCTAATGATCCCAAGCGTCAAATAAGGGCGTGAAATCAACTCGCTTCCTAACAGCGCCAGGTTATGTATCCCCAGTTCCAGCAAGGCATAGCTGGTTAAATGCAGCGTAGCCCAAACGAAACACCATAATCCTAACAGGCGGCGTGTGCGTATCAATAATGGCTGTTTAGCGTAGCGCGCCAGCGGTGAAACCAGCAAGGTGGCGAGCAAAAATTTGAGCGCGGTTCTGCCGGTAAAGTGTTGGATATCCTTTACCGGGTCTGCGCTGAGTCCACCGTGATTTATCGCCCAAAAGAGCCACAGAAGCGGCAAAAAACCCGCAAGATGCAGACAAACTTTTAGCCAGGTTATCTGTTTTGCTGTCAGACGCACTTAAAAATTCTCCCGCAAATTGAGACCGCGATACAGCGAAGCGACTTCATTGGCATAGCCGTTAAACAGCAGCGTCGGCTGCCTTTGCACATCAAGGATACCGCCTGAACCAATAAAGCGTTCGGTAGCCTGAGACCAGCGTGGATGATCCACATGCGGGTTCACATTGGCATAAAAACCATATTCGTTGGGAGCCGACAAATTCCAGGTGGTTGGCGGACGTTCGCGGGTGAGTTTAATGCTGACAATAGATTTAATACCTTTAAAACCATACTTCCATGGAACGATGAGTCGAATAGGCGCGCCGTTTTGCGGGGGTAACGCCTTACCATAGACGCCAACGGTCATCAGAGTCAGCGGATGCATGGCTTCGTCCAGACGTAGCCCTTCGACATAAGGGTATTTCAGTCCGCCGCCAATAAAGCGATCTTTCTGTCCTGGCATATCATCCGGCGCGTATAGCGTTTCGAATGCCACATATTTAGCGTGGCTGGTGGGCTGTGCCTGCGCGAGTAGCTTATATAAAGGGAAACCAATCCACGGCACGACCATGGACCACGCTTCGACGCAGCGCATTCGATAGATACGCTCTTCTAATGGAAAACGATGTGTTAAATCGTCATAATCCAGCGTAAATGGCTTCGCGACTTCCCCGCTGATTTTCAACGTCCACGGTTCGGTTTTCAGACTTCCGGCATTGGCCGCCGGGTCGGCTTTATCAAGGCCAAACTCATAGAAATTGTTGTAGCCCGTCACCTTATCTTCCGGCGTTAACGCTAAATCGCTTCGCCAGGCGGCAGGCTGACTAAACTCAAGCGGTTTACCGGCAGGCGCTTTCGGACGATCGTTGCCTTTAAACCAACTGAAGAGATCGGCCTGCGCCGTTGAGGGTAAGGATAAGGCGGCCGCGCTGATGCCTAATGCTTTTAGCACCTGTCGGCGCTGCATAAAAAAAGCCGATTCCGCAGTCACATCGGCTTCTGTTAATGGACGTATCTTTTTCATCACAGACTCCCGGTCTACCCACCACAACATGGCGTGTAGTGAATATGACAGGGAGTGTGTCAATGTGTAAAAATAAATAGTTAATTAAGTGTAAATTTTTTTATACGTGACGTTATTTTATCTTCACCAGCGTACGGCCCTGAACCTGATTATTGATGATGGCATCGGCGAACTTCGGCGCATCCGCCAGCGTAATCTCTGTGGCGGCCTGAGCATAGAACGATTCCGGCAGATCCTTAACCAAACGCGCCCAGGCTTCTGCGCGACGTGCCGGTGGGGTCATCACCGAGTCCACCCCTTGCAAACGCACATTACGCAGAATGAATGGCATAACGGTGGTCGGCAGCGCGAAGCCGCCCGCCAGGCCGCAGGCGGCCACGCAACCGCCATAGTTCATCTGTGCCAGCACTTTCGCCAGCACTTTATCGCCAACGGTATCAATTGCACCGGCCCACAGCTGTTTTTCCAACGGGCGAGATTCAGCAAACTCATCGCGGCTGAGAATACGGTTAGCTCCCAGGCTCTTAAGATAGCCGTGGGTGCTTTCACGTCCTGATACTGCTGCAACCTGATAGCCCAGCTTATGCAGTAATGCAACGGCAGTGCTGCCCACACCGCCGCTGGCGCCGGTGACGACAACCTCACCGTCTTGCGGGCGAATACCTGCATCTTCAAGCGCCATGACGCACAGCATGGCGGTAAAACCGGCGGTGCCGATGATCATGGCGTTACGGCTGCTCAGTCCCGCAGGCAGCGCGACCAGCCAGTCGCCTTTAACGCGTGCGCGTTCGGCCAGGCCGCCCCAGTGGTTTTCGCCCACGCCCCAGCCAGTCAGTAGTACTTCCTGGCCTGCATGAAAGCGAGGATCTTCGCTTGCGTGAACGGTGCCGGCGAAATCAATACCAGGAATCATCGGAAAATGACGGATAATTTTCCCTTTTCCGGTGATAGCCAGAGCATCTTTATAATTCAGGCTGGACCAGTGGACATCCACCGTCACATCACCTGCCGGCAGTTGACTCTCTTCGAGATGTTGCACGGATGCGAGGGTTTTACCGTCCTGCTGTTCTAAGATCAACGCCTGCATAACCTGTCCTCACTTTACATGGTAGATTGGAAAAATAGCTACGAAGACTATACTCGCTAATTAAAACGTGATGCCGATGCAACGCAATAAATTGCCAGATAGATCCATTTTGGTAGTATGCCTGCTTCATTGCGCGCCGTGGCGAATTCCGCCTTCAGATTCGCTTTTTCATACTGTTTATAACCGTCGGAGTTAACTCAAGGATGCGATTAACGACGAAATTCTCAGCTTTTATCACGCTGCTCACGGGGTTAACGATCTTCGTGACTCTGATAGGTTGCTCGCTAAGCTTTTATAACGCCGTACAGTATAAGTATGTCAGCCGTGTGCAGGCGACGGCAACAGCCATTGATACGCACCTGGTGACCCATGATATTGTCTCGCTGACGCCGCAAATCGACGAACTCATGATCGCTTCCGATATTGTGCGTGTCGATCTGTTGCAGGGGGAGCGCAGCGTCTACAGCCATTCTCGCGCCAGAGGTTATCGGCCAGCCGGCACCAGCGACATGTATCGCGAGCTGGTCGTACCGCTGATAAAACATCCAGGAATGTCGCTACGTCTGGTTTATCAGGACCCGATGGGTAACTATTTTCACTCACTGATCACCACGGCGCCGCTGACGCTGGCGATCGGTTTTATCGTTCTGATTTTGTTTTTATCGGTACGCTGGCTGCAGCGGCAGCTTTCCGGGCAGGAGCTTCTGGAAATTCGCTCCACGCATATTCTGAACGGCGAACGCGGGGCGAATGTCCGCGGTTCTGTTTACGAATGGCCGGCGCGCACCAGTAGCGCGCTTGATGTATTGCTTTCCGAAATTCAGTTTGCTCACGAACAGCGTAGTCGCCTGGACACCCTCATTCGCTCCTACGCCGCGCAGGACACCAAAACCGGGCTCGGTAACCGTCTGTTTTTTGATAACCAACTGGCGACGCTGCTGGAAGATCAGGAAAAAGTGGGAGTGCATGGCGTGGTGATGATGATCCGCTTGCCAGACTTCAATCTTCTGCGCGACAGCCTGGGAGGCAATCAGGCGGAAGAGCAGATGTTTATGCTTATCAATCTGCTATCGACATTTATTATGCGTTACCCAGGCTCGCTGCTGGCGCGTTATCACCGCAGCGACTTTGCCGTGCTGCTACCGCATCGAACGCTGAAAGAAGCGGAAAGTATTGCCGGACAACTTTTAAAAGCTGTCGATGCGCTACCGGCTAACAAAATGCTCGATCGTGACGATATGGTACATATCGGCATTTGCGCCTGGCGCAGCGGACAGTCCACCGAGCAGGTGATGGAACATGCTGAAGCCGCGGCGCGGAATGCCGCCCTGCAGGGGGGAAATAGCTGGGCTATCTACGACGACACTCTGCCGGAAAAAGGGCGCGGCAATGTGCGCTGGCGCACATTGATTGAGCAGATGCTGAACCGGGGCGGACCGCGACTTTATCAAAAACCGGCGGTCACGCGAGAAGGTCGCGTACATCATCGGGAATTGATGTGTCGCATCTATGACGGTAAAGAAGAGGTGAGCTCGGCGGAGTATATGCCGATGGTGTTGCAATTTGGTTTATCGGAAGAGTATGACAGATTACAAATTAGCCGCCTGATTACGTTGCTGGGCTACTGGCCGGATGAAAATCTGGCAATGCAGTTGACGGTTGAGTCGCTGATTCGTCCGCGTTTTCAGCGCTGGTTGCGCGATACGTTAATGCAGTGTGAAAAATCACAGCGAAATCGCATAATTATTGAACTTGCGGAGGCAGATGTTTGTCAACACATCAGTCGGTTACAACCCATCCTTCGCTTAGTCAATGCGCTTGGCGTTCGGGTGGCGGTGACACAGGCGGGTTTGACGCTGGTTAGCACGAGCTGGATTAAAGCGCTCAATGTGGAATTACTCAAGCTGCATCCGAGTCTGGTCAGAAACATTGAGAAGCGAACGGAAAACCAGCTTCTGGTTCAAAGTCTGGTAGAGGCCTGCGCGGGTACGCCTACGCAGGTTTACGCGACGGGCGTCCGTTCGCGCGGCGAGTGGCAGACGCTGACAAAACGCGGCGTGGCTGGCGGGCAGGGTGATTTTTTTGCCTCCTCCCAACTACTTGACACAAACGTGAAAAAATATTCGCAAAGATACTCGGTTTAACCTGCCGTTTAATTTGTTTTCACGTAGAATAACGCGCGCTGCGCCTCATGGGGGTGTGCTTGTCTGCTCGCCAGATTGTTGCAGCAAATATGCAGGTGAATGACCTTTGACAGGTTGCAAACGAAGGCGAGGATTGCTGCTGATTTTTTCAGCCCTGAGGGACTCAGGCCGAGATTTGTAACAAAGGAAACGAACTGCACTAATTTTCACCGTAGCAGATGATTTTTGCGCCTTGTCGCTGCTGCGTGTGGTTGGTAAAGTAAGCGGATTTTGTTTTCCGCCCCAGCTTTCAGGATTATCCCTTAGTATGTTGAAAAAATTTCGTGGCATGTTTTCCAATGACCTGTCCATTGACCTGGGTACCGCGAATACCCTCATTTATGTAAAAGGACAAGGCATCGTATTGAATGAGCCTTCCGTTGTGGCCATTCGTCAGGATCGTGCCGGTTCGCCGAAAAGCGTGGCTGCAGTCGGTCATGATGCGAAGCAGATGCTGGGCCGTACGCCGGGCAATATCGCTGCGATCCGTCCGATGAAAGACGGCGTTATCGCTGACTTCTTTGTGACCGAAAAAATGCTCCAGCACTTTATTAAACAAGTGCATAGCAACAGCTTTATGCGCCCAAGCCCGCGCGTACTGGTATGCGTGCCGGTCGGCGCGACGCAGGTAGAACGCCGCGCGATTCGTGAATCCGCTCAGGGCGCAGGCGCCCGTGAAGTCTTTTTGATCGAAGAGCCGATGGCGGCCGCGATCGGCGCAGGTCTGCCAGTTTCTGAAGCAACCGGTTCAATGGTTGTGGATATCGGTGGTGGTACCACTGAAGTTGCCGTGATCTCCCTGAACGGCGTGGTTTACTCTTCTTCTGTCCGTATTGGTGGTGACCGCTTCGACGAAGCCATCATTAATTACGTTCGTCGTAACTACGGTTCTCTGATCGGTGAAGCTACCGCAGAACGTATTAAACACGAAATCGGTTCCGCTTATCCGGGCGACGAAGTCCGTGAGATCGAAGTGCGTGGCCGTAACCTGGCGGAAGGCGTTCCACGCGGCTTTACCCTGAACTCAAACGAGATTCTGGAAGCGTTGCAGGAACCGTTGACCGGTATCGTCAGCGCGGTAATGGTAGCGCTGGAACAGTGTCCGCCGGAGCTGGCGTCAGACATCTCCGAGCGCGGTATGGTGCTCACCGGCGGCGGCGCGCTGCTGCGTAACCTTGACCGTCTGTTAATGGAAGAGACGGGCATTCCTGTCGTGGTTGCTGAAGATCCGCTGACCTGTGTGGCGCGCGGCGGCGGCAAGGCGCTGGAAATGATCGATATGCACGGCGGCGACCTGTTCAGCGAAGAGTAGTTGGATACGGGCAGGATTATCCCTGGATTGTCCTGCCTCTCCGACGCGAGAATACGCATAGCCTATGAAGCCAATTTTTAGCCGTGGCCCGTCGCTACAGATTCGCCTTATTCTGGCGGTGCTGGTGGCGCTCGGCGTTATCATTGCCGACAGCCGCCTGGGGACGTTCAGTCAAATCCGAACGTACATGGACACTGCCGTCAGTCCTTTCTATTTTATTTCAAACGGCCCTCGTGAACTGCTCGACAGCGTGTCACAAACGCTGGCTTCTCGCGACCAGCTTGAGCTGGAAAACCGGGCGCTGCGCCAGGAATTACTGCTAAAAAACAGCGATCTGCTGATGCTGGGGCAGTACAAACAGGAGAACGCGCGGTTGCGCGAGCTGCTGGGGTCGCCGCTGCGTCAGGACGAGCAGAAAATGGTGACGCAGGTTATTTCAACGGTTAACGATCCTTACAGCGATCAGGTCGTTATCGATAAAGGCAGCGTTAATGGCGTATATGAAGGTCAACCGGTCATTAGCGACAAAGGTGTCGTAGGGCAGGTTGTCGCCGTGGCGAAACTGACCAGCCGCGTGTTGCTGATTTGCGATGCGACTCATGCGCTGCCGATTCAGGTACTGCGCAATGACATCCGCGTGATTGCCGCCGGTAACGGCTGTACTGACGATCTTCAGCTTGAACATCTGCCCGCCAATACCGATATTCGCGTCGGCGATGTGCTGGTAACGTCCGGACTTGGTGGGCGTTTCCCGGAAGGGTATCCGGTGGCGGTGGTCTCCTCCGTCAAGCTGGACACTCAGCGCGCCTATACCGTCATTCAGGCACGTCCAACCGCGGGTTTGCAGCGTTTACGCTATCTGCTGCTGTTGTGGGGAGCCGATCGTAACGGCGCCAATCCGATGACGCCGGAAGAGGTTCACCGCGTCGCCAATGAGCGCCTGATGCAGATGATGCCGCAGGTGTTGCCTTCTCCGGATGCGATGGGGCCGCCGGCGCCAGTGCCGGAGCCGGCGACGGGGATTACTCAGCCATCTGCGGGCCAGGCTGCGCCGGTAGCAACGCAACCATCGCCTTCGGGCGCGACCACGCCGCCTGCGCGTGCGCCGGGAGGGTAATGGTGGCGAGCTATCGTAGCCAGGGGCGCTGGGTTATCTGGCTCTCGTTTCTTATTGCGCTGTTGCTGCAAATCATGCCCTGGCCGGACGACATCATTGTTTTCCGGCCAAACTGGGTTTTGCTCATCTTACTGTACTGGATTCTGGCCCTGCCGCACCGCGTAAATGTGGGGACGGGATTTGTGATGGGTGCCATACTTGATCTCATCAGCGGTTCCACACTTGGCGTGCGCGCTCTGTCGATGAGTATTGTCGCCTACCTGGTCGCTCTGAAATTCCAGCTCTTCCGTAACCTGGCGCTCTGGCAGCAGGCGCTGGTGGTAATGTTGCTTTCACTGGCCGTGGACATTATTGTTTTCTGGGCCGAGTTTTTAGTGATCAACGTCTCTTTCAGACCGGAAGTGTTCTGGAGTAGTGTAGTCAATGGCGTGCTGTGGCCCTGGCTCTTTTTGCTGATGCGTAAAGTACGCCAGCAGTTTGCTGTGCAATAAAGGTCGATATGACAACTCTGTATCTTGCTTCCGGTTCCCCGCGTCGCCAGGAATTATTGACTCAACTTGGATTTTCATTCGAGCAGGTCGTGCCTGGTATTGAAGAGCAACGGCGTGCTCAGGAAAGCGCGCAGCAGTATGTTGTTCGGCTGGCGCGCGAAAAGGCGCAGGCTGGCGTGGCGCTGGTTCCCCGTGATCTGCCGGTTTTGGGCGCGGATACGATAGTCGTGTTAAATGGCGAGGTGCTGGAAAAGCCGCGCGACGCCGCTCATGCCGCAGAAATGCTGCGTTTGCTTTCCGGAAATACGCATCAGGTGATGACTGCTGTTGCGCTTGCGGACTCGCAGCAGACGCTGGATTGTCTGGTGGTAACGGAGGTGACTTTCCGCACGCTTTCTGCGCAGGATATTACTGGCTATGTCGCCAGCGGCGAGCCTTTAGATAAAGCAGGTGCATACGGTATTCAGGGGCGGGGTGGCTGTTTTGTCAGGAAGATAAATGGCAGCTATCACGCCGTGGTCGGCTTACCGCTGGTTGAAACGTATGAGTTGTTGAGTCATTTTAACGCACTGCGTGATAAAAGGGATAAACATGACGGCTGAATTGTTGGTAAACGTAACGCCATCGGAAACGCGCGTGGCGTACATTGATGGCGGTATTCTTCAGGAAATCCATATTGAGCGCGAAGCGCGACGCGGAATCGTAGGCAATATCTACAAAGGTCGTGTAAGTCGTGTACTTCCAGGTATGCAGGCGGCTTTTGTAGATATTGGGCTGGATAAAGCCGCATTTCTTCACGCTTCCGATATTATGCCGCATACCGAATGCGTGGCGGGCGACGAGCAAAAACAGTTTACGGTGCGCGATATCTCCGAACTGGTGCGTCAGGGACAGGATCTGATGGTGCAGGTAGTGAAAGATCCGCTCGGCACGAAAGGCGCGCGTTTGACCACGGACATCACGTTGCCCTCCCGTTACCTTGTTTTTATGCCCGGCGCGTCACACGTTGGCGTTTCCCAGCGTATCGAAAGCGAAAGTGAACGCGAGCGCCTGAAAAAGGTGGTGGCGGAGTACTGCGACGAACAGGGCGGGTTTATTATCCGTACCGCGGCGGAAGGCGTGTGTGAAGAGGATCTCGCGTCTGATGCCGCCTATCTCAAGCGCGTCTGGACGAAAGTCATGGAGCGCAAAAAGCGTCCGCAAACGCGCTACCAGATGTATGGCGAACTGGCGCTGGCGCAGCGCGTGCTGCGCGATTTCGCCGATGCGCAGTTGGACCGAATTCGCGTAGACTCACGTCTGACCTATGAGTCGCTGCTGGAGTTTACCGCAGAATACATCCCGGAAATGACCAGTAAACTGGAGCATTACAGTGGCCATCAGCCGATCTTCGATCTTTATGACGTGGAAAATGAAATCCAGCGCGCGCTGGAGCGCAAGGTTGAACTCAAGTCCGGCGGTTATCTGATTATCGACCAAACCGAAGCGATGACGACGGTAGATATCAATACCGGCGCGTTTGTCGGACACCGTAATCTCGACGACACCATTTTTAATACCAATATTGAAGCGACTCAGGCCATTGCCCGCCAGCTACGCCTGCGTAATCTGGGCGGCATTATCATTATCGATTTTATCGACATGAATAATGAAGATCATCGCCGCCGGGTGCTGCATTCGCTGGAACAGGCGTTAAGTAAGGATCGCGTGAAAACCAGTATTAACGGTTTTTCGCCGCTGGGACTGGTGGAAATGACCCGTAAACGGACCCGTGAAAGCGTGGAACATGTGCTTTGTAACGAGTGTCCAACCTGTCATGGCCGCGGGACGGTAAAAACGGTGGAAACCGTCTGCTATGAGATCATGCGTGAAATTGTACGTGTTCATCACGCTTATGACTCCGATCGCTTCCTGGTTTATGCTTCTCCTGCGGTGGCGGAAGCGCTGAAAGGCGAAGAATCACACGCGCTGGCGGAAGTCGAAATCTTTGTCGGCAAACAGGTTAAAGTTCAGGTCGAACCGCTTTATAACCAGGAGCAGTTTGACGTCGTAATGATGTAAAAGACCGCGACCCGTACGAGCATTTGCAGGCCGGATAAGGCGTTCACGCCGCCGTCCGGCAAAGCAAGGTTGTGAGTCGTATTTTTTGGCAGACAAGGAGAGACGCGTGAGGCGATTGCCGGGGATTTTATTGCTCACTGGAGCCGCGCTCATCGTCATTGCAGCGCTGCTGGTTAGCGGGCTGCGCCTGGCGTTGCCTCATCTTGACGCCTGGCGTCCGGCTATCCTGAATAAAATTGAGTCTGTGACCGGCGTGCCGGTGGCCGCCAGCCAACTCTCCGCAAGCTGGCAAAATTTTGGCCCTACGCTGGAAGCGCATAATATTCATGCCGCCCTGAAAGATGGCGGCGAACTGTCGATAAAACGCGTTACGCTGGCGCTGGACGTCTGGCAAAGCCTGTTGCATATGCGCTGGCAGTTTCGCGACCTGACCTTCTGGCAACTCAATTTCCGCACCAACACGCCTCTTCAAAGCAGCGACGGCGAAGGCATCGAAACCAGCCGTTTAAGCGATCTTTTCCTGCGTCAGTTCGATCATTTCGATCTGCGCGATAGCCAAATCAGTTTTCTGACGCTTTCCGGACAACGCGCGGAACTGGCGATCCCACAGCTTACCTGGCTAAACGGCAAAGAGCGGCACCGCGCCGAAGGCGAGGTCAGTCTCTCCAGCCTGACCGGGCAGCACGGTGTGATGCAGGTGCGGATGGATTTACGCGATGACGACGGTTTGCTGAATAACGGCAGAGTCTGGTTACAGGCCGACGATATTGACGTCAAGCCGTGGCTGGGTAAATGGATGCAGGATAATGTGGCGCTCCAGACGGCGCGTTTCAGTCTGGAAGGCTGGATGACGCTCAGTAAAGGCGAAATCGCCGGAGGAGACGTCTGGCTGAAACAGGGCGGAGCAAGCTGGTTGGGCGATAACACGACGCACACGCTGTCTGTCGATAACCTGACGGCGCAGATTAGCCGCGAGCAGCCGGGCTGGCAGTTTTATATTCCGGACACACGGATTACGCTTGATGGTAAACCCTGGCCGAGCGGAGCCTTAACCGTGGCCTGGCTCCCGCAGCAGGGCGTCGGCGGCGAGAATCACACACGTAGCGATGAGCTACGCATTCGCGCCAGTAATCTTGAACTGGCGGGGCTGGAAGCATTACGTCCGCTGGCGGCTAAACTGTCGCCTGTGCTGGGCGAAATATGGCAGGCTACGCAGCCGAGCGGAAAGATCGCCACTCTGGCGCTGGATATTCCGCTACAGGCGACCGAAAAAACGCGTTTTCAGGCATCGTGGGAAAATCTTGCCTGGAAACAGTGGAAGCTGTTGCCCGGCGCGGAACATTTTTCCGGTACGCTGGCGGGAAGCGTAGAAGACGGGCAGATGAAGGTTGCGATGCAGCAGGCTAAAATGCCCTATGAAACCGTTTTTCGCGCGCCGCTGGAAATTGAAAACGGCGTCGCGACGCTTAGTTGGTTGAAGAATGAGAACGGCTTTCAGCTTGATGGCCGCGACATTGACGTCAAAGCAAAGGCGGTACATGCGCGCGGCGGGTTCCGCTATCTGCAACCGACGGGCGGCGAACCGTGGCTGGGTATTCTGGCCGGAATCAGTACCGACGATGGATCTCAGGCGTGGCGCTATTTTCCGGAAAACCTGATGGGCAAAGCGCTGGTCGATTACCTTAGCGGCGCGATTCAGGGCGGCGAGGCGGATAACGCCACGTTGGTTTACGGTGGTAACCCGCACCTCTTTCCCTATAAGCATAACGAAGGTCAGTTTGAAGTGCTGGTGCCGCTACGCAATGCGACGTTTGCTTTTCAACCCGACTGGCCGGCGCTAAAAAATCTCAACATTGAACTGGATTTCCTGAACGACGGCCTGTGGATGCGTTCGGATAGCGTCGATTTGGGCGGGGTGAAGGCCAGCAAACTCGCGGCGGCGATTCCGGATTATTCCAAAGAGAAACTGCTCATTGATGCCGATATTAACGGGCCGGGAAAAGCCGTTGGGCCTTATTTCGACGAGACGCCACTAAAAGACTCGCTTGGCTCGACGCTGGCGGAGCTCCAATTAGATGGCGATGTGAATGCTCGCTTACATCTTGATATTCCGCTGGATGGCGAACAGGTTACCGCTGAGGGCGATGTCTCGTTGCGTAATAACAGTCTGTTTATTAAGCCGCTAAACAGCACGCTCAAAAATCTGAACGGTAAATTCAGCTTTGTGAATGGCGCGCTAAAAAGCGGGCCGCTGACGGCAAACTGGTTTAATCAGCCGCTTAACCTGGATTTCAGTACGACGGAAGGGGCAAAAGCCTATCAGGTCGCCGTCAACCTGAACGGTAACTGGCAACCAACGCGTATGGGCGTCTTACCGCCGCAACTGAATGACGCCCTGAGCGGCAGCGTGACGTGGAATGGTAAAGTCGGCATCGATCTTCCATATCATGCTGACACCACTTATCGCATCGAGCTGAACGGCGATCTGAGAAATGTGAGCAGTCACTTACCTTCTCCGCTAAATAAACCCGCAGGCGAAGCCATTCCGGTGAACATTCAGGCTGACGGCAACCTGAAAAGTTTTGCGCTAACGGGGAGAGCAGGGAGTAAAAATCACTTTAACAGCCGCTGGTTATTAAATCAGAAGCTGACGTTGGATCGGGCTATCTGGACGACGGACAGCCGGACGATTCCGCCATTACCTGCTCAACAAGGCGTTGAGCTCAATCTGCCGGCGCTGGATGGCGCGCAATGGCTGGCGTTATTCCAGAAAGGCGCGGCGGATAACGTGAGCAGTTCGGCCGAGTTTCCTCAACGCGTCACGTTGCGTACTCCCGCGCTATCGCTGGGCGGCCAGCAGTGGAACAATTTGAGCGTCGTTTCAGCCCCCTCGCTGAACGGAACAAAAATTGAAGCGCAGGGCCGTGAGGTGAACGCCACGCTGCTCATGCGCAACCATGCGCCGTGGCTGGCGAACATTAAGTACCTGTACTACAACCCTGGCGTCGCAAAAACGCACGCCTCGTCACCCACGCCGACATCGCCGTTGGCTTCGGCGAACACGATTAGCTTCCGCGGCTGGCCGGACTTACAGCTTCGCTGCGAAGAGTGCTGGCTGTGGGGGCAAAAATATGGGCGTATTGATGGTGATTTCGCCATCAAAGGCAATACGCTGACTCTGGCGAATGGCCTGATCGATACCGGATTCGCCCGTTTGAAAGCGAACGGCGAGTGGGTGAATGCGCCGGGTAATGAACGAACCTCGCTGAAAGGTAGTCTGCATGGTAGTAACCTCGACACGGCTGCCGGGTTCTTCGGTATCTCGACGCCAATCCAGAACGCGTCTTTTAACGTAGATTACGATCTGCACTGGCGAAACCCGCCCTGGCAACCTGAGGAAGCCACGCTCAACGGGATTTTACGTACGCGTCTGGGTAAAGGCGAGTTTACTGATCTCAGTAGCGGTCATGCCGGACAGTTACTGCGGCTGCTCAGTTTTGATGCGTTGCTGCGTAAGCTGCGGTTTGACTTCAGAGATACCTTTAGCGAGGGCTTCTATTTCGACTCTATTCATAGTACCGCGTGGATTAAAGATGGCGTCCTGCATACTGACGATACGCTGGTGGATGGGCTGGAAGCGGATATTGCAATGAAAGGTTCTGTTGATCTGGTGCGTCGTCGTCTTGATATGGAGGCCGTTGTCGCGCCGGAAATTTCCGCCACCGTGGGCGTCGCCGCCGCGTTTGCCGTTAACCCGATTGTCGGCGCGGCGGTATTTGCCGCCAGTAAAGTGTTGGGGCCGCTATGGAGCAAGGTCTCCATTCTGCGTTATCGCATTACCGGCCCGGTCGATGCGCCGCAGATTAACGAAGTTCTGCGCCAACCGAGAAAAGAAAGCCAGCAATGATTTGACGGGGGCGAGGAATTGCCCCACTCTCAGTAAATAGTCATGCCGGACGGCGCTGCGTTTATCCGGTTTGTACAATCTAACAACGTAGTCCGGATAAGGCGTGAACCGCCATCCGGCAGAAATCAACGAGTAGCAAAAACGATGAGTCTGAACCTGGTAAGTGAACAATTGCTAGCGGCGAATGGCCTGAACCATCAGGATCTGTTCGCTATTTTGGGCCAACTGGCCGAACGCCGTCTTGATTATGGCGACCTCTATTTTCAGTCGAGCTATCACGAATCCTGGGTTTTAGAAGACCGCATCATTAAAGATGGTTCATATAATATCGACCAGGGCGTTGGCGTTCGCGCCATTAGCGGCGAAAAAACCGGTTTTGCTTATGCTGACCAGATAAGCCTCCTGGCGCTGGAGCAGAGTGCGCAGGCAGCGCGAACCATTGTACGCGAGAACGGCGAAGGCAAGGTAAAAACGCTCGCCGCCGTAGCGCATCAGCCGCTCTACACCACCCTTGATCCGTTGCAAAGTATGAGCCGCGAAGAGAAGCTGGATATCCTCAGACGCGTTGATAAAGCGGCGCGAGAAGCCGATAAACGCGTGCAGGAAGTTAACGCCAGCCTGACCGGCGTATATGAATTAATCCTCGTGGCGGCGACCGACGGGACGCTGGCGGCGGATGTCCGTCCACTGGTGCGTTTGTCCGTTAGCGTGCAGGTGGAAGAAGACGGTAAACGCGAGCGCGGCGCCAGCGGCGGCGGCGGTCGCTTTGGTTATGAGTATTTTCTTGCCGATCTCGACGGCGAGGTGCGCGCCGACGCGTGGGCGAAAGAAGCGGTACGCATGGCGCTGGTTAATCTCTCCGCGGTCGCTGCGCCAGCGGGGACGTTACCGGTGGTTCTGGGCGCCGGGTGGCCGGGCGTATTGCTGCACGAAGCGGTCGGTCACGGGCTGGAAGGTGATTTTAACCGTCGTGGGACGTCTGTGTTTAGCGGTCAGATCGGCGAGCAGGTTGCCTCCGCGCTTTGCACCGTAGTGGATGACGGCACAATGATGAACCGTCGCGGCTCCGTTGCTATCGATGATGAAGGTACGCCAGGCCAGTACAACGTATTGATTGAAAATGGCGTACTGAAAGGATACATGCAGGACAAGCTGAACGCGCGCCTGATGGGCGCTGCGCCGACCGGTAACGGGCGTCGCGAATCTTACGCGCATCTGCCGATGCCGCGTATGACGAATACCTATATGTTGGCGGGGCAGTCAACGCCGCAGGAAATTATCGAATCCGTTGAGTACGGCATCTATGCGCCTAACTTTGGCGGCGGTCAGGTGGATATCACCTCCGGCAAGTTTGTGTTCTCTACCTCGGAAGCGTATCTGATTGAAAACGGAAAAGTCACGACGCCGGTGAAGGGCGCGACGTTGATTGGATCAGGCATTGAAACGATGCAACAGATCTCCATGGTCGGCAACGACCTTAAGCTGGATAACGGGGTGGGGGTCTGCGGTAAAGAGGGGCAAAGTCTGCCGGTAGGCGTAGGCCAGCCGACGCTGAAAGTCGATAACCTGACGGTTGGCGGCACCGCATAACTGTCCGCCTTATCAGGCCTGTGGTGTGTGCCGCCCAGGCCTGATAAGCGCAGCGCCATCAGGCAATGTCTGCGTCGGGTGGCATCTGGCCTACAATCGTCTTCAGCAATTACCCGGTGTTTTTATTTTTCTTTCCCTCGCCCGTGCATCCCCTGAAACAGGTGTGCGACATCGACAAAATAGTCAGTTAACGCGTTAATCACTACCTGCACTTTAAGCGGCAGCTTATCTTTTTCGGTGTACAGCGCGTACACCGGACGAGGATCGGACTGATAGCGAGGCAGCAGGATCTCCAGATCGCCACGATTGATCTCATCGATCACCCACATCAGCGGCACATAGGCGATTCCGGTTCCGGCGGTCAGCCAGCGTACCAGCGTCATCGGATCGTTAGTGACGAACCGCCCCTGTGGAATCAGTCGGGTAGAAATTCCTTCCGGCGCGATAAGTTCAAACTCATTATCCGGGCGCACGCTATATTCCAGCCAGGAATGGCTACTGAGATCGGCGGGTTTTTCCGGGACGCCGTACTGAGCGAGGTAGGGCTTGGCGGCGCACACAACCATCGGCATCGCGCCGAGTCGACGGGAAAACAGGCTGGAGTCTTGCAGCGCGCCCACGCGGATCACCACGTCCAGCCCGTCGGCAATTAAATCCGGGGCCGGAATTCCTGTCACCAGATTGACCGCCAGACCGGGATACTCTTTTAATAATTTTGCGGTAAGCCCGGCCAGCACATTTTGCGCCATGGTTGAAGAACAGCCGATACGCAATGTACCGATGGGCGTGTTATTAAAAGCGTAAAGCTGCTCATGAACATCCTGCACTTCATGCAGCATACGACGACAACCCTGATAATAGATTTTTCCAGCCTCGGTAAGCCCAATGCTGCGTGTGCTGCGGTTGAGCAATTTAACCTGAAGCTCATCTTCCAGTTTCGCCACAGTCTGGCTGATGGACGATACGCTCATTTGCAGCTGTCTGGCTGCGGCGGTAAAAGAGCCAAACTCGACAACTTTGGCGAATACCGACATTCGTTTTAATCGTTCCATTATTCACTCTGGCTTAAAAGTGATTTAGATCACATAATATAGATAACAGCATAACAATTACGTTAATATACTATTATTCGAATAAGAGCTATGTCGCTCTCGCCTGGCGTCTCTTGCCCTTCTCTGCGGCGATGTAGCTTAACAATCTATCGCCTGCTCTCTCTCAGAAATCAAGGTCAACATGAGTCTGTTTCCCGTTATCGTGGTGTTTGGTCTTTCCTTCCCACCGATATTTTTCGAATTGCTTTTGTCACTGGCTATTTTTTGGCTGGTGCGTCGGATGCTAGTGCCGACGGGCATCTATGATTTTGTCTGGCATCCGGCTCTGTTCAATACTGCGCTGTATTGTTGTCTGTTTTATTTAATATCGCGCCTGTTCGTTTGAGGTTGAAGTGAAAACACTAACAAGAAAACTCTCCCGTACGGCCATTACCCTCGTACTGGTTATTCTGGCCTTTATCGCCATTTTCCGCGCCTGGGTGTATTACACCGAATCTCCCTGGACGCGTGACGCGCGTTTTAGCGCCGATGTCGTCGCTATTGCCCCGGATGTCGCGGGCCTGATTACCCATGTAAACGTGCATGATAACCAACTGGTGAAAAAGGATCAGGTCCTGTTTACCATCGATCAGCCACGCTATCAAAAAGCGCTGGCGGAAGCGGAAGCTGATGTAGCCTATTATCAGGTCCTGGCGCAGGAAAAACGCCAGGAAGCCGGTCGCCGTAATCGCCTCGGCGTACAGGCGATGTCCCGGGAAGAGATCGATCAGGCGAACAATGTCTTGCAGACTGTACTGCATCAACTGGCTAAAGCCCAGGCGACGCGCGATCTGGCTAAACTCGATCTGGAACGCACCGTCATTCGCGCGCCTGCCGACGGCTGGGTGACTAACCTCAATGTTTATGCCGGTGAATTTATTACCCGCGGTTCCACAGCCGTCGCCCTGGTGAAAAAGAACTCTTTTTACGTGCAGGCCTATATGGAAGAGACCAAGCTGGAAGGCGTGCGTCCGGGATATCGTGCCGAAATCACGCCGCTTGGCAGCAACCGGGTATTAAAAGGTACCGTCGATAGCGTGGCGGCAGGGGTAACGAATGCCAGCAGTACCAGCGATGCGAAAGGGATGGCGACGATAGACTCTAACCTCGAATGGGTGCGTCTGGCCCAGCGTGTCCCGGTGCGTATCCGGCTCGACGAGCAGCAGGGGAATTTGTGGCCTGCCGGTACGACGGCAACCGTCGTGATCACCGGTAAGCAGGATCGTGACGCAAGCCAGGACTCCTTCTTCCGTAAACTGGCGCACCGGCTGCGCGAATTCGGTTAATCGTCATGGGCATTTTCTCCATTGCCAACCAGCACATTCGTTTTGCGGTAAAGCTGGCGTGCGCCATTGTGCTGGCATTATTTATCGGCTTCCATTTTCAACTGGAGACGCCGCGTTGGGCGGTGCTGACCGCCGCGATCGTGGCGGCAGGCCCGGCATTTGCCGCCGGCGGGGAACCCTATTCCGGCGCTATCCGTTATCGCGGAATGTTGCGTATTATCGGGACGTTTATTGGCTGTATCGCCGCGCTTATCATTATTATCTCTATGATCCGCGCGCCGCTATTAATGATTCTGGTGTGCTGTGTCTGGGCCGGTTTTTGTACCTGGATCTCCTCTTTAGTACGGATCGAAAACTCTTATGCGTGGGGACTGTCAGGTTATACTGCGCTGATCATTGTGATTACCATTCAGACGGAGCCGCTGCTCACGCCGCAATTTGCGCTTGAGCGCTGTAGCGAAATCGTTATCGGCATTGGCTGTGCTATTTTAGCGGATCTGCTTTTCTCGCCGCGATCGATAAAGCAGGAGGTTGATCGCGAACTGGACAGTTTACTGGTAGCGCAATATCAGCTAATGCAACTTTGTATTAAGCATGGCGACAGCGAAGAAGTCGACAACGCCTGGGGCGATCTGGTGCGACGCACGGCGGCGCTGGAGGGGATGCGAAGTAATCTGAATATGGAATCTTCGCGCTGGGTACGCGCTAACCGCCGCCTGAAAGCGTTGAATACGCTTTCGCTCACGCTGATTACGCAATCCTGTGAAACTTATCTTATTCAAAACACGCGGCCGGAACTGATTACCGATACATTCCGGGAACTGTTCGAGACGCCGGTTGAAACGGTACAGGACGTCCACAGGCAGTTAAAACGGATGCGGCGTGTCATTGTCTGGACCGGTGAGCGCGAAACGCCCGTCACGCTTTATAGCTGGGTAGGCGCTGCGACGCGCTATCTGCTGCTTAAACGCGGCGTGATCAGCAACACCAAAATCAGCGCGACGGAAGAAGAGATCCTGCAAGGCGAGCCCGTAGTTAAAGTGGAATCCGCTGAACGCCACCATGCGATGGTGAACTTCTGGCGCACCACGCTTTCCTGCATTCTGGGGACATTATTCTGGCTATGGACCGGCTGGACATCGGGTAATGGCGCGATGGTGATGATTGCCGTGGTGACCTCGCTGGCGATGCGTTTACCCAATCCGCGCATGGTCTGCATTGATTTTATTTATGGCACTCTGGCGGCGTTGCCGCTGGGATTGCTCTATTTCCTGGTGATTATTCCCAATACGCAGCAAAGTATGCTGTTGTTATGTTTGAGCCTGGCGGTATTGGGGTTCTTTATCGGCATTGAGGTCCAGAAACGGCGTCTGGGGTCGATGGGGGCGCTGGCCAGTACGATTAACATTATTGTGTTGGATAATCCGATGACGTTCCATTTCAGCCAGTTCCTCGACAGCGCGTTGGGGCAAATTGTCGGCTGTATGCTGGCGTTTATCGTCATCCTGCTGGTGCGTGATAAATCCAAAGATCGAACCGGTCGCGTGCTGCTTAATCAGTTTGTTTCCGCTGCGGTCTCGGCAATGACGACCAACGTGGTACGTCGTAAAGAAAACCGTCTGCCTGCGTTATATCAGCAACTCTTTTTGCTGATGAATAAATTCCCTGGCGATTTGCCGAAGTTTCGCCTGGCGCTAACGATGATCATTGCTCATCAACGTCTGCGCGACGCGCCGATACCGGTTAATGAGGATCTGTCAGTGTTCCACCGCCAGCTTCGTCGTACCGCAGACCATGTTATTTCCGCCGGAAGCGATGATAAACGGCGACGCTACTTTGGTCAGTTGCTGGATGAGCTGGATATCTATCAGGAGAAATTACGTATCTGGGAGGCGCCGCCGCAGGTGACGGAACCGGTTAAACGCCTGACGGGCATGTTACATAAATACCAGAACGCGCTTACCGATAGCTAACCCACAAGAACCGATGCCAAAAGCGTCGGTTTTTTTATGACTATACTTATTTGAGATACAAAAACAGCGCAAGAGTGCTCCGGGGCTAAAAGCGTTTCTGGAAGTGAAACCTCTGCATAATGATGCTTAGTAGTAAAACAGACAATTGTCTGTCGGGGATGGTGGCTGGCTATGAATGTCTATACTTTTGATTTTAATGATATTAAAAACCAAAGCGATTTTTATCGCGAGTTTACGCAGACGTTTGGTCTTGCCAGTGAGAAAGTAAGCGATCTTGATACATTATGGGATGCGGTAATGAGCGATATCTTACCTCTACCGCTAGAGATTGAGTTCGTTCACCTGCCTGATAAACTGCGCAGGCGCTACGGGGCGCTGATTTTACTCTTTGATGAAGCGGAAGAAGAGCTGGAGGGGCGGCTACGGTTTAATGTCCGGCATTGAAAAAGCATAAAAAAGCCCCCGACAGGCGGGGGCAAGTCGTCGGGTTAGACGACGAGGGTTTACTTATACAACTCGGCGGTGGCGTGCCAGTTATCACCTTCTTTTAATTCGATGATGCGATAGCTATTAGCGCCTGCTTTTTCGGCTTTAGCGACAATCTCCTGGCGCATATCCATTGGCGTACTGCCAATCTGCGAGACGGAAATGGTGCCCATCGGTTGCAGATTCTGCGCCTGTTCCGCGTTGACCTGATGTACTGCGGCATTTGCGCCGAAAGAGAGCAGAGTGGCCAGGCCGAGTGATGCGATAATGTATTTCGTTTTCATGGTCTTTTATTCCTTTATAGGGTCAACCTCGCGGATTAATGGGCTTTTCTTATGCGATATCTCCGCGAAGTAACGACACGTTATATGCGATGGCAGGTGAATTTTATTTGTACAGTTCGGCAGTGGCGTGCCAGTTGCTGCCGCTACGCGCTTCGGTAATGTGGTAGGCTGTAGCGCCTTGTTCATCCGCTTTTTTGCTCAGCATGGCGTTCATATCCATAGGCGATGAGCCGATAGCGCTGACTGAAACCGATCCGATTGCTTCACGGTTTTGCGCTTGCTCTGCGCTGATAGGTTCTGCGGCGAAAGCGCCAAAAGAGAGAACGGACAGAATACTTAATGTTGCAACAGTGGTTTTGATTTTCATGATTTTTACCTCGTCGAATTCCTTTACTGGGGTCTTTGTTTCGTGACCCTCATCACAAAATTAAGTATACACTAATCACGCTATTAATTAATACCACGCTAATTGTTTCTGCTTTTTAAAGACATTAAAAATTTTATTTTTTATAACGTTATGGAATTAAAATTGCTGTTTTTCGCCGCTGTCATTTAAAAAATGAAATAAAATCAATGTTTTAATAAATTTGACATTTTGTGCGTTTTTTTGATTTGTCATTCATGTGGTGAATGTTTAAGGGCATGATTTGCCAAATGATAGCCGTACAGGAAAGCGGCGAGGGGAGGGGACAAAAAGGTGCCTCCGCCGTACGACGACGGAGGAAGTGGGACTAAAGCTCTTGTTCAAAAAGTTCCAGAATGGCTTCGTACAGATCTCTTACGGAAAAGCCGCTGGCAGGCGTAGTGAAGATAGTATCGTCGCCGGCAATCGTGCCGAGAATACCTTCTGCTTTCCCCAGTGAATCCAGCAGGCGCGCGATGAGTTGTGCCGCGCCGGGGCTGGTATGAATCACCACGACAGCGTCGTTATAGTCGATATCCAGCACCAGATTTTTCAACGGACTGGATGTTGTTGGGACGCCCAGTTCAGCCGGAAGACAGTACACCATTTCCATTTTTGCGTTACGTGTACGCACTGCGCCGAACTTAGTCAACATGCGCGAGACCTTGGACTGATTGATATTTTCAAAGCCCTGATCCTGCAACGCGAGGACGATTTCGCCCTGTGAGCTGAATTTTTCTTCTTTGAGGAGCGCTTTAAACGCTCTTACTAGTTCTTCTTGTTTAGCCGAGCTTCGCATAAGTCACCCGTAATATGGCGGTAGAAACAACATTATTGTGCATACAGATGAATTTTTATGCAAACAGTCTGCCTTGTTTAAGGCTGAAATAATGTTATGAAAGAGCGGAATTTTATCAAATTTCGTTATCAAGAAACATGCCTGTGTCACGCCTCGCAAATAAGATTAAAAGTAAATTAATTGTTATCAAAATGATGTTGTTTTGAGAGGATAGTAGGGTATATTGTCACCACCTGTAGGAACGTTGCTCTCTGGTTGCAGCCGATCCGGATTACGCAAATTAAATGCATAAAAGCCAAAATTGCGCGACTCCGCATTCTTGATGAGTGAGGATTGTAATCATTGAATTTGTGAATTAAGGTCGCCGCCGCGGAGCAATAGACACTTAGCTAATCATATAATAAGGAGTTTAGGATGAAAGTCGCAGTCCTCGGCGCTGCTGGTGGTATCGGTCAGGCGCTGGCATTACTTTTAAAAAACCAACTGCCTTCAGGTTCAGAACTCTCCCTGTACGACATCGCTCCAGTGACTCCCGGTGTGGCCGTTGATTTGAGCCACATCCCCACCGCTGTAAAAATCAAAGGTTTCTCCGGTGAAGACGCAACCCCGGCGCTTGAAGGCGCTGACGTAGTACTGATTTCTGCGGGTGTGGCGCGTAAGCCGGGTATGGACCGTTCCGACCTGTTTAACGTTAACGCCGGCATCGTGAAAAACCTGGTGCAGCAGATCGCTAAAACCTGCCCGAAAGCGTGCGTGGGCATTATCACCAACCCGGTGAACACCACCGTTGCGATTGCGGCGGAAGTGCTGAAAAAAGCAGGCGTATACGACAAAAACAAACTGTTTGGCGTTACCACGCTGGATATCATCCGCTCTAATACCTTTGTCGCAGAGCTGAAAGGTAAGCTGCCAACGGAAGTTGAAGTTCCGGTGATTGGCGGACACTCCGGCGTGACGATTCTGCCGCTGCTGTCGCAGATTCCAGGCGTAAGTTTTACCGAACAAGAAGCGGCCGAGCTGACTAAACGTATTCAGAACGCCGGTACTGAAGTCGTCGAGGCGAAAGCCGGCGGCGGATCGGCAACCCTCTCTATGGGTCAGGCTGCCGCGCGTTTCGGTCTTTCACTGGTTCGCGCTCTGCAGGGCGAAAAAGGCGTGGTGGAATGCGCCTATGTGGAAGGCGACGGTCAGTATGCCCGTTTCTTCTCTCAGCCGCTGCTGCTGGGTAAAAACGGTGTAGAAGAGCGTAAATCCATCGGCACACTGAGCGCTTTCGAGCAACATTCGCTGGACGCTATGCTGGATACGCTGAAAAAAGATATTCAGTTGGGTGAAGATTTTATTAATAAATAAGCTGTTCCTGCCCGATGCCGGGGCTTTTGCTCCGGCTTCTTTGACTGTAAACAAGCCACGAAATCAAGTACTAAATCTGCTAAACTCCTCACGTCTTATCGGTTATTAACGAGAACGTCGTGAAAAAGATCCAAAGAACGCAAACCCGCGATCACATTACGCAAATGCTTCGCTATGAAATTCTTTCCGGCAATATAAAAGCGGGAGAAGAACTCGCGCAGGAAAGTATTGCGGAGCAGCTTGGTCTTTCACGAATGCCGGTTCGAGAAGCGCTACAGTCACTCGAACAGGAAGGTTTTTTAATCCGACTGCCCAACAGGCACATGCAGGTCGCGCATCTTGAGGCCGATCGCGTGAGTCATATTTTTCGCGTGATTGCCGCGATGGCCGCCGAAATGTTTTCGCTGATACCCAGCGAAGTAGGCGATGCCCTCCTGATACGTGCGCAAGCGCTGGCTGTCGCAGAAGACAAATCCTGCGAACTGGAGTGTCATGCGATGCTGATTTCTTATGTGAATAACCGCTATCTGGAAAAGGTGTATCAGCAGTTCCTGGACGGTTATGTCTCTTATGTTATTTTGCATCTGAAAAAAGATAATCAGGAGTCGGCGCAGCTTTTCGCTGAACTGGCTGACGTCATACGCCAGGGGCGGCGTGATGAGATTGGGCAAGTTATGCAGCGTTATTTCCTCTCTTTAGCAGAAATAATGCGTCAACATATGAAGGATTGGGAAAGTGCAGAAGCCTAAGTTAGGGAAGATTAAGCTTCTTTCAGCGAAAGAACAGGTCGCGGCAGTGCTGCGTAAAGCGATTCTTTCGAGGGAGTTAGTGGAAGGGCAGGAGATTACGTTAGAAGGCATTGCCGGAATGGTCGGCGTGTCCAGTATGCCAGTGCGCGAGGCGTTTCAGATTCTGGCGGCGGATGGGCTGATAAAAGTGCGCCCTAATAAAGGGGCGGTGGTGTTGGGCATCAATGAACAAACGATCCGTGAACACTATGAAATTCGCGCGCTGTTAGAAAGTGAGGCGGTGGCTAAAGCTTCTCGTCCTGGCACCGATATCTCGCGGATAGCCCAGGTGCATTATGCCGCTGAAAAGGCTCTCGCGGAAAATAACTCGGCGGAATACTCCGACCTGAATCAGGCATTTCATATGGAAATATGGAATGTTGCTGGCAACGAAAAAATGAAAATGTTGCTCTGTAATATGTGGAACGGCCTGTCGATGGGCCATAAGGTCACCGAAGAAGAGTATGCCGTGATTTCCATTCAGGAACATAAAAGTATTCTGCAAGCTCTTGAACTTCATGATGAAACATTGGCACGCCAGCGCATGCGCGAACACATTATTCGCTCAATGGAGAATATGCTGACCCGCTATGTTGGTGACCCTTCTGCCTGATCTTTTCGCCTGCGTGAGCATCGCAGGCGCTTCAACCAATTCTTCAATTCTATTAATCACGTCCAGTAACGATCTAACCACGATCTTGATGTAGATCCCACTCCTGCATCTTTCCTGAGAAACGATTTGACTTAGTTTTTGTATGGGAATAATTTCTCCCTGTCAACATTGGATACAATATCATATATCATTGATTGGATAATTATAAATATGGAACCCATTACCCTTACCTTATGTTTATTGGTGTTCGCTATCGTCATGTTTGTATGGGAAAAAGTGCCACTGGCCGTCACTTCCATGATTGTCTGCGTGGCCTTAGTGATCACCGGAGTTCTGAATATCAAACAGGCCTTTGCTGGCTTTATCGACACTAATGTCATCCTCTTTGTCGCGATGTTCATCGTGGGGGGCGCGTTGTTCGAGACCGGTATGGCAAACAAAGTGGGCGGCGTCATCACGCGCTTCGCGAAAACAGAAAAACAGCTGATCTTCACCATTATGGTGGTGGTGGGTTTGATGTCTGGCGTCCTCTCTAACACCGGTACCGCTGCGGTTTTGATTCCGGTGGTGATCGGCGTGGCGGCAAAATCGGGCTTCTCGCGTTCTCGTCTACTGATGCCGCTGGTTTTCGCCGCTGCGTTGGGCGGTAACCTGTCGTTAATTGGCGCGCCGGGAAATCTTATCGCGCAGTCTGCGCTACAGAATATTGGCGGCGGCTTTGGCTTTTTTGAATACGCAAAAATCGGTCTCCCGATGCTCATCTGCGGCATTCTCTACTTCCTGACTATTGGCTATCGCTTTCTGCCGAATAATGCGACCGGCGGTGAGGTGGGGAGCGTCGGGGAGCAACGTGACTACAGCCATGTTCCACAGTGGAAACAACGGCTCTCACTCGTGGTGTTGATCGCAACGATCCTTGGCATGATCTTTGAGAAGAAGATCGGTGTCAGCCTGGCCGTGACCGGTTGTATTGGCGCTCTTGTGCTGGTAGTAAGCGGCGTACTCACGGAAAAACAGGCCTATAAAGCCATTGATTCACAGACTATTTTTATCTTTGGCGGCACCCTGGCGCTGGCAAAAGCGCTGGAAATGACCGGGGCAGGCAAGCTGGTTGCGGACTATGTAATCGGCATGCTGGGGCAAAACTCCTCACCGTTCATGTTGCTGATCGCCGTTTTCGCCTTATCCGTTGTGATGACCAACTTTATGTCCAATACCGCAACGACAGCGCTATTGGTGCCGGTGAGTTTGTCCATTGCCGCAGGCATGGGGGCCGACCCGCGTGCGGTTCTGATGGCGACGGTCATTGGCGGTTCCTGCGCCTACGCAACCCCTATCGGTATGCCTGCCAACATGATGGTGCTCTCCGCGGGTGGCTATAAATTTGTCGACTACGCTAAGGCCGGTATCCCCCTGATTATCGTTTCAACCATTGTCAGCTTGATCCTGCTGCCAATCCTTTTCCCTTTTCATCCGTAATTAACGGAAGCTGTTCTGACTAAGGAGCATTTATGAGTAAAAGTGAACAGATATCCCATATGACCGACGTTATGGCCAAGTTTGTGGGATATACCGGCAAAGTTTTGCCTGATGATGTCACTGCAAAACTGGAAGATTTGCATAAGAAAGAGACCAGTAAACTGGCCGACGTCATCTTTACTACCATGATTGAGAACCAGCGTCTGGCGAAAGAGCTGGATCGACCTTCCTGCCAGGACACCGGTGTCATTCAGTTTCTGGTGGAGTGCGGGACGAACTTTCCGCTGATTGGCGAGCTGGAAGCGTTGTTGCGTGAGGCGGTGATCAAAGCAACTGTAGATTCTCCGCTGCGCCACAACAGCGTAGAAACTTTTGATGAATACAACACCGGTAAAAACGTGGGTAAAGGTACGCCGACGGTCTTCTGGGAGATCGTTCCCAATTCCGATCAGTGCAGCATTTATACCTATATGGCAGGCGGTGGTTGTTCTCTGCCGGGGAAAGCGATGGTGCTGATGCCGGGTGCAGGCTATGAAGGTGTGACCCGCTTTGTACTGGATGTGATGACCAGCTACGGCCTCAACGCGTGTCCGCCGCTGCTGGTTGGCGTGGGCGTAGCGACCTCTGTTGAAACGGCGGCACTGCTATCGAAAAAAGCGCTGATGCGTCCGATCGGTTCGCATAACGAGAATGAGCGTGCAGCCTCGCTGGAAAAAATGCTGGAAGAAGGCATTAACAAAATTGGCCTGGGGCCGCAGGGGATGTCCGGTAATACCTCCGTTATGGGCGTGAACATTGAAAACACCGCGCGTCATCCTTCTACCATCGGCGTGGCGGTAAACGTCGGCTGCTGGTCGCACCGTAAAGGGCATATCGTTTTCGATAAAGATTTGAATTACACCATTACGTCTCACAGCGGAGTGAATTTCTGATGACTAAAAAAATCCTGACTACGCCAATTAAAGATGAAGATTTAGCGGATATTAAGGCTGGCGATATTATTTATCTCAACGGTCATATTGTTACCTGCCGTGACGTAGCCCATCGCCGTTTAATTGAAGGTGGTCGCGAACTTCCGGTAGATGTTCGCGGCGGCGCTATTTTACACGCTGGCCCCATTGTCCGCCCAATTAAAGGCGAAGACGATAAGTTTGAAATGGTCTCCGTTGGACCAACCACCAGCATGCGTATGGAGAAATTCGAAAAAGAATTTATTGCGCAGACCGGCGTGAAATTAATTGTGGGTAAAGGCGGTATGGGTAAAGGTACCGAAGAGGGCTGTGCTGAACACAAAGCGCTGCACTGCGTATTCCCTGCCGGTTGTGCGGTTGTAGCCGCCGTGTGCGTGGAAGAAATTGAAGATGCCCAATGGCGCGATCTGGGGATGCCGGAAACGCTGTGGGTCTGTCGGGTTAAAGAGTTTGGCCCGCTGATTGTTTCTATTGATACCCATGGGAATAATCTGTTTGAACAGAACAAAATTATTTTTAATCAGCGTAAAGAGCTCGTCGCTGATGAAATATGCCAGAACGTAAGTTTCATCAAATAAACCTGATTACGTAAATTGCACGATAATGGTGGTAATACGTTATGACGATAATAATAACCAAGGGCTCTGGCCGGGGGCGGCTCAGGGAAATCCACCCTTATTATTTCATCGTCATAAATAGCCCCATTATCGTGCCTCCTGCCTGAAGGCTATTTTATGACTAATGCAGCTCTGCTATTAGGTGAAGGCTTCACCCTGATGTTTCTCGGCATGGGGTTCGTGCTGGCGTTTCTGTTCCTGCTGATTTTCGCCATCCGCGGCATGTCCGCCGTGATTACTCGCTTCTTCCCGGAACCTGTCGCCGCGCCCGCACCGCGCGCCGTTCCCGCCGTGGACGACTTCACCCGCTTAAAGCCGGTGATTGCCGCCGCCATTCACCATCACCGCCACCACGTTTAATTTCCCGGAGGGATCCATGACCATTGCCATTACCGACGTCGTCCTGCGTGACGCCCACCAGTCCCTGTTCGCCACCCGCCTGCGCCTTGACGATATGCTGCCGATTGCCGCTCAGCTCGACGACGTGGGCTACGGCTCCCTCGAATGCTGGGGCGGCGCCACCTTCGACGCCTGCATCCGCTTCCTCGGCGAAGACCCGTGGGTCCGCCTGCGCGAGCTGAAAAAGGCCATGCCGAAGACCCCCCTGCAGATGCTGCTGCGCGGCCAGAACCTGCTCGGCTACCGCCACTACGCCGATGACGTGGTCGCCCGTTTTGTCGAACGCGCGGTGAAAAACGGCATGGACGTCTTCCGCGTCTTCGACGCCATGAACGACCCGCGCAATATGAAAGCGGCCCTGCAGGCGGTGCGCAGCCACGGCGCGCACGCCCAGGGCACCCTGAGTTACACTACCAGCCCGGCGCACACCCTGCAGACCTGGCTGGACCTGACCGAACAACTGCTGGAAACCGGCGTTGACTCGATTGCCATCAAGGATATGTCCGGCATTCTTACACCGATGGCGGCGTATGAGCTGGTCAGCGAAATCAAAAAACGTTTTGAGGTGCGCCTGCACCTGCACTGTCACGCCACCACCGGGATGGCGGAGATGGCGCTGCTGAAGGCCATCGAGGCGGGCGTCGACGGCGTCGACACGGCGATTTCCTCCATGAGCGCCACCTACGGCCACCCGGCCACCGAGGCGCTGGTGGCGACGTTGGCAGGTACTGAGCATGACACCGGGCTGGATATCCTGAAGCTGGAGAGCATCGCCGCGTACTTTCGCGAGGTGCGCAAAAAGTATCACGCCTTTGAAGGCCAGCTGAAGGGCTACGACAGCCGTATTCTGGTGGCCCAGGTACCGGGCGGAATGCTCACCAACCTCGAAAGCCAGCTGAAGCAGCAGAACGCGGCGGATAAACTCGACCAGGTGCTGGCGGAAATCCCCCGCGTGCGCGAGGACCTCGGCTTTATCCCGCTGGTGACCCCGACCTCGCAGATTGTCGGCACCCAGGCGGTGCTCAACGTGCTGACCGGCGAGCGCTACAAAACCATCGCCAAAGAAACGGCGGGCATTCTGAAAGGCGAATACGGCCACACCCCGGTGCCGGTTAACGCCGCGTTACAGGCCCGCGTGCTGGAAGGGGGCGCTCCGGTGACCTGCCGTCCGGCGGACCTGCTGAGGCCGGAGCTGGCTGAACTGGAAGCGGACGTCAGGCGCCAGGCGCAGGAGAAGGGGATTACTCTGGCGGGAAACGCCATCGACGACGTGCTCACCGTGGCGCTGTTCCCGCAGCCTGGCCTCAAATTCCTTGAGAACCGCCATAACCCGGCGGCGTTTGAGCCGGTACCGCAGGCGGAAGCCGCGCAGCCGGTGGCAAAAGCAGAGAAGCCTGCAGCTTCCGGTATCTACACCGTGGAAGTGGAAGGCAAAGCCTTTGTGGTGAAGGTCAGCGACGGCGGCGATATCAGCCAGCTCACTGCTGCCACCCCGTCTTCCGCACCGGTTCAGGCTGCCGCCCCGGCAGGCGCAGGCACACCGGTCACCGCCCCGCTGGCGGGCAACATCTGGAAGGTGATTGCCACCGAGGGCCAGACGGTGGCCGAAGGCGATGTGCTGCTGATTCTGGAAGCCATGAAGATGGAAACCGAAATCCGCGCCGCGCAGGCCGGCACCGTCCGCGGTATCGCGGTGAAGTCCGGCGACGCAGTCTCCGTCGGTGACACCCTGATGACGCTGGCGTAAGGACGAGGAGCAGAAATGGAAAGTCTGAACGCCCTGCTTCAGGGCATGGGGCTGATGCACCTTGGCGCAGGCCAGGCCATCATGCTGCTGGTCAGCCTGCTGCTGCTGTGGCTGGCGATTGCGAAGAAGTTCGAACCGTTACTGTTGCTGCCGATTGGCTTCGGCGGTCTGCTGTCGAACATCCCGGAAGCGGGTATGGCGCTGACCGCGCTGGAGAGCCTGCTGGCCCATCACGACGCCGGGCAGCTGGCGGTGATTGCCGCGAAGCTTAACTGCGCGCCGGACGTGCACGCCATTAAAGAGGCATTAGCGCTGGCGCTGCCGTCGGTGCAGGGACAGATGGAGAACCTGGCGGTGGACATGGGTTACACGCCGGGGGTGCTGGCGCTGTTCTATAAAGTGGCGATTGGCTCCGGTGTCGCGCCGCTGGTCATCTTCATGGGCGTCGGCGCGATGACCGACTTCGGCCCGCTGCTGGCCAACCCGCGCACCCTGCTGCTGGGGGCGGCGGCGCAGTTCGGTATCTTCGCCACGGTGCTCGGGGCGCTGACGCTGAACTACTTCGGCCTGATTTCCTTCACCCTGCCGCAGGCGGCGGCCATCGGCATTATCGGCGGCGCGGACGGTCCGACGGCCATTTACCTGTCGGGCAAGCTGGCGCCGGAGCTGCTGGGGACCATCGCGGTGGCGGCGTACTCGTATATGGCGCTGGTGCCGTTAATCCAGCCGCCGATTATGCGCGCGCTGACCTCGGAGAAGGAGCGGAAAATCCGCATGGTGCAGCTGCGCACGGTGAGTAAGCGGGAAAAAATCCTCTTTCCGGTGGTGCTGTTACTACTGGTGGCGCTGCTGCTGCCGGACGCGGCGCCGCTGCTGGGAATGTTCTGCTTTGGCAATCTGATGCGTGAAAGCGGCGTGGTGGAGCGTCTGAGCGACACGGTACAGAACGGGCTGATTAATATCGTGACCATTTTCCTCGGACTGTCGGTGGGCGCGAAGCTGGTCGCGGATAAGTTCCTGCAGCCGCAGACGCTGGGCATTCTGCTGCTGGGTGTGATTGCGTTCGGGATTGGGACGGCGGCCGGGGTGCTGATGGCGAAGCTGCTGAACCTGTGCAGTAAGAACAAAATCAACCCGCTTATCGGTTCGGCAGGGGTGTCGGCGGTGCCGATGGCAGCCCGCGTATCGAACAAAGTGGGGCTGGAATCAGACCCGCAGAACTTCCTGCTGATGCACGCGATGGGCCCGAACGTGGCGGGGGTTATCGGTTCGGCCATTGCGGCGGGCGTGATGCTCAAGTACGTGCTGGCAATGTAATCCAATCTAATCGGGAGCAGTGATTCTGCTCCCGCCAAATGAGGACACAGTAATGAGTGAAATGGTTGCGTTTCGGCAAGGTACATCCATGCCATCCAGAGAAACCATCTTGCATTATGTTGTTGAGACGGTGAATCAGATAACTGAGCTTGAGCCAGCGCTGCATTTACTGCCGTGGTCTGGCGTCAACTCAGCAATATATGAGCAACGTTTTGCACAGTGTTACGACGAGGGGCTTTGTGCCGCACAGACGTCGGCACCGAATGTTCCGCAGGGGATTCTGCCATCAACCGATTGGGCTCAGGGTATCGGGTTACTCTGTTTTGCCGCAGGGTATATGAGCGCAGGCGAGCGGCCATTAACACACAATCAGCTATGCGATTTCGTCAAACAGGCGGCTGTTTGTTTATCGCCGATTGAGGGGGAAGCGGCGAGCGGTTTCTCGACGGTACGTAGTATTGCATTACCCGTATTCAGGCGATTACAACGCGATGGTCACGCGTCTCGGATCCTGCTGTTACAAACGTTGCTGCATCTGGTCGCCTGGAAAAGCGCATCGCAGTATGCGCGTCAACAGGCGCAACGACTGCTCTGGATGGGTGGCATTCTGGGGGAAGGGGGCGAGTCTGGCTTATTGGCACTCGATAAGGCGCTGCGTGAAGAGGCCGTCGGGGAGAAAAGTCTCCCCGCTCTGCTGATCTTCACGAGTTTCCTGGCGCATTTTCCGGCAGGGCCAGTCTTTATTGACTAGCCGTCGAACGACGCAGGCAAAAGCTGCGTCGTTTTAGTTCGACGCCGGGTATTCCTGCACTGTCACCTGGAACGTGAGCTGCTTATCATCCCGCATTACCACGACCGGAATGACGGAGCCCGGGCGGATTTCCGCCACCTGATCCATCGTCTCCAGCGCGGACACGGCGGGTTTATTATTGACCGAAATAATCAAATCATTAACCTGAATACCGGCAAGCGCGGCGGGGCCGTTTGGCGTCACTTCATTAACGACAATGCCCTGAATCGGGTCCATGCCGCTACCCTGCTGCGCGTGCAGCGGCGCGATTTCTCGTCCGCCAATACCGATATAGCCGCGAATCACGCGACCGTCGCGGATAAGCTTATCCATAATTTTCGTGGCTAGCTGGAAAGGAATCGCAAAACCAAGGCCTTCCGGCGTTTCACCATCGTTACTCTTATCAAAAGAGAGGGTGTTGATCCCCATCAGTTCGCCTAACGAGTTGACCAGCGCGCCGCCGGAATTACCGTGGTTAATCGAGGCGTCGGTCTGGAGAAAATTCTGTCGCCCCGTCGGGTTCAAGCCGATACGACCCGTTGCGCTGATGATCCCCTGGGTGATGGTCTGTCCCAGATTATATGGGTTGCCGATAGCCAGTACGACGTCGCCAATATGCGGTGTACGTTTTGTATTAATCGGGATGGTAGGTAGCCCGCCAGTGGCGTTGATCTTCAGCACCGCCAGATCGGTAAGCGAATCGGAGCCAACCAGTAGCGCTTCAAAGACGCGGCCATCCTGTAGCGCGACGATAATCTGATCGGCATCGTTAATCACGTGCTTGTTAGTAATAATATAACCGCGTTGATCCATGATCACGCCGGAACCCAGCGTGCGGATTTCCAGTTGATTATGCGCGGTACTGTTCATACTGCGGTTATAGACATTGACGACGGCAGGCGCGGCGCGGCGAACCGCAAAATTATAACTGGCTGGCGTCTCATCGGTACTGTCGAATTGCGGGACGGCGATAGGATTAATTTTGCGCAAAGAAGGCATGACGGCCAACAGAATAGCGCCGACAATTAAACCTATTGCGACCGAACGTAAGAGCTTCACAAACATGATGGAGGCGTCGTTAAAAAAGGGAACGGCAGCAGCATACCATGAGTTAACCGGACATCACATCGCAGGCTGATGCCCGGTTTAAGACAGGATTAGCGCAGCAATAGATAAATGTTCTCGTTGCCGCGTACTACCTGAAGAGCAATGATGGACGGTTTTGCCGCCATCACTTTGCGCATTTCGGCGATAGAACTGATGCGATCGCGATTAACGCCGATGATAACATCATCTTTTTGCAAACCGGCCTGCGCGGCAGGACTGCTTTTTTCGACGCTATCAACCTTAACGCCTTTCGTCCCGTCTTTCAGCTGGCCGTCGCTCAACGTCGCGCCTTGCAACGCCGGGGCGATCATTTCGGCGCTGGCGGAAGAAGAGGTATTGGAATCCAGCGTGACTTCCACCTCCAGCGGCTTACCATCGCGCAGCAGGCCCAGCTTCACTTTCGTGCCCGGTTCGGTGGTGGCGATACGCGAACGCAGTTCGGCAAAGCTATTCAGCGGCTTACCGTTAAGACTGATAATCACGTCTCCGGATTTCACCCCGGCCTTCGCCGAACCTGAATTGGGTAAAACCTCGCTGACAAAAGCGCCACGCTGAACGTTCAGTTTGAATGCCTTAGCGATATCAGCAGTCATTTCAGTGCCTTTAATTCCCAGCAATCCGCGTTTGATTTCGCCGAACTGAATCAACTGCTGTGCCAGCGTCTGCGCCATATTGGAAGGAATAGCAAAGCCAATGCCGATGCTCCCGCCCCCTGGCGCGAGGATCGCGGTATTAATCCCGATCAGCTCGCCGTTCAGGTTAAGCAGCGCGCCGCCGGAGTTGCCGCGGTTAATAGAGGCATCGGTTTGAATAAAGTTCTCAAGCCCTTCCAGATTAAGCCCGCTGCGTCCCAGCGCTGAAATAATCCCGGAGGTGGCGGTTTGCCCAAGGCCAAACGGATTACCGACCGCCACGGCGAAATCGCCGACGCGGAGTTTGTCGGAATCGGCGATGGCAATTTGCGTTAACTTGCTGGGATTCTGAATTTGTAACAGAGCGATATCGCTCTGGTCGTCGCCGCCGATCAGCTTCGCGTCGAATTCGCGTCCGTCATTCAGTTGAATACTGATCTTCTGTGCCTGATTAATCACATGATTATTGGTTAATACATAGCCTTTCGCGGCATCGATAATCACCCCCGAACCGAGTCCTTCAAACGGCTGGGACGGCTGGTCTGGCAGATCCTCGCCAAAGAATTTTTTAAACTCCTCCGGCACTTTTTGGCTCTGGGCGGCGGTTCCCTCGACTTTTACGCTGACGACAGCAGGCAGCACTTTCTCCAGCATAGGGGCAAGGCTTGGCAGCGTCGCCTGGCCTGGTACCTGGCCTGGTATCGATGCAAGGGCTGGAAACGGTGCCGAAAGAGTTAACCCGACACTTAACGCTAATGCACTTAACAGCTGGGTGTGTTTTTTCATGGATGCTGCTCTCGTACCTTGAATGAACGGATAGACAATTCAAAACAGATTGATGTTATTGAATTTTCAGCCTGGTAACAATGATAATAGCTGGGACAGGAAAGATAGAGAGAGGGCGCAAGCGATGCGCCCGATAAATTTCTTAACGGCGTGCGATTAATCGCGCTTTGCGCCGCTACGTAACAGGCCAGACGCGCCTTCAGAATAATCACGTGGCATTTGTACTGGTGCCTGATCGTTGCTCGCCTCAGACTCCGCCAGACGGTTACGGAACGGATTCGACTCCGCAGACATTTCCGGCAGCAGGCTGCTGGAGCTTTTCGCCATATGCTGATACAGCTGGCGGTAATCATGCGCCATGGTATCCAGCAGTTCCGCGCTGCGGGCGAAGTGGCTAACCAGCTCTTCACGGTACTCTTCCAGCTCAGCTTTGTTTTTTTCCAGTTCGTACTGCAATGCCTGCTGTTGACGTAACTTACGATTACCAAAACGCATGGCCACGGCACCAATGATGATACCGACGACTAATCCAATTAGCGCATATTCCCAGGTCATGAACATCTCCCGTTGTCTTATGTTTCCGTAGGGTGTTGGCTCCAGGCTCCATGCCCGCGCCTGATTATGCCACTATAACCGCTAATTCCGTAGAAGTGGAATCCCGACAGCATATCGCGTAGTGTAGAACGGCCTTTTTTTCGTCAGCCGTGAACGACGGCACATCGATTTTCAAGGAATAACAATAACATTATGCAAAGCCTTTCCCCTACATCGCGTTATCTCCAGGCACTCAACGAAGGCACCCATCAGCCTGACGACGTACAGAAAGAGGCGGTCGACCGTCTGGAAACCCTTTATCAGGCGCTCACCGCGAAAAAATCGTCGGCTACGCCACCCGGCGGTCTGATAGCGCGACTGGGGAAATTATTAGGCAAAAACGAACCGGACACGCAAATACCGGTTCGCGGGCTGTATATGTGGGGGGGCGTGGGGCGCGGCAAAACATGGCTCATGGATCTCTTCTACCACAGCCTGCCGGGCGAGCGAAAACTACGCCTGCATTTTCATCGGTTTATGCTGCGCGTGCATGAAGAACTTACCGCGCTACAGGGGCAGATCGATCCGTTAGACATTATTGCCGATCGGTTTAAAACCGAGACGGACGTACTGTGTTTCGATGAGTTTTTCGTCACCGATATTACCGACGCCATGCTGTTGGGCGGTTTAATGAAAGCGCTGTTTGCACGCGGCATTACGCTGGTCGCGACCTCCAATATTCCGCCGGATGAACTCTACCGCAACGGTTTGCAACGCGCCCGCTTCCTGCCGGCTATCGATGCCATTAAACAGCACTGCGATATTATGAATGTGGACGCCGGCGTCGATTACCGACTGCGGACGCTGACGCAGGCCCATTTATGGCTAACGCCGCTTAATGATGAAACCCGGCGGCAAATGGATAAACTATGGTTGGCGTTAGCGGGGGCCGCGCGCGAGCACGCTCCGACGCTGGAAATCAATCATCGCCCTTTATCCACCCTGGGCGTTGAAAACCAAACGTTAGCGGTCTCTTTCGCTACGCTGTGCGTCGAGGCCCGCAGCCAGCATGATTACATTGCGCTCTCAAGGTTATTTCACACGGTTCTGCTGTTTGACGTGCCGGTCATGACGCCGCTGATGGAGAACGAAGCGCGCCGCTTTATTGCTCTGGTGGATGAGTTTTACGAGCGCCACGTTAAGCTGGTGGTCAGCGCCGCCGCGCCGTTATATGAGATTTATCAGGGGGAGCGGCTCAAGTTTGAATTTCAGCGCTGTCTGTCGCGCCTGCAAGAGATGCAGAGTGCGGAGTATCTCAAGCGGGAGCATATGCCGTAAGCCGGACAAGCGCAGCGCTCCGGCATTGTGCGGTATCATATCTGTGCAACCTCCCCTACCGGAGGGTGAACCAGGCCTGAACAAAACCCGCGGCAAATCGCAAAAAGGGGTCGATCTTTGACCTGGACTTCTCTATAATCCTGCGACCCCACGTTACAAGAGAGTTTTTTCCCAAACTTTCTCTGTGCCGGCCAAACATATCCGAGGGGGTAGGTTTACCGGACTTTGTCGTGTGAACCTCAACTATTTAAACGTTTGGGTGTTCACCAACGTGTAACTTATTTATTTGGGTAAGCTTTTAATGAAAACTTTTACAGCTAAACCAGAAACCGTAAAACGCGACTGGTATGTTGTTGACGCGACCGGTAAAACTCTGGGCCGTCTGGCTACTGAACTGGCTCGTCGCCTGCGCGGTAAGCACAAAGCGGAATACACTCCGCACGTAGATACCGGTGATTACATCATCGTTCTGAACGCTGACAAAGTTGCTGTAACCGGCAACAAGCGTACTGACAAAGTGTACTATCACCACACCGGCCACATCGGTGGTATCAAACAAGCGACCTTTGAAGAGATGATTGCCCGCCGTCCTGAGCGTGTGATTGAAATCGCGGTTAAAGGCATGCTGCCAAAAGGCCCGCTGGGTCGTGCTATGTTCCGTAAACTGAAAGTTTACGCGGGCAACGAGCACAACCACGCGGCACAGCAACCGCAAGTTCTTGACATCTAATCGGGATTATAGGCAATGGCTGAAAATCAATACTACGGCACTGGTCGCCGCAAAAGTTCCGCAGCTCGCGTTTTCATCAAACCGGGCAACGGTAAAATCGTTATCAACCAACGTTCTCTGGAACAGTACTTCGGTCGTGAAACTGCCCGCATGGTAGTTCGTCAGCCGCTGGAACTGGTCGACATGGTTGAGAAACTGGATCTGTACATCACTGTTAAAGGTGGTGGTATCTCTGGTCAGGCTGGTGCGATCCGTCACGGTATCACCCGCGCTCTGATGGAGTACGACGAGTCCCTGCGTGGCGAACTGCGTAAAGCTGGCTTCGTTACTCGTGACGCTCGTCAGGTTGAACGTAAGAAAGTCGGCCTGCGTAAAGCACGTCGTCGTCCGCAGTTCTCCAAACGTTAATGGGTTTCTGCTTCGGCAGACAACTGTTAGCGAAAAAACCCGCTTCGGCGGGTTTTTTTATGGCTAAAGTCCGAATCCAGTCTCTTTTCCTCCCTATCTTTAGCATTATTCTCATCTTATTCATCTTTCATGCACGCTCAGAGAAAAGGAAGTCACAGTGGGATTTTTTAACGCATTGTTTACTAAGAAAGAGTCGTTAATGCTGTCGAATAAATGGGAATTCTTTATAACAACGGTGGATGACCATGTTACGGGGATACGTGTGGATATCGGCGCCATTCAGGATGAAAAATTTGATCGCCTTATCCATACCGGGTTCTTACGTGTTCATTACACCAACTGTTATGAAAATGGTTTGCCGCAGCCCGATGAAACACAGCGTTTAAATCGTATAGAGGACTGGCTTGATGAAAAGGGGAAGACGTTTCCGATCTGGCTGGTGGGTGTGGTTACCCAACAAGGCTGGCGCGATTTTGTGTTCATGTCGGAAGAGGATCTTAACTGGGAAAAGACGCTGGATAAATTGCTCGCTGGTGGCCCGGAAATCTCTTTTAGTTATAGAGAGAGTCACAATGATAAAGGAAACTTTTACCGCCAGTTCTTGTATCCAACCCGATACGACTGGAACTGGATACACGATTCCCGCGTGTGCCGGGGATTACAGGAACAAGGTGATGATCTGACGCTTCCGCGCGCTATTGATTATTATGCGACATTGCCTACAGAAGTCGCCGCGCGCGACCTGGCGCAAGATATTGCTGCATTACCGTATGGCATAACGCTGGTCAGTATTCGAATGAATGACCCGCAACAGGGGTTTATGGCGTCTTTTATCAGCACCGATGCTCCGCAACAATGGCATATGACAGAAATCACTTGCCAGCTTACCGATCTGGCTGAAAAACATGGCGGCAGTTTTGATGGCTGGGGCGCACCGGTAGTACAGGCATAACAGGCGAAAGACAATATCTCAGGTGGGGCGAGCATTTCAGACCAGGAATATCTCTTTTTCCTCATTTCCAGAATCGACTCACCACAAAGGTCACAAAATCTGGTAAACTATCATCCAATTTTCTGCCCAAATAGCGGGGAATGTTCATTTTTTGTCTCGTTTCTGAGCAATGATGGCTTTTTTCGCCCTGGGTGACATAACATCTGGCTGGTCACATTGTGGCTGGTAGCAGTAAAAATTCTGAATATACCTGGAGGTTTTCATGGCTGTCGCTGCCAACAAACGTTCGGTAATGACGCTGTTTTCTGGTCCTACTGACATCTATAGCCATCAGGTCCGCATTGTGTTGGCTGAAAAGGGTGTTAGTTTTGAGATCGAACATGTGGAAAAGGACAATCCACCTCAGGATCTGATTGACCTCAACCCGAATCAAAGCGTTCCGACACTGGTGGATCGTGAGCTGACCCTGTGGGAATCTCGCATCATTATGGAATATCTGGATGAGCGTTTCCCTCATCCGCCGCTGATGCCGGTTTATCCGGTCGCGCGCGGTGAAAGCCGTCTGTACATGCACCGTATTGAAAAAGACTGGTATACGCTGATGAACGTCATCGTAAACGGGTCTGCTTCCGAGGCCGACTCTGCGCGTAAACAACTGCGTGAAGAGCTGCTGGCGATTGCGCCGGTATTTGGTCAGAAACCGTATTTCCTGAGCGACGAATTCAGCCTGGTTGATTGCTACCTGGCGCCTCTCCTGTGGCGTTTACCGCAGTTGGGTATTGAATTCAGCGGCGCAGGGGCGAAAGAGCTGAAAGGCTATATGACCCGAGTCTTTGAACGTGATTCTTTCCTGGCTTCTTTAACCGAAGCTGAACGTGAAATGCGCCTCGGTCGGGGTTAACCTGTATGGATTTGTCACAGTTGACGCCGCGTCGTCCCTATCTGTTGCGTGCTTTCTACGAGTGGTTGCTGGATAACCAGTTGACCCCGCATCTGGTGGTGGATGTGATGCTGCCTGGCGTGCATGTCCCTATGGAATATGCGCGTGATGGGCAAATCGTCCTTAATATTGCGCCGCGGGCGGTAGGTAATCTGGAGCTATCTAATGATGAAGTGCGTTTTAATGCGCGCTTCGGCGGCGTTCCCCGTCAGGTTTCTGTGCCTTTGGCTGCGGTGCTGGCGATTTACGCCCGTGAAAACGGCGCAGGCACCATGTTTGAGCCTGAAGCCGCCTATGATGAAGACGTTGTCAGCTTAAATGATGATGACAATACCGCAGGTGCGGAAAGCGAGACCGTGATGTCCGTCATTGATGGCGATAAGCCCGACCACGATGACGACAGTAGCCCTGATGACGAGCCGCCTCCGCCGCGTGGCGGACGTCCGGCGCTACGCGTAGTAAAATAATCAACAGGCCCTGAAGGGCCTGTTTTGTTTGGTCTCCTCGCGGGTTCACCCTGCTTTTGAAGCTGTGTTACGATAAGCTTGCTATTATTTGCCACCGACCACTCATGAATGGACGTTATGAACGCATTTGATTCGCAAGCAGAAGATTCACCGACATCCCTCGGGCGTAGTTTGCGCCGCCGTCCGCTGGCGCGTAAAAAACTGTCTGAAATGGTTGAGGAAGAGCTGGAGCAGATGATCCGCCGTCATGAGTTTGGCGAGGGAGAACAGCTACCGTCTGAACGTGAATTAATGGCCTTCTTCAATGTGGGACGTCCCTCCGTGCGTGAAGCGTTAGCTGCGCTGAAGCGTAAAGGCCTGGTGCAAATCAATAACGGCGAACGCGCCCGCGTCTCGCGCCCCTCTGCTGATACCATCATCAGCGAACTGTCGGGTATGGCGAAAGATTTTCTTACTCATCCTGGCGGCATCGCTCACTTTGAACAGCTACGGCTTTTCTTTGAATCCAGCCTGGTACGCTATGCGGCGGAACATGCCACCGACGAGCAGATCGCGTTGTTAACGAAAGCGCTGGAAATTAATAGCCAGTCGCTGGATGACAACGCGCTGTTTATTCGTTCGGATGTCGAGTTTCACCGGGTGCTGGCTGAAATTCCCGGCAATCCGATCTTTATGGCTATTCATGTTGCTCTGCTGGACTGGCTAATCGCCGCTCGCCCAAGCGTTCCCGATCGTGAGCTGCATGAACATAATAACGTGAGTTATCAACAGCATATTGTGATTGTTGATGCCATTCGCCAGCGAGATCCCGATAAAGCGGATCGCGCTCTGCAAACCCACCTCAATAGCGTTTCCGCTACATGGCACGCGCTCGGTAAAAAAAGTCAAAAAATGCGGTAGCGATCGCACCTCCGATCCCGGTTTAGTGAAGCAGATCGCACTATAAGCGTTCTGTATTATTTGCTGCTTATTTGATCTGGTATAACAGGTATAAAGGTAGGTAGTTAATATATTCATCATCCGTAGAGGTAGGTATGGCAAAAGCATTGCAAGGCGTAATGGCGGCGTTGTTGACCCCATTTGATCATCAGCAGCAACTGGATAGCGAAAGCCTGCGCCGTCTGGTGCGTTTTAACATCGGGCAGGGTATCGACGGGCTGTACGTTGGCGGTTCCACCGGGGAAGCATTCGTACAGAGCCTTGCTGAAAGAGAGCAGGTACTGGAGATTGTCGCCGAAGAGGCGAAGGGAAAAATCACGCTGATCGCCCATGTCGGGACGGTAAGCACCGCAGAAAGCCAGCAGCTTGCCAGCGCCGCAAAGCGTTACGGTTTTGATGCGGTCTCTGCGGTGACGCCTTTTTATTACCCTTTCAGTTTTGAAGAGCACTGTGACCATTATCGGGCAATCATTGATTCCGCAGATGGATTGCCGATGGTGGTATACAACATTCCGGCGTTAAGCGGCGTAAAACTTACCCTCGATCAGATCAATACGCTGGTGACATTACCGGGCGTGAGCGCGCTGAAGCAAACCTCCGGCGATCTCTTCCAGATGGAGCAGATCCGCCGTGCGCATCCGGATCTGGTGCTGTACAACGGTTATGACGAAATCTTCGCTTCCGGCCTGCTGGCGGGCGCGGACGGCGGTATCGGCAGCACATACAACATTATGGGCTGGCGTTATCAGGGGATTGTTCAGGCATTACGTGAGGGCGATGTGGCGAAAGCGCAGCGTCTGCAAACCGAGTGCAATAAGGTTATTGATTTACTGATTAAAACCGGCGTATTCCGCGGCCTGAAAACGGTCCTGCATTATATGGACGTGGTATCGGTGCCGCTGTGTCGTAAACCGTTCGCGCCTGTTGATGAAAAATACCTGCCGGCGCTCAAGGCGCTGGCTCAACAACTGATGGAAGAAAAGGCGTAACAGCATAATGCCGGGGGCGCTACGCTTGCCCGGCCTACAACAGTGTGAGCGGTAGGCCGGATAAGGCGGAGCCGCCATTCGGCATAACGACAACAAAAATCGTCGGGAGAGTAAAATGAGTACTTCTACCCAGAACATCCCGTGGTATCGCCATCTCAACCGGGCGCAGTGGCGGGCATTTTCCGCTGCCTGGCTGGGATATCTGCTTGATGGTTTTGATTTTGTGTTGATTGCTCTTGTACTGACTGAGGTACAAAGCGAATTTGGGCTGACGACAGTACAGGCGGCAAGCCTGATTTCTGCGGCTTTTATCTCTCGCTGGTTCGGCGGGTTATTACTGGGCGCGATGGGCGATCGCTATGGGCGTCGTCTGGCGATGGTCAGCAGCATCATCCTGTTTTCAGTGGGAACCCTGGCCTGCGGGTTTGCGCCCGGTTACACCACCATGTTCATCGCCCGACTGGTGATTGGTATGGGCATGGCGGGCGAATATGGTTCCAGCGCGACCTATGTGATTGAAAGCTGGCCAAAACATTTACGCAATAAAGCCAGCGGTTTTCTGATTTCCGGCTTCTCCGTCGGCGCGGTCGTTGCCGCGCAGGTGTACAGCCTGGTGGTGCCTGTCTGGGGCTGGCGCGCGCTGTTTTTCATTGGCATTTTGCCAATTATCTTCGCCCTCTGGCTGCGGAAAAACATTCCGGAAGCGGAAGACTGGAAAGAGAAACACGCGGGTAAAGCGCCGGTACGTACGATGGTCGACATTCTTTATCGGGGCGAACATCGCATCATCAACATTTTAATGACTTTCGCCGCCGCCGCTGCGCTGTGGTTCTGTTTTGCCGGTAACCTACAAAATGCTGCGATTGTGGCGGGGCTGGGACTACTGTGCGCGGTTATCTTTATCAGCTTTATGGTGCAGAGCAGCGGTAAACGCTGGCCCACTGGCGTCATGCTGATGCTGGTGGTACTGTTTGCTTTCCTCTATTCCTGGCCGATTCAGGCGCTATTACCCACTTATCTGAAAACCGAGCTGGCCTACGATCCGCATACGGTGGCGAATGTCCTGTTCTTTAGCGGATTTGGCGCGGCGGTTGGTTGCTGCGTAGGCGGTTTTCTTGGCGACTGGCTGGGAACGCGTAAAGCATATGTCTGTAGCCTGCTGGCCTCGCAAATCCTCATTATTCCGGTCTTTGCGATTGGCGGCACAAACGTCTGGGTTCTGGGTCTGCTACTGTTTTTCCAACAGATGTTGGGGCAGGGGATTGCCGGGATTCTGCCGAAACTGATCGGCGGTTACTTCGATACCGATCAGCGCGCGGCGGGGCTGGGCTTTACTTATAACGTCGGCGCGCTCGGCGGCGCGCTGGCACCGATCCTGGGAGCGCTGATCGCTCAACGTCTGGATCTGGGCACTGCGCTGGCATCGCTCTCTTTCAGCCTGACGTTTGTCGTGATCCTGCTTATTGGGCTTGATATGCCGTCTCGCGTACAGCGTTGGCTACGTCCGGAAGCGTTACGCACCCACGATGCTATTGACGACAAACCGTTCAGCGGAGCCGTACCGCTTGGCAGTGGTAAAGGTGCCTTTGTAAAAACGAAAAGTTAATCCGCTTGCCCGGTTTTCAACCGGGCAATATTTGTAAGGGAGTAGTATGTCGTTACTTGAACAACTGGATAAAAATATTGCCGCTTCTGGCGGCCTGATTGTCTCCTGCCAGCCCGTTCCGGGCAGTCCGCTGGATAAGCCGGAGATTGTAGCGGCAATGGCGTTGGCAGCGGAACAGGCGGGCGCGGTTGCGGTGCGTATTGAAGGCATAGACAACCTGCGTATGACCCGCTCGCTCGTTTCGGTACCCATTATCGGCATTATCAAACGCGATTTGGACGACTCTCCAGTGCGCATTACCCCTTTTCTCGACGATGTAGATGCGCTGGCACAGGCCGGAGCAGCTATTATCGCCGTTGATGGAACCGCTCGGCAACGGCCGGTAGCCGTTGAGGCGTTGTTGGCGCGCATTCATCACCACCATCTACTGGCGATGGCCGACTGCTCATCCGTGGACGATGGTCTCGCCTGTCAACGGTTGGGCGCGGACATTATCGGCACGACAATGTCCGGCTACACCACCCCCGATACGCCGGAGGAACCCGATCTGCCCTTAGTCAAAGCGTTGCATGACGCCGGATGCCGGGTGATAGCCGAAGGACGCTATAACTCGCCAGCACTGGCGGCGGAGGCGATCCGTTATGGCGCATGGGCGGTGACGGTAGGGTCCGCCATTACCCGTCTGGAACATATCTGTGGATGGTATAACGACGCATTAAAAAAGGCGGCGTCATGACTACGTTAGCAATTGATATTGGCGGGACTAAACTTGCCGCCGCGCTCATCGACAACAACTTGCGCATTAGCCAGCGTCGCGAGCTGCCGACCCCCGCGAGCAAAACGCCGGATGCGTTACGTGAAGCATTAAAGGCGCTGGTTGAACCGCTACGGGCAGAGGCGCGTCAGGTAGCGATAGCTTCTACCGGGATCATTCAGGAAGGGATGCTGTTGGCGCTAAACCCCCATAATCTGGGCGGCTTGCTACACTTTCCGTTAGTGCAAACACTGGAAACGATCGCTGGCCTGCCGACGCTGGCGGTGAACGACGCGCAGGCGGCGGCCTGGGCGGAGTATCACGCGCTCCCTGATGATATCCGCGATATGGTATTTATCACCGTTTCAACCGGCGTTGGCGGCGGCGTTGTCTGTGACGGCAAGCTCCTTACCGGAAAAGGCGGTCTGGCCGGGCACCTGGGACACACCCTGGCGGACCCACACGGGCCCGTATGCGGCTGTGGACGCGTTGGCTGCGTAGAGGCCATCGCCTCCGGACGAGGGATGGCTGCGGCGGCGCGGGACGATCTGGCGGGATGCGACGCCAAAACCCTATTTATTCGCGCTGGCGAAGGTCATCAGCAGGCGCGACATCTGGTAAGCCAATCCGCGCAGGTAATAGCGCGGATGATCGCCGATGTGAAAGCGACTACCGACTGCCAGTGTGTGGTCATTGGCGGCAGCGTAGGGTTAGCTGAGGGATACCTGGAGCAGGTTCGCGCGTTTTTGATGCAAGAGCCTGCGCCTTATCACGTGGCGCTGAGCGCCGCTCGCTATCGGCATGACGCAGGATTATTAGGCGCTGCGTTGTTAGCTCAAGGAGACACATTATGATGATGGGGGAAGTACAGTCGTTGCCTTCTTGCGGGTTGCATCCGCGACTGCTGGATGCCTTGACTCTTGCGCTGGCGGCAAGACCGCAGGAGAAAGCGCCGGGGCGCTATGAATTGCAGGGCGACAATATCTTTATGAATGTAATGCAGTTAACGACGCAAATGCCGGCAGAGAAGAAAGCGGAATTGCATGAACAATACATTGATATTCAGCTACTACTAACCGGCGTCGAGCGTATTGCGTTTGGGATGTCCGGTGCCGCTCGCCAGTGCGAGGAGATGCACGTTGAAGAGGATTACCAGCTTTGTAGTCAAATTGCCGACGAGCAGACTATTACGCTGCAAGCGGGGATGTTTGCTGTGTTTATGCCGGGAGAACCGCATAAACCGGGATGTGCAGTGGGTGAGCCAGATGACATCAAAAAAGTGGTAGTGAAAGTACGCGCCAGTCTGCTGGCGGCCTGAATCTCTTGCCGCAGCAGTCTTCCGAACGCAGCCCCTTATGGGCTGCGTGGTGAATGTGCCGGAGAGCGCGGGTATGACGGGTTAACGCTTAAACGTCACGGCTTCCGGCTGGGTCAGGTGCAGCGTCGTCTGGCTCGGCACCGTCTCGGCAATAACCCGCCCGTGGCGAATCGAGTAACGGGCAGGCGTCTGGCGACGTACCGCATCGAATCCATTCTCAGCGGGTAAGATAACCAGATTCGCGGCATTGCCGACGCTCATACCGTAGTCCTGTAAATGCAGGGTTTTTGCGCTGTGGGTAGTGATCAGATTTAACCCATCGTTGATTTGCCCATACCCCATCAACTGGCAAACGTGTAACCCCATATGCAGCACCTGCAGCATATTTGCGGTGCCTAATGGATACCACGGATCGAATACGTCATCATGGCCAAAGCAGACGTTGATCCCCGCTTCCAGCATCTCTTTCACCCGCGTGACGCCACGACGTTTCGGGTAAGTGTCAAACCGCCCTTGCAGATGAATATTCACCAGCGGGTTGGCGACGAAGTTAATCCCCGACATTTTCAACAGGCGGAACAGGCGTGACGCATACGCGCCGTTGTACGAGTGCATAGCCGTGGTGTGGCTGGCGGTCACGCGCGCCCCCATGCCATCACGATGCGCCAGCGCCGCGACCGTTTCGACAAAGCGAGACTGCTCGTCATCAATTTCGTCGCAGTGCACATCGATCAAGCGATCGTATTTCTGCGCCAGTGCAAAGATTTTGTGCAGCGATTCAACGCCATATTCCCGCGTGAACTCAAAGTGCGGAATGGCACCAATAACGTCAGCGCCCAAACGCACGGCTTCCTCTAACAGCGCTTCACCGTTGGGATAAGACAGAATACCTTCTTGCGGAAAGGCGACGATTTGCAGGTCTACCCACGGCGCAACCTCTTGCTTCACTTCCAGCATGGCTTTCAGCGCGGTGAGCGTAGGATCTGAAACGTCAACGTGAGTACGAACGTACTGGATGCCGTTAGCCATCTGCCATTTCAGGGTCTGCATCGCGCGCGCTTTCACATCTTCATGCGTGAGCATTGCTTTACGTTCTGCCCAGCGCTCAATCCCTTCAAACAGTGTGCCGGACTGGTTCCAGCTCGGTTCACCCGCCGTTTGCGTGGTATCCAGGTGGATATGTGGCTCAACAAACGGTGGAATAGCCAGACCGCCTTCGGCATCAAGCACTTCGCCCTGCGGTAACGATGCGGCTTCCTGAGGCTCAATCCGGCTAAAGCGCCCGTTTTCAATCGTAATCTGCCATAATCCTTCGTGTCCCTGCAGACGCGCCTGACGAATGGTGATGTTATTGTTCTGCATGGCTGACCTCTGGTGATTTAGCAAGGCTGCGGTTGAAAAGTGGATTCAGCAGGATATAGCTGAAGACGCCGCCGAGTACGGCGTTGACGGGCACAATACCAGGAACATAATGTCCGGCGGCGATGCCCAGCGCGACGGAAAGAATAGCAATCCAGTTAACGGGAATAAAGCGCACGGTGTTGAAGTCGGCATAGCGGCGGCGGTTCAACAGATAGTCGGCAATAATCACTCCGCCAATCGGTGGGATGGCCGATGACAGGAACGTCAGCCAGCCGACAAAATTATTGTAAAGCCACAGCGCGCACACGGTACCGATAATCCCGTTCACCACCGACAGCGTGCGGCTGGAAAGACCGGTAATATTGGCGAAGCCCAGACCCGATGCGTACAGCGCGTTATCGTTGGTGGTCCAGATATTCAGGCCGAGCACCACAATCGCGGGCAGCAGCAGCCCCTGCGCTATCATCACGTCAGAGATATCCGCCTGACCGACAGCGGCAGCGCCTGCCGCGCCAAAGATAAACATCAGCGAGTTGCCGAGGAAAAAAGCGACCATCGCAATCAGTACGGCGCTTTTGGCATGACGCCCGAAGCGGACGAAGTCGGCGGTTAATGTACCGGCGCTGACAAACGAGCCCACCACCAGCGCCAGCGCGCTGGAAAAATCCAGCGGCGTCTGCGGCACTATCGTTTTTAAATGCTCCAGCCCACCCACGCCGCTGACCGCCAGCCAGACGGAGTAGCTGCCCAGAATCACGATCGCGGGTACGGCAATGATAGACAAAATGGTCAACGCCGAGATGCCGAAAAAAATGGTCAGGGTCATCAGCAGACCCGAAACGGCAATCAGAATATTGGCATCAATGCCCGTCGCTTTACTGACCGGAATAGCGAACATCGCTACGCCAACGCCAAACCAGCCGACCTGTGTGCCGCCTAGCAGCAGCGAGGGAAGCCATGATCCTTTAACGCCAAAGGAGTAGCGTGCAAGGAGGTGGGTGGAGAGTCCGGTTTTTGCGCCGATGTAACCAAGAAATGCAGTGTAGATACCGAGGAGGAGATTACCGAAGAGAACTGCGAGGAAGAAATCATTATAAGAAAGACCGGTGCCGAGTGTCCCTCCGGTCCACATACTGGCGGAAAAAAACGTTAAACCCAACATGACAAACGTCAGTGGAATCACGCCCTTCCGCGCCGCCAGAGGGACGGGGCCCTGGCTATAATTGTTGTCCTGCGACACAACGCCTCCATGAATTTTGCCCAAAAAATCCGCCGCATAATATACAGTTCTCAGAATAAAGCAAACGTTTTCGTGTGATATTTTCTTGATAATTATTCATGGAATTAATGGTTCGCTAGTTTTTCTCCGTTGTCAGTGAACCACCGCGTGTGAGTTGAGTTTCCAGCATGGTTTGCGAACGAATAAGTTCGTCTGTGAGTAATTTTTCGTCGGGCAACTGCACTTTGTACTCGCTCGCCATGATGGTGTTTGGCAGGCCAGTCAGCGCGTAATGCGCTTCCCCCGCGCCTTTCCCTGCGCACAAAACCAGGCCGACTGGCGGGTTTTCTCCGGGCATTGTCCAGTGCTCTTTGGCATAGTTCAGGTACATATTCATCTGCCCGGCATCGCTATAGCTGAATTTGCCTACCTTCAGGTCAACGAGCAACAGGCAGCGCAAGCGACGATGGAAGAACAGCAGATCGACGCGGAACCAGCTATCGTCTATGCGTAGTCGGCGTTGGCGGCCAACAAAAGCAAAATCGTCACCGAGCTCCAGCATAAAGTCCATCAGGTGGCTGAGCAGCGCGTCTTCGAGATCTGATTCGGAATACTCGTCCTTCAGGTTAAGAAATTCCAGAATGAACGGGTCGCGTATGGTTTGCTCTGGCAAAACGTTTGGCTCGGCGGGTGCAGGCTGCTGCAACATGGCGGATTTGTCGTGGGACAGTAGTGTTCGTTCGTAAAATTGAGTGGCGATTTGCCTGTCGAGCTGCCGTACGGACCAGCCGTTACGTAGCGTCTCTTTCTCGTAAAAAGTGCGGGCATCGGGATTTTTTACCGACAAGAGGCGGACATACGCCGACCAGGGGAGTGGGAAAGATTTAGCCAGTTGCGCCAAATGGAGAGATTCTCCAGACACTGTCTGGAGAATCTCAATTTTTTGAAAATAAAGATAAAACTTTTTAAATTGCCATAGATTACTGGCAGAAAAACCTCGTTTATATCTTTGGCTTAAATCCTGTGATAAACGATCAATTAGCTGTTCACCATAAGCAGCTCTGGCTTCACCGCCTTGTTCAAATTCAACAATGCGTCGACCCATTTCCCAATAGGTTGCTGTCATGATGGTGTTGATGCTGCGAACGGTTTGTGTCCGCGCTGTATCCAGCAGTTGAACAATTCCGTTATGAATTTGCTGATATTCATCAGACTGTGGCGCTAAAGTTGGATTCGTCATGTCATCCCTTACGTGATAGTTTCATTGTGAAATTAGAACGCTATCAATACGCTTCAGGCGTAAACGGATCAATCCATGAACGGATTTTACATGACATTACATCTCGATTTACGAGCGGGTTTCCAGAATCGGCAGGAGAGATATTGAGGAGAGGAATATCGGCTCCCCAGCCATCAGCACAAGGCATCAACCGGGGAGCCGGAAGGGTTACACTTCGAGGTAGTTCATAATCCCGTCAGCCGCCTTACGGCCTTCGGCAATCGCCGTCACCACCAGATCGGAACCGCGCACGATGTCGCCACCGGCGAAGATTTTCGGGTTGCTGGTCTGGAAAGCATTATCGCTGCGTTCCGGCGCGATAATTCGTCCCTGCGAGTCCAGTTCCACGCTGTGTTTCGCCAGCCATTCCATGCTGTGTGGACGAAAACCAAACGCCATCACCACCGCATCAGCCGGAACCACATGCTCGGAACCGGCGACGATCTCCGCCCGCCGACGGCCTTTGGCATCCGGTTCGCCCATTTCAGTGCGCACCATTTTTACGCCGCTCACTTTGCCGTTGACATTGACTTCAATGCCCAGCGGTTGAACGTTAAACTGAAATTCGACACCTTCCTCGCGCGCGTTTTTCACTTCGCGTCTGGAGCCCGGCATGTTCTCTTCATCACGACGATAAGCACAGGTTACGTGCGTTGCGCCCTGACGAATGGAGGTACGTACGCAGTCCATTGCGGTGTCACCACCGCCCAGCACCACCACGCGTTTGCCTTCCATGCTGACATATGGTGCGTCGCTGGTTTCGCCAAACCCCATGATCTGCTTCGTATTGGCGATAAGGAACGGCAGAGCGTCGAATACGCCGTCCGCATTTTCATTTTCCAGCCCGCCGCGCATCGACTGATAGGTGCCGACGCCAAGGAACACCGCGTCGTACTCTTTCAACAGCTCGTCAAGTTCGACGTCGCGGCCCACTTCGGTATTAAGTTTGAACTCAATACCCATGCCGGTGAAGATCTCGCGACGGCGGGTCATCACCTCTTTTTCCAGTTTGAAAGCTGGAATACCGAAGGTCAGCAGGCCGCCGATTTCCGGATGGCGATCAAAGACTACCGCCTTCACGCCGTTGCGGGTCAGCACGTCGGCGCACGCCAGCCCTGCCGGACCTGCGCCGATAATCGCTACCCGTTTGTCCGTCTGGCGCACGCCGGTCATATCCGGGCGCCAGCCCATCTCAAACGCTTTATCGTTGATATAGCGCTCAATGTTACCGATGGTTACTGCACCGAACTCGTCGTGCAGCGTACAGGAGCCTTCACACAGGCGGTCCTGCGGGCAGACGCGGCCACACACTTCCGGCAGGGTGTTGGTCTGGTGCGATAGCTCAGCCGCCTCAAAAATACGCCCTTCGTTAGCCAGTTTCAGCCAGTTCGGGATGTAGTTATGTACCGGACATTTCCACTCGCAGTAGGGGTTCCCGCAGGACAAACAGCGATCCGCCTGGGCTTTCGCCTGACCTTCAGAAAACGGTTCGTAGATTTCAACAAACTCGATCTTACGGATCTTCAGCGGTTTCTTCGGCGGATCAACGCGCTGCAGGTCGATAAATTGATAAACATTCTGGCTCATTTCAATTCCTTACTGCGCCTGCACGCGCAATTCTGCCGCACTACGACTACGGTGGCCCAACAGGGCTTTGACATCGCTGGACTTGGGCTTAACTAACGCGAATTGGGTTGAGAAGCTTGACCACCTGGACAGGATCTCTTCGCCGCGTTGCGAACCAGTATGTTGCACGTGCTCGGTGATCAGGCCGCGCAGATGCTCTTCGTGGATAGCCAGCGAATCAACGTCCAGTACTTCTACCAGTTCCGGGTTCACGCGTTTACGGAATTCGCCATCTTCGTCCAGCACATAGGCGAAGCCGCCGGTCATCCCCGCGCCGAAGTTAACGCCGGTTTTACCCAGCACGCAGACGATACCGCCGGTCATGTATTCACAGCCGTTGTCGCCGATGCCCTCTACTACGGTAATCGCCCCGGAGTTACGCACGCCGAAACGTTCGCCCGCGCGGCCCGCCGCGTACAGACGGCCACCGGTCGCTCCATACAGGCAGGTGTTGCCGATGATGCTGGCTTTATGGCTGAGGAAGGCGGAACCTACCGGTGGTCTGATGGCGATCAAACCGCCTGCCATACCTTTACCGACATAGTCGTTGGCATCGCCAGTCAGATATAACTCCACGCCGCCCGCGTTCCACACGCCAAAGCTCTGGCCTGCGGTACCGCTGAAGTGCGCTTTAATCGGATCGGAAGCTAGCCCCTGATCGCCGTGGGTCTGTGCGATGTAGCCGGAAAGCGACGCGCCGACGGAACGATCGGTGTTGCGGATGTCGAACCAGAAGGTTTTGCTCTGGCGCGCATCGACAAATGGCTTCGCCTGCTGCAACAGTTGCGCATTCAGCACGCCGTTATCAAACGGCGGGTTATTCTCGGTGCAGTACAGCGCTTTACCCGGATGAGGTTCAGCGGTTTCCAGTAGACGAGACAGCGCCAGCTTCTGCTGTTTAGCGGTGAAGCCCTCCAGCTCTTTAAGCAGGTCGGTGCGGCCAATCAAATCCACCAGGCGGGTCACGCCAAGTGAAGCCATTAGCTCGCGCACTTCGCGGGCGATAAATTCAAAGTAGTTAGTCACTTTGAACGGCAGGCCGTGATAGTGGTTCTTACGCAGCTTGTCATCCTGAGTTGCTACGCCGGTTGCGCAGTTGTTCAGATGGCAAATGCGCAGGTATTTACAGCCCAGCGCCACCATCGGGCCGGTGCCGAAGCCGAAACTTTCCGCACCGAGAATCGCCGCTTTAATGATATCGACGCCGGTTTTCAGACCGCCGTCCACCTGCAGACGAATCTTGTGACGCAGACCGTTAGCGACCAGCGCTTGCTGGGTTTCAACAAGTCCGAGTTCCCACGGGCAGCCAGCGTATTTCACCGAAGAGAGCGGGCTGGCGCCGGTACCGCCGTCGTAGCCGGCGATAGTGATCAGATCCGCATAGGCTTTCGCCACGCCGGTCGCGATGGTGCCAACGCCCGGTTCGGACACCAGCTTCACGGAGATCATCGCCTTCGGGTTGACCTGTTTGAGGTCGAAAATCAGCTGCGCTAAGTCCTCGATAGAGTAGATATCGTGGTGCGGCGGCGGGGAGATCAGCGTCACGCCCGGCACTGAATAGCGCAGTTTAGCGATATACGGAGTGACTTTATCCCCCGGCAACTGACCGCCTTCGCCCGGTTTCGCGCCCTGCGCGACTTTAATCTGGATCACATCGGCATTGACCAGGTACGCTGGCGTCACGCCAAAGCGACCGGAGGCCACCTGTTTGATACGCGACACTTTATTGGTGCCGTAGCGCGCCGGGTCTTCGCCGCCTTCGCCGGAGTTGGAGTTGCCGCCGAGGCTGTTCATCGCTTCCGCCAGCGCTTCGTGCGCTTCCGGACTTAATGCGCCGATAGACATGGCTGCGGTATCAAAGCGTTTAAACAGCTCACTGGCGGGCTCAACCTCGTCGATAGTCACCGCCTCGCCGTCTGGATGTATCGCCAGCAGATCGCGCAGCGTTGCCGCCGGACGCTCATTGACCAGTTTGGCGTATTCCTGATAATCGCTGTACTCGCCGCTCTGTACCGCCTGTTGCAGGGTACGCACGACATCCGGGTTATAGGCGTGATATTCGCCGCCGTGGACGTACTTCAGCAGGCCGCCCGGGCTAATGGGTTTGCGCGCCAGCCAGGCGCGTTTGGAGAGATTCAGCAGATCCTGCTGGAAGTCATCAAAGCTCGCGCCGCCGATACGGCTGACCACGCCCTGGAAGCACAGGTTTACCACATCATCGTGCAGCCCGACCGCTTCAAACAGTTTGGAGCAGCGGTAAGAGGCAATGGTCGAAATGCCCATTTTGGACATAATCTTGTACAGCCCCTTGTTGATGCCGTTACGGTAGTTCTGCATCACGGTACGGTAGTTTTTAGCGATGGCCTGGGTATCAATCAGACGCCCCAGCGTTTCGTAGGCCAGGTACGGATAGATGGCCGTTGCGCCAAAGCCGAGCAGTACCGCAAAGTGATGCGGATCGCGGGCGCTTCCGGTTTCTACGATGATGTTGGCGTCGCAGCGCAGGCTTTGTTCCACCAGACGCGTTTGCACCGCGCCCACCGCCATCGGCGCGGGCACCGGCAGGCGATTCTTACCGATATTGCGATCCGAGAGGACCAGCAGCACGGTGCCGTTGCGCACCATCTGTTCCGCTTTATCGCACAGCGCTTTAACCGTCGCGTCCAGTGTGGTTTCGGTGACATCAAAGGTAATATCAAGCCAGTCGGCGCGGTAGTGATGCTCGCTCATGGTGGTGAGCTGTTTGAAATCGGAGTACAGCAGAATTGGTGATTTAAAACTCAGGCGATGGGCCTGACCTTCCGCTTCGCAGAAGACGTTCATTTCGCGACCGATGCTGGTGGCGAGCGACATGACGTGCGCTTCACGCAGCGGGTCGATAGGCGGGTTAGTGACCTGCGCGAACTGCTGGCGGAAGTAGTCGTAAATAATACGCGGCTGGCTGGAGAGCACGGCAAAGGGGGTATCGTCGCCCATTGAGCCGACGGCTTCCTGGCCGTTTTCGCCCAACACGCGGATAACCGAGTCCAGCTCTTCGGCGCTGTAGTTAAACTGTTTCTGATAGCTGGCGAGCAGGTCATCGTCCAGTTCGCGACTACCGACTTCTTCATCAGGCAGCTCTTCAAACGGCACCAGACGGCGAACATTCTTTTCCATCCACGCTTTATACGGATGGCGGCTTTTCAGATCGTCATCGGTTTCCGCGGAATGCAGAATACGTCCGCCGCGGGTGTCGATCACCATCAGCTCGCCTGGACCGACGCGGCCTTTCTCGACCACTTCATCCGGCTGATAGTCCCAGATACCGACTTCGGAGGCGCAGGTGATCAGCTTGTCTTTGGTAATGACATAGCGTGCCGGGCGCAGGCCGTTACGGTCAAGGTTACAGGCGGCGAAGCGCCCGTCGGACATCACGATGCCTGCCGGTCCGTCCCACGGCTCCATATGCATGGAGTTAAAGTCAAAGAAGGCGCGCAGATCCTGGTCCATATCGGGGTTGTTCTGCCAGGCGGGCGGCACCAACAGGCGCATGGCGCGGATGATGTCCATCCCGCCTGCCAGCAGCAGTTCCAGCATGTTGTCCAGCGAGCTGGAATCCGAACCGGTTTCGTTAACAAACGGCGCAGCGGACTGTAAATCCGGGATCAGCGGCGTCTGGAATTTATAGGTACGGGCGCGCGCCCACTGGCGGTTGCCGGTGATAGTGTTAATCTCGCCGTTATGCGCCAGGTAGCGGAACGGCTGCGCCAGCGGCCAACGCGGCACGGTGTTAGTGGAAAAGCGCTGGTGGAACAGGCAGATGGCCGATTCCAGACGCAGATCCGCAAGATCCAGGTAGAAGCGCGGCAGATCCGCCGGCATACACAGACCTTTATAAATGTTGACCAGGTTCGACAGGCTGCATACGTAGAAATCTTTGTCGTCCTGCAGACGTTTTTCAATGCGTCGGCGGGCGATAAACAGACGGCGCTCCATATCGCGCGGACGCCAGCCCGCCGGAGCGTTGACAAAAATCTGCTCAATACGCGGCAGAGAGGAGAGGGCGATTTCACCAAGCACGCCTTCATTGGTTGGCACATCGCGCCAGCCGACAATCGACAGGGTTTCCTGCTGTAATTCTTCTTCGACAATATGGCGTGACGCGGCGGCCAGTTCAGGATCTTTATTCAAAAAGATCATCCCGACGGCGTAGTTTTTGGCTAAGCGCCAGCCGCGCTCTTCGGCCACGATGCGAAAGAAACGGTCAGGTTTTTGTAACAGCAAGCCGCAACCGTCGCCGGTTTTACCGTCGGCAAGGATCGCGCCACGGTGCTGCATCCGGGCCAGCGCGTGTATGGCGGTACGCACTACCTTGTGGCTAGGTTCGCCTTCTATGTGGGCGATCAGGCCGAAACCACAGTTATCCTTCTCAAGGGATTTATCGTACAACATATCAGTGAACCTCCCCAGGCTCTACGGGACGCTCTCTCAACCGACGGCGCGCGGGCACAGCAAGAGCATGGCGACGGGGCTGGCGCATCATACGCTTACCTCGCATTCGCCCTCTTTGTGTCCTTTGCGCATTGGTAAATACGGTTAAGAGGGAATCTCAATTACTGCATAAATATGATGAGCAGACGGCTCATCCAGAAAGCTTCCAGCGGATCCCCAACTTATCGGGAATCCACACCCAGGTCAAATGGCAAACTGATTTATGCAAAAGTGTGCTGTAGCACAGATAACTTTTTGAATCTGTTGAAATTAAAAGGTTTTTTATAGAGGGGCTGCTAATACGGAGCGGCAGAAAGCCTGTGATCTGTCTCACTATAAGAGCCGCTCGCCAGACGTTATCTGACCTTGCTTTTTCAAAAATCTTGGCATTTTATGCTGTTTTAAGCGTGAGCAGTATTGAATGCTACTGTTTTTATCGATGACCCAGCAAACGCTGAAAAAAGAGGGGAATATCAGGAAAAATCATCAGCGGGATTATGAATGAAATATCGTTTATTTTGCTTGATTATGCAATGGATAAAAGCCTTCCGGGACGATTGATCCAGGTCATCGCCAAAGGAGACTAAAAATGGCAGGCTTTGGCCTCTTTTTAAGAGGCGGTCTATCAGATTATGCAGTTACAGAAATTAGTCAATATGTTTGGTGGGGATCTTTTACGTCGGTATGGGCAAAAGGTTCATAAGCTGACGCTTCATGGCGGTTTTAGCTGCCCTAATCGCGACGGCACCATCGGGCGTGGCGGTTGCACCTTCTGTAATGTCGCCTCTTTTGCCGATGAGGCGCAGCAGCATCATTCGATTGCCGAGCAGCTTGCGCATCAGGCGCATCTGGTGAACCGCGCTAAACGCTATCTGGCCTATTTCCAGGCCTACACCAGCACCTTTGCGGAAGTGCAGGTGCTGCGTTCCATGTATCAACAGGCGGTCAGCCAGGCCAGTATCGTCGGGTTATGCGTCGGTACGCGTCCGGATTGCGTCCCGCAGGCAGTAGTAGATTTACTGTGTGAATATAAAGATCAAGGCTACGAGGTGTGGCTGGAACTGGGATTGCAAACCGCGCACGATAAAACCCTGCACCGAATTAACCGCGGGCATGACTTCGCCTGCTATCAGCGTACCACCCGGATTGCCCGGGAGCGCGGGCTGAAAGTGTGCGCGCATCTGATTGTGGGGCTGCCGGGCGAAGGGCAGGCAGAATGCCTGCAAACCATGGAGCGTGTGGTGGAGACGGGCGTTGACGGTATTAAACTGCATCCGCTGCATATTGTGAAAGGCAGTACGATGGCCAAAGCCTGGGAAGCGGGGCGGCTGAACGGCATCGAACTGGACGACTACACGCTAACGGCAGGTGAGATGATTCGTCATACGCCGCCGGAGGTAATTTATCACCGAATTTCAGCCAGCGCTCGCCGTCCGACGCTGCTTGCCCCGCTGTGGTGCGAGAATCGCTGGACGGGGATGGTTGAGCTGGACAAATACCTGAATGAGCATGGCGTGCAGGGCTCTGCGCTGGCCCGTCCCTGGATACCACCTGTAGCGTAGCGTGATGAGGGGCGCTACGCATATTTCGCACAATATTCAACGCGGTTCCCATAATTGGGTATTATGTGCGAAGTTGTGGTGAAGGAATCCTCTATGAAGCAAATTCGTATGCTGGCGCAATACTATGTCGACCTGATGATGAAATTGGGTCTGGTGCGCTTTTCCATGCTCCTGGCGTTGGCATTGGTGGTGCTGGCGATTGTCGTGCAGATGGCGGTGACCATGGTGCTGCATGGTCAGGTTGAAAGTATCGACGTTATTCGTTCCATCTTTTTTGGCCTGTTAATTACGCCCTGGGCGGTCTATTTCTTATCCGTTGTTGTTGAACAACTGGAAGAGTCAAGGCAGCGACTGTCGCGTCTGGTGCAAAAGCTGGAGGAGATGCGCGAGCGCGATCTCAAGCTTAACGTACAGTTGAAGGACAATATTGCCCAGCTTAATCAGGAAATTGCCGATCGCGAAAAAGCGGAAGCGGAGCTGCAAGAGACATTTGAACAGCTAAAAGTAGAAATTAAAGAGCGTGAAGAGGCGCAAATCCAGCTAGAACAGCAATCCTCTTTTCTGCGCTCCTTTCTGGACGCCTCGCCGGATTTGGTTTTTTATCGTAATGAGGATAAAGAGTTTTCCGGCTGTAACCGCGCAATGGAATTGCTAACCGGCAAGAGCGAAAAACAGCTGGTGCATTTGAAGCCGGAAGATGTGTACTCTCCCGAAGCGGCGGAGAAAGTCATTGAAACCGACGAAAAAGTATTCCGCCATAACGTCTCCCTGACCTATGAACAGTGGCTGGATTATCCGGACGGACGAAAGGCCTGCTTTGAAATTCGTAAAGTGCCTTATTACGACCGTGTCGGTAAACGTCATGGCCTGATGGGATTTGGTCGTGATATTACCGAACGTAAGCGTTATCAGGACGCGCTGGAACGCGCCAGCCGCGACAAGACCACGTTTATCTCTACCATCAGTCATGAGCTGCGCACCCCGCTTAACGGCATCGTCGGTTTAAGCCGCATCCTGCTGGATACCGATCTCACCGCCGAACAGGAAAAATACCTTAAAACAATCCATGTCTCCGCCGTGACGTTAGGCAATATTTTCAATGATATCATTGATATGGATAAGATGGAGCGGCGTAAGGTTCAGCTTGATAACCAACCGGTTGATTTCACCAGCTTTATGGCCGATCTGGAAAACCTTTCCGGTTTGCAGGCGCAGCAAAAAGGGCTACGTTTTGTGCTTGAGCCGACGCTGCCGCTGCCGCACAAAGTCATTACCGACGGAACGCGTTTGCGCCAGATTTTATGGAATTTGATCAGCAATGCGGTGAAGTTTACTCAGCAGGGCCAGGTGACGGTGCGGGCGCGTTATGATGAAGGCGACATGCTGCACTTTGAAGTGGAAGATTCCGGGATCGGCATTCCGCAGGATGAGCAGGATAAAATTTTCGCCATGTATTATCAGGTGAAAGACAGTCATGGCGGTAAGCCGGCGACGGGTACCGGTATCGGGCTGGCGGTCTCCCGTCGGCTGGCGAAAAATATGGGCGGCGATATTACCGTCTCCAGTCTGCCGGGCAAAGGATCGACCTTTACGCTAACGGTTCATGCGCCAGCGGTGGCGGAAGAGGTGGAGGACTCCTTTGATGAAGACGACATGCCGCTGCCCGCGCTGCATGTTCTGCTGGTCGAAGATATTGAACTGAATGTGATTGTGGCGCGTTCAGTACTGGAAAAACTGGGGAACAGCGTGGATGTCGCGATGACCGGCAAGGCGGCGCTGGAGATGTTCGCGCCGGGCGAATATGACCTGGTCTTACTGGATATTCAGCTACCGGATATGACGGGTCTGGATATTGCCAGAGAACTGACCCGTCGCCACACGCGGGAAGATTTACCGCCGCTGGTAGCGCTTACGGCTAACGTTCTGAAAGATAAAAAAGAGTATCTGGACGCTGGTATGGACGATGTGCTGAGTAAGCCGCTGTCGGTGCCGGCCTTAACCGCGATGATTAAAAAATTCTGGGATGCCACCGATAAAGAGGAGAGTACCGTGACGCCTGAAGAGAGCGATAAAGCGCAAGCGCTGCTGGATATCCCGATGCTGGAACAATACATCGAGTTGGTCGGGCCTAAATTGATCACCGACGGTCTCGCGGTGTTTGAAAAAATGATGCCTGGCTATTTAAGTGTGCTGGAGTCCAATCTGACGGCGCGTGACAAAAAAGGCGTCGTTGAGGAAGGGCATAAGATTAAAGGCGCCGCCGGTTCGGTAGGACTGCGTCATCTGCAACAGCTTGGCCAGCAAATCCAGTCGCCGGATCTTCCCGCCTGGGAAGATAATGTCGCGGAATGGATTGAAGAGATGAAGCAGGAGTGGCAGCACGATGTCGCGGTGCTGAAAGCCTGGGTGGCAAACGCGGAAAAAAAATGACCCCGGTTTGACCGGGGTGCGCGAATACTGCGCCAACACCAGGGAAATCGTGGCTGCGCCGTGCTTATTATGATGATGTCAAAGGCGCAGTCCTGTTTTCAGGCCGCACGCAGTTAAGATAGCAAATCCTAAATGATTTGTTACATGAATCATTTAAATGTGTGAAGCGTAGCATTTTAATCAAAATTATTAATGGTCTTGAGTCGGTTGCAGGAGGATGTTCACCATGAAAAAAATTGGCGTAGTGCTCAGCGGATGCGGCGTCTATGACGGCGCCGAAATTCATGAGGCCGTTCTGACGCTGTTGGCCATTGCCCGCAGCGGCGCGCAGGCTGTCTGCTTCGCGCCGGATAAACCACAAGCGGATGTTATTAATCACCTGACCGGCGAAGCGATGGCGGAAACGCGTAACGTCCTGATTGAGGCGGCGCGTATTACGCGGGGCGATATTCGTCCCCTGTCCCAGGCTCAGCCAGAGGAACTGGATGCGCTCATTGTGCCTGGTGGTTTCGGCGCGGCGAAGAACCTGAGTAATTTCGCCAGCCAGGGGAGCGAATGCCGGGTGGATAGCGATGTCGTCGCGCTGGCGAAGGCCATGCACCAGTCCGGCAAGCCGCTGGGATTCATCTGTATCGCGCCCGCAATGTTGCCGAAAATCTTTGACTTCCCGCTACGTCTGACAATAGGGACGGATATTGATACCGCTGAAGTACTTGAAGAGATGGGCGCCGAACACGTACCTTGCCCGGTTGATGATATCGTTGTGGACGAGGATAACAAGGTCGTGACCACCCCTGCCTATATGCTGGCGCAGGATATCGCTCAGGCGGCAAGCGGCATTGATAAATTAGTGTCGCGCGTGCTGGTTCTGGCGGAATGAGCAAACGACGCATCGCGCCGTTAACGTTTTTGCGCCGTCTACTTTTACGTATCCTTGCTGCGCTCGCCGTCTTTTGGGGCGGCGGCATTGCGCTGTTTAGCGTGGTTCCGGTGCCTTTTTCGGCGGTGATGGCGGAACGGCAGATTAGCGCCTGGCTCGGCGGAGAGTTCGGTTATGTGGCGCATTCTGACTGGGTCAGTATGGCGGATATCTCGCCGTGGATGGGGCTGGCGGTAATTGCGGCGGAAGACCAGAAGTTCCCTGAGCACTGGGGCTTTGATGTTCCGGCGATTGAAAAAGCGCTGGCGCATAATGAGCGGAATGAGAGCCGTATTCGCGGCGCCTCTACGCTTTCGCAGCAAACGGCGAAAAATCTCTTTTTATGGGATGGACGCAGTTGGCTGCGCAAAGGTCTGGAGGCTGGGCTAACGCTGGGCATTGAAACTGTCTGGAGCAAAAAGCGCATCCTCACGGTTTATCTGAATATCGCGGAGTTTGGCGATGGTATTTTTGGCGTGGAGGCTGCGGCACAACGGTATTTTCATAAACCTGCCAGTCGCTTGAGTGTGTCTGAAGCCGCGTTGCTGGCGGCGGTATTGCCAAATCCGTTACGCTATAAGGCGAATGCGCCTTCTGGCTATGTGCGTAGCCGGCAGGCGTGGATTATGCGCCAGATGCGCCAACTGGGTGGGGAATCTTTTATGACGCGCAACCAGCTTAATTAATTTTGCCGAATGGCGGCGCGAAAGCCTTATCCGGCCTGCGATCTGTGTCGTCCAGGCCTGATAAGCACAGGTCTTAAGCCTCGTGAGAAGTAAGCGCCAGCCGTTTCTTGTTTTTTGGCTGCGCGTCCCTCTCCAGGGCAACGGCCAGCGCAGGCTGGGCGATAAACCGCTGCCACACTCTCTCCAGTTTGCGTTCACAGCACCATGTTGACCAGGTTGCCAGCGGGATAAAGGTACTTTCCCCCAGATTGTCGCAAACCACCGGAACCACTTCTGACTCGCTGATACGCTGGCAAAGGATGTTTTGCGGCTTCAGCGACATCGTCACAATATGGTTATCCAGCAGGTAGCGTTTCAGTTTTTTCAGTAGCCGCCGCAGGACAGCGACATCCTCTTCATAACGACATTGCGCGGCGAACTCGGTCAGGGTAATAGAGGGCGCGCCGTTGAAATCGGTAATCATGTCGTAGACATAGCCGGTGCCGCAATCGGTTTCTACCGTGCCGTAATAACGGGGGATAGCGCTCCAGTCTGTCAGGTAGCGGGACAGATGCGCATAGTAGCTCAGTTCACGCCGAATCTCTTTATCACCGCCGTGGTCACGGTTGTAAATGACTTTTATGCAACGCCGGGCATTATCCGGATGCGTATAGCATTTACGATGTCGACCGGCGCCCAGCGGAGTCTGTTTCGATAAGAGGATCATGGCAAGTCCTGGAAAAATTTATTCACATAAATTTAGTATGGACAAAGAACTTAAACAAAACCTAAACGAAATTTTTTAAGGTTTTCTTAATGTTTTTATGCATAGGTAAAGCGCACGAAATGTACAAATCTTACGAAAGGGTGGGGCTGCGGGACAAGTGGCAGGCAGGCGTAACACGCCCGGTTTTGGGGTGACTGTCATCAAATACCGGGACGGCGTTGGGGGAAAATAGGGTATAGAGGGGGAGGTTTAGTCTTCGTCAAAGCCGGAATTGAACAGCGCGATAACCGCCGCCAGCGCTTCAACTTCTTGCGGGCCGGTGGCTTCAATTTCGATCTGACGCCCTTTGGCGGAGTCGAGCATTAACAGAGCGATGACGCTGTTCGCTTCCGCTTCAGTGCCTTCGTCATTGCGTAATAGCACCTCGGCGTCAAACCCCTGCATCAGTTCGAAAAGCTTCATGGCAGGCCGGGCATGCATGCCCAGCTTATTGGTGACTTCAACAGTTTGCTTTACGGTCATGTTTTGCGTTTTTCCAGCGTGCGATGGCGAGACTGGACATTTTTACCGCGCGAGCGGAAGTAGTCTGCCAGCTGTTCTGCAATATACACCGAACGGTGTTTCCCGCCGGTACAACCGATAGCGACGGTAAGGTAGCTGCGGTTGTTGGTCTCCAGCATCGGTAACCATAGCTCAAGATAGCTGCGAGTCTGATAGATAAAATTGTGAACTTCTGTGTGTCGGTCAAGAAACGCGGCTACCGGCTTATCAAGCCCGGTCATGGGGCGCAGTTTGGGGTCCCAGTGCGGGTTGGGCAGAAAGCGGACATCAAACACATAGTCCGCATCAATCGGGATACCATGTTTAAAGCCGAAGGACTCAAATACCATCGTCAGTTCGCGCTCGCGTTTGCCCAACAGCCGGGTACGCAGCATCTCCGCCAGCTCATGGACGGACATTTCTGAAGTGTCGACGATCAGATCCGCACGTGAGCGTAACGGCTCCAGCAAGTCACTCTCTTTATCGATCGCACTCTCTAAAGAAAGATTTTTGCTGGAAAGCGGATGCAAACGGCGCGTGTCGCTGTAGCGGCGAATCAAGGTATTGCGGTCGGCATCAAGAAACAGCAATTGCGGCGAGAAAGCGCCAGGCAGATTATTCATCGCCTGTTCAAAAATCTCAGGTGATTCAGGCATATTGCGCACATCAATGCTGACGGCGGCGGAAATCTGGCGATCGGCCAGCGTTCGCGCCAGATCGGGCAACAGCACGACGGGGAGGTTATCCACGCAGTAAAATCCCATATCTTCCAGCGCGCGCAGAGCGACAGATTTACCTGATCCGGAACGCCCGCTGACGATCATCAGTACCATGTACCGTTTCTCCTCACAACGACAGAAAGAAATGCCATTGAGTTGTTATGCCTCATTCTGCTCACCTTCGGTGTCAGTAATGATTTGATACAGCTCTTCATCATTCAGCGCCGCGCGCAGGCGGCGGCAGATCGTTTTATCCGCCAGACGTTTCGCCACCAGCGACAGCGTGTGCAGATGCGTTTTAGTTTGATCGGCGGGCACCAGCAGGGCGAAGAGGAGATCGACCGGCTGGTTATCGATGGCGTCGAACGCGATCGGCGTTTCGAGCTGAACGAACACGCCGACGGCGCGTAAGGTATCTTCTTCCAGTTTCCCGTGCGGGATGGCGATACCATTACCAATACCGGTACTGCCCATTTTTTCGCGTGTCAGAATGGCTTCAAACACGACCTGAGGAGGTAAACTGAGCTGTTTTGCCGCCAGTTCGCTGATGATTTCCAGCGCGCGTTTCTTACTCTGACAATGAACGCCGCTACGCGTACACTCCTGGTTAAGTACACTGCTCAGTTGTAGAGTCGTATCGTTATTTATCATAATTTCACCTAAGAACCTGTCCTGTCAGGTTGATGGCCAGGTTCGGAGCGCTAACTGTACAAATGGCCCGTTGTGTCACACAACAGGCCGTCCTGCACTGGCTAACTGCCCGGACAATTAGTGTTGTTTCAGTTTATCTTTATGCCTGGTTAACTGCCTTGCCAGTTTATCAATCAAGCCGTCAATGGCGGCATACATATCCTGGCCTTCCGCGCTGGCGTGAATTTCGCCGCCGTTAACGTGTAGCGTCGCATCCGAGATATGCGTGACCTTCTCCACTTTCAACACCACGTATACCTGATTAATCCGCTCAAAATACTGTTCAAGTTTGGCGAATTTTGTCGTCACAAATTCACGCAGGGCTTCAGTAATTTCGACATTATGTCCGGTGATATTGAGCTGCATAGTGTCTTCCTTATCGGTTGGGTCAAACCAGCTGTTTGCGTTGGTTTGACGGCGGAATGGATAAAGACTCTCGGTACTTCGCAACAGTGCGGCGTGCCACCATGATACCTTGTTCTGACAGCAGAGAGGTTAACTTGCTGTCGCTCAGTGGTTTCGCGGGGTTTTCCGCCGCAATTAACTTCTTCACCAGCGCGCGAATCGCGGTGGAAGAGGCTTCGCCTCCGCCTTCGGTATTGACGTGGCTGGAAAAGAAATATTTGAGTTCAAAAATACCGCGCGGGCTGTGCAAATACTTCTGCGTGGTCACGCGGGATATAGTGGATTCGTGCATCTCGACGGCCTGGGCGATATCCGCCAGTACCATCGGTTTCATATATTCTTCGCCCTGTTCAAAAAAGGCTTGCTGTTGCTCGACGATGCAGCGACTGACGCGCAGCAGCGTGTCGTTGCGGCTTTCAAGGCTTTTTATCAGCCATTTCGCATCCTGTAAATTACTGCGGATGAACTGGCTGTCGGCATCGTTGCGCGCGCTATTGCACATGGCGGCATAGTGCTGGTTAATCTGTAAACGGGGAATACTGTCGCTATTAAGCTCCACCGTCCAGCGACCGTTATGCTTGCGTACCAGCACATCCGGGATAACGTACTCCGGCTCGCCGGTCTGGATCGATTGACCGGGTCTGGGATCGAGCGACTGAATCAGGTTTACCGCCTCTTTCAGCACCTCTTCTTTCAGTCGGGTAACGCGCATCAACGTGCGGAAATCGTGGTTGGCCAGCAGATCAAGGTGATCGCAGATAATGAGCCGCGCCTCTTCCAGCCACGGCGTGGATTTGTCGAATTGTGAAAGCTGGATCAGCAGACAGTCGCGAAGATCTTTTGCCGCGACGCCCACCGGATCAAAACGCTGAATACGCTTCAGGACGGCTTCGACCTCATCGAGATCCACCTCTACATCGCCCATGCTTTCGCGAATTTCATCCAGGGATACGGTGAGATAGCCGGTATCATCTACCGCGTCGACAATGGATGTCGCAATAGCGCGATCGGTGTCCGAGAAGGGCGTTAGCTCAACCTGCCACATCAGATAATCCTGCAACGACTGCGTCGTTTCACCCTGATAGACGGGCAGCTCATCGTCGATATAATCGCCGCTGGGGCCGGACGGCGTCCCGGCGGTGTAAATTTCATCCCAACTGGCGTCAAGCGGCAGCTCTTCCGGCATCTCTTTTTGTTCGAGCGCGTCGGCGGTATCGAGAGGATCGTTATCCTGAGGTTGCTGAGTGTCGATTTCGTCATGAAGATCGGTTTGCTCAAGCAGCGGGTTATTTTCCAGCGCTTGCTGGAGTTCCTGCTGAAGTTCCAGCGTAGACAACTGCAACAGACGGATAGCCTGTTGTAGCTGAGGCGTCATCGCCAGTTGTTGGCTAAGCCTGAGTTGCAAACCTTGCTTCATATTCAGAGTCGTTTTCTCCCGCTAGAGCAGCATAGCCCTCTACCCTATCAGAGTCTGAAGTCTTCCCCAAGATATACACGCTTAACGTGTTCGTCTTGCAGGATTTCTGTCGGCGTACCGTGGGCAATAAGGTGGCCCTGGCTCACGATATAGGCACGTTCACAGACTGCCAGCGTCTCACGGACGTTATGGTCGGTGATCAGCACGCCGAGCCCGCTATCGCGCAGATGCTCGATAATGCGTTTGATGTCGATAACGGAAATCGGGTCAACGCCGGCAAAGGGTTCATCCAGCAGGATAAATTTGGGATTAGCGGCCAACGCGCGGGCAATTTCTACACGACGGCGTTCACCACCGGACAGCGCCTGTCCCATGCTGTCGCGCAGATGCTCGATATGAAACTCTTCCATCAGCTCATTGGCGCGGTCTTCTCGCTGTTCTGCGGTCAAATCGTCACGAATTTGCAGTACCGCCATCAGGTTATCAAATACGCTGAGACGGCGGAAAATAGAGGCTTCCTGCGGCAAATAGCCGATACCGCGGCGCGCGCGCGCGTGCAGCGGCAGCAGACTGATATCTTCATCATCGATGATGATATTGCCCGCGTCACGCGGCACGATACCGACGACCATATAAAAGGTGGTGGTTTTACCCGCGCCGTTTGGACCGAGCAGCCCGACAATCTCCCCGGAGTTAACGGTCAGACTGACATCTTCCACTACGCGACGGCCTTTATAGGCCTTCGCCAGATTCTTTGCAGTTAATGTTGCCATAACGAATTAGTTACTCTTCTTTTGCGCCGGAGTCTGGCCTTTGTTTTTGTCTTGCAACTGCGACGGCACCAGAACGGTGGTGACGCGTTTGCCTTTCTCGCTGAAGGCCTGCATTTTCTGCTCTTTCACCAGGTAGGTGATTTTGTCGCCGGTAATGTTGCTGTCAAGCTGCTCCAGATAAGCGTTGCCGGTCAGCACCACAAAATCTTTCGCCAGCTCGTAATGCATATGGGAAGCGTGGCCTTTCACCGGCTTACCGTTGTCCTGCATCTGGTAGAAGGTGGCCGGATTGCCGTAACCGTCGATCACCTCTTTCCCCTGTTCGCCGCCAGGGCGGGTAACCACGACTTTATCGGCGTTGATCTTAATCGTGCCCTGGGTCATCACCACGTTGCCCGTAAAGGTCACGACGTTGCCTTGCATATCCAGCGACTGTTGATCCGAGTCAATATGAATAGGCTGTTCGGTATCGCCCGTGACGGCGAAGGCCGGAATGCTGGCGGCCAGCAGCGAGCCGGCAAGCATAAGATTAAGGCTGAGTTTGTTTGTTTTGAATTTCATAAGAGGTTCTAACCTTTTCAATCAGCTCGGCGTTCTTGCTGCGTAAGTTACCGCGCATTTTCAGTCCGCTGGAGTTAAATGTTGTGCCGTATAACGTCACCAGATCGTTCGAGGTAACATCCTGCGTCACCAGATTAATCTGCGCGTTATCGGTGGTAATTCTGCGTAATTGAGCGTCAGGCACCAGGGCGTTGACTTCAACATGGCCATACAGATAGAGCATCCGATCGTTAGTCAATTTGGCTTTATCGGCCTTGATCGACCATGTCGGCACTTTATCCTTATCAAAGGTGGTTAATACCGGTTGCGTAAACCATGAGACCGCCTGATCGGAAAAATATTCAACGTGCTGCGCGATCAGACGATAGCTCAACGCGCCTTCCGGACTGTACACGACGGTATCCGTATGCTCGCTTTTATACGTGGGATCGTTGCTGTTGACCATCACGGCAGCAGGATCGTCTTTATCCGCCAGATTGATACCAATCAGTACCAGAATGGCCAGCGACAGTAGAATGATAACCCAACGTCTGGTTTTACTCATATCGATTGCCCTTTGGCCTCATCCAGCTTGCCCTGCGCCAGCAGCAGCAAATCGCACACCTCACGTACCGCGCCGCGCCCGCCGGCAATGTGCGTCACATAGTCAGCGCGGGGGATCAGCAGCGGATGCGCATCCGCAACGGCAACGCTTAACCCCACTTTTTCCATCACTGGCCAGTCAATCAGATCATCGCCGACATAGGCAACATTTTCCGGCGCAATGGCCAGTTTTTCCAGCAGATCGCTAAAGGCGATCAGCTTATTCGACTGTCCCTGATAAAGATGGACAATCCCCAGCGTGGCGCAGCGATCTTCTACAAGTTTAGCCTTTCGTCCGGTAATAATGGCAACCTCGATATTGGAGGTCAAAGCACAGCGAATACCATAGCCGTCACGAACGTTGAAAGCCTTCAGCTCTTCGCCGTTATTGCCCATATAAATCAGGCCGTCAGACAATACGCCATCCACGTCCAGGATGAGCAGGCGGATATTCTCCGCTTTGGTCATGACATGGGTGCTGACGGGGCCATAACAGGTCGCAAGCGACGCACCTGCTTTACTCATCGTTAATTATCCTTGAGTTTCTACACGACGCCTGCACGCAGGAGATCATGCATATGTAACACACCGAGTAACTGGTCGCCATCAGCAACCAGTACGGAGGTGATATGGCGGGACTGCATTAAATTCAGCGCATCGACAGCGAGAATACCGGGACGAACGCGAATGCCCCCTGGCGTCATCACCTCGGCGATCCCCAACTGGCGCATATCGCCGCCCATATCGAACACGCGACGTAAATCGCCGTCGGTGAAGATACCGTCGATCTTCATGGATTCATCGCAAATGACGGTCATACCGAGATTTTTACGCGTAATTTCTAACAGCGCATCACGCAGGGTGGCATGTTTATTAACATGCGGGATCTCATCGCCAGTATGCATAATATCGCTTACACGCAGCAGTAGCTTACGTCCCAGCGCGCCGCCAGGATGCGACAGAGCGAAATCCTCGGCGGTAAAGCCGCGCGCTTTTAACAACGCCACGGCGAGCGCGTCGCCCATCACCAGCGTTGCGGTGGTACTACTGGTAGGCGCCAGGCCTAACGGACACGCTTCTTTGGGCACTTTAACACACAGATGCACATCTGCCGCACGCGCCATGCTGCTTTCCGGTCGCCCGGTAATGCAAATTAAAGGCACGTGCAGCCGTTTAAGCACCGGTATTAGCGCCGCGATCTCGCTGGATTCGCCGGAGTTGGAGATAGCGATAACCACATCCTGCGGCGTAACCATCCCCAAATCGCCGTGCGCGGCTTCGCCTGGATGTACAAAAAAGGAAGAGGTGCCGGTACTGGCGAACGTGGCGGCCATTTTCCGTCCGATATGGCCGGATTTTCCCATCCCCATGACCACCACTTTTCCGGTGCAGTTGAACATTTTTTCACAGGCCAGCGTGAAATGCTGGTTGATATATTGATCAAGCTCCGCCAGGCCTTCACGTTCAATTTCCAGGACCTCTTTGCCTGCCTGCTGAAAGTCAAACCCCGGTTGCAACGCTAAATGCGACATAATCCGTTTCCAGTTATCCAACAAGAAGTGGCGATAGCCAATAGAGCATCGCCAGCCATACGATAAACCCGCCGGTCAGCAGTATACCTGCGCCCCGACCAATCTGACGCGGATGCCGCCAGCAAAGTAAAGCGAAAACCACGCTAACCAGCAACATCACGCTATAATCACGCCCAAATGCCAGCGGGTTGATCTCCCCCGGCGCGATCAGCGCAGGCAGTCCCAGCACGATGGCGAGATTAAAAATATTGGCGCCAATGAGATTACCAACGGCAATATCATTTTCGCCTTTTCGCACGCCGGCAATCGCCGTCGCCAGTTCTGGCAGACTGGTGCCGACGGCGATGACTGTCAGACCGAGCGTTAATTCACTCATGGCGAAATAGTTCGCCAGCACCGTAGCGTTATCGATTACCATGCGCGTCGCCATCGGCATGATGACCAGCGCAATGCCCAGCCATAAGAACGCGACGGGGAGCCCGCCTTCGCGCGGCAGCTCCGCCAGTTGTTCGCGGGTGAGGCTGTCATTCCCCTGGCGTTCGGCCAGACGCGCGATTTTAACAATGAATAACAGCCATAGCACAGCCAGAAGCAGGAGAAAGATACCATCACTGCGACTTAACTGTCCGTCATGCAGTACGGAACCGGCTACCACGCTAACAAATAACATTAATGGCAATTCGCGACGTAGAACATCGGAATGCACGGTAAATGGACGAACCAGCGCCGCCAGCCCTAAGATCAGCAAAATATTGGTGATGTTAGAACCGAGCGCCGCGCCGACGGCCAAATCGAGCTGACCGTGTAGCGATGCGGCGACCGACACAATAATTTCCGGCAGCGAGGTGCCGATACTCACGACCGTCATCCCGATGATCAGCGGGGGAATACCGAATGTACGGCATAAAATAGAGGCCGCAAACACCAGACGATCGGCGCCGTAGGCCACCAGAAGCAAACCAATTATGAGTAGCGCCATCGCTAAAAGCATCTAAAGTCCTTTCTTCAGGTATACTCGCCGGTCCCCTGGAAGGGATATCTGGAAGCCGTAACGAAGTCCTAATTTTGACTTTATGCGGCTAAAAAGTAAAACGAATGCCAGCTTTCGCTAACCCTGTCAGTTAATATTCTGTAATTATGTCGAACCCATGGTTAAATTCAGCGCCATGGTTACCTCAACAAGGCAATACGAAGGATGAATCAATGGGTCAGTCTGCGGCCAATTTAGTCGATATGCGCGACGTCAGCTTTTCCCGTGGCGAACGCTGCATTTTCGATAATATTTCCCTGACGGTGCCGCGCGGGAAGATCACGGCGATCATGGGGCCGTCGGGCATCGGTAAAACCACGCTGTTGCGCCTGATTGGCGGACAGATCCCGCCGGATAAGGGCGAGATCTTATTTGATGGCGAGAATGTGCCGGCCATGTCCCGTTCGCGGCTCTACACCGTCCGCAAACGTATGAGTATGCTGTTTCAGTCGGGAGCACTGTTTACCGACATGAACGTGTTTGACAATGTGGCCTATCCGCTACGGGAGCACACCAATTTACCCGCGCCGCTGCTAAAAAGCGTCGTGATGATGAAACTGGAAGCTGTCGGGCTGCGCGGCGCGGCAAAACTGATGCCTTCCGAGCTCTCCGGTGGGATGGCGCGCCGCGCCGCGTTGGCGCGCGCCATCGCTCTGGAACCGGATCTCATCATGTTCGATGAGCCGTTTGTCGGCCAGGACCCGATTACCATGGGCGTTCTGGTGAAGCTGATTTCAGAATTGAACAGCGCGCTGGGCGTGACCTGCGTGGTGGTCTCGCATGATGTGCCAGAGGTGCTCAGTATTGCGGATCACGCCTGGATCATGGCGGACAAAAAAATCGTCGCTCACGGTAGCGCTCAGGCGTTGCAGGAGAATACGGACCCGCGCGTGCGTCAGTTCCTTGACGGTATTGCCGACGGGCCGGTTCCGTTCCGCTATCCGGCGGGCGACTATCACCTTGATTTACTCGAAACAGGGAGTTAAGCCACTCATGCTGTTAAATGCGCTGGCAGCACTCGGACACAGCGGGATCAAAACCGTCAGGACGTTCGGGCGCGCCGGGTTAATGTTATTCAATGCGATTATCGGTAAGCCGGAGTTTCGCAAACATGCGCCGCTGCTGGTGCGCCAGCTTTATAATGTGGGCGTCTTGTCGATGCTTATCATTATTGTCTCCGGCGTATTCATCGGTATGGTGCTGGGGCTGCAAGGCTATCTGGTTCTGACTACTTACAGCGCGGAGACCAGTCTTGGCATGTTAGTGGCGCTTTCGCTGCTGCGCGAGCTGGGGCCGGTGGTCGCGGCGTTGCTGTTTGCCGGGCGGGCCGGGTCGGCGTTGACGGCGGAAATCGGCCTGATGCGGGCGACGGAGCAGCTCTCCAGTATGGAGATGATGGCGGTCGATCCATTGCGCCGGGTGATTTCGCCGCGCTTTTGGGCGGGCGTGATTTCATTGCCGCTACTGACCATTATCTTTGTGGCGGTCGGTATCTGGGGCGGCTCGCTGGTCGGCGTAAGCTGGAAGGGAATCGACGCCGGGTTCTTCTGGTCCGCGATGCAGAATGCCGTCGACTGGCGTATGGACCTGGTGAACTGTCTGATAAAGAGCGTGGTGTTCGCCATTACGGTAACATGGATTGCGTTATTCAACGGTTATGACGCAATACCGACTTCTGCCGGGATTAGCCGGGCAACGACGCGTACCGTGGTTCACGCATCGTTGGCCGTTCTGGGGCTGGATTTTGTGCTGACCGCACTGATGTTTGGGAATTGAGTTCATGCAAACGAAAAAAAATGAAATTTGGGTAGGCGTTTTTTTGCTGGTAGCGTTGCTGGCGGCGCTGTTTGTTTGCCTGAAGGCGGCAAATGTGACCTCTATGCGCACGGAGCCGACCTATAAGGTTTATGCGACCTTCGATAACATCGGCGGTCTGAAAGTGCGTTCCCCGGTACGCATCGGCGGGGTGGTTGTCGGGCGGGTTGAAGATATCTCGCTTGATCCGAAAACATACCTGCCGCGCGTAACGCTCGACATCGAAGAGCGTTATAACCATATTCCCGATACCAGCTCGTTGAGTATTCGTACTTCCGGGCTGCTGGGGGAGCAATATCTGGCATTAAACGTCGGTTTTGAAGATCCTGAGCTGGGAACGTCTATCCTCAAAGATGGGAGTACGATTCAGGACACCAAGTCTGCAATGGTGCTGGAAGATATGATTGGCCAGTTCCTTTATAACAGCAAAGGCGACGACAATAAGAATTCTGGCGATGCGCCAGCCGCAACGGAAGGTCATACTGAAGCCACAACGCCCGCGGGCGAAACGAAATAATCTCAGGAGAATTGAGGCATGTTTAAACGACTGATGATGGTGGCCCTGCTGGTCATTGCGCCATTAAGCGCAGCAACGGCAGCGGATCAGAGCAATCCTTATAAACTGATGAACGAGGCGGCGCAGAAAACTTTTGATCGCCTGAAAAACGAACAGCCGAAAATTCGTGCCAATCCGGATTACCTGCGAGACGTTGTTGATCAGGAACTTCTGCCGTACGTGCAGGTAAAATATGCCGGCGCGCTGGTGTTGGGCCGCTACTACAAAGAGGCAACCCCGGCGCAGCGTGAAGCCTATTTTGCAGCGTTTCGCGAATACCTGAAACAGGCATACGGTCAGGCGCTGGCGATGTACCACGGTCAGACTTACCAGATAGCGCCTGAGCAACCGCTGGGCGATGCGACCATTGTGCCTATCCGTGTAACGATTATCGATCCCAACGGTCGTCCGCCGGTACGCCTGGATTTCCAGTGGCGCAAAAACACTCAGACCGGCAACTGGCAGGCGTATGACATGATTGCGGAAGGTGTCAGCATGATCACCACCAAGCAAAATGAGTGGAGCGATCTGCTGCGTACTAAAGGCATCGACGGCCTGACCGCACAACTGAAATCTATCTCTCAACAGAAAATTACTTTGGACGAGAAACAGTAATGACGCCGCAACTCACCTGGACGCGTGAGGCGGACACTCTGGTGCTGGCGGGAGAGCTGGATCAGGACGTGTTGGCGCCGCTATGGGACGCGCGCGTAGAAGCGATGACTGGCGTTACCCGTATCGACCTGAGCCAGATCTCCAGGGTGGATACGGGGGGACTGGCGCTGCTGGCGCACCTTGTGAACCAGGCAAAAAAGCAGGGCAATGCCGTGTCGCTGTCTGGCGTTAACGACAAGGTTTACGCGCTGGCGCAATTATATAACTTGCCCGAAGACGTACTTCCCCGTATGTAATGAATGCCGGATGGTTTATCCGGCCTACACTTCGCATGATCCCCGTAGGCCGGATAAGTTGCGTTAGCAGCACCATCCGGCACTTTTACCGCGCTGATTTATCAGCGTAATCTTTTGCTTATTTAAGACGGCGCGACTTTGCTCTAAGATGTTGGGCTGTTTTCACTATTTGACGAATAAAGAACCCATGGAAAATCATGAAATTCAGAGTGTGCTGATGAATGCCCTCTCCCTCCAGGAAGTCCACGTCTCCGGCGATGGCAGTCACTTTCAGGTTATTGCCGTGGGCGAGATGTTTGACGGCATGAGCCGGGTCAAGAAACAGCAAACGGTCTATGGGCCGCTAATGGAGTACATTGCGGACAACCGTATCCATGCCGTATCGATCAAAGCATATACCCCGGCGGAATGGGCGCGCGATCGTAAACTTAACGGATTTTAAGCTACGGGTAACCTGCCGGTAGCGGAGATGAATGCTTAACTGAGAATACAATAATGGATAAATTTCGTGTACAGGGGCCAACGACGCTCCAGGGCGAAGTCACAATTTCCGGCGCCAAAAACGCCGCGCTGCCGATCCTGTTCGCCGCTCTGCTGGCAGAAGAACCGGTAGAGATCCAAAACGTTCCAAAACTGAAAGACGTGGATACGTCGATGAAGCTCCTGAGCCAATTAGGCGCGAAAGTGGAACGCAATGGATCGGTACACATTGACGCCAGCCAGGTGAACGTGTTCTGCGCGCCTTATGATCTGGTTAAGACCATGCGCGCCTCGATATGGGCGCTGGGGCCGCTGGTTGCCCGTTTTGGTCAGGGACAAGTCTCTCTGCCGGGGGGCTGTACTATCGGCGCGCGTCCGGTTGATCTGCATATTACCGGTCTGGAACAACTGGGTGCGACCATCAAGCTGGAAGAGGGCTACGTAAAGGCCTCCGTCGAAGGACGTCTTAAAGGGGCGCATATCGTGATGGATAAGGTCAGCGTCGGCGCGACCGTCACCATTATGTGCGCAGCTACGCTGGCGGAAGGGACGACCATCATTGAAAACGCCGCGCGCGAGCCGGAAATTGTCGACACCGCTAACTTCCTGGTTACGCTGGGGGCGAAGATCGCCGGGCAGGGCACCGATCGTATTACGATCGAGGGCGTAGAGCGTCTGGGCGGCGGCGTTTATCGTGTGCTGCCGGATCGTATCGAAACGGGGACTTTCCTGGTGGCGGCAGCGATCTCTCGCGGCAAAATCCTCTGCCGTAACGCGCAACCGGACACTCTGGACGCGGTACTGGCGAAACTGCGCGATGCTGGCGCGGATATCGAAGTGGGCGAGGACTGGATTAGTCTGGACATGCACGGCAAACGGCCGAAGGCGGTCAATGTCCGTACCGCGCCGCACCCGGCATTTCCGACCGATATGCAGGCGCAGTTCACGTTGCTGAACCTGGTGGCGGAAGGGACGGGCTTTATCACTGAAACCGTCTTTGAAAACCGTTTTATGCACGTGCCTGAACTCAGCCGCATGGGCGCGCGTGCGGAAATTGAAAGCAATACCGTCATATGCCATGGTGTAGAAACGCTCTCTGGCGCCCAGGTCATGGCGACAGATCTGCGGGCATCTGCGAGCCTGGTGCTGGCGGGCTGTATTGCGGAAGGCACGACGATTGTGGATCGCATTTATCACATCGATCGCGGTTATGAGCGCATCGAAGACAAACTGCGCGCGCTAGGCGCGAATATTGAACGCGTGAAAGGCGAATAACCTTCTGTACGCTGAATAACCCCCGCGAACGCGATGCGGGGGTTGTTTTACAGGCACTTACTCTACATTCTGTTTGTTTTTATTACGCGCTCTCATAAGCCGCGTTCTGTCGATAAACTCATGCGTGCGCGGATCGTGATAACGCGATGGCCAAATAACCCAGGGTTCCGTTCCCAATGCTTTCGCGATAATCAACTCTCCTTTCGGCCACGGGCGCGTTAATGCATTGGCCAGCGTGGATGAACTCAATCCATTCCGACGTGACTCAGCGGCCATTGAAGTCCCTTTTTTACGTAGTCCGGCAATGATATCGGCCGGATGCCAGTCAATAAGCTTGCTTTCCATACATCCATCACTCCTTAGGTTAATCACTTACGGTTTTAACAACCCGACGACGTTCGATACTATAACGCTTCGTGAAAGAATGTTCTAAAAAGTTCATGTAAGTGGCAGCAATATTCAGAATATGCCAGGGGAAGCCCTATATGGCTATATGAAAAGACAGGGAACAAAGTATCTGGAGTTTATTGGAACTTAATGGGATATCCCGCGTAGTACGCGGGATAAGAGAACGGCATTAACGATCGCGCTGCACCGCGATGTGTGCGAGACCGATTAGCGCCTCACGCCATGGGGTATCCGGCAATATCTGCAACGCGGATATCGCTTTGTCGGCTTCTTCTTCCGCTCGCTGACGCGTCCATTCCAGCGAGCCGCAGGTGGTCATCGCTTCCAGAACCGGTTCCAGAAGATGACGGCCATTACCTTGTTCAATAGCGGTACGGATCATCGCTGACTGTTCTGGCGTACCGTGGCGCATGGCGTGAAGCAACGGTAAGGTGGGTTTGCCCTCATTGAGGTCATCACCCACATTTTTACCGAGATGCTCGCCGTCGGCGCTGTAATCCAGCAGATCGTCAATGAGCTGGAAAGCCGTACCAAGGTAGCGGCCATAGTCCTGCAACCCTTTCTCTTGCTCAGGCGTACAACCGGCAAGAATACCGGAGCACTGGGCGGCGGCTTCGAACAGACGCGCCGTTTTACTGTAAATCACCCGCATGTAATTTTCTTCGGTAATGTCCGGGTCATTCACGTTCATCAATTGCAGCACTTCACCTTCTGCAATCACGTTGACCGCTTCCGACATCACTTCCAGCACTTTTAACGAGCCGAGGCTGGTCATCATCTGGAAGGCGCGGGTATAGATAAAGTCGCCGACCAGCACGCTGGCGGCATTACCGAAAGCGGCATTTGCCGTCGCTTTGCCGCGACGCATATCGGATTCATCCACCACATCATCATGTAGCAGCGTCGCCGTGTGGATAAACTCGATCAGAGCGGCGATAGTCACGTGCGCGTTACCCTGATAACCCACCGCGCGTGCGGCAAGAACGGCAATCATCGGACGAATGCGTTTTCCGCCGCCGCTAATAATGTAATATCCTAGCTGATTAATCAGTTGAACGTCGGAATTAAGCTGTTCAAGGATTGTCGCATTGACACCCGCCATATCTTGCGCGGTTAACTCGTTGATTTTTTCTAAATTCATCGCAAAAGCCGGGCTTATCGCCCCGATTATCCCATGTCTGAATGAGGTAACGTAGGGTTTATGGTTAGAAATATACCCTGATTGTACTGAAAAAACGCCGCAGATAAACGTTACCGTATGCGTTGTGTTTTTTTTCTTCATGTATTGATGGTAGCACTTGTCAAAGCCGTGCAATTTGCGTAATATTCGCGCCCTATTGTGAATATTTATAGCGCGCTCTGAATCATTGAAAGGTGTGCGCGGAAGCGGAGTTTTTTATGTACGCGGTTTTCCAAAGTGGTGGTAAACAACACCGAGTAAGCGAAGGTCAGACCGTTCGCCTGGAAAAGCTGGACATCGCAACTGGCGAAACTATCGAGTTCGCTGAAGTTCTGATGATCGCAAACGGTGAAGAAGTCAAAATCGGCGTTCCTTTCGTTGATGGCGGCGTAATCAAAGCTGAAGTTGTTGCCCACGGTCGTGGCGAGAAAGTTAAAATCGTTAAGTTTCGTCGCCGTAAACACTACCGTAAGCAGCAGGGCCATCGTCAGTGGTTCACTGATGTGAAAATTACCGGCATCAGCGCTTAAGATTAGGGGAGCAGATTAAATGGCACATAAAAAGGCTGGCGGCTCGACTCGTAACGGTCGCGATTCTGAAGCTAAACGTCTGGGCGTAAAACGCTTTGGCGGTGAAGCAGTTCTGGCAGGCAGCATCATCGTTCGTCAACGTGGTACTAAATTCCACGCTGGCACCAACGTTGGTTGCGGTCGTGACCACACTCTGTTTGCTAAAGCAGACGGTAAAGTGAAATTCGAAGTTAAAGGCCCGAAAAACCGTAAATACATCAGCATCGTTGCTGAGTAAGTTTTTTGTGGTCCGGTAACGGATGAAAGCCCCGCACCTGTTGCGGGGCTTTTTACATTCGATGGCCGACTAAAATATACCCGTGTGGCTGTGTGAATGCCGTTAACGGGTCTTTGCAGGGAACACGGCATGAAGCAGCAGGCAGGCATTGGCATTCTTTTAGCGCTCACTACCGCGATGTGCTGGGGAGCGTTGCCAATAGCAATGAAGCAAGTGCTGGAGGTGATGGAGCCTTCAACCATTGTCTTCTACCGCTTCTTAATGGCCAGTATTGGCCTCGGGGCGATACTGGCAGTAAAAAGAAAGCTGCCGCCGCTGCGTATTTTTCGTAAGCCGCGCTGGTTGGTGTTATTGGCGATAGCGACCTGCGGACTGTTCGGTAATTTCATTTTGTTCAGTTCTTCCCTGCAATATTTAAGCCCAACCGCGTCGCAGGTTATCGGCCAGCTCTCGCCGGTTGGCATGATGGTCGCCAGCGTCTTTATTCTGAAAGAAAAGATGCGCGGTACGCAGGTGATTGGCGCGCTGATGTTATTGAGCGGGCTGGTGATGTTTTTTAACACCAGTCTGATCGAGATTTTTACCCGACTGACCGACTACACCTGGGGCGTTATTTTTGGCGTAGGCGCGGCGATGGTGTGGGTGAGCTATGGCGTGGCGCAAAAAGTATTATTGCGACGTCTGGCCTCGCAGCAGATCCTGTTTTTACTGTACACTTTATGTACGATAGCGCTCTTGCCGCTGGCAAAACCGATGGTGATAGCGCAACTGAGCGACTGGCAGCTCGCCTGTTTGATTTTCTGCGGGCTAAATACGCTGGTAGGATATGGCGCCCTGGCGGAAGCGATGGCGCGTTGGCAGGCGGCGCAGGTGAGCGCGATAATCACGCTTACACCGCTATTTACCCTGCTGTTTTCAGATCTTTTATCTATGGCCTGGCCCGATTTCTTCGCCAGACCGATGTTAAACCTTTTAGGTTATCTCGGTGCGTTTGTCGTGGTTGCGGGCGCGATGTATTCCGCCATTGGTCATCGTATTTGGGGCGGTTTACGTAAGCATGAAACGGTGGTTTCGCAACCCCGCTCAGGCGAATGATTTACGGAGAATAAAATGAAGTTTGTTGATGAAGCATCGATTCTGGTCGTTGCAGGCGATGGCGGTAATGGCTGTGTGAGCTTCCGCCGCGAAAAATATATCCCGAAAGGCGGCCCGGACGGCGGTGATGGCGGCGACGGCGGCGACGTCTGGATGGAAGCCGATGAAAACCTGAATACGCTGATCGATTACCGCTTTGAAAAATCGTTCCGCGCTGAACGTGGTCAGAATGGCGCGAGCCGCGACTGTACCGGTAAACGCGGTAAAGACGTGACCATTAAAGTGCCGGTCGGTACGCGCGTTATCGACCAGGGAACCGGTGAAACGATGGGCGACATGACCAAACACGGTCAGCGTCTGTTGGTCGCGAAGGGCGGCTGGCATGGGTTAGGCAATACCCGTTTTAAATCCTCGGTTAACCGTACGCCGCGCCAGAAAACCAATGGTACGCCGGGCGATAAGCGCGACCTGCTGCTGGAACTGATGCTGCTGGCGGATGTCGGGATGCTGGGGATGCCAAACGCCGGTAAATCAACGTTCATTCGCGCGGTATCGGCAGCAAAACCGAAAGTCGCGGACTATCCGTTTACCACGCTGGTGCCGAGCCTGGGCGTGGTACGTATGGACAGCGAAAAGAGTTTTGTGGTGGCTGACATTCCGGGGTTGATCGAAGGCGCGGCGGAAGGCGCGGGCCTGGGGATTCGCTTCCTGAAGCACCTCGAACGTTGCCGCGTACTGCTGCACCTCATTGATATCGATCCGATCGACGGTTCCGATCCGGTGGAAAACGCCCGTATCATTATTGGCGAACTGGAAAAATACAGCCAGGATCTGGCGGCTAAACCGCGCTGGTTAGTGTTCAACAAGATCGATCTGATGGATAAAACCGAAGCGGAAGAGAAAGCGAAAGCGATCGCCGAAGCGTTGGGCTGGGAAGGGAAATACTATCTGATTTCCGCTGCCAGTCAGCTAGGGGTGAAAGATCTCTGCTGGGATGTGATGACCTTTATCATCGAGAATCCGATCGCGCAGGCTGAAGAAGCAAAACAGCCGGAAAAAGTCGAGTTCATGTGGGACGATTATCATCGCCAGCAGTTGGCTGAAGTGGAAGAAGACGCAGACGATGACTGGGATGACGACTGGGATGAAGACGACGAAGAAGGCGTCGAGTTCATCTACAAACGTTAATCTCGTAGCCGGATGGCGCTAACGCTTATCCGGCCTACAAAAGCCAACGGGCCACATTTGCGGCCCGTTTTATTATGTTCGTTGTAGGCCGGATAAGACGCGTTAGCGCCGCCATCCGGCAATAATGCACTCAGTTATTCTGATAAATATCCTTATACAACCGACTCTCGAAGCGTACCAGCGGGATTCGGCGATTACGCTGATCGGCAGGTGGAACCGCGTAGCCGGACAAATACTGTACAAATGCCATCCGTTGCCCGCTTGCGGTGGTAATAAAGCCCGCCAGGTTGTACACGCCCTGCAGCGACCCGGTTTTCGCCGAAACCTTACCGTCTACGCCCGCCTGATGCAGCCCGGCGCGGTATTGCAATGAACCATCATAGCCCGCCAGCGGCAGCATAGAGATAAAGTTCAGCTCGTTATCGTGTTGGGCGATATATTGCAGCACCTGCATCATCGTGGCGGGAGCGATCAGGTTATGGCGAGAAAGACCGGAACCGTCGGCAATAATGGTATTGCCGATATCAATTCCCGCCTGTTGGCGCAGGATCTGGCGAACGGCATCCGATCCCGCCCGCCAGGTGCCAGGCACGTTAAACCTGACATGACCAATCATCCGAAAAACAGTATCGGCGATCATGTTGTCTGACTTTTTCAGCATAATCTTAAGCAGATCGTGCAGTGGCGCCGACTGTTTACTGGCGACGATCGTTCCGGGCTCGTTAACCTGCGTCTGGCGCAGCAGCGTGCCGCGGTAAGTTATCCCGGCCTCTTTCAGTTCCTGCTTGAGGATCGCGCCCGCGTAGCTGGCGCCGTCCTGAATAGCAAAGGCCAGCGGCAGCGGGTCGGCGCGCTGTGGTAAACAGCCGGTAAGCGTATAACGGTTCAAATCGCCAGGCACAACATCCAGCTCGCAATACTGCGCGTCTGCCGAACCGCGCGGCAGAGTCCGTACCTGGCTGAACATCGTTACCGGATAATAAGAGGCCACGCGAATAAAGGCTAAATCGTTTGGTTTTTGCGCGCTATAAAGCGACACAGAAAAACAGTTGCGGTCAACAATGGCGGCGGCGGGAGGCGCGCTGAAACACTGCGTCAGGTCGTTCCACGGCCAGCCTGGCGCTTTATCGTGGCTGGCGAAAATCGACGTGTCGATAAGCACATTACCGTCGATTTGCGTGACGCCTGACTTTTTCAGCGTCGCGACCATATTGCGAATATCCTGACGTCTTAGCGTTGGATCGCCACCGAATCGCGCAATTAAGTCACCTTTCAGGATGCCGTTATCGACGTTGCCTTTAGTCTCCAGCGTGGTCGTAAAACGGAAATCCGGGCCGAGTTGAATCAGCGCCGCCAGCGCGGTAATCACCTTTTGGGTACTGGCGGGAAGCGCCATCTGCTGACTATGATAATCAATAGCCGGCGCGGGCGCGCCAATCTTTTGCACCATCAGCGCGAGGTTGGCGCCGGCCGGAAGCTGTTTGATGTATTCGTCAATATTCGCGGCCTGAACGCTGAACGCTATACTGGTGGTCAATCCGATGATAAATCTGGAAAATCGCATAATCTCGCGCTAACACCCTGGAAACAAGCCGTCATACTACGGCGCAACGCCCTAAAAAGTAAACGATGACCCATAGGGAACTCCAGGGTAAAATGGTTATCAAAGAGGAAATTGTAGCTGACCTGGGACTGCGCGCCCGGGTTGGTGTTTTTTTGCTTCTGACCCTGGTATGGCATATGCCGGGGCTGGCTTAGCAGCCGGGGTAGAGTTCATTGCCCCCTACAGGAATGTTCAAGAGGTATAACAAATGCAAGCTATTCCGATGACCTTACGCGGAGCCGAAAAACTGCGCGAAGAGCTGGATTTTCTGAAATCTGTGCGCCGTCCTGAAATCATCGCCGCTATCGCCGAAGCGCGCGAACATGGCGATTTAAAAGAAAACGCGGAGTATCATGCTGCACGCGAACAGCAGGGTTTCTGCGAAGGGCGCATTAAAGATATCGAAGCAAAACTGTCGAATGCGCAGGTGATTGATGTCACTAAAATGCCGAACAATGGTCGCGTGATTTTCGGCGCTACCGTCACGGTGCTGAACCTGGACACCGACGAAGAGCAGACCTATCGTATTGTTGGCGATGATGAGGCGGATTTTAAGCAAAATCTCATTTCGGTAAACTCGCCAATCGCTCGCGGCCTGATCGGCAAAGAGCAGGATGACGTCGTGGTGATCAAAACGCCTGGCGGTGATGTGGAATACGAAGTGCTTAAAGTGGAATACCTTTAAGCAGTACTCAATACGCAAATTGTTGGTGTATTGTAAAGAAAGGAAAAAGGCCGCATAGCGGCCTTTTATCAACGGAGAGAGCGTGGCATTTTGCTCTCCTGCTCGTGGAAAACCCCTCGTTTTACACAGATTTTGTGTTCGACTTTAGGATATCCTTAACGCGGCAGCGAGATTTTACGCTCTTTAGTTGGGCGATACAGCACCAGCGTTTTACCGATGACCTGTACGTTACAGGCGCCGGTTTCGCGCACGATAGCGTCCACGATCAAGGTTTTTGTTTCGCGATCTTCCGAGGCGATTTTCACCTTGATAAGTTCATGGTGCTCTAACGCTTGTTCAATCTCGGCCAGTACCCCTTCGGTCAAACCATTATTGCCAAGCATAACAACAGGCTTGAGCGGATGTGCCAGACCTTTTAGGTGCTGTTTTTGTTTAGTACTCAGATTCATCGTATATTTTTGCTTACGTTGGGATTGAAAACGGGTCATTCTACCGCCATCTCCCTTATATCGCCAAATAGGCGTGTAGAAATTTACGCCATTGGCTACGATGAACTGCCCCGACGGGAAAGTTAAATGACAGGTAAAAAGCGTTCTGCCAGCTCAAGCCGCTGGCTTCAGGAACACTTTAGCGATAAATATGTTCAACAGGCGCAGAAAAAGGGGCTACGCTCCCGTGCCTGGTTTAAACTTGATGAAATACAGCAAAGTGACAAACTTTTTAAGCCGGGAATGACGGTAGTCGATCTCGGCGCTGCGCCAGGAGGCTGGTCACAGTATGTGGTCACGCAGATTGGCGGCAAAGGCCGCATCATCGCTTGTGATCTTTTACCTATGGATCCTATCGTTGGTGTGGACTTTCTTCAGGGCGATTTTCGTGATGAACTTGTCATGAAAGCGTTACTGGAACGCGTGGGTGACAGTAAAGTACAAGTTGTCATGTCGGATATGGCACCAAACATGAGCGGAACACCGGCGGTGGATATCCCCCGCGCCATGTATCTGGTGGAGCTGGCGTTAGAGATGTGCCGCGATGTGCTGGCGCCAGGCGGAAGTTTTGTAGTGAAGGTGTTCCAGGGCGAAGGTTTCGATGAGTATCTAAGGGAAATTCGCTCCCTGTTTACGAAGGTTAAAGTTCGTAAGCCGGACTCTTCGCGTGCGCGTTCGCGTGAAGTGTACATTGTAGCGACCGGGCGAAAGTGATAACCGGCAGATTTCAGACGTAAGGTTTGAAAGAAACTGGATATAGAGTATCCTGACGCTGTTTTTAACACAGTTGTAATAAGAGGTTAATCCCTTGAGTGACATGGCGAAAAACCTAATACTCTGGCTGGTCATTGCCGTTGTGCTGATGTCAGTATTCCAGAGCTTTGGGCCCAGCGAGTCTAATGGCCGTAAGGTGGATTACTCTACCTTCCTGCAAGAGGTCAATCAGGACCAGGTTCGCGAAGCGCGTATCAACGGACGTGAGATCAACGTTACCAAGAAAGATAGTAACCGTTACACGACTTACATTCCGATTAATGATCCGAAGCTGCTTGATAACCTGCTGACTAAAAACGTCAAGGTTGTTGGCGAACCACCTGAAGAGCCAAGCCTGCTGGCTTCTATCTTCATTTCCTGGTTCCCGATGCTGTTGCTGATCGGCGTCTGGATCTTCTTCATGCGTCAGATGCAGGGCGGCGGTGGCAAAGGCGCCATGTCGTTCGGTAAGAGCAAGGCGCGTATGCTGACGGAAGATCAGATCAAAACCACGTTTGCTGACGTTGCGGGTTGTGACGAAGCGAAAGAAGAAGTGGCGGAACTGGTTGAATACCTGCGTGAACCGAGCCGTTTCCAGAAGCTGGGCGGTAAAATTCCGAAAGGCGTCCTGATGGTCGGCCCGCCGGGTACCGGTAAAACCCTGCTGGCAAAAGCCATTGCGGGTGAAGCGAAGGTGCCGTTCTTTACGATTTCCGGTTCTGACTTTGTGGAAATGTTCGTCGGTGTCGGCGCGTCTCGTGTGCGTGACATGTTCGAACAGGCCAAGAAAGCGGCGCCGTGCATTATCTTCATCGATGAAATCGACGCCGTCGGTCGCCAGCGTGGCGCAGGTCTTGGCGGCGGTCACGATGAACGTGAGCAGACGTTGAACCAGATGCTGGTTGAGATGGACGGCTTCGAAGGTAACGAAGGTATCATCGTTATCGCCGCAACTAACCGTCCGGACGTCCTTGACCCGGCGCTGCTGCGTCCTGGTCGTTTCGACCGTCAGGTGGTGGTAGGCCTGCCGGATGTTCGCGGTCGTGAGCAGATTCTGAAGGTGCATATGCGTCGCGTACCGTTAGCGACGGATATTGATGCGGCGATCATTGCGCGCGGTACGCCGGGCTTCTCCGGTGCGGACCTGGCGAACCTGGTCAACGAAGCGGCGCTGTTTGCCGCACGCGGCAACAAACGCGTAGTGTCGATGGTTGAGTTCGAGAAAGCGAAAGACAAAATCATGATGGGTGCCGAACGTCGCTCCATGGTGATGACGGAAGCGCAGAAAGAGTCGACCGCGTACCACGAAGCGGGCCACGCGATTATCGGTCGCCTGGTGCCGGAACACGATCCGGTGCACAAAGTGACGATTATCCCGCGCGGTCGTGCGCTGGGCGTGACCTTCTTCCTGCCTGAAGGCGACGCGATCAGCGCCAGCCGTCAGAAACTGGAAAGCCAGATCTCCACCCTGTACGGCGGTCGTCTGGCGGAAGAGATCATCTACGGTGCCGAACATGTTTCTACCGGGGCGTCGAACGATATTAAAGTCGCGACTAACCTGGCGCGTAACATGGTGACTCAGTGGGGCTTCTCCGACAAACTTGGTCCGCTGCTGTATGCGGAAGAAGAGGGCGAAGTGTTCCTCGGCCGTAGCGTCGCAAAAGCGAAACATATGTCTGATGAAACTGCGCGTATCATCGACCAGGAAGTGAAAGCGCTGATTGAACGTAACTACAATCGCGCTCGTCAGATCCTGACTGACAATATGGATATTCTGCACGCGATGAAAGATGCGCTGATGAAATATGAAACCATCGATGCGCCGCAGATTGATGACCTGATGGCGCGTCGTGAAGTGCGTCCGCCTGCGGGCTGGGAAGATCCAAACGGCACCAATAACTCTGACAGCAATGGTACGCCTCAGGCGCCGCGTCCGGTTGATGAACCACGCACGCCGAACCCGGGCAACACGATGTCAGAGCAGCTGGGCGACAAATAAGCATTTGTTGTACAACATTATGTTTAGCGCTCACCGAAACCCTGGGGCTTGCCCCGGGGTTTTTCTTTTTTTAACTCACCATAAATAAAACAGGGATTTTGACCATGAAACTCTTCGCTCAGGGCGCCACGCTCGATCTCACTCATCCGCATGTTATGGGTATCCTGAACGTAACGCCGGATTCGTTCTCCGACGGCGGCGCGCATAACACGCTGATTGAGGCGGTGAAACATGCGAATTTAATGGTGAATGCCGGGGCGACAATTATTGATGTGGGGGGGGAATCAACGCGACCAGGCGCGGCGGAAGTGAGCGTGGAAGAAGAGCTGGATCGCGTTATTCCGGTACTGGAAGCAATCGCGCAACGTTTTGAAGTGTGGATTTCTGTGGATACCTCTAAACCCAAGGTGATCCGTGAAGCGGCAAGGGCGGGCGCGCATATTATCAATGATGTCCGTTCGCTCTCCGAGCCCGGCGCGTTGGAAGCGGCAGCGGAAACCGGCTTGCCGGTCAGTCTTATGCACATGCAGGGCAACCCCAAAACCATGCAGGAGGCGCCGAAATATGACGATGTCTTTGCCGAGGTGAATCGCTACTTTATTGAGCAAATAGCACGTTGTGAGAAGGCCGGCATCGCAAAAGAGAAATTGTTGCTCGACCCCGGATTCGGTTTCGGTAAAAATCTCTCTCACAATTATACCTTACTGGCGCGACTGGGTGAGTTTCATCATTTTAATCTGCCGCTGCTGGTGGGCATGTCACGTAAAACGATGGTTGGTCAGTTACTTAACGTGGGACCATCAGACCGTCTGAACGGCAGCCTTGCGTGCGCGGTAATTGCCGCGATGCAGGGTGCGCAGATCATTCGCGTCCATGACGTCAAAGAAACCGTAGAGGCGATGCGGGTGGTAGAAGCCACTCTGTCTGCAAAGGGAAACAAACGCTATGAGTAATCGTAAATATTTCGGTACCGATGGGATTCGCGGACGTGTAGGCAATGCCCCCATTACACCTGATTTCGTGCTTAAACTGGGTTGGGCTGCCGGAAAAGTGCTGGCGCGTCATGGCTCGCGTAAAATCATTATCGGTAAAGATACGCGTATTTCCGGCTATATGCTGGAGTCCGCGCTGGAGGCGGGCCTTGCCGCTGCGGGGTTGTCGGCCTCGTTTACCGGACCTATGCCAACGCCAGCCGTCGCCTATCTGACGCGGACTTTCCGCGCGGAGGCGGGTATCGTTATCTCGGCTTCGCATAACCCGTTCTATGATAACGGCATTAAATTCTTCTCTATCGACGGTACGAAACTGCCTGACGATGTGGAAGAAGCCATCGAAGCCGAAATGGAAAAAGAGATCACCTGCGTAGACTCCGCCGAGCTGGGGAAAGCGAGCCGCATCGTCGACGCCGCCGGACGCTATATTGAGTTCTGTAAAGGCACCTTCCCGAACGAACTGAGCCTCAACGGTCTGAAAGTGGTTGTGGATTGCGCCAACGGCGCTACCTACCATATCGCGCCAAATGTGCTGCGCGAGCTGGGCGCGACCGTTATCGCTATTGGCTGTGAGCCAAACGGCGTCAACATTAACGAAGAAGTGGGCGCGACCGACGTGCGCGCGTTGCAGGCGCGCGTGTTGGCGGAGAAGGCGGACCTCGGCATTGCGCTTGACGGCGACGGCGACCGGGTCATCATGGTTGACCATGAAGGCAATAAAGTCGATGGCGATCAGATCATGTATATCATCGCGCGCGAAGGGCTGCGCCAGGGGCAACTGCGCGGCGGCGCGGTGGGAACGCTGATGAGCAATATGGGGCTGGAGCTGGCGCTCAAGCAGCTTGGCATTCCGTTTGCCCGGGCGAAAGTGGGCGACCGCTACGTGCTGGAAAAATTGCAGGAAAAAGGTTGGCGCATCGGCGCGGAAAACTCTGGTCACGTTATTCTGCTGGATAAAACGACCACTGGCGACGGTATTGTGGCGGGGCTACAAGTTCTGGCGGCGATGGTGCGTAATCATATGAGTCTGCACGATCTGTGCAGCGGTATGAAAATGTTCCCGCAGATTCTGGTTAACGTGCGTTACACCGCCGGTAGCGGCGATCCGCTGGAAAATGAAGCGGTGAAAGCGGTAACGGCGGACGTAGAAGCCACGCTCGGCAATCGTGGGCGGGTACTGCTACGTAAATCCGGTACCGAACCGTTGATTCGCGTGATGGTGGAAGGCGAGGATGAAGCGCAGGTTACGGCATTCGCCCATCGTATCGCGGATGCGGTAAAAGCCGTTTAAGCGTTTAAGTGACTAAAAAGGCGGCGGTTGCCGCCTTACTGCCCGCAAAAAACAACGCTTTTGCTGTTTTTTTCCGCAGTTGATACAATGCGCTTAAATTGCCCTTGCGAAGGTCATTCGCTTTGGTTAGTATTCACACCCGCTTCAGTGGGAAACAGTAAAAATCCCGCTTTATTGGTAGAAGCATTGGTACGCGGCAACTCCGCAAGGAACAGGTTGATTATGTACGAAGCTCTTTTAGTTGTTTTCCTTATTGTGGCAATTGGCCTTGTAGGTCTGATCATGCTGCAGCAAGGTAAAGGCGCTGATATGGGAGCCTCCTTCGGAGCAGGCGCTTCCGCTACGCTATTTGGTTCAAGTGGTTCTGGTAACTTCATGACCCGAATGACGGCGGTATTGGCGACGCTGTTCTTCATCATCAGTCTGGTGTTGGGTAATATCAATAGCAATAAAACCAATAAAGGAAGCGAGTGGGAAAATCTGAGCGCGCCGGCGAAGACCGAGCAGACTCAACCTGCTGCACCGGCCCAGCCGACCAGCGATATCCCGCGCTAATAGCAGTATCCGTGCCGAGGTGGTGGAATTGGTAGACACGCTACCTTGAGGTGGTAGTGCCCAATAGGGCTTACGGGTTCAAGTCCCGTCCTCGGTACCAATATTCCGAAAGAAAGACGCTGAAAAGCGTCTTTTTTTTCGTTTGTTATTTGTGGTTGTCTGTAGGTCGGATAAGGCGTTTACGCCGCCATCCGACATTATTACAACCCATGATGGCGCTACGTTTATCAGGCCTACAGACACCTTATATTCCGCGCATAAAAAAGGCCGCTTTCGCGGCCTTAAAATGATAAATGTTTACTTCGCTTTGTTTTCCAGATTCTCAACCAGCGGCAGACCGGTCGCGGAAGAGGCGGTTAACAGACCCGCTTTCGCGTAGCCGAACAGTTTCTCGCGGGTATCGGTAATGTCCAGATTACGCATGGTCAACTGACCGATACGATCGTCTGGTGAGAACACGGACTCGCCTTTCTCCATGGTCAGACGCTCAGCCTTATAGGTCAGGTTGTCAGACACCGTGTTCAGGATGGAGTAGTCGTTGCCGCGACGCAACTCGAGTGTGACCTCACCGGTAATCTGGCTGGCGACCCAACGTTGCAGGCCATCACGCAGCATCAGCGCCTGCGAGTCGAACCAGCGGCCCTGATACAGCAGTTTGCCCAACTGACGACCATGAGAGTGATATTGCTCAATGGTGTCTTCGTTGTGAATACCGGTCAACAGACGCTCGTAAGCGATGTGCAGCAGTGCCATTCCGGGGGCTTCATAAATACCGCGGCTTTTTGCTTCAATGATGCGGTTTTCAATTTGGTCGCTCATACCCAGGCCGTGACGGCCGCCGATGCGGTTCGCTTCCAGCATCATCTCAACATCATCGCTGAAGGTTTTGCCGTTCAGGGCTACAGGGTGGCCCTGCTCGAAGCGGACGATCACTTCTTCTGCCGGGATCTTCACGCTCTCGTCCCAGAACTTCACGCCCATAATCGGGTTGACGATCTTGACGCTGGAGTTCAGGAACTCGAGGTCTTTCGCTTCGTGCGTCGCGCCCAACATGTTGGAGTCGGTGGAGTAGGCTTTTTCGACTGACATCTTATAGTCGAAACCGCAGGCAATCATAAATTCAGACATCTCATGACGGCCGCCCAGCTCATCGATAAAGTCGGTATCCAGCCACGGTTTGTAAATCTGCAGCTCGGCGTTGGTCAGCAAGCCGTAACGATAGAAACGTTCAATATCGTTGCCTTTATAGGTGCTGCCGTCGCCCCAGATATTCACGCCGTCTTCTTTCATCGCGGCGACCAGCATCGTGCCGGTCACGGCACGGCCCAGCGGCGTGGTATTGAAATAGGTCAGTCCGCCAGTCGTATTATGGAAAGCGCCGCACTGAATCGCTGCGATCCCTTCTGCAACCAACTGCTTGCGGCAATCAATCAGGCGAGCATTCTCTGCGCCATACTCCATTGCGCGACGAGGAATGGCGTCATAGTCATCCTCATCCGGTTGTCCCAGATTCGCAGTATAGGCATATGGGACAGCTCCTTTTTGTCGCATCCACAGCAGTGCGGCGCTGGTGTCCAGACCGCCGGAAAAAGCGATACCAATACGTTGACCTGCTGGAAGATGCTTAAGAATCGTCGTCATAGAATAGAACCCTGCTTGATTGACTGATAATGAGATCGGTTTCTGCTTTAGTGCATTTTTATGCAAAATAAATGAGTTTTCATTTAATCATCTTTTAGCAGAGACAGGAAGCGTTTAGTGAAGGTTTACTGAAATAACGTTGTGAAATGCGTGTATAAGCCGGAGAGATGGGATGAGTATAACGAAGAGTGATATTCATTCATCTGCATATTGGGAATAGGGTTGACATAACTCATGCCTGGTCACTATACTGTGCGCAGATTTTACGTCCCGTCCTCGGTACCAAATCCCAGCAGTATTTGCAAATTTTGCCCAAAACGAGTAGAATTTGCCACGTTTCAGGCGCGGGGTGGAGCAGCCTGGTAGCTCGTCGGGCTCATAACCCGAAGGTCGTCGGTTCAAATCCGGCCCCCGCAACCACTTTCCCTTAGAGTTCTTTTTCAAATATACTGTGAAGATTATGTCCTTCGTAGCTGGATTTGAAAAAAATTCTTTCGGAAGGTACACCAGACCGCCGTTGCGGTTATAGGGTTCAGTTATCTAAAGCCCCGATTTATCGGGGTTTTTTGTTATCTGACTACAGAATAACTGGGCTTTAGGCCCTTTTTTTATGTCTTGGGGGTGGGCTTGTCCACATTAGAGCAAAAATTAACAGAGATGATTACAGCGCCAGTTGAAGCCTTAGGCTACGAGCTGGTCGGCATCGAATTTATTCGCGGTCGCACATCCACACTGCGCATCTATATTGATAGTGAAGATGGCATCAATGTTGATGATTGTGCTGATGTGAGCCACCAGGTAAGCGCGGTGCTGGACGTTGAAGATCCTATCTCCGTGGCTTACAACCTTGAAGTCTCGTCACCGGGTCTCGACCGTCCTATGTTCACTGCCGATCATTATGCGCGTTTCCAGGGTGAAGAAGTCGCGCTGGTTCTTCGCATGGCGGTACAGAACCGTCGCAAGTGGCAGGGCATTATCAAAGCGGTGGACGGTGAAATGATTACCGTCACAGTCGAAGGCAAAGATGAAGTGTTCGCGCTGAGTAATATCCAGAAGGCGAACCTGGTTCCCCACTTTTAACAGTCTGGATGAGGTGAAAAGCCCGCGATGAACAAAGAAATTTTGGCTGTTGTTGAAGCCGTCTCCAACGAAAAAGCGCTGCCACGCGAAAAAATTTTTGAAGCGCTGGAAAGTGCGCTGGCGACAGCAACAAAGAAAAAATATGAGCAGGAGATCGATGTTCGTGTAGAAATCGATCGTAAAAGCGGTGATTTTGATACTTTCCGCCGTTGGTTGATCGTTGAAGAAGTGACCATGCCGACGAAGGAAATTACGCTGGAAGCGGCGCGTTTTGAAGACGAAAGCCTGAATGTCGGCGACTATGTTGAAGATCAGATTGAATCTGTCACCTTTGACCGTATCACCACGCAGACTGCGAAACAGGTTATCGTACAGAAGGTCCGTGAAGCTGAACGCGCGATGGTTGTCGATCAGTTCCGCGACCAGGAAGGCGAAATCGTCACTGGCGTGGTGAAGAAAGTGAACCGCGACAATATCTCTCTGGAAATTAAATCCGAAGGGATGGCCGGTAACGCTGAAGCGGTGATTCTGCGTGAAGATATGCTGCCGCGCGAAAACTTCCGTCCTGGCGACCGTATTCGCGGCGTGCTGTATGCTGTTCGCCCGGAAGCGCGTGGCGCGCAGCTGTTCGTCACCCGTTCCAAGCCGGAAATGCTGATCGAACTGTTTCGCATCGAAGTGCCGGAAATCGGCGAAGAAGTGATTGAAATTAAAGCGGCGGCTCGCGATCCGGGCTCTCGTGCGAAAATCGCAGTGAAAACCAACGATAAACGTATCGATCCGGTCGGCGCTTGCGTGGGGATGCGCGGCGCGCGCGTTCAGGCGGTCTCTACCGAACTGGGCGGTGAGCGTATCGATATCGTGCTGTGGGATGATAACCCGGCGCAGTTCGTCATTAATGCGATGGCGCCGGCAGACGTCGCGTCTATCGTGGTGGACGAAGATAAACATACCATGGATATCGCCGTTGAAGCCGGTAATCTGGCGCAGGCGATCGGACGTAATGGTCAGAACGTCCGCCTGGCTTCGCAATTGAGCGGCTGGGAACTCAACGTAATGACCGTTGATGACTTGCAGGCTAAACATCAGGCTGAAGCACATGCCGCTATCGAGATCTTTACTAAATATCTTGATATTGATGAAGAGTTCGCGACCGTTCTGGTAGAAGAAGGTTTCTCCACGCTCGAAGAACTGGCCTATGTGCCAATGAAAGAACTGCTGGAAATTGACGGCCTTGATGAGCCGACCGTTGAAGCACTGCGCGAGCGTGCTAAAAACGCACTGGCCACTCTGGCGCAGGACCAGGAAGCAAGCCTCGGTGATAACAAACCGGCTGACGATCTGCTGAATCTGGAAGGATTAGATCGCGATATGGCTTTCAAACTGGCGGCTCGTGGTGTTTGTACGCTGGAAGATCTCGCCGACCAGGGCATTGATGATCTGGCTGATATCGAAGGGTTGACCGACGAAAAAGCCGGTGAGCTGATTATGGCTGCCCGTAATATTTGCTGGTTCGGCGACGAAGCGTAATAAACTGTAGCAGGAAGGAACAGCATGACAGATGTAACCCTAAAAGCGCTGGCCGCAGAGAGACAGGTTTCCGTGGATCGCCTGGTACAGCAGTTTGCTGATGCAGGTATCCGGAAATCTGCTGACGACTCTGTGTCCGCACAAGAAAAACAGACTTTACTGGCGCACCTGAACCGCGAAGCGGTTTCTGGTCCCGATAAACTGACGCTGCAGCGTAAGACGCGCAGCACCCTGAATATTCCTGGTACCGGTGGAAAAAGTAAATCGGTACAAATCGAAGTCCGCAAGAAGCGCACCTTTGTGAAACGCGATCCGCAAGAGGCTGAACGCCTGGCCGCGGAAGAGCAGGCGCAGCGTGAAGCGGAAGAGCAAGCCCGTCGTGAGGCAGAAGAACAGGCCAAACGCGAGGCGCAACAAAAAGCTGAACGCGAGGCCGCAGAACAAGCTAAGCGTGAAGCCGCTGAAAAAGCGAAACGTGAAGCTGCGGAAAAAGACAAAGTGAGCAATCAACAGACTGACGATATGACCAAAACCGCCCAGGCCGAAAAAGCCCGCCGTGAGAATGAAGCTGCAGAGCTGAAGCGTAAAGCGGAAGAAGAAGCACGTCGCAAACTCGAAGAAGAAGCGCGTCGTGTAGCAGAAGAAGCTCGCCGCATGGCGGAAGAAAACAAATGGACCGCAACGCCTGAGCCAGTAGAAGACACCAGTGACTATCATGTCACCACTTCTCAGCACGCGCGCCAGGCCGAAGACGAAAACGATCGTGAAGTAGAAGGCGGTCGTGGTCGTGGCCGTAATGCAAAAGCGGCGCGTCCGGCGAAAAAAGGCAAACATGCCGAATCCAAAGCCGATCGCGAAGAAGCGCGTGCTGCGGTTCGCGGCGGTAAAGGCGGCAAGCGTAAAGGATCTTCTTTACAGCAAGGCTTCCAGAAGCCCGCTCAGGCCGTTAACCGCGACGTGGTGATCGGTGAAACCATCACCGTTGGCGAACTGGCGAACAAGATGGCGGTGAAAGGTTCTCAGGTCATCAAAGCGATGATGAAGCTGGGCGCCATGGCCACCATCAACCAGGTCATCGACCAGGAAACCGCACAGCTGGTTGCCGAAGAGATGGGCCACAAAGTTATCCTGCGTCGTGAAAACGAACTGGAAGAAGCGGTAATGAGCGACCGTGATACCGGCGCTGCGGCTGAACCGCGCGCACCGGTTGTGACCATCATGGGCCACGTTGACCACGGTAAAACCTCTCTGCTGGACTACATTCGTTCCACGAAAGTGGCCTCTGGCGAAGCGGGCGGCATTACCCAGCACATCGGTGCCTACCACGTTGAAACTGACAACGGGATGATCACCTTCCTGGACACCCCGGGCCACGCCGCGTTTACTTCTATGCGTGCTCGCGGCGCCCAGGCAACGGATATCGTGGTTCTGGTGGTAGCGGCAGACGACGGCGTGATGCCGCAGACTATCGAAGCTATCCAGCACGCGAAAGCGGCAGGTGTGCCGGTCGTGGTTGCGGTGAACAAAATCGATAAGCCGGAAGCCGATCCGGATCGCGTTAAGAACGAACTGTCCCAGTACGGCATTCTGCCGGAAGAGTGGGGCGGCGAGAGCCAGTTCGTTCACGTGTCTGCGAAAGCAGGTACCGGTATCGACGAACTGCTGGACGCTATCCTGCTGCAGGCCGAAGTTCTGGAGCTGAAAGCGGTACGCAAAGGTATGGCGAGCGGTGCGGTTATCGAATCCTTCCTGGATAAAGGTCGTGGTCCGGTGGCTACCGTTCTGGTACGTGAAGGTACGCTGCATAAGGGCGATATCGTGCTGTGTGGCTTCGAATACGGTCGCGTGCGTGCGATGCGTAACGAACTGGGTCAGGAAGTGCTGGAAGCGGGTCCGTCCATTCCGGTGGAAATCCTCGGCCTGTCCGGCGTTCCGGCTGCGGGTGATGAAGTGACCGTCGTTCGTGACGAGAAGAAAGCGCGTGAAGTTGCTCTGTATCGTCAGGGTAAATTCCGTGAAGTTAAACTGGCTCGTCAGCAGAAATCTAAACTCGAGAACATGTTCGCCAATATGACCGAAGGCGAAGTTCACGAAGTGAACATCGTGCTGAAGGCCGACGTACAGGGTTCTGTGGAAGCGATCTCCGACTCCTTGCTGAAACTGTCTACCGACGAAGTGAAAGTGAAGATCATCGGTTCTGGCGTAGGTGGTATCACCGAAACCGACGCGACCCTGGCTGCGGCGTCTAACGCCATTCTGGTGGGCTTCAACGTTCGTGCTGACGCCTCTGCGCGTAAAGTGATCGAATCTGAAAGCCTGGATCTGCGTTACTACTCCGTCATCTATAACCTGATTGACGAAGTGAAAGCGGCGATGAGCGGTATGCTGTCTCCGGAACTGAAACAGCAGATCATCGGTCTGGCTGAAGTGCGCGATGTGTTCAAATCGCCGAAATTCGGCGCGATCGCGGGCTGTATGGTTACCGAAGGTACGATTAAACGCCATAACCCAATCCGCGTTCTGCGCGACAACGTGGTTATCTATGAAGGCGAGCTGGAATCCCTGCGCCGCTTCAAAGATGACGTTAACGAAGTCCGTAACGGCATGGAATGTGGTATCGGCGTGAAGAACTACAACGACGTTCGCGTTGGCGATATGATCGAAGTATTCGAAATCATCGAGATCCAACGTACCATCGCTTAAGGTTGGTTGGGTGTAGGCCGGATAAGGCGTTTACGTCGCCATCCGGCAATGTTATGCCTGATGGCGCTAGCGCTTATCAGGCCTACAGCCTGAATACCGTATTAATTTCAAAAAGGGGCTGATAGCCCCTTTTTTGTCTGGAGAATTTATTATGGCGAAAGAATTTGGTCGCCCGCAGCGCGTGGCCCAGGAGATGCAAAAAGAGATCGCAATCATCCTGCAGCGCGAAATTAAAGACCCGCGCCTGGGTATGATGACTACCGTCTCCGGTGTGGAAATGTCCCGTGACCTGGCCTATGCCAAAGTGTTTGTCACCTTTTTGAACGACAAAGATGAAGACGCAGTAAAAGCGGGCATCAAAGCGTTGCAGGAAGCGTCTGGTTTCATCCGCAGCTTGCTGGGTAAAGCGATGCGTCTGCGCATCGTGCCGGAACTGACCTTCTTCTACGACAACTCGCTGGTGGAAGGGATGCGTATGTCCAACCTGGTGACTAACGTGGTGAAACATGACGAAGAACGTCGTGTGAACCCGGACGACAGCAAGGAGGACTGATGAGTCGTCCTCGTCGTCGTGGCCGCGACATTCACGGCGTTCTGCTGCTGGATAAGCCGCAGGGTATGTCCAGCAATGACGTGCTGCAGAAAGTTAAGCGCATCTACAATGCCAACCGCGCCGGGCATACCGGCGCGCTGGACCCGCTGGCGACCGGCATGTTGCCGATTTGCCTCGGCGAAGCGACAAAATTTTCGCAGTACCTGCTGGATTCTGACAAACGCTATCGTGTTATTGCCCGTCTGGGGCAGCGCACGGATACCTCTGACGCCGATGGTCAAATCGTGCAGGAGCGTCCGGTGACTTTCAGCGCTGAGCAGCTTGCGAGCGCGCTGGAGACCTTTCGTGGGGATATCGAACAGATTCCCTCGATGTATTCGGCGCTGAAGTATCAGGGCAAGAAGCTGTACGAATATGCCCGCCAGGGTATCGAAGTGCCGCGCGAAGCCCGCCCGATTACTGTCTATGAGCTGCTGTTTATTCGCCATGAAGGTAACGAGCTGGAGCTGGAAGTTCATTGCTCCAAAGGCACCTATATTCGTACCATTATTGATGATTTAGGTGAGAAACTGGGCTGTGGCGCGCACGTAACCTACCTGCGTCGTCTGACGGTCAGCAAGTATCCGGTGGATCGTATGGTGACGCTGGAGCATTTGCAGACGCTGGTAGCACAGGCGGAGCAGCAGGGCGTTCCGGCGGCGCAGTTGCTCGATCCATTATTGATGCCAATGGACAGTCCAGCTTCGGACTATCCTGTTGTTAATCTGCCGTTAACATCTTCGGTATACTTCAAAAATGGCAACCCGGTTCGTACCACGGGCGCACCGTTGAAGGGACTGGTTCGTGTGACGGAAGGTGAAGACGATAAATTTATCGGTATGGGCGAAATTGACGACGAAGGCCGTGTCGCGCCTCGTCGGCTGGTAGTAGAGTACCCAGCGTAATGTCGCTTCGTCTTGCGATAAGAGAGCGCTGCGAGTAGAATACCGCCGCTTAACGTCGCGTAAATTATTTAACAGTTTACGCGGCGTACACTGGGATCGCTGAATTAGAGATCGGCGTCCTCTCATTCTTAAATACTTTGGAGTTTTAAAATGTCTCTAAGTACTGAAGCTACAGCTAAAATCGTTTCTGAGTTCGGTCGTGACGCAAACGACACCGGTTCTACCGATGTTCAGGTTGCTCTGTTGACTGCACAGATTAACCACCTGCAGGGTCACTTTGCAGAGCATAAAAAAGATCACCACAGCCGTCGTGGTCTGCTGCGTATGGTTTCTCAGCGTCGTAAACTGCTCGACTACCTGAAACGTAAAGATGTTGCACGCTACACCGCGCTGATTGAGCGTCTGGGTCTGCGTCGCTAATTCTTTCGAGTTTCAGAAAGAGGGGGCCTTCATGGCCCCTTTTTTCCAGCAGATGGCAGCAATTCGCTGGAAACTAATGTATTGTTGCTATGAATGATCTTCCGTTGCAGAGGTTCGCGCGGCTAATGAGAGGCTTTACCCATATCAGGGTTAGGGTTGTCATTAGTCGCGAGGATGCGCAGAAGATCGGGTATTAACGACGGCACGTATTGTGCCGTCAAAAATTGGAAAGGATATTATTTTGCTTAATCCGATCGTTCGTAAATTCCAGTACGGTCAGCATACCGTTACGCTGGAAACTGGCATGATGGCGCGTCAGGCCACTGCCGCTGTTATGGTAAGCATGGATGACACCGCCGTATTCGTTACCGTTGTCGGCCAGAAAAAAGCCAAGCCAGGCCAGGACTTCTTCCCACTGACCGTTAACTATCAGGAGCGTACCTACGCTGCTGGCCGTATTCCGGGTAGCTTCTTCCGTCGTGAAGGCCGTCCAAGCGAAGGCGAAACCCTGATCGCGCGTCTGATTGACCGCCCGGTTCGTCCGCTGTTCCCGGAAGGCTTCGTTAACGAAGTGCAGGTTATCGCGACCGTCGTTTCCGTTAACCCGCAGGTTAACCCGGATATCGTGGCGATGATCGGCGCATCTGCTGCGCTGTCGCTGTCCGGCATTCCGTTCAACGGCCCAATCGGCGCGGCGCGCGTAGGTTACATCAATGACCAGTACGTGCTGAACCCGACCCAGGACGAGCTGAAAGAAAGCAAGCTGGACCTGGTGGTTGCCGGTACCGAAGCGGCTGTGCTGATGGTGGAATCCGAAGCTGAACTGCTGAGCGAAGACACTATGCTGGGCGCGGTGGTATTCGGTCACGAGCAGCAGCAGGTTGTTATCCAGGCGATCAACGATCTGGTGAAAGAAGCCGGTAAACCGCGTTGGGACTGGCAGCCGGAAGCCGTCAACGACGCGTTGAACGCGCGTGTTGCTGCGCTTGCTGAATCTCGTCTGAGCGACGCGTACCGCATCACCGATAAACAAGAGCGCTATGCTCAGGTTGACGTAATCAAATCCGAAACCATCGAGCAGCTTATTGCAGAAGATGAAACTCTGGATGCTAACGAGCTGGGCGAAATCCTGCACGCTATCGAGAAAAACGTGGTGCGTAGCCGCGTACTGGCAGGCGAGCCGCGTATTGATGGCCGTGAAAAAGACATGATCCGTGGTCTGGACGTGCGCACTGGCGTACTGCCGCGTACTCACGGTTCCGCTCTGTTTACCCGTGGTGAAACGCAGGCGCTGGTTACCGCGACTCTGGGTACTGCCCGTGACGCGCAGGTGCTTGATGAACTGATGGGCGAGCGCACTGACAGCTTCCTGTTCCACTACAACTTCCCTCCGTACTCCGTAGGCGAAACCGGCATGGTCGGTTCTCCGAAGCGTCGTGAAATTGGTCACGGTCGTCTGGCGAAGCGCGGCGTGCTGGCAGTGATGCCGGACATGGATAAATTCCCGTACACCGTTCGCGTGGTGTCTGAAATCACCGAATCCAACGGTTCTTCCTCTATGGCTTCCGTGTGCGGCGCTTCTCTGGCGCTGATGGACGCTGGCGTGCCAATTAAAGCCGCCGTAGCAGGTATCGCTATGGGTCTGGTGAAAGAAGGCGACAACTACGTTGTACTGTCTGACATTCTGGGCGACGAAGATCACCTGGGCGATATGGACTTCAAAGTGGCGGGTTCCCGCGACGGTATCTCTGCGCTGCAGATGGATATCAAAATTGAAGGTATCACCAAAGAGATCATGCAGGTTGCGTTGAACCAGGCTAAAGGTGCGCGTCTGCACATCCTGGGCGTGATGGAACAGGCGATCAACGCGCCGCGCGGCGATATCTCTGAATTCGCGCCGCGTATCCATACCATCAAGATCAGCACGGACAAGATCAAAGACGTGATCGGTAAAGGCGGTTCTGTGATCCGCGCGCTGACTGAAGAGACCGGCACCACCATCGAAATCGAAGATGACGGTACTGTGAAGATCGCGGCGACCGACGGTGAAAAAGCGAAATACGCTATCCGTCGTATCGAAGAGATTACTGCGGAGATCGAAGTCGGCCGTATCTACAATGGTAAAGTGACCCGTATCGTTGACTTTGGCGCGTTTGTTGCCATCGGCGGCGGTAAAGAAGGTCTGGTTCACATCTCTCAAATCGCGGATAAGCGTGTAGAGAAAGTGACCGACTATCTGCAGATGGGTCAGGAAGTCCCGGTTAAAGTTCTGGAAGTTGACCGCCAGGGCCGTGTACGTCTGAGCATTAAAGAAGCAACCGAGCAGTCTCAACCTGCGGCTGCGCCGGAAGCTCCGGCGAGCGAACAGGCCGAGTAAGGTAGCCTTTTGCCCTCCGCAGCGCGGAGGGCTTTAGACCTGGCTGGACGCCTTGTTGAGCCACCGGGGAACAGGACGTTCATTCAATCGTTGTCTTCGGGAGTGGGAAATGAAGCCTTTTTTGCGCTGGTGTTTCGTTGCGACAGCACTTACGCTTGCAGGATGCAGTAATTCCGCCTGGCGTAAAAGTGAAGTCCTCGCAGTACCATTGCAACCGACTTTACAGCAGGAAGTGATTCTGGCGCGTATGGAACAGATTCTTGCCAGTCGGGCTTTAACCGATGACGAACGCGCACAGCTTTTATATGAGCGCGGAGTGTTGTATGATAGTCTTGGTTTGAGGGCATTAGCGCGAAATGATTTTTCACAAGCGCTGGCAATCAGACCGGATATGCCTGAAGTATTCAATTATTTAGGCATTTATTTAACGCAGGCAGGCAATTTTGATGCTGCCTATGAAGCGTTTGATTCTGTACTAGAGCTTGATCCAACTTACAACTACGCGCACTTAAACCGCGGTATCGCATTGTATTACGGCGGCCGTGATAAGTTAGCGCAAGATGATCTGCTGGCGTTTTATCAAGACGATCCCAATGATCCTTACCGCAGCCTGTGGCTTTATCTTGTTGAGCAGAAGCTCAATGAGAAGCAGGCGAAAGAAGCGTTAAAAGCACGCTTCGAAAAATCGGATAAAGAGCAATGGGGATGGAACATTGTCGAGTTCTACCTGGGCGACATTAGCGAAGCAACGCTGATGGAAAGGCTCAAGGCGGACGCAACGGATAACACCTCGCTCGCTGAGCATCTCAGTGAAACCAACTTCTATTTAGGTAAGTATTACCTAAGTCTGGGGGATTTGGACAGCGCCACGGCTCTGTTCAAACTGGCGGTGGCCAACAACGTTCATAACTTTGTTGAGCACCGATACGCATTGTTGGAATTATCGCTCCTGGGCCAGGACCAAGATGACCTGGCAGAATCGGACCAGCAATAGCTGACGAACATATCAGCCCGTAATCTTTTTGATTGCCATCACCTTCGCGGGTGAGGGCGTTGTTGTTCGTTAATACACCTACTTTGAGCCGGTTCACACTTTTCAATGAAAATTGCAGATCAATTTCATGATGAGTTATGTAGACTGGCCGCCATTAATTTTGAGGCACACGTACTACATGGCTGAATTCGAAACCACTTTTGCAGATCTGGGGCTGAAGGCTCCTATCCTTGAAGCCCTTACCGATCTGGGTTACGAAAAACCATCTCCAATCCAGGCAGAGTGCATTCCGCATCTGCTGGGCGGTCGCGACGTGCTGGGCATGGCCCAGACCGGTAGCGGCAAAACCGCAGCGTTCTCTTTACCGCTGCTCAACAATCTTGATCCTGAGCTGAAGGCACCTCAGATTCTGGTGCTGGCGCCAACCCGCGAACTGGCGGTACAGGTTGCCGAAGCCATGACGGATTTCTCTAAACACATGCGCGGCGTAAACGTGGTTGCCCTGTACGGCGGTCAGCGTTATGACGTGCAGTTACGCGCCCTGCGTCAGGGGCCGCAGATCGTTGTCGGTACGCCGGGACGTCTGCTTGATCACTTAAAACGCGGCACCCTCGACCTCTCTAAACTGAGTGGTCTGGTGCTGGATGAAGCCGACGAAATGCTGCGTATGGGCTTCATCGAAGACGTTGAAACTATTATGGCGCAGATCCCGGAAGGTCATCAGACCGCTCTGTTCTCCGCCACCATGCCGGAAGCGATTCGTCGCATTACCCGCCGCTTTATGAAAGAGCCGCAGGAAGTGCGCATTCAGTCCAGCGTGACTACCCGTCCTGACATCAGCCAGAGCTACTGGACTGTCTGGGGTATGCGTAAAAACGAAGCACTGGTGCGTTTCCTGGAAGCGGAAGACTTTGATGCGGCGATTATCTTCGTACGTACCAAAAACGCGACCCTGGAAGTAGCAGAAGCGCTGGAACGTAGCGGCTACAACAGCGCCGCGTTGAATGGCGATATGAACCAGGCGCTGCGTGAGCAGACTCTGGAACGCCTGAAAGATGGTCGTCTGGACATCCTGATCGCTACCGACGTGGCGGCACGTGGTCTGGACGTTGAACGTATCAGTCTGGTGGTGAACTACGATATTCCGATGGACTCCGAGTCCTACGTTCACCGTATCGGTCGTACCGGCCGTGCGGGTCGCGCCGGTCGCGCGCTGCTGTTCGTTGAGAACCGCGAGCGTCGTCTGCTGCGCAACATCGAACGCACCATGAAGCTGACCATTCCGGAAGTGGAACTGCCGAACGCAGAACTGCTGGGTAAACGCCGTCTGGAAAAATTCGCCGCGAAAGTTCAACAGCAACTGGAAAGCAGCGATCTGGATCAGTACCGTGCGCTGCTGGCGAAAATCCAGCCGTCTGCTGAAGGCGAAGAGCTGGATCTCGAAACGCTGGCCGCCGCACTGCTGAAAATGGCGCAGGGCGAGCGTCCGCTGATTCTGCCGCCGGATGCGCCGATGCGTCCTAAGCGTGAATTCCGTGACCGTGATGACCGTGGTCCGCGCGATCGTAATGACCGTGGCCCGCGTGGCGACCGTGAAGAACGTCCGCGTCGTGAACGTCGTGACGTTGGCGATATGCAGTTATACCGCATTGAAGTGGGCCGTGATGACGGCGTTGAAGTTCGTCATATCGTGGGCGCTATCGCTAACGAAGGCGACATCAGCAGCCGTTACATTGGTAACATTAAGCTGTTCGCGTCTCATTCCACCATCGAGCTGCCGAAAGGTATGCCGGGCGAAGTGCTCCAGCACTTCACGCGTACCCGCATTCTGAACAAGCCGATGAATATGCAGCTGTTGGGTGATGCGGTTCCGCACGCGGGCGGCGAACGTCGCGGCGGTGGTCGTAGCTTCAGTGGCGAACGTCGTGAAGGCGGTCGTAATTTCAGCGGCGAACGTCGTGAAGGTGGTCGTGGTGATGGTCGTCGCTTCAGCGGCGAGCGTCGTGAAAGCCGTGGTCCGCGTCGTGATGACTCTACCGGTCGCCGTCGTTTCGGCGGTGATGCGTAACTCACGCTGACCTGCGCATTCACAGCGTAAAGTAAAATATACAGCCCCGATCGTCACAATCGGGGCTTTTTTTATTTCTTTTGTACTCGTGTACTGGTACAGTGCAACGTATTGAGAGATAGTCACATTATAAATGACTGGAGAGAGAGCTGAATGGCAACACTTACCACCACCCAAACGTCACCTTCGCTGCTTGGCGGCGTGGTGATTATCGGCGGCACCATCATTGGCGCGGGGATGTTCTCCCTGCCGGTGGTCATGTCCGGGGCGTGGTTCTTCTGGTCGATGGCGGCGCTGGTCTTTACCTGGTTTTGTATGCTGCACTCCGGGCTGATGATTCTCGAAGCCAACCTTAACTACCGCATAGGTTCGAGTTTCGACACCATCACCAAAGATCTGTTGGGGAAAGGCTGGAACATTGTCAACGGCATTTCTATTGCCTTTGTGCTCTACATCCTGACTTACGCCTATATCTCGGCGAGCGGCTCAATTCTGCATCATACCTTTGCTGAGATGTCGCTGAACGTTCCGGCGCGAGCGGCAGGTTTTGCCTTTGCGCTGCTGGTGGCGTTTGTCGTGTGGCTGAGTACGAAGGCGGTCAGCCGGATGACGGCGATTGTGCTGGGCGCGAAAGTGATTACTTTCTTCCTGACCTTCGGCAGCCTGTTAGGGCACGTTCAGCCTGCCACGTTGTTTAACGTGGCTGAAAGCCACGCGTCATATACGCCGTACCTGCTGATGACGCTGCCATTTTGTCTGGCCTCTTTTGGTTATCACGGTAACGTACCGAGCCTGATGAAATATTACGGCAAAGATCCGCGTACCATCGTGAAATGCCTGATTTATGGGACGTTACTGGCGCTGGCGCTCTATTCCGTCTGGCTGCTGGGGACGATGGGCAACATCCCGCGTCCGGAATTTATCGGCATTGCGCAGAAAGGCGGCAATATTGATGTGCTGGTACAGGCGTTGAGCGGCGTGCTGAACAGCCGCAGCCTGGATCTGCTGCTGGTGGTGTTCTCTAACTTTGCGGTCGCCAGTTCCTTCCTCGGCGTGACGCTGGGGCTGTTTGACTATCTGGCGGATCTGTTTGGTTTTGACGACTCGGCAATGGGGCGTTTTAAAACGGCGCTGCTGACCTTCGTACCGCCGATTGTCGGTGGCCTGCTGTACCCGAACGGTTTCCTCTACGCCATTGGTTATGCCGGTCTTGCGGCGACCATCTGGGCGGCCATTGTGCCTGCGCTGTTGGCGCGTAAATCTCGCGAACGTTTCGGCAGCCCGAAATTCCGCGTCTGGGGCGGCACGCCGATGATTGTACTGATTCTGGTCTTCGGTGTCGGCAACGCGGTTATCCATATTCTGTCGAGCTTTAATTTGCTGCCGGTGTACCAGTAACGTTATTGTGCCGGATGGCGGTTGCACCTTATCCGGCCTACTTGATGCTGTAGGCCCGGTAAGCGAAGCGCCTCCGGGCAAAACAACGCACTACCCCAACAATTCCTGCTTCACATCCATCGCCAAATCAAACGAATGCAGCCGCGCCTGGTGGTCGAAAATCTGCCCGTTGACCATAATTTCATCCGCCTGGGTTTCCCGCAGGATGGATTCCAGCCCGTGGCGGACTTTCGCTTTATCGCCGACCAGCGACATACTCAGCGCCTGCTGCACGCCATACTGTTCGGATGGCGACCAGAAGGTCTCCATATTCTCAATCGGCGGCGGCAGTTGGCCGGTTTCCCCACGGCGTAGCTTCACAAAAGCCTGCTGCATGGAGGTAAACAGGAATTCGGCGTCGCGGTTGCTGTCGGCGGCGATAATATTGATACACACCATCGCGTACGGTTTTTCCAGCCGCGCTGAAGGTTTGAACTGGGTACGGTACAGATGCAGCGCCTGGAACAACATATCCGGCGCGAAATGCGAAGCAAAGGCGAACGGTAGGCCAAGCTGGGCCGCCAGTTGTGCGCTATACAGGCTGGAGCCCAACAGCCAGACCGGGATCTTCTCGCCGTAGCCGGGAACCGGGCGCACATGCGGATTAGGGTCGCGAGCGTCGAACCAGTCCACCAGCTCTGCGACATCGCGTGGAAAGTTATCGATATCGCCGCTCATATGGCGACGCAGCGCGCGCATCGTCGGCTGATCGCTACCCGGCGCGCGTCCCAACCCTAAGTCGATACGTCCCGGGTAGAGCGTATTCAGCGTGCCGAACTGCTCGGCAATCACCAGCGGTGAATGGTTAGGCAGCATCACGCCGCCGGAGCCAAGATGTAATGTTGTGGTATTGGCCGCCAGATAACCAATCAATACCGAGGTCGCCGCGCTGGCGATACCGGTCATGTTGTGATGTTCCGCCAGCCAGTAGCGGTGATAGCCGCGCTTTTCAGCCAGCCGTGCGAGATCAAGCGAGTGCGCGAAGGCTTCTTTTGCCGAAGATCCTTCAGGGATCGGTGCCAGATCCAGCACCGAGAACGGAATAGTTTTGTCAGTCATAACGGCTCACTTTGTTACCGGTTAATCTTTTAATACTGCATTAAAGATTAGCGAATGTTGTTAACAAAGTGAGCTTTATGAGACTGACGGCAAAACAATGCCCGATAGCGCTGCGCTTATCGGGCCTACGGGAGAGCTATTTGTAGGCCCGATAAGGTCTTTATGCCGCCATCCGGCTAGGCCTGTAGCTCCAGCCCGGCCAGCCGCTTCCAGTAGCCGTTGCAGTCACTATGGGAGGCAAGCGGTAATGGTGCGCCGCCGTTTTCGTTAGCGCGAAAGGCATCAAGCATGGCAAATGTCTCCGTCCCCAACGGCGACAGGCGCACGATATCGACCAATCCCTGCATCGACGTCAGTTCGTTGCCAAGGTTATAGACATAGCCGCTCATGGTCTGAATACCGTTAAGCACAAACACCTGCTGATTCTCTTGCGAGAGCACGTCACGACCGTTTGGATACTTGATACAGCAGGTTTCGCACTCATCTTTCGGGCGGTCTTCCGAACGGGCGGTAAAGCAGCGAGCGGAGTAGGCCAGCGGCAGATGCCCGTAGCTCAACACTTCCACTTCAAACTGATTGCGGATGCCCAGTTCATCGCACTGATTAAGCAAATTCACCAGCCAGTCGCGGGACAGCTCCACCGGCATACACCAGCGTACCATGCCTTCTTTCAGCAACCGGCGCAGCGTGACCGCGTTGTAGCAATTCAGCGCATGGCCGGCGACAAACGGCAGTTTGCGCTCGGCGCACAGATTCACCACGCCAAGATCGCTGGCTTCCAGCAGAAAATCGCCGTTGTCCACATAGCGTTTCAGCTCGCTTAATTCAGATGACGCCTGTACCAGCGCCAGGGTGGAGAGCGCCACCTGCTTACCGCTGGCGGCGAGGGATTTCGCCATTTCCAGCCAGTCGCCGACTTTGGTAGCGCGACGCTTGCTGCACACCGCTTCACCCAAATAAATGACATCAGCGCTGCTTTTTGCGGCCTGCTGATAAAAATCTTCCAGCGTCTCTTTCGGCCAGTAATAAAGCACCGGTCCTAAGGAATATTTCATAGCTCCTCTCACTGCCATTTACGGTGATATGCGCCAAGCGTGGTTTGGGTGCCTTCGGACATCGCGCCGAGCGTCTCCATCCAGTCGCGCTGTGGAGCGAAGTTTTGCGGGGCGGCTTTGCAGCGATCGATCGCCTGGCGCCACACTTTCGCCACCTGGCTGACATAGGCCGGGCTGCGCTGGCGACCTTCGATCTTCACCGAAGCGATGTTCGCCGCCATGAGCTCCGGCAGTAGTTCCAGCGTGTTCAGGCTGGTTGGCTCCTCCAGCGCGTGATAGCGCTCGCCGTCCACTAAATAGCGGCCTTTACACAGCGTTGGGTAGCCCGCGTTTTCGCCATCCTGGTAACGGTCAATCAGGACATCATTCAGGCGCGATTCCAGCCCCTGCGGCGTTTGCTGCCAACGGACAAAGCGGGCGGGCGAGCAGGCGCCGACGGTATTGGGCGACTCCCCCGTCAGATAAGAAGAAAGATAGCAGCGACCTTCCGCCATAATGCACAGGCTGCCAAACGCGAATACCTCCAGCGGCACCGGCGTGACGCGGGCCAGTTGTTTTACCTGGTGAATCGACAGTACACGCGGCAGTACTACGCGGTGGACATCAAAGTTGCGGTGATAAAAGCGAATCGCCTCTTCGTTGGTTGCCGAGGCCTGAACGGAAACATGGCGCTCAATATGCGGGTAACGCTCTGCGGCATATTCCAGCATAGCGAGGTCGGCGAGAATCAACGCGTCGGCGCCAAGCTGCGCCGCCATATCCACGGCGCGCTGCCAGCGGGCATAGCCGTCCGGATGCGCAAAAGTATTAATGGCGATGTGTAATTTGCGGCGATGCTGGTGAACAAAACTCACCGCTTCCTGCAATTTTTTTTCGGTAAAGTTAAGGCCGGCAAAATGACGGGCATTGGTATCGTCTTTTAACCCGATATAAACGGCGTCAGCGCCGTTTTCGATGGCCGCCTTCAGCGCCGGGAGATTTCCGGCAGGGCAGAGCAGCTCCATAATTTATCCTGAGGGTTACGTCTGAGACGCAAAATTGTTAACGAACAGGGATTTTAGTTAACCTTGCTGCGACAATTTTTGATTTAAGGCAGTTAAAGGCGTATTGGTAACACCAATAATGGGGTAGAAAATCAGACCCAATTGTTGATTTACGCCGCCATGTGATTTATTGGATATGGCAAAATAACAGGACTATTGAAACAGGGAGTAAAGCTCGTGTTAGATAAACTGCGTTCACGCTTAGTCCATGCTGGCCCGTCTCTGATGAGTGTACCGGTTAAACTGACGCCCTTTGCGCTAAAGCGCCAGGTTCTGGAACAGGTTCTGAGCTGGCAGTTTCGTCAGGCGCTGGCCGATGGAGAGCTGGAATTCCTCGAAGGTCGTTGGTTAAGCATTCATGTTCGTGACATCGACTTAAAATGGTATACCACGGTTGAAAATGAAAAGCTGATCGTTAGCCAGCAGGCGGATGCCGACGTCAGTTTTAGCGCCGACGCCAGCGATCTGCTAATGATAGCTGCCCGTAAACAGGACCCGGATACGCTCTTTTTCCAGCGTCGACTGGTCATTGAAGGCGATACTGAGTTAGGGTTGTATGTGAAGAATCTGATGGACGCCATCGAACTGGAGCAGATGCCGAAAGCGTTACGCGTTATGCTGCTGCAACTGGCGGATTTTGTTGAGGCGGGAATGAAAAACTCGCCGGAAACCAAACAGACCTCGGTAGGTGAACCATGCTAATTCGAGTAGAAATTCCCATTGATGCGCCTGGTATTGATGCGCTGTTACGCCGTTCATTCGAAAGCGATGCGGAAGCGAAGCTGGTTCACGATTTGCGTGAAGATGGTTTTCTGACGCTCGGACTGGTGGCCACGGATGATGAAGGCCAGGTGGTGGGCTATGTCGCCTTTAGTCCGGTTGATGTGCAGGGCGAAGATTTACAGTGGGTCGGCATGGCGCCGCTGGCGGTCGATGAAAAGTATCGCGGGCAAGGGCTGGCGCGCCAGTTAGTGTATGAAGGGCTGGATTCGCTCAACGAGTTCGGCTACGCGGCGGTCGTGACGTTGGGCGACCCGGCGTTATATAGCCGCTTCGGTTTTGAACTGGCCGCGCATTACGATCTTCACTGCCGTTGGCCCGGTACGGAAAGCGCTTTCCAGGTACACCGTTTGGCTGAGGATGCGCTGGAAGGCGTGACGGGGCTGGTGGAGTATCACGACCACTTCAATCGTTTTTAAGCACCGGCGTTTGCAGGCTGGACAGCAGCGCCTCAAACGCTTCGCGTTCCGTCACAAGGCGCTCCTTCTGGCGCTTTGTGAGCTGTTTGATGCGATACTCTATGCGCAGGGCCAGCGAGCGATCGCCGACCTGCGCCGCAAACGCCAGCGTTAACTCGCCTTTTCCCCGTAATGCTTTTGCGCCTTTTCCCGTTTGATGCTGCCTGTAACGACGCGCCACATCGGTGGTTATTCCGGTGTAAAGCGCATTGTCTGCGGTACGAATCAGATACAGATACCAGGGTGTCATTGTCGCCATCAGCATGATAATTTTCAGATTCCCAGTATAAGCGAGAATAAAGATGGACACACTTACCGCTATTGGCCGTTGGCTGGCGAAACAACACGTGGTGACCTGGTGCGTACACCATGAGGGAGAGCTGTGGTGCGCCAATGCGTTTTATTTGTTCGATGCGCAAAACGTCGCGCTGTATCTGTTAACGGATGATAAAACCCGCCATGCGCAAATGTCCGGCGCGTGCGCGCCAGTTGCGGGAACGGTCAATGGTCAGCCGAAAACGGTGACGCGCATTCGCGGCGTACAGTTTAAAGGGGTAATTCGCCGTCTGGAGGGGCAGGAGAGCGACGCCGCGCGTAAAGCTTACCTTCGTCGCTTCCCGGTCGCCAGGGTGCTGCCAGCGCCGGTATGGGAAATCCGGCTGGATGAAATTAAATTCACCGACAACACGCTGGGGTTTGGTAAAAAACTGCACTGGTTACGCGACTCACGCGCCCAGCAGGCGTAGCGCCTCGCGGTTAAATGCCGGCAGGTCGTCAGGCGTGCGGCTGGTCACCAGCTGATCTTTATCGACGACGACTTCCTGATCGTAAAATTCCGCGCCCGCATTCTTCACATCGATAATAATCGGTTTCACCGCCGTGAGTTTGCGGCCACGAATGACATCGGCGCTGATCAACAACTGTGGGCCGTGGCAAATGGCAAAAACCGGTTTACCGCTGTTAACGAAATCGCGGGTAAAATCCACGAAACGGCTGTCGCCGCGCAGGTAGTCCGGCGAATGACCTCCCGGCAATAGCAAGGCGTCGAACTCGTCGGGGCGAACGTCATCAATAGCCTTATCAATGGTGACGCTGGCCTCGCCTTTTTTTCCTTTCACCGTTTTACCCGCCTCTTTTTCGATGGTGATGACCTCATGGCCGGCCTGACGGAATTCTGCTGCCGGCGAGGTAAATTCTGAATCTTCAAATTCATCGGTAATCAAAACGGCAATTTTCTTACTCATGCGTTTCCTCCGCAGTGGTGGCGTCGGGTAAGGCAAATTTTCCACAATGATGGATACTTACCTCGTAGACTATTAAGCCTGGTCGATAGGGCCGAGAGTGCAAGGTGGACAAATCTGTAAAGGAGCGAGGATGAGTCAGGTACTGATTACCGGCGCGACCGGACTGGTCGGCGGACATCTGCTGAGAATGTTAATCAACACGCCGCAGGTGAGCGCTATCGCCGCGCCGACGCGTCGTCCGCTGACGGATATTGTCGGCGTTTATAACCCTCACGATCCGCAGCTTACCGACGCGTTAGCTCAGGTGACCGACCCGGTAGATATTGTTTTTTGCTGCCTGGGCACGACCCGGCGTGAAGCGGGAAGTAAAGCGGCGTTTATTCATGCGGATTATACGCTGGTGGTTGATACCGCGCTGACCGGGCGTCGACTGGGCGCGCAGCACATGTTGGTGGTCAGCGCAATGGGAGCAAACGCGCACTCTCCGTTTTTCTACAATCGGGTGAAAGGAGAAATGGAAGAGGCGTTAATCGCGCAAAATTGGCCTCGTTTGACGATTGCCCGGCCTTCTATGCTGCTCGGCGACAGAACAACGCGGCGGGTGAATGAAACGCTTTTCGCTCCGCTATTCCGGCTGTTGCCAGGAAACTGGAAATCGATTGATGCGCGGGATGTGGCGCGGGCCATGCTGGCGGAAGCGCTGGCGCCAGCACAAGAAGGCGTGACGATTCTGACCTCATCGCAACTGCGGGAAAAAGCGGAGTAGCGAAGCCGGATGATTTACCGGATGGCGACGCGGTTTACACATTCTTATCGCCACCCGGCACACCGGTTACTTAATATACGTAAAGGCGGTGGTCACGCGTTTCACGCCGCTCACCCGGCTGGCGATGTCCGCTGCCGCTTTTCCTTCACGTTCAGTCACCAGGCCCAGCAGGAATACTTCGCCATTTTCGGTGGTAACTTTCACATTTGACGATTTTACCTGATCGCTGGTCAGTAGCTGTGAACGAACTTTCGTGGTGATCCAGGTATCGTTAGAGGCGGTCCCCAGGCCGATAGGCTGACCCTGGCGAATCTCGTTATAGACCTCGGTGGTGCCTTCAACGCCCATCGCTATCTGTTTAGCGCGTGCGGAGAGTTCGCTGTTTGGCGACTGGCCCACTAACAAAACTTTGCCCTGATAAGCCGTGACATTGATGCGCGTCTCTTTTTTGATTTGCTCATCTTTCGACAGTGCGCTGCTGACACGCAGTTCCAGCGTTCCGTCATCCACCTGGGTGCCCACGCTACGCGGGTCGGTTGCGGCTTTGGTGCCGACGGCTGCCGTACCCACTACCGCGGCGGCGACGCAACCTTGCAATAGCAACGCAGAAATAAGGACTGCGAGCGGCGAAAATGCCTTCATGTGTACTCCTTAATCATCCTGGTGAGGAAAAAGCGTGTTATCGATCAAATCGCACAGGCAGTTTACCGTCAGCATATGCATTTCCTGAATGCGCGCGCTGTGGTGTGAAGGGATACGAATTTCGACATCCTGCGGCCCTAATAGTCCGGCCAGCTCGCCCCCGTCATACCCGGTTAGCGCCACAATGGTCATGTCACGTGTGACGGCTGCTTCAACGGCTTTTACGATATCGCGACTATTACCACGCGTAGAGATCGCCAATAAAACATCGCCTGCATGTCCCAGCGCCCGGACTTGTTTTGCATAAACTTCATCGTGCAGGCGATCGTTAGCGATCGCAGTTAAGACCACATTATCGGTATTTAGTGCAATGGCGGGTAAACTGGGTCGCTCCGTTTCAAAGCGGTTAATCATGCTGGCAGCAAAATGCTGTGCGTTGGCCGCGGACGTCCCGTTTCCACAACAGAGGATTTTGTTGCCGTTAAGCAGGGAATGAACCAGCGTCATGGCGGCGCGGGAAATGGCATCCGGAAGCGCTTCCGCCGCAGCAATTTGAGTTTGAATGCTTTCTGTAAAGCAAACTTTGATTCTTTCGAGCACGCTAATCCTTAAAATCTTCAATTATGAGTGGTCGTTAAACGCATCCCGAAACCACTCAATCTCATTTCCGGTGAAGGCTAACACATCGAACCGACAATCCACAGTATCAAAACTCCCATTCTGGCGGGCGAGCCACAAGCGGGCAGTATGTAATAATTTGTGTTGCTTGCTGCGAGTCACACTAGCCGCCGCGCCGCCATAAAGCCCGGAGCGCCGATAGCGGACCTCAACAAAAACCGTCGTTTTTCCGTCGCGCATGATCAGATCGATTTCGCCGCCGCGCTCGCGCACGTTGGCGGCGATAAACCGCAGTCCTTTGCTTTCCAGCCAGCGACGCGCGGCAGCTTCCCACGCGTCGCCAGCCTGTTTACGCGTTAGCTGGCGGGAACAATCTCCCCTTGCTGGTATTTGAGCCATGATAACTTCCTGTTAATCACACAATCCGGGCTGGCAGTTAATGCGCCGGTATTACCATTGATCTCAAACCCCTGCACCTGACGCATCTGCGAAAAGTGGTTCGCCAGCGTCCAGGCATCCACGCCCATGGCGTACATCCGCGCCAGAGAATAGTCGTTATGTACAGCGCTCAGCGCCTGCTGCATCAACGGCATATTGCCGCCTGCCAGCATAGGAATTTCACTGTATTGTAAACCTTCCATCTCCAGACGGAAGTCGGGGCCGGAGGTGCCTTGCGCGCTACGGGAGCTGGCATACAGCGTCGCGCCGCTCTGGGTGCCGTTACGCATGGCGATCATCGGTTTGATAAAGCCAATCTCTTCCGGCGTAGCCAGAATATAGACCGCGTCTACGCGTCCGCCGCCGGTGATTTGCGCGTCGGTCGGCGGCGCAGGGATGGTCAGACCGCCAATGGTGACGCCAGGCTGCGCAGGCACGCTGGCGGCGACCGGACTGCCCGTCAACGCGATACCCGCGCCGCCGTTCACGCCCATTTTCAGCTCGGCTACGGAGCCGAATTTTTGCTGTAACACGATGCCGCCGCCCAGTTTTTGCCACTCCTGGGTGAAGGCGTTCGCCACGCGATCGCCAAGCGCGCTGCGTGGGATCAACAGCAGCGGCGACTGCTTGCCCTGGTCATAAATATGATGCGCCGCGTCACGGGCTTCATCTTCAGGAGAGAGCGCGAAATAGCAGATATTAGGGAAGCTACGTACAGTTTCCGGCTGGTTGAGCGCCAGCACGTTGAGCGGCGTGTTGCTTTTCATCAGCGCTTCCACATTGTTTTTCAACAGCGGCCCGACCACGATACTGGCGCCGTCTTGCTGAACCTGAGCGAGCACCTGATCCAACGGCTGGGAAGAGGTATCGTAGATTTTTAATTCAGCGGAGGGATCCGCCGGCGCGCTTGCTGTAGCAGGGGGAGTTTGTGGCGCGCTGACTGGCGTAGCGGACTGGGATGGAGCGTCATCAGTCAGATCGCTCACCGAGGCCTGCGACGGACTGGCGACGCCGTTGGTCATTTGTGGCTGCGTCTCCTCCACGCCAGGTTCTACTGGCGCATCAGGCGCGGCGGCAGGCTGCATCTCTACCGCCTGGGTGCCGAGGTTTTTCGCGGCTTCGAAACCTTGCTGGATGGTACGGCCAAACACGGCAGCCTGACCGTTCAGCGGCAGCAGCAGAGCGATTTTGCTGGTGGAAGCTGGTTTAAAACGTTGCACATTGACGAGCTGCGTCGGCAGCATTTTCGCCCCCGGATTTTGCGGGTAGCGTTTTTGCCAGTCGGCGATCCCAGCTTTCAGCATGTCTGGATCGTTGCGGTTGTCAAACCAGACGCGTTGCAGATCCAGCCAGCCCTGAAGCACATTTTCATCGGCGTTGATAACCAGCGTCCTGGCCTGATCCGGCGTCATGGCGGAGAGCGCCTGCCAGGTGGCGTCGATATTTTTTTGTTTATCTTTCGCCGCCAGTAGCGGTTCCTGGGCGATTAACGCCCGCAACAGGGTAAGCGACGGGCGTCCCTGGCTGGCAATGATCTGCGCCTGCCAGTAACGTGCTTGCTGATGTGGCGCAAAGTCGGCGGGTTTTAGTTTATCCAGCAAGGCCTGCGCGCCTGCGACATCTTTTTGCGCCAGTTTGATCTCTACCGCTAATAAAGACTGTTCGCGACGCTGGGCATCGTTCAGATTTTGCGGGAGTTGGTTGAACAGGTCGACGGCCTGCTGGCTTTTTCCTTCTTTCAGCAGTGCATGAATGGCGAGTAATTGCCAGTTGGTCTTGCTATCATCTGCGCTTTGCTGCATCTGATGCAGGTAAAAGGCGGAGTCAGCTTGCGCTGAACCCTGCATATAGGCTGCGCTTTGATCTGGCGCCTGGGTGCCGCACCCGGCGAAAAGTAGCGCAGCCAGGACGACAGGCAGCGCGCGCGCGGCGTTCAAACGAGAAAATGTTGAGGGTACCATACTGTATCCAGTGATATTTTTTTACGCAATGCTCAATATTAAATCGGCAATACGGACGACACAATGAAACAAAACGAATCGGCGGATAATTCTCAGGGCCAACTCTTTATTGTACCTACTCCTATCGGGAATTTGGCTGATATTACTCAACGCGCGCTCGAAGTTTTACAAGCCGTTGATTTAATTGCCGCTGAAGACACTCGTCATACCGGTTTATTACTGCAACATTTCGCGATTAACGCCCGGCTGTTCGCGTTGCATGACCATAACGAACAACAAAAAGCGGAAACGCTGGTCGCGAAGCTAAAAGAAGGGCAGAACATTGCGCTGGTTTCCGACGCCGGTACGCCGCTGATTAACGATCCGGGCTACCATCTGGTGCGTACTTGTCGCGAAGCGGGGATTCGCGTGGTGCCGCTACCGGGGCCGTGTGCGGCGATTGCCGCCCTGAGCGCCGCTGGCCTGCCATCCGACCGTTTCTGCTATGAAGGCTTTTTACCGGCGAAATCCAAAGGTCGCCGTGATGCGCTGAAGGCGGTTGAAGCGGAGCCGCGAACGCTGATTTTTTATGAGTCCACCCATCGTCTGCTGGATAGCCTGGAAGATATGGTGGACGTGTGGGGCGAATCCCGCTACGTGGTGCTGGCGCGTGAGCTGACCAAAACCTGGGAAACCATTCACGGCGCGCCGGTCGGCGAGCTGCTGGCGTGGGTCAAAGAAGATGAAAACCGCCGCAAAGGCGAAATGGTGCTGATTGTCGAAGGCCATAAAGCGCAAGAAGACGACCTGCCCGCCGACGCGCTGCGCACGCTGGCGCTGCTACAGGCAGAACTGCCGCTGAAAAAAGCGGCGGCGCTGGCAGCAGAAATTCACGGCGTGAAGAAAAATGCGCTGTATAAGTACGCGCTGGAGCAGCAGGAAGAGTAAAAGCGAGCGCCCGGGAACCGCCTTTTATCGCCATCGCGTTAATACTCAATCAGGTGATTGATGTGGGTAAATTGATGGGGGCATTGGGCGGTGATAGCGGGCCGGGCCTTTCCTTCGGGCTTACTCTCGCGATCAGCAACGCATAACCGACTCCTTTTTAGACGATCATTAGTTCCACGCCTGTTTTCGCTAATGCCGCTTTATCCTGTTTGCTGATAGTGTCATCGGTTATCACACAGTCGATCTTGTCCATCGGCAATACCTGGTTAAAGCCGCGACGGTTAAATTTGGTCGCGTCCAGTACCGCGATAACTTTGTGTGCCGCCGCCGCCATGACGCCGCTAATGGAATAACCTTCGTTAAACGTGGTAATACCGTTTGTCGCATCAATACCATCCGCCCCGACAAACATGACATCGGCGCTGATGCCGTGTAGCGATCGTTCCGCAATCGTGCCGTGCATTGAGTGGGTTTTATGCCGTACCGTACCGCCGCAAACCACCAGCGTGAGATCTTTATTTTCTGATAGCGTAAAAGCGGCAGGCAAGCTGTTAGTGATCACCGTAATATTGCTTTTTCGCGCGAGCGCTTCCGCAATCAGTAATGTTGTGCTCCCGCTATCCAGAATGATGGTCATTCCTTCTTCAACCATTGCCGCAGCCGCCTGGGCAATCCGCTTTTTCGGATCGCTGGCGAGTTGATACCGATCTTCCAGAATGACTTCCTGATTGTCGCCTTCCGCCAGATGACTTCCCGGTTTTGCCGCGCCGCCATGAAAACGGGTGACAAGGCCTTTCTCTTCCAGCAGACGCAGGTCAGCACGGATAGTCACTTCAGAAATACCAAAGGTATTTGAAAGGTCCATCACCAGCACGCTGCCTTGCGTATTAATCAGGTCGACAATTTTATTTCTTCGCTCAAATGAGTTCATATTGATTTGCCTGATAATTAACTGTAACTAGTTTAAACGAAGGATTGCGAAAGGTGAACGCTAAATTTCGAAAGGAAATGTGAGCCAGCGCAGGTTGCTGGCTCGTACCATCAGGAAAGTTGAAGTAAGATTTTGCCCTGCATGGGCGCGCCATTAAGCGCTTTGACTGCTTCTGCAAAGCTTTCCGCATCGCCGCGATGGGCAATGAGAGGGGTCAGTTGAAGACGTTTTTCAGCCAACAGGCGCGCTGCGGTTTCCCATTCTTCTCCTGGCCATGGCGCGGAGTAGTTCATCCAACTGCCGAGGAGCGTGAGCTCTTTACGCAAAATTAGCCCGAATGTACGCGTTGTCAGGGTGAGATCGTGATGTAACGTCCCCACCAGCGCCAGTTGCGCGCGCGGCCCGGCGATATCGATAGCCAGCGAGACGGTCTGGGGAGTTCCTGCCGTTTCGAGAACCAGTTGATCAAACTGAATGTCGGACAACGCGGTCTGGATGTCGTCGGCGGTCATTTCCCGGCTATTACAGGTATGCGTTGCGCCGAGCGCTTTCGCAAGTTCCAGTTTCTGCGGATTGATATCAATCGCCGTTACGCTTCGCGCGCCCAGTTCCCGCGCGCACTGTAAGGCCAGCAGGCCAATTGTCCCGGCACCAACGATAATTACGTTTTTCCCCTCGCAGCCCTGCGCCAGATGAAAGGCGTGTAAGCCCACGGTAATCGGTTCGATAAACGCGCCATCTTCAATCGGCATATCAGACGGCAAGCGGAAAAGATTGGCCCGTTTGACCACCACATATTCCGCATTACCGCCTTCGCTGCGCGATCCTACAAACTGATACTGTTTGCATAAAGAAAAGTAACCGCGTTCGCATTGCGGACAGTGAAAGCAGGGAAGAAGCGGGACACAAGCGACGGCATCGCCGGGCTGCATATCCGTTACGCCTGTGCCGTAGGATTCAACGTAGCCGCTGAATTCATGACCTAACGTAATAGGATAATAATGGGCGCCCTGCGCGAAAATACGCGGGATATCTGACCCGCAAAGCCCTGAGCTAACGACTTTGACCAACACATCGTCCTCGGCTTGCAGTTGTGGTAAGGGGCGTTCTTCAACGCGCACGTCTCCCTCAGCGTGAATAACCACTGATTTCATAACATTCTCCAGGAAGGTGAGGGGAGCGATTGCTCCCCTAAAATTAAGAGGCGATTTGACTTTGCTGTAGCGCCGTGGCTTTCTCAGCCGCGACAAACTGTCGGGCGCGACGCCAGGTCAGCAGTACGCCGGCCAGATAGATAATGGCAATGACGGCGAAGCCGACGATATTCTGCCAGGTAAAAAGTTGAATCAGCAGCCAGGTGATGGGAGAACCGCCCTGATCCAGCGAGGCGACTTGTCCGCCTGCTTTTAGCGCTCCGGCATTGGCAGCCAGTTGGGTATGCAGGCCAATCGTCTGGGTGGCTATCATACCCATGATAATGACACCTGAAATCAGCGTGCGGAACAGGTTGCCCTGGTGTACCGCGACCGCCATCGCAATAAAGAAACCGATGGTGGCGAGGTCGCCGAACGGCAGCACCTGGTTCCCCGGTACTAAGACGGCAATCAGGATGGTCAGCGGAATGAATATCAGGCTCGCGGAGACAACAGAGGTATGACCGAGCAGTAGCGCTGGATCAAGGCCTATCAGGAACTCCTGCCCGCCAAATTTGGCCTGTAGACGTTTACGCGCATGTTTGGCGATAGGCGTTAGGCCATCCATAATAGGTTTAATGACGCGTGGCATAAGCAGCATCACCGCTGCGGTTTTGACCGCCAGTTGCAGAACGGCTTTGGCGTCGTAGCCTGCCAGTACACCAATCACCAGCCCCATCACGAAGCCGACAGTCACCGGCTCGCCAAACGGTCCGAAGCGTTTCTGGACATCGTCTGCGCTAAAGTGAATACGATTGAGACCCGGAATTTTTTCGATAATGGTATCAACGAGCACCGCCACGGGGCCCAGGTACGCGGATGAGCCGTGTGGGATTGCAATCCCCTCGAGGCCAAAATAGTCTCGGGTATCTTTGGCAAACCAGTCCCCCAGTTTGTAGACAAAGGCGGCATGAACCACAACGCCCAGAATCCCCAGCCAGTATGAACCGGTCGCCAGATGCAGCATGGCGCCCGTGAAGGTCATGTGCCAGATATTCCAGATATCGACATTCACCACGCGGGTCATGCGGGTCACCAGCATCAGGACGTTAACCCCGATGGCGACAGGGATCGCGACCAGCGCGATTTGTGACGCCCAGGTCATGGGCGATGAACCTGGCCAGCCGACGTCAATAACGTGGAGATTGATTTGGAAATGTTCCGCCATGGCTTTCGCCGCGGGGCCGATAGAATCCAGCATCAGGCCGATGACCAGACCAATACCCACGAAGCCGATACCAATATGCAAACCCGATTTAAAACAATCCCCAAGCTTCATTCCCAGCAGTTTAGAGAACACGATGATCACCAGAGGCAACATCACCGTTGGGCCTAAGTCGAGGATATAACGCATTATTTCGCTAAACATACGTTACCCCATGAGAATGGACAGAATTTTTTGCTGTAATGCTTCAATACCCACGCCGGAAACAAAAGGCATACCGTGAACGACGGGAATATCGCCAAAGGCGCGATCGACCCTGGCAGTGGTACAGATAAGATCGGCGCCGTCCATATAGGTTTCGATTTCGGTGACCCGGCATTGCACTAAGTCGAGCTCAATATGGTTGGCATCACACAGCTCTTTAATTTCTTCCGCAGCCATCGTTGAGGTTGCAACCGCACCACCACAGGCCACAATTACTTTACGTTTCATAGGGTATTCCTCATTATTATCAATTTATTATCAAACCTGGACGCATTGCTCAGGCTCAAGGATGGTTTCCTGAAAGCGTATCGCCAGTTCGGCATCCGGCGCGCTTAACAGGGCATCGAGGGTGCTTGGGTTCTGTAGCTCACTAAACAGGCGGCGCAGAAGTTTTAGCTGTGCCGCCGGGTTTTCAACGATTAAGGCGATGATTAACGAAACGGCAATCTCTTCGTCATCATCCGCCTGTTGAAACATGACCGGCTTATCTGGACGAATCAGATAGATAGCGGGTGATTTCGCATGAACCGCCTCGCAATGAGGGATAGCGACGGCGTGACGCTCCAGCGCAATGCCGGTAGGAAAAGACGCTTCACGTTCCACCAGCGCCTGCGGATAACTATCATGTACCACGCCTTTCGCCAGCATCTCTTTGCCAATGTGCGCCAGCGCCTGTTGGCTCGAGTCGAATGTGATTCCGGTTCGGACAAATAGTTGGCTCATAAATTCTCCATTATTCAGGCGGCATCCGGCGTGCAACCGAAGCGATAAGCGCGCAGAACATCCTGAATTTTGTCAATAATCAGGTTATGCGGCGTGGGGGGGAGCACGCCCTCAGACAGGCGTTCAAACTGTACGGGCATAAACTGGCTAATTAATCCCAGCGGCAATGTGACGTTGTTCAGATTGGCGATTAACTTCTCTACGCTTTGACGAATACGCGGGTGCGGCCAGTAATAGCGAATACGGTCAGACAAACTAAAGTGGATGTCGACCATCGCCTGGCTCCAGGTTGGACGGTAGTATTTTTTCCAGTAGCCTGGCTCGTTTAGCATAACTTCATCAATGACCTCCAGTACCCGACTACGTTGTTCCGGGGAGATCAGCTCGTTTTCCATTTGCGCAAGTGCGAAAATGGCTTCGCGCAGCGCGAAAGTGAGCGCCGGGCCGACCTTCAGAATGGCGTAATGATCGCGTACCAGCGCACGGTAGGCCTGTCGCGTCTGATAATCAGTCGAATGCGCTTCATAGACCATCGGCGTTTCTTTTATCCATGCGGAGAGCGCCTGTGCCGCCTGCGGCTGATAATGAATAATCTGGGTATGATCAAATTCAACGCCCGGCTGTACGACAATCGCGATAACCCGGTTCAATGCCTCCTCCAGCCCCAGGGCGCGAAAAGCAGCCTGATGCGTTTGCAGCGTGCGGGCCGCATCCTGTTCGCGGGTAACATGCACGGCGTTAATGGCGCTGGCTTCCCCGCCAGGAACCGGAACTTCAGTGCCGATAACATAGGTTAAATGGCGTTTTTGTTCGTCGGTCGCCGTCGTTTCCGCTGCCTGGCAAAGCAGGGCGGCGCGTTTAGCGACAACCATTGGGTCCAGCGGCGTCGGGTCGTCAGCGCAGGACATAGAGGCATCAAGATGGATTTTGCTAAACCCGGCAGCGACGTAAGCCTTAATGAGTTCGACGGATTTTTCCATCGCCGTATCTGCAGGTTCGTTTTGCCAGCAGTTAGGTCCCAGGTGATCGCCGCCTAAAATAAGCCGTTCTCGTGGAAAACCCACTTCCTGGGCGATGCCATAGACAAAATCACGAAAGTCAGCCGGTTTCATGCCGGTATAACCGCCAAACTGATTAACCTGGTTAGAGGTCGCTTCGATCAGAACTTTGTTCCCGCTATTCAGATCAAAACGTAATGCGGATTCAATCACCAGCGGGTGTGCTGAACATACGGAACAGATCCCTATCTGTTCCCCTGCTTTGTGACGAGAAATTATTTCTTTCACTTCTGGCTCCGATATCTTTTGTTTATCTTCATAATATTTTTGGTTTGAAGGCAAAGGATAATAATGGCTTTCGTGATCCAGCTATGAAAACGCCCTTTGCCGTGCTAAATCCGGGGGCTTTAGAGCTTCCCTTCACAACCGCAGTCGGCAATCACTTTACGTACAACCTCTTTCATGGCCGCTTTCGCCGGGATCATGTAATGGCGGGGATCGCTGGCCTCTGCGTGTTGCGTTAAATAGTTTTTAAGCGCGCCGGAAAAGGCGATTTTTAGCTCGGTGGCGACGTTAACTTTGCAGATGCCCAGCGAAATAGCGCGGGTAATATCGCGGGTCGGCAGGCCAGAGGCGCCGTGAAGGACTAAGGGGACATCAACCCGCTGACGAATTTCCGTCAGTCGTTCAAAATCAAGTTTTGGTTCAGCGGTGTAGAGGCCATGAGCGGTGCCGATAGCAATGGCTAACGAGTCGATACCCGTTTTTTCTACAAATTCCCGGGCCTGTTCCGGATGGGTATAAAGCGCATCTTTACCGTCAACGATAAGATCGTCTTCCTGCCCGCCGAGACGCCCAAGTTCAGCTTCAACGCTGACATCGTAGCGATGACAGTAATCAACCACGCTTTTCACCAGCGCAATATTGTCGGCAAAGGGGAAATGCGACCCGTCGATCATGACCGAGCGTACCCCAGCGGCGACTTTCATTTTGATGTCGGCCAGTTTTTCATGATGATCGAGATGTACCGCGAGAGGATGGTTCCAGCTTTTCGCCAGTTCTGCGGCGATAGCCACGATATTACCGACGCCTGCATAGCTAAAGGTGCCTGGCGTACCGGCGACAATCAGCGGAGAGCGCAATTCTGCGGCGGTTTCCACCACCACTTGCAATGTCTCCAGGTTGTGGATGTTAAACGCCGGCACAGCATAACCTTCCTGCTGCGCCTTCTTTAGCATTGTTCTGCCTGAAATGATAAACATCCTTCCTCCGAAATCTTTCGTTTGTTTTCTGTGAAAGAATTTATAGGCTTTCGGAATGTTTTTTTGTGATTTCGATCTGATAAATGAAAGTTTCGAAATAAAATGGAAGTTATCGAAAGTAAGGCGTAAAAAAAGCATGTCGGGCAGACATACTTCAGGCTACAGACTAAGGGCGAAAAAATACCGGGTAGCGCTGGCGCTTACCCGGTCTACAGATTATGCGGTTATACCCTGGTCGGAGAAGGGTACTGACTGGATCAGGTCACTGGCGCCGGGTTAAATATCGCCAGCTGGTTATGCAATCCCCACTGGTCCGAGAAAGTCTTTTTCCGGCCGCTGGCGACATCGAGAATAAAGTGAAACAGCTTCCAGCCCACATCTTCGATTGTCTCTTCACCCGTGGCGATGGTGCCTGCATTGATATCCATTAAGTCATACCAGCGGTTCGCCAGCTCGGTACGCGTCGCCATTTTAATGACCGGCACCGCCATCAGCCCGTAAGGCGTGCCGCGTCCGGTGGTAAAGACCTGTACGGTAATGCCGGAAGCGACCTGCTGCGTGCCGCAGACGAAATCGCTGGCGGGCGTCGCGGCGTAAATCAGGCCGCGTTTGGTGGGGCGCTGGCCCGGCGACAATACTTCGACAATGGCGCTCTTACCCGATTTAGCGATAGAGCCCAACGCTTTTTCCACGACGTTCGCCAGGCCGCCTTTTTTGTTGCCAGGGGACGGGTTAGCGCTGCGATCGGTTTTCCCCATATCAAGGTAGTTATCGTACCAGGCCATTTCATCCAGCAGGCGTTTACCCACGGCTTCGTTGATGGCGCGCGGCGTCAGAAGATGAATGGCATCGCGCACTTCGGTGACCTCCGAGAACATGACGGTCGCGCCGCAGCGTACCAGCAGATCGGAAGCATAACCCACCGCCGGGTTTGCCGTGACGCCGGAAAACGCATCGCTGCCGCCACACTGCATCCCGACGACCAGCTCGGAGGCCGGGCAGGTTTCGCGCTGGCGCTGGTTCAGTTTCGTCAGATGGCGTTCGGCGACCTGCAAAATATCGTCGACCATTGATTTAAAGCCGACATGCTGCTCGTCCTGTAAACGCACAATACTGGCGCTTTCAACGGCGATGGCGGGGACATCCTCGGTGCCTTCCAGCAGTCGTTCCGGCTGCAGTTTTTCGCAACCGAGGCCAATCACCATCACTTCGCCGCCAAAATTGGGGTTGAGCGCGATGTTATGAATTGTGCGAATCGGCACGACCGCCGCCGGCGCGTTGATTGCCACGCCGCAGCCGTACAGATGGTTTAGCCCTACAACGCCATCGACATTCGGGTATTTGGGCAGCAGATCGCGCTCAATTACTTTCACCACATAATCGACCACGCCCGCCACACAGTGCACGCTGGTGGTAATGCCAAGCAGATTTTTGGTGCCGACGCTGCCATCGGCGTTACGATAGCCCTCAAACGTGTAGCCTTCCAGCGGCGGCAGCGGTTCCGGTACTTTGGTCGCCAGCGGTAGCGTATTCAGCGGCGGCGCTTTTGGCAGTTCAACCAGCGACTCGTCGATCCAGCTTCCGCGCGGGATGTTGCGTACCGCATAACCGATGACTTCGCCATAACGGATGATTTCGCCGTGAGCGGGGATATCCGTCAGAGCGACTTTATGGCCTTGCGGAATATGTTCAGTCAGTTCCAGGCCATCCGGAAAACGTGTTCCTGCTTTAAGACCGTGGTCATTAACAATAATTGCGACATTATCGGTTTCATGTACTTTTATATAAAACGCCGATGGCGATTCCTGGCGAATTTCGATATTGGCCATTGTTCAACATTCTCCAGCCTGGATGATAGAAATAGGATTATCTATTTTGGTTATGGTTAAATCGTTAAATCTCAATATAAGAAATAAAGTTCATGCATAATGAAATAAGAATGACAGGAGTATAAATATAAGAATGTGATCCAGATCACCGCAAATTATGAAATTTTTTATGCAGGCCGGGTAAAGCGTAAATGTGTGCATTAGCGCCCAGTATCATGGGCGTATGCTCAAAAATAAGCGTTAAACAATCCCTTTTTAATGAGCGTTTGCACAATGATTATCCGCCATAGGCTGTTTATACTGAATGGCGAATTCAGTGTATCTGACGAGTTATTTGAAAATACCATGATAATAATAAAAGACGATAAAGATATCAGAACGGTATATTGTGCTACAGGATGTGTACCACATTAGAAATAGAATGCGGAGACCCATTCTGATTTCAGATAAGCATTTTATTGTCGTTGCTATAAGTTATGGTGGCGGCATCACATGTAGAGAATTAAAGAAATAAGCGAAGGTATAAGCGATGAATAACGCTATTTTCCCGAATAAGTTTAAAGCGGCGCTGGCGGCGCAACAGGTGCAGATTGGCTGCTGGTCTGCACTGGCAAGCCCAATCACCACCGAAGTTCTCGGTCTGGCGGGATTTGACTGGCTGGTGCTGGATGGCGAACATGCGCCGAACGATGTGACCACCTTAATTCCGCAGTTAATGGCATTGAAAGGCAGCGCCAGCGCGCCTGTAGTACGTGTGCCAACCAATGAACCGGTCATTATCAAACGGATGCTGGATATTGGGTTTTATAACTTCCTGATCCCCTTTGTTGAAACGCAAGAGGAAGCGGCTCGCGCCGTCGCCTCGACGCGTTACCCGCCGGAAGGCATTCGCGGCGTCTCCGTTTCTCACCGCGCGAATATGTTCGGTACGGTGCCTGATTACTTTGCGCAGTCGAACAAAAACATCACCATTATTGTTCAAATCGAAAGCCAGTTGGGTGTCGACAATGTTGATGCCATCGCCGCAACGGAAGGCGTTGATGGCATTTTTGTCGGCCCAAGCGATCTGGCCGCCGCGCTGGGTCATCTCGGCAATGCTTCTCACCCTGACGTGCAGCAGACGATTCAACATATTTTCGCCCGCGCTAAAGCGCACGGTAAACCGTGCGGCATTCTGGCGCCGGTAGAGGCGGATGCCCGCCGTTATCTGGAATGGGGCGCGACCTTTGTCGCCGTTGGCAGCGATTTAGGCGCATTCCGCGCCAGCACGCAGAAGCTTGCCGACACCTTTAAAAAATAATCCTGGTATGGAAAGAGAGAACGCTATGACGATGAAAGTTGGCTTTATTGGCTTAGGCATCATGGGTAAGCCCATGAGCAAAAACTTACTGAAAGCAGGGTATTCGCTGGTGGTGTCCGATCGTAATCCTGAAGCGATTGCCGACGTCATTGCCGCAGGCGCGGAAACGGCCTCTACGGCGAAGGCGATCGCTGAACAGTGTGACGTCATCATCACGATGCTGCCTAACTCTCCGCATGTGAAAGAGGTTGCGCTGGGCGAGAACGGTATCATCGAAGGCGCGAAGCCGGGAACCGTATTGATTGATATGAGTTCTATCGCGCCGCTGGCAAGCCGTGAAATCAGCGATGCGCTGAAGGCGAAGGGCGTTGAGATGTTGGATGCGCCGGTCAGCGGCGGCGAGCCGAAGGCGATTGATGGCACGCTGTCGGTGATGGTGGGGGGCGATAAAGCCATTTTCGACAAGTACTACGACCTGATGAAAGCGATGGCGGGTTCCGTGGTGCATACCGGCGATATCGGCGCAGGCAACGTCACAAAACTGGCTAACCAGGTGATCGTGGCGTTGAATATCGCCGCCATGTCTGAAGCGCTGACGCTGGCGACTAAAGCGGGCGTCAACCCGGATCTGGTCTATCAGGCGATTCGCGGCGGTCTGGCTGGCAGCACGGTACTGGATGCGAAAGCGCCGATGGTCATGGACCGAAACTTTAAACCAGGTTTCCGTATCGATCTGCACATTAAAGATCTGGCGAATGCGCTGGATACCTCCCACGGCGTTGGCGCGCAGCTCCCGCTGACCGCCGCCGTTATGGAAATGATGCAGGCGTTACGCGCGGATGGACACGGTAATGACGACCATAGCGCGCTGGCGTGCTACTACGAAAAACTGGCGAAAGTGGAAGTCACTCGCTAACGACGTTGTGCCCGGATGGCGTGTAGCGATCCGGGCCTGAATTTCAGGCTGGATAAGTGAAACGCCATCCGGCGTTGTGCAGTAACAGGCTACCACTATGAAAATCGTAATTGCCCCCGACTCCTACAAAGAAAGCCTTTCTGCCGCCGAGGTAGCGCAGGCGATAGAAAAAGGATTTCGGGAAATTTTCCCCGATGCGCAATATGTCTCTGTTCCGGTTGCCGATGGCGGTGAAGGAACGGTCGAAGCCATGATTGCCGCGACGCAGGGCGTTGAACGCGCCGCATGGGTGACCGGGCCGTTGGGTGAAAAAGTGAAAGCCTGCTGGGGAATGTCCGGGGATGGTAAAACCGCGTTTATTGAAATGGCGGCGGCCAGCGGACTGGCGCTGGTTCCGCCAGAAAAACGCAACCCTTTGATTACTACCTCGCGGGGAACGGGGGAGCTGATATTGCAGGCGCTGGAAAGCGGCGCAAGCAATATCATTATCGGCATTGGCGGCAGCGCGACAAATGACGGCGGCGCAGGGATGATGCAGGCGTTAGGCGCAAAACTGCGCGATGCAAACGGCGCGGATATCGGTTACGGTGGCGGAAGCCTTCATTGTCTAAGCGACATTGATATTTCAGAGCTCGATCCCCGTTTAAAACTCTGTGCTATTCGTGTCGCTTGCGATGTCTCTAATCCTCTGATCGGCGACAACGGCGCATCACGAATTTTTGGGCCGCAGAAAGGCGCGACCGAAGAGAACATTGTTGAGCTGGACAGAAATCTTGCTCACTATGCCGACATCATAAAAAAATCGCTGAATGTCGACGTAAAGGCGGCGCCCGGCGCAGGCGCGGCAGGCGGTATGGGGGCGGCGTTAATGGCTTTTCTCGGTGCGGAATTACGCAGCGGGATCGAAATTGTCACGGCGGCACTGAACCTGGAGGAGCATATCCACGACTGTACGCTGGTGGTGACGGGAGAAGGACGGATTGATAGCCAAAGTATTCGCGGTAAAGTGCCGATTGGCGTCGCGAATGTGGCGAAAAAATATCATAAGCCAGTGATTGGCATTGCCGGCAGCCTGACGCACGATGTAGGGATAGTGCATCACTATGGCATCGACGCTGTCTTTAGCGTACTCACGCGCATCGTGACGCTGGAGGAGGCTTTTCGGGGCGCTTTTGACAATATTTATCGGGCATCCAGAAATGTTGCTGCCGCTCTGGCGATAGGAATGCGCAGCGCAGGGTGACAAAGTCGCGCGAACCCTCTATACTGCGCGCCGAAGCTGACCAGACAGTCGCCGCTTCGTCGTCGTCCTTTCGGGGAGACGGGCGGAGGGGAGGAAAGTCCGGGCTCCATAGGGCAGGGTGCCAGGTAACGCCTGGGGGGGAAACCCACGACCAGTGCAACAGAGAGCAAACCGCCGATGGCCCACGTAAGTGGGATCAGGTAAGGGTGAAAGGGTGCGGTAAGAGCGCACCGCGCGGCTGGTAACAGTCCGTGGCACGGTAAACTCCACCCGGAGCAAGGCCAAATAGGGGTTCATAAGGTACGGCCCGTACTGAACCCGGGTAGGCTGCTTGAGCCAGTGAGCGATTGCTGGCCTAGATGAATGACTGTCCACGACAGAACCCGGCTTATCGGTCAGTTTCACTTCTTCATAAAACCCGCTTCGGCGGGTTTTTGCTTTTACAGGGCGGCAGGATGAGTGACTGTCCACGACGCTATACCCAAAAGAAAGCGGCTTATCGGTCAGTTTCACTTCTTCATAAAACCCGCTTCGGCGGGTTTTTGCTTTTACCGGGCGGCAGGATGAATGGCTGTCCACGACGCTATACCCGAAAGAAAGCGGCTTATCGGTCAGTTTCACCTCTTCATAAAACCCGCTTCGGCGGGTTTTTGCTTATCAGGCCGGTGAAGGGTATAGAGGTTGCAGAAGACGCCAGCGTCACCATCCGGCAATTAATTGACAGCCGTGGTGACATAATATTATTCGTTTTTGTGATGAGAAACACAAAACGCTATGGATTGCGCTCTTTTTAGTTGAAGTGAAAAGCAATCGATTTCTTTCACAAAATTACATCCTGAAAAACAGCAAGAAAGTGGTGTAAATTATTTGTTGTAAATGAAAATTAAATGTATGAAATATTTTGGTTAAAATTTTATTAAATGTTTCTTTGCAAACAAATAAGGTAAAAAAATGTGACGCGTAACGGTTTTTAAGCGCATTTACCTTCGGTTTATACTTAAATTTGAGAAATTACGCTTTAAATTTAACGCTGGAATTGCCGATAAAATGTCCCGTAATTGATTGAAATATCGTCTTCATGGGATGTCGAAAATAGGAGATAAAATAGGCTGGTTATCGCCATAATATATCGTTATCCCGACCCTATTTTTTGATTGAAATCAGGCTAAGTTGCTGTTTTGTTTTTGTAACTAATTGAAGTAATGGGTTTTCTTTATTTAATAAAGACCATGTAAAAATTGTGGTAAGTTAATTTGTGAGTGGTCGCACATAACCTTTAAGATTTAATTTGCTACACTTCCTGCCGTTCACAATGTTATTTCAGAGCGGTAGATATGAATACTCTTGTTCTCCCTAAAACACAGCATTTGGTGGTCTTTCAGGAAGTCATTAGAAGTGGTTCTATCGGTTCTGCCGCAAAATCGTTAGGGTTAACCCAACCCGCCGTCAGTAAAATCATTAGCGATGTTGAGGCCTATTTTGGCGTTGAGCTAATTGTACGCAAAAATACCGGCGTTACGTTGACCGAAGCGGGACAGGTACTGCTTTCCTGGTCTGAATCTATCACCCGCGAAATGAAAAACATGATCAACGAGATGAACAGTATGACGTGCAATACCGTTGTCGACGTCTCGTTTGGTTTTCCTTCGCTGATTGGCTTTACCTTCATGTCCGATATGATTCATAAGTTCAAAGAGGTATTTCCAAAAGCGCAGGTATCCATGTACGAAGCCCAGCTCTCTTCATTCCTGCCGGCCCTGCGCGACGGGCGGCTGGACTTTGCTATCGGTACGCTCAGTAATGAAATGCAGCTACAGGATCTGCATGTCGAGCCGCTGTTTGAATCAGAGTTTGTCCTGGTAGCCAGCAAGTCCCGAACATGCACCGGCACCATCACACTGGAGTCGTTAAAAGACGAACAGTGGGTGTTGCCGCAAACGAATATGGGCTACTACAGCGAATTACTCACCACTCTACAACGAAATGGCATCAGCATCGAAAACATTGTTAAAACAGATTCCGTTGTCACAATATATAATCTTGTTCTCAATGCTGATTTCTTAACTGTTATTCCCTGCGATATGACCACGCCTTTTGGCTCTAATCAATTTATCACGATACCCATAAAAGACACGTTACCCGTCGCACGTTATGCGGCGGTATGGTCTAAAAATTATCGTATCAAAAAAGCCGCTTCAGTATTAGTAGAATTGGCTAAGCAATATTCATCATATAATGGATGCAGACGCAGGCAGTTAATAGAAATTAAATGATATGGAATAAACATATTTAGCGAAATTGACGTCACCTGTTTCTTTTGAACAGTGGGCAACGGTAACTTATTTTTAATACCCAGGTTAAGAGGTTATAATGCACATTACATACGATCTCCCGGTTGCAATTGAAGATATCCTCGAAGCGAAAAAAAGACTGGCGGGGAAGATATATAAAACGGGAATGCCTCGCTCTAACTATTTTAGTGAACGTTGCAAAGGCGAAATATTTCTCAAGTTTGAAAATATGCAGCGTACGGGTTCATTTAAAATTCGTGGCGCTTTTAACAAACTTAGCTCGTTAACGGAGGCGGAAAAACGTAAAGGCGTCGTGGCCTGTTCCGCAGGTAATCATGCACAGGGCGTTTCTCTTTCTTGCGCAATGCTGGGTATTGACGGCAAAGTCGTGATGCCGAAGGGCGCGCCAAAGTCAAAAGTGGCGGCCACCTGTGATTATTCGGCGGAAGTGGTGCTCCACGGTGACAACTTCAATGACACCATTGCTAAGGTGAGTGAAATTGTCGAAACCGAAGGCCGCATTTTTATTCCGCCTTACGACGATCCAAAAGTTATTGCCGGACAGGGTACTATTGGTCTGGAAATTATGGAAGATCTGTACGATGTCGATAATGTCATCGTGCCTATTGGCGGCGGCGGTTTAATTGCAGGTATTGCCATTGCGATTAAATCGATTAACCCGACCATTAAAGTTATCGGCGTACAGGCCGAAAATGTTCACGGTATGGCGGCGTCTTATTACGCTGGCGAAATAACCGCGCACCGAACGACCGGCACCCTGGCGGATGGTTGTGATGTCTCCCGCCCGGGTAATTTAACCTATGAAATTGTTCGTGAATTAGTCGATGACATTGTTCTGGTTAGCGAAGATGAAATTCGTAACAGCATGATCGCTTTAATTCAGCGCAATAAGGTTATTACTGAAGGCGCTGGCGCACTGGCCTGCGCCGCACTATTAAGCGGGAAATTAGATAGCCATATTCAGAACAGAAAAACGGTCAGTATTATTTCTGGCGGCAATATCGATCTTTCTCGTGTATCACAAATTACGGGTTTAGTTGACGCTTAATCTTTTCGTGAGGATAGGATATGAGTACTACTGATAGCATTGTATCCAGCCAGGCAAAACAGTCGTCATGGCGTAAATCGGACACGACGTGGACGCTGGGTTTATTTGGTACCGCCATTGGCGCCGGGGTGCTGTTTTTCCCTATCCGCGCCGGGTTTGGCGGGCTTATCCCCATTCTGCTGATGCTGGTTTTAGCTTACCCCATTGCGTTCTATTGTCACCGGGCGCTGGCGCGTCTGTGTTTATCCGGATCTAATCCGTCCGGCAATATTACGGAAACGGTCGAAGAGCACTTTGGTAAAACGGGCGGGGTAGTTATCACGTTCCTTTACTTCTTTGCGATTTGTCCGCTGCTGTGGATTTATGGCGTCACCATTACTAACACGTTCATGACGTTTTGGGAAAACCAGTTGCAGATGCCAGCGTTGAATCGCGGTTTCGTGGCGCTGTTCTTGCTGCTGCTGATGGCCTTTGTGATCTGGTTTGGTAAAGATCTGATGGTTAAGGTGATGAGTTACCTGGTATGGCCGTTTATCGCCAGCCTGGTGCTAATCTCATTATCGCTGATTCCTTACTGGAACTCGGCGGTTATCGATCAGGTTGATCTCAGTAATATCGCGCTGACCGGGCATGATGGCATACTGGTTACGGTGTGGCTGGGCATCTCTATCATGGTGTTCTCCTTTAACTTTTCGCCCATCGTCTCTTCCTTCGTGGTGTCTAAGCGTGAAGAGTATGAGAAAGAGTTTGGCCGCGAATTTACCGAGCGTAAATGTTCACAGATCATCTCGCGCGCCAGTATGCTGATGGTCGCCGTGGTGATGTTCTTCGCCTTTAGCTGTCTGTTTACGCTCTCCCCGCAGAACATGGCGGATGCGAAAGCGCAGAACATTCCGGTACTTTCCTACCTGGCCAACCATTTCGCCTCTTTGTCGGGGACAAAATCCACTTTTGCAACGGTGCTGGAGTATGGCGCGTCTATCATCGCGCTGGTTGCTATTTTCAAATCTTTCTTCGGCCACTACCTGGGGACGCTGGAAGGGCTGAACGGCCTGGTGCTGAAATTTGGTTATAAAGGCGATAAAACCAAAGTCTCTATGGGCAAGCTTAATACCATCAGTATGATCTTCATTATGGGGTCTACCTGGGTCGTAGCTTACGCAAACCCGAACATTCTGGACCTGATTGAAGCGATGGGCGCGCCGATTATCGCCTCGCTGTTATGCCTGCTGCCGATGTACGCCATTCGTAAAGCGCCGTCGCTGGCGAAGTACCGTGGTCGTCTGGATAACGTGTTCGTCACCCTGATTGGTCTGCTGACCATCCTGAATATTGTCTATAAATTGTTCTAATCCTCACGTTTAGCCTGCATTCCGCCCCCAGGGCGCGGACGCAGGCTGACATCGACGGAGGCACTACATGAATGAATTTCCGGTCGTTCTGGTCATTAATTGCGGATCATCTTCTATCAAATTCTCTGTACTGGATGTCGCTACCTGTGATGTTTTAATGGCGGGAATAGCAGATGGAATGAATACTGAAAACGCCTTTTTATCTATTAATGGCGATAAGCCGATAAACCTCGCGCACTCTAATTATGAGGACGCGTTAAAAGCCATTGCCTTTGAGCTGGAAAAACGTGATTTAACGGATAGCGTGGCATTAATTGGTCACCGTATCGCGCACGGTGGAGAGCTATTTACGCAGTCCGTCATTATTACCGATGAGATTATCGATAATATTCGTCGGGTATCGCCTTTAGCGCCGCTGCATAATTACGCTAATTTAAGCGGCATTGACGCGGCGCGGCGCCTTTTCCCGGCCGTGCGTCAGGTGGCGGTATTTGATACCAGTTTCCACCAGACGCTGGCGCCGGAAGCCTATTTATACGGATTGCCGTGGGAGTATTTTTCCAGTCTGGGTGTGCGTCGCTACGGCTTTCACGGTACGTCGCATCGCTATGTTTCGCGGCGCGCGTATGAACTGCTTGACCTCGATGAAAAAAACTCGGGTCTGATTGTCGCGCATCTGGGCAATGGGGCGTCTATCTGCGCGGTACGCAATGGTCAGAGCGTGGATACCTCAATGGGGATGACGCCGCTTGAGGGGCTGATGATGGGTACTCGCAGCGGCGACGTTGATTTCGGCGCGATGGCGTGGATAGCCAAAGAAACCGGGCAGACGTTGAGCGATCTGGAGCGAGTGGTGAATAAAGAGTCCGGTTTGCTCGGCATCTCCGGGTTGTCATCCGACCTTAGAGTCCTGGAAAAAGCCTGGCACGAAGGACATGAGCGCGCCCGGTTAGCGATAAAAACATTTGTCCACCGTATCGCCCGTCATATTGCCGGACACGCGGCATCGTTACATCGGCTGGATGGCATTATTTTTACCGGTGGTATTGGTGAAAATTCAGTATTAATTCGCCAGTTGGTAATTGAACATCTGGGCGTACTGGGGCTTACGTTAGACGTTGAAATGAATAAGCAGCCGAACTCTCACGGCGAGCGTATTATTTCCGCTAACCCTTCTCAGGTTATTTGCGCTGTTATTCCCACGAATGAAGAGAAAATGATTGCCCTTGATGCCATTCATTTAGGCAACGTGAAAGCACCAGTGGAATTTGCATAACTTAACGGTTGTTCTGTAGAGAGATTATTTTTCATGAAGGTAAATATCGATACCAGCGATATGCTGTATGCCGAAGCATGGCGTGATTTTAAAGGTACGGACTGGAAAGAAGAAATTAATGTCCGTGATTTTATTCAGCATAACTATACGCCCTATGAGGGGGATGAATCTTTTCTCGCCGACGCGACGCCAGCGACCACGGCGTTGTGGGAAAAGGTGATGGCGGGAATACGTATCGAGAACGCGACCCATGCGCCGGTGGATTTCGATACCAACATCGCGACGACGATTACCGCGCACGATGCGGGATATATTGAAAAAGATCTGGAAAAAATCGTCGGTTTACAAACGGATAAGCCGCTTAAACGCGCTTTGCATCCGTTTGGCGGCGTTAACATGATTAAAAGTTCATTCCACGCTTATGGCCGCGAAATGGACGCCGATTTTGAATATACCTTTACCGACCTGCGGAAAACCCATAATCAGGGCGTATTCGATGTTTACTCGCCGGATATGCTGCGCTGCCGTAAATCCGGCGTATTAACCGGTTTGCCGGATGGTTATGGTCGCGGGCGCATTATTGGCGATTATCGTCGCGTCGCGCTGTATGGCATCCGTTATCTGGTGCGCGAACGCGAGCTGCAATTCGCCGATCTGCAGTCGAATCTGGAGCAGGGACAGAATCTTGAGGCGACGATTCGCCTGCGTGAGGAGTTGGCGGAGCATCGTCGCGCGCTGCTGCAAATGCAGGAGATGGCGGCGAAATACGGCTATGATATCTCCCGCCCGGCGCGGAACGCGCAGGAAGCGGTACAGTGGCTCTACTTCGCTTATCTGGCGGCGGTAAAATCGCAAAATGGCGGTGCAATGTCGCTGGGAAGAACCGCCTCGTTCCTTGATATCTACATTGAGCGCGATTTCAACGCGGGCCTTCTGACAGAGCAGCAGGCGCAGGAACTGATCGACCATTTCATCATGAAGATCCGCATGGTGCGCTTCCTGCGCACGCCGGAATTTGACTCGCTCTTTTCCGGCGATCCGATCTGGGCCACCGAAGTTATTGGCGGGATGGGGCTTGATGGCCGCACGCTGGTGACGAAGAACTCCTTCCGTTATCTGCATACCCTGCACACGATGGGGCCAGCGCCGGAGCCGAACCTGACCATACTGTGGTCAGAAGCGTTGCCGGTGGCATTCAAAAAATATGCTGCGCAGGTCTCCATCGTGACCTCATCTTTGCAGTATGAAAACGACGATTTAATGCGTACCGACTTTAACAGCGACGATTACGCCATCGCTTGTTGCGTCAGCCCGATGGTCATCGGTAAGCAGATGCAGTTCTTCGGCGCGCGCGCCAACCTTGCCAAAACGTTGCTGTACGCTATCAATGGCGGCGTTGACGAGAAACTGAAAATCCAGGTTGGGCCGAAAACCGCGCCGTTAACGGATGAGGTGCTGGATTACGACGCGGTAATGGAGAGCCTCGACCATTTTATGGACTGGCTGGCGGTGCAGTACATTAGCGCGCTGAACATCATTCACTACATGCACGATAAGTACAGCTATGAAGCTTCGCTGATGGCGCTGCACGACCGTGATGTGTATCGGACGATGGCGTGCGGCATCGCCGGACTGTCGGTGGCGGCGGATTCCCTGTCCGCCATCAGGTACGCTCAGGTGAAGCCGATCCGCGACGAAAATGGCCTTGCCATCGACTTTGCTATTGAAGGCGAGTATCCGCAGTACGGCAACAACGATGAGCGCGTGGACAGCATCGCCTGCGACCTGGTGAAACGCTTTATGCAAAAAATTAGCGTGTTGCCGACGTATCGCAGTGCGGTGCCGACGCAGTCCATTTTGACCATCACCTCGAACGTCGTGTACGGGCAGAAGACCGGCAATACGCCGGATGGACGCCGCGCCGGAACGCCATTCGCGCCGGGGGCGAACCCGATGCATGGTCGTGACCGCAAAGGGGCGGTAGCCTCGCTGACGTCGGTGGCGAAACTGCCGTTTACCTACGCCAAAGACGGTATTTCATACACCTTCTCGATTGTGCCTGCGGCGCTCGGGAAAGAAGATGCGGTGCGGAAAACCAATCTTGTCGGCCTGCTGGACGGCTATTTCCATCATGAAGCACAGGTAGAAGGCGGGCAGCATCTGAACGTCAATGTGATGAACCGTGAAATGTTGCTGGATGCGATTGAACATCCGGAAAACTACCCGAACCTGACGATCCGCGTTTCCGGCTATGCCGTGCGCTTCAATGCGCTGACTCGTGAGCAGCAACAGGACGTTATTTCGCGCACCTTTACTCAGGCGATGTAACGTGAACGGGGCGATCGTGTGGATCGCCCCGCGACGGATCTTCACTGAACGGTAATCTTAGGGGGAGATATGATTAGCGCATTTGATATTTTTAAGATTGGCATTGGACCTTCAAGCTCCCATACCGTAGGGCCAATGAATGCAGGAAAATGTTTTATCGATCGGCTGATCGACAGCGGCGACCTGCCGCGAACGACGCGCATCACGGTTGATCTTTACGGATCGCTATCGCTGACGGGCAAAGGCCACGCGACCGATACCGCCGTCATTATGGGCCTGGCGGGCAATACGCCGCAGGATGTCAATATTGATAGCATTCCGGCGTTTATCCAGGAGGTTGCCCGCAGCAGCCGTTTATCGGTGGCGGGTGGCGCGCATGTGGTGGATTTTCCCGTCGCCGACAGTATTTTCTTTCACGCTGAAACCCTGGCGTGCCATGAAAACGGTATGCGTATTACCGCCTGGCACGGACAAACGCCGCTTTTACACAAAACGTATTACTCTATTGGCGGCGGCTTTATTGTCGAAGAGGAACGCTTTGGCCAGTCGCACGACGTAGAAAAATCGGTGCCGTATGATTTTCATTCCGCCAGCGAACTATTGACGCTGTGTGAAAGACAGGGGCTCTCGGTTTCTGGCCTGATGATGCAAAATGAACTGGCTTTGCGGAGCAAAGAGCAGATTGACGCTGGCTTTGCCCGCATCTGGCAGGTGATGGCGACCGGAATTGAACGTGGCATGAATACTGAGGGCGTGCTGCCGGGGCCGCTGAACGTTCCACGCCGCGCGGTAGCGTTACGGCGTCTGCTGGTCTCCAGCGATAATCTCTCCCGCGATCCGATGAACGTCATTGACTGGATTAACATGTTCGCCCTGGCCGTGAGCGAAGAGAACGCGGCGGGCGGGCGAGTGGTCACCGCGCCGACCAACGGCGCGTGCGGCATTATTCCTGCGGTGCTGGCCTATTACGACAAATTCCGTCGTCCGGTCAATGCCAACTCTATCGCCCGCTATCTGCTGTCGGCGGGGGCGATTGGCATGCTGTACAAGATGAACGCCTCGATATCCGGCGCGGAAGTGGGGTGTCAGGGTGAGGTTGGCGTCGCGTGTTCGATGGCGGCGGCGGGGCTGACAGAACTGCTGGGCGGCAGCCCGGCGCAGGTCTGTATTGCGGCGGAAATTGCGATGGAGCATAACCTTGGCCTCACCTGTGACCCGGTGGCGGGTCAGGTACAAATCCCTTGTATTGAACGTAATGCGATTAACGCCGTTAAAGCGGTAAATGCGGCGCGAATGGCGCTACGCCGTACCTCTGAACCGCGGGTTTCGCTCGATAAAGTGATCGAAACCATGTACGAAACGGGTAAAGACATGAACGACAAATATCGCGAGACGTCGCGCGGCGGTCTGGCGATTAAAGTCGTTTGTGGATAGGCCCGACAGGCGCAGAGTGAGCAGGCTATGGGATAACGCAGAAGACAGAAGCTGAGAAAAGGGCGCACCAACGTGCGCCCTTTTTTGTTGTGATATGCGTCAAATAGAGAAAATAACAACATTAAACCAATAGTAAATAGAAAAGAATTCTTAACCCACAAGAAATGCAGGCGTTTTATTGGTAAGTTTTTCTCTTATCGTGCGCGTATGATTTTCTTATTACAAGAAAGTACCTGCACCTCACGTTCTGCATATCGCCTTGCTGCGGCACGAAAAATAAAAAAAACCTCTACCTACACATTGAGCGAGAATTTTATGGAATCGGCTAGTAATACCAGCGTAATCCTCGACGCATCAGCCCCGGCGCGTCGGGCAGGGATGACAGAAAGCGAATGGCGTGAAGCCATCAAATTTGATAGTACCGACACCGGCTGGGTCATTATGAGTATCGGGATGGCGATCGGCGCAGGGATCGTTTTTCTTCCTGTCCAGGTTGGCCTGATGGGACTTTGGGTCTTTTTACTCTCTTCTATTATTGGTTATCCGGCCATGTACCTGTTCCAGCGGCTGTTTATTAATACGCTGGCGGAATCCCCGGAATGTAAAGACTACCCCAGCGTGATCAGCGGCTATCTGGGCAAAAACTGGGGTATTTTATTAGGCGCGCTGTACTTTGTAATGCTCGTCATCTGGATGTTCGTCTATTCTACGGCGATTACTAACGACAGCGCCTCTTATCTGCATACTTTCGGCGTAACGGAAGGATTACTTTCCGATAGTCCATTTTATGGTCTGGTGCTGATCTGCATCCTGGTCGCGATTTCCTCACGCGGTGAAAAATTACTGTTCAAAATCTCCACCGGCATGGTGCTGACCAAGCTACTGGTAGTGGCGGCGCTGGGCGTCTCTATGGTGGGTATGTGGCATCTGTATAACATTGGCGCGCTGCCGCCGATGGCCCTGCTGATTAAAAACGCCATTATTACCCTGCCATTTACGCTGACCTCGATTTTATTTATCCAGACGTTAAGCCCAATGGTGATCTCTTACCGTTCACGCGAAAAATCTATTGAGGTCGCACGCCATAAAGCGCTGCGTGCCATGAATATCGCGTTTGGCATCCTGTTCGTTACCGTATTTTTCTATGCGGTTTCCTTCACCCTGGCGATGGGGCATGACGAAGCGGTGAAAGCCTATGAGCAGAATATTTCCGCCCTGGCGATCGCCGCGCAATTTATTAGCGGCGATGGCGCTGGCTGGGTCAAAGTGGTTAGCGTAATTCTGAACATCTTTGCCGTCATGACCGCCTTCTTTGGCGTTTATTTAGGATTCCGCGAAGCGACGCAAGGCATTGTGATGAATATCCTGCGCCGCAAAATGCCCGCCGAGAAGATTAAGGAAAATCTGGTACAGCGCGGCATTATGATTTTCGCTATTTTGCTGGCCTGGAGCGCCATTGTGCTCAACGCGCCGGTACTGAGCTTCACCTCTATTTGTAGCCCTATCTTCGGTATGGTGGGCTGTTTAATTCCGGCATGGTTGGTCTACAAGGTTCCCGCATTGCACAAATATAAAGGCGCTTCGTTGTACCTGATTATTATTACCGGTCTGCTGCTATGCGTTTCTCCGTTCCTGGCATTCTCTTGATATACCTGAGATTAAGGTTGTTGTTATGTTTGAATCTAAAATAAATCCATTGTGGCAAAGTTTTATCCTGGCCGTACAGGAAGAAGTAAAACCGGCGCTGGGGTGTACTGAGCCAATTTCACTGGCGCTGGCGGCAGCGGCGGCGGCGGCTGAACTTGACGGCACAGTTGAACGCATTGACGCGTGGGTTTCGCCTAATCTGATGAAAAATGGTATGGGCGTTACCGTTCCAGGAACGGGAATGGTAGGGTTACCGATCGCCGCGGCGCTGGGCGCGTTGGGCGGTGATGCGAAAGCCGGGTTGGAGGTGCTAAAAGACGCTTCCGCTAAAGCCGTTGCCGATGCAAAAGCGATGCTGGCCGCCGGACATGTCACAGTGATGTTGCAGGAGCCATGTAACGATATCCTGTTTTCACGGGCGAAAGTGTATAGCGGCGATAGCTGGGCATGTGTCACGATCGTCGGCGATCATACAAATATTGTGCGGATAGAAACCGACAAGGGCGTGGTATTTACCCAGGCCGATAATGCGCAGGAAGAAGAAAAAACCTCGCCACTGGGAGTGCTGTCTCATACCTCGCTGGAAGAGATCCTGGCGTTTGTGAATGCGGTGCCCTTTGACGCTATTCGCTTTATTCTCGATGCGGCCAGGCTAAATGGCGCGTTGTCGCAGGAGGGACTGCGTGGTTCCTGGGGGCTGCATATCGGTTCGACGCTGGCCAAACAGTGCGATCGCGGTCTGCTGGCGAAAGATCTCTCCACGGCGATTTTGATCCGTACCAGCGCGGCGTCAGACGCCAGAATGGGCGGCGCCACGTTGCCCGCGATGAGCAACTCCGGCTCCGGCAACCAGGGGATTACCGCCACGGTGCCAGTCATGGTGGTTGCTGAACATGTCGGCGCCGATGACGAGCGCCTGGCGCGCGCGCTAATGTTATCGCATTTGAGCGCTATCTATATTCACCATCAGCTTCCGCGTTTGTCGGCGCTGTGCGCGGCAACTACGGCGGCGATGGGCGCGGCAGCGGGTATGGCGTGGCTGATAGATGGTCGTTACGACACTATCGCAATGGCTATCAGCAGTATGATTGGTGATGTCAGCGGGATGATTTGCGATGGCGCGTCGAATAGCTGCGCGATGAAAGTCTCTACCAGCGCGTCGGCGGCGTGGAAAGCCGTACTGATGGCGTTGGATGATACGGCGGTGACCGGAAACGAAGGGATTGTGGCGCACAATGTCGAACAATCTATTGCGAATTTGTGTTCGCTGGCGTGTCGCTCAATGCAGCAGACAGACAAGCAGATCATCGAGATTATGGCCAGTAAAGCGCATTAATAATAACGCCCCGGCATGACGTCGGGGCAGCGTGTTGCCCGATGGCGCTGCGCTTATCGGGTCTACCCGTTATCAGCCGGATCGGGCGCTTGCGCCGCCATCCGGCATGATTTCAGGCTGCGGCCTCTTCTTCTGCCAGCCGGGCTTCGGCGTCCGCCACGATGGCTTCCAGTTCGGTTAGCATCTCTTCATAGCCCAGCGGCACAGCGGCGCTCATCGCCTCCTGTACGGCAGGTTTTACCACAGGCTGACGTTTCTTCGCCGATTTTTTGCTCATCTTGCGACTCCTTTTCTGGCTGGCTACACCGGTAAATCTACCAGTAATGCGCGCAGCGGCGTATCGGCAACCAGCGTAATGTTAGGTTCATCACGAATAAATGCGCCATCTCCGCAGGTTAACGCCTCGCGTTCTTCGTTGTGCGTCATCGCGTGGAACGTACCGTGAATCGATTGCAAATAGGCGCGCGGCCCGTGAAGCTGGAAATTAAGCGATTCGCCTTTCTCCAGCGTAATATGATGTACCCAGACCTGTTGGCGCAGTTGTAAGCTGTTTTGCTCACCGTCGGGCGAGGCAAGAAGCTGTTGTTGCGCCGCCAGGAGTGGGATTTTTTGTACCAGCGTGTTTTCCCGTTCAGGACAGGCGTCAAGCCACAGTTGCATTCGGGTTAACGGCTTAACTTTGCTGATATTATGTTCGCTGTAGCTAATGCCCGGCTGCGCGGCGAGCAGTAACGCTTCGCCCGCTTTAGCCTGTACATGGTTGCCGTCGCTGTCGCGGTATTCCGCTTCGCCGTCCAGAATCAGGTTTAAAATATCCACCTTTGGATAAGTTCGAGGCTGAAAAGAGGCGCCCGGCGCCAGCACTTCCTGGTTCAGTACGCGCAACGACGCGTAGCCCAGCAGTGTAGGGTCGAAATAGTGTCCAAAGGAGAAGGTATAGCGGGCCTGTAGCCATCCGTAGTCTGCCTGTCCACATTGTTTGGCGGTTCGGGTCGTAATCATCGTTATTAACCTCTCTTTACTTCCTTTTATGTTAAGGGGCTGGACGCTGCATTGTTAGCCAGATATTCTGCCCGGTATGTTCAAATTTCCTGAATGAGAACGTTATGGCTAAAGAGAGAGCGCTGACGCTTGAAGCATTGCGTGTGATGGACGCCATTGACCGCCGGGGCAGTTTTGCCGCAGCGGCTGATGAGTTGGGGCGGGTGCCCTCCGCGCTGAGTTACACCATGCAGAAGCTGGAAGAAGAGTTGGACGTTGTACTGTTCGATCGCTCCGGCCATCGTACAAAATTCACCAACGTCGGACGTATGCTGCTGGAACGCGGGCGGGTATTGCTGGAAGCGGCAGACAAGTTAACGACGGATGCTGAAGCGTTGGCCCGCGGTTGGGAAACGCATCTGACGCTGGTCACTGAAGCTCTGGTACCGACGCCTGCTTTTTTTCCGCTGATCGACCGGCTGGCCGCTAAAGCCAATACGCAGCTTTCATTGATTACCGAAGTACTGGCTGGCGCATGGGAGCGGCTTGAGCAGGGACGGGCGGATATCGTTATCGCCCCGGATATGCATTTTCGATCGTCGTCGGAAATTAACTCCCGTAAGTTGTATACGTTAATGAATGTGTATGTCGCCGCGCCTGACCACCCTATTCATCAGGAGCCGGAGCCGCTTTCGGAAGTGACGCGGGTTAAATACCGCGGCGTAGCGGTAGCGGATACCGCGCGCGAGCGGCCGGTATTAACGGTGCAACTGCTGGATAAGCAGCCACGTCTGACGGTAAGCACGATTGAAGATAAACGTCAGGCGCTGCTGGCCGGGCTTGGCGTCGCGACGATGCCATATTCGATGGTGGAACAGGATATTGCCGAAGGGCGGCTACGCGTAGTCAGCCCGGAATCGACCAGCGAAATCGATATTATTATGGCCTGGCGGCGCGACAGTATGGGGGAGGCAAAAGCCTGGTGCCTGCGGGAAATACCTAAGCTATTCTCCGGAAAATAAATAGCGCGCGGCGCTTTAAAAGCGGCGCCGCGCCGCCATCAGGAAAAACGTTTCGGATCGGGGCCGAAGCGGTTGTCGCCCGGCGTACCATTCTGGCAGTTGAACGCGATGATGATAAGCCAGCCGATAATGGGGATAAGTAGCAACAGTAGCCACCATGCGGAGCGGTCAGTGTCATGCAGACGACGGAACTGCACGGCCCACCACGGTAAAAAGATCAGAACGCCGTAAATGGTGGTCAGAACGCCTTCACCCCCGGCGCGTTGCCAGCCAAGCATGGCGTCCAGCAGGCCCAACACAAAGGTAAAGATGATATTGACCAGAATAAACATCCAGTACTCTTTGCGTCGCGCGCGGCCGCCAAATCCCAGATAATTTTTTAAAACCTTTAAATACCAATCCATTTTCGCCTCAATAATGGTTCAATCACTTGTTTTTAAAGTAATCAAACTAAGAATAGCCGCGAATGAAATGCTGGTAAATATTTGTGGTATTTATTAATAAGGCGTCCCGGAGGACGCCTGAAATTAGCCAAAGCGCACGTCGCGCCCGTGAGGTTCGAGCAGATCCTGCCACGGTCCGATGGAAATGATACCCGTGGGGTTAATCGTTTTATGGCTACGGAAATAGTGGTGACGAATATGGTCAAGATTAACGGTTTCAGCAATGCCCGGTATTTGATAGATATCGCGCAGGAAACCGTACAGATTCAGGTAGTCGCTGATTCGGTATTTGTCGCATTTGAAATGAGTCACGTAAACCGGATCAAAGCGTACCAGGGTCGTCCATAAGCGGATATCCGCCTCGGTCAACTGGTCGCCCGTCAGATAGCGGTGCTGTCCGAGAATCTGCTCCAGGCGCGCCAGCGCAGTAAATACCTTTTCTACCGCTTCATCATACGCTTGCTGGCTGGTGGCGAAGCCTGCTTTATAAACGCCGTTATTAACGTTGTCATAAATCCAGCCGTTTAACTCGTCAATTTTGCTTTGCAGCGCGGGGGGATAGTAATCCCCGGCTTTAGCGCCCAGCCCATCGAAGGCGGAGTTAAACATACGAATGATTTCGGCGGACTCGTTGCTGACGATAGTATGATTTTTTTTATCCCATAAGACCGGTACGGTGACACGGCCGCTGTAGTGTGGATCGGCGTGCAGATACAACTGGTAGAGAAATTCATGCTGATAGAGGGTATCGCCGGTGGCCGCCGGAAAAGTATCATCAAACGTCCAGCCGTTTTCCAGCATCAATGGATTCACGACGGAAACCGGAATAAACGGCTCCAGACCTTTCAGTTTACGGAAAATGAGCGTGCGATGCGCCCAGGGGCAGGCAAGGGAAACGTACAGATGGTAACGATCTTTTTCTGCGGCGAATCCGCCTTCGCCGGAAGGTCCGGGCGTGCCGTCAGCGGTAAGCCAGTTGCGGAAAGCCGACGCTGAACGCTGAAATTTCCCCCCGGAAGATTTGGTGTCATACCAGGTGTCGTGCCAGACGCCATCGATCAGTTGTCCCATGTCTCTCTCCTTCAGATGACAAAAGCGAGGCGCTATTCCCTCGCTTTTTTAATTGAGTATAGATTGCTTACCACTTTTTATTCAGCAGACGGTCAAGGCTGAACGCGCCAGGCCCGGTTAACGCCAGTAATAAGAATCCGCCGGCAATGGTCAGGTTTTTCATAAACATCAGCGAGTTTACACCTTCTGCAAAATTGCTATGGAAGATCAATGCCGTCAGCAACGTAAAACCAGCGGTGAAAAGCGCAGTGGTGCGGGTGAGGAACCCCAGCAGAATCGCCAGACCGCCGCCGAACTCAAGCAGTATGGTGAGCGGCAGCAGGAATCCTGGTACGCCCATCGCTTCCATATACTGCTGTGTGCCCGCATAGCCGCTAATTTTTCCCCATCCTGCGGTAATAAACAGAACTGGCATTAAAATACGCGCTATCAGTACACCAACATCTTCTAATTTTTTCATTTTATTCTCCAGGAGGCCGATTCGGCTGCTGCTGCTATTTTCATGAGCAATGGCGCGGTTTAGCGCGTCATTGTTATCGCTGGAGAGAATCATAAACGTGGCGTACAGGAATTGTTAGCAAGGAAAATTGCCAAATTTTTTCAAAAAATTTGAGTAATTGATAAAGGGACGATATGCATAAAAGTATCGCGCCACCAGGTGTAATCGGGCGATAACCTGATGGCGCGATGCTATAAAAGAAAAGATATTAACCGCGGAGCTGTTGTTGACGGAGGGTAGTTTTTACCAGGCGCCAGGCGCTCCAGATACCCAGGCCGCGTTTCGCCCAGCGTACCAACATATTAGGATGACGGATGGTCCAGATGGCCATTACGCTGCTACCGACCAGCGCCCAGGAGCGCAGGCTTAACACCGTATTCCAGCCGCGATCGTACGCGCCGGTGGTCTCCAGCCAGTCGCGACGGCTGGCGGACAGATCCAGCCGTTGCTGCTGGATCTGACTGAGAAGCAGCGCTTTACGTTTTTCGCGTTCGCCTTTGCTGCTCACGACTGATCGTCCTCCAGAATTTGCCGATCGTTAGCCAGTTCGTGCCGCGTATGGCGCAATAGCGTGGACTGACGCGCTTTGCGCAAAGTCCAGATGCCGCCGATTAGCGCAAGCACTAACAGCACAACAGTGGTAGCGATCATCGCGTTCAAACGGTACTGAGGATCGATAGCCCAGATGACCAGAACCATCAGGCTCATTAAGCCAAACGCCGCGAAGAGCATGGTAAGACCTACCATCAGCAAAAGCTGAAAGAGGTTCGCTTTCTCTTCTTCCAGTTCTACTACCGCCAGTCGCAGCCGGGTTTCCACCATCTCAACGATAATGGTGACAATCCGCTGCCCGATACCCAGTACGCTTTTGCCTGGTCCTTGTGCCTGTCGAGAGTCCGCCATAATTAACGACGCGTCAGCAGTACGCCCAACACCAGACCGACAGCGGCGCCAATGCCTACGCCTGTCCAGGGATTTTCGCGCACATAATCATCGGCGCGGGCGGCGGCGACGCGAGTCTGTTTGGCAATCACATCACCCGTTTCGCCCAGGCGGTAACGGCTCTCTTTCAGCGCGCGCTCGGCTTTGCTACGAATCTTACTCAACTCTTCTTTCGACTTTTCGCCCGAAGAGCTCAGCACTTCTTCAAGCGTATCGGTCAGGGATTTCAACTCAGCGCGCAGATGTTCCGTAGTGTTATCTTTCGACATAGTTTTCTCCAGGTGAGTGAGTATTTACATTCGGCGTTAATTTAGTAGTCTCTGGCCTCAAGTTTTTTTAGCTCATCCTGAGCCTCGGCCAGCTTACGTTCACGTTTGTCTATTTTATCCGCATCGCCTTTTGCTTTTGCCTCGGCTAAATCACGTTGGCGTTCGGCTACCTCTTCTTTTTGTTCAGCGACCTTTTTCTGATGCTCGGCGCGCAGCTTGCTGTCAGTACAATTGGCGCGTACTTCGCTGAGCGCCTTGTTCAGACCCTCAATACGGCGCTGATTGTTGTGCTTTTCAGCGTAGCTAATTTCCTTTTGTATATCCTGCTCTTTTTCCTGACAAAGCGAATTAGCGTAGCTACCGGCGCTAAGTGTAAAAAGCGTGATAGCCAAAGCGATGCGGTATTTCATTCCTGAACTTTCCCTTATGTTCGGACCCGTTGTCCGGGGCGGTGATCCCGATAATAACGCGGTGGGTTAAACACCGCTTTATTAATCATAGTCATTAAACAATGAAATCACCAAAGTGAGTGATATGATTCGGATTCCTGGAGGTTAGCCAAAGCGGTGTGAGCTTTCCCGTAAGCGGGACAGCCACTGTACCGTTTCGTTGTCATCGTCCTGCTGAGCGACGACATAACCGTGTGGTAACGTTTGATCAAGCACTGTTTTTGCTGCGGCGCTTTGCGCAGGGGAATCGAAGGTAATGAGCAACATGTCATTTTTAGGCGTAATGCTTTTAAAATGAATGCCGTTCGCATCCAGATGATGCAGAACTGAGAAGCCGTCTGGCATACTGGCGCCCTGGTTAACCGCGCGAATGGCCAGCGTCGACTCTTGCTGACGCAGCGTTGACCACGTCATCATGAGTATGGTCAGCATCAGTAGAAAAGCGCTGATCCAAATGAGTTGTCGGGCAGTTATGCGTGGTTTAAGCATAAGTTATCCCCGGCTCCCATACTTCTTTTTCCACAGCATGACCAGTGAACCCGCCAGGCCAAAAAAGAGCAGCACCACGGGCAGCAGCATCAGGCATGACATTAACTGATCTTCATACTTCATAAAGACGGGCGTTTTGCCCAGCAGATAGCCCAGCGACGTCAGGATAAGCACCCACAACAAGCCGCTCATCCAGTTGAAGAACTGAAAGCGCGCGTTATTCAGACCGGATATGCCGGCAATGGTGGGCAGCAGCGTTCTGACAAACGCGATAAAACGGCCTATCAATAGTGCCGACAGGCCGTGTTTATGGAAAAGGTGATGGGCGCGTTGATGATAATGTGCGGGGAGATGAGAGAGCCAGTTTTGCACGGTGCGGGTATTCCCCAGCCAGCGGCCCTGAATATAGCTGACCCAGCAACCCAGGCTGGCCGCGACGGTAAGCAGCAAAATGGTTTGTGGATAACCCATCGCGCCTTTGGCGATCAGCACGCCGACCAGGATCAACAGGCTGTCGCCAGGCAAAAAGGCGGCAGGGAGCAGCCCATTTTCCAGAAACAAAATCATAAATAACACAAAATATAACATGCCAATCATGGAAGGATTGGCCAGTGTTTCAAAGTCCTGAGCCCACAGGGCATTCAGCAATTGAGTCAGTAGTTCCATTCAGTATTCCTGGAGAATCGGTTAACGTCACGCCGGTGATCTGAGGTTTGCACTGCCGCAACAGAGTTGGAGTTTTTATCAGCGTTGCGGAAACGGCAAATTCGCGGCCTGAACTATTCCTTGTTAAGTTGTGAAGTAAGCAAGCACTAACACACAAAAATTCAAAATGCATCTAATTGTAACAAAGGTCAACGAAGTCCGTTATAGAAATTACGCGTCGTTGAGCTTTGATTTTGCTTATCGCAAAGGAGGGTGGCGAGAGGATTTACACAGGCTGACACTTTATACTGTACGCTGACCGAGCGCCGCGGCAGACGCCATCTACATATAACGTTACGCGAGGATGTCGCGCGTGAACATCAATTCGCTTTCCGTCACAGCCTATGGATTGGGAGATTCAGATCTATCGTTACGCCGGATGGCATACGCCATCCGGCATCAATAATCACTTAGCTACGCAAGGCGTTATTCGCCAGACGTTCGTCCTCTGCCTGGCAGGCTGCCGCAGTGAACAGAACATCGGTAGATGAGTTCAGCGCCGTTTCACACGAATCCTGCAATACGCCGATAATAAAGCCGACCGCTACTACCTGCATCGCGATATCGTTCGGGATGCCAAACATGTTGCACGCCAGCGGGATCAGCAGCAATGAACCGCCTGCCACGCCGGAGGCGCCGCAAGCACACAGCGAGGCCACCACGCTCAGCAGCAGCGCTGTAGGCAGATCCACCGGGACGCCTAACGTATGGACTGCCGCCAACGTCAGAACCGTAATGGTAATTGCCGCGCCGGCCATATTGATAGTGGCACCCAGCGGAATGGAAACGGAGTAAGTATCCCTGTCCAGATTCAGCTTTTCGCACAGCGCCATATTTACTGGAATATTGGCGGCAGAGCTGCGGGTAAAGAAGGCATAAACGCCGCTTTCACGCAGGCAGGCGAACACCAGCGGATAAGGGTTGCGACGAATTTTCCAGAATACCAACAGCGGGTTGACCACCAGCGCGACCAGCAGCATACAGCCAATCAAGACGACCAGCAGGTGCGCATAACCCCACAGGGTGGAGAAGCCGGTGGTTGCAAGCGTTGATGAAACCAGACCAAAAATACCGACTGGCGCGAAACGGATCACCAGTTTCACCATAAAGGTCACGGCGTTAGACATATCGTTCACGAGGTTTTTGGTGGTTTCATTGCCATGACGCAGGGCAAATCCCAGACCGACGGCCCACACCAGAATCCCGATATAGTTAGCGTTCAGCAGCGCGTCGATGGGGTTCGACACCATGCTCATCAGCAGACCGCGCAGGACTTCTACAATGCCGGACGGCGGCACGATATCTTGGGCGCTACTGGACAGATGCAGGGTTGAAGGGAAGGCGAAGCTGAACACAACGGCCGCCAGCGCGGCTGAAAAGGTGCCTAGCAGGTAAAGAAAGAGAATAGGGCGAATATTGGTTTTTTGGCCGTGCTGGTGGTTGGCGATCGAGGCCATTACCAGCATCAGCACCAGAACGGGGGCGACCGCTTTTAAGGCGCCGACGAACAGGGTGCCAAGCAAACCAACCGCTTCTGCCGCAGGCTTAGAAATCCATGCCAGTAAAATCCCCAGTACCAGACCCACTAAAATTTGTTTAACCAGACTGCCTTGCGCTAAACGCTGCAGTAGCCCTGATGCTCGTTGCGTAGCCATTTCATGTTCCTTGTATTGTGTTGCTGGTCATCTCCTGCACGCTCTTACGGCGCATCTTTCAGGATGTAACAAAGTGTTTGCCTGGTTGAGTATAAGGAAAGTTGAAGGTTCGGGAAGCGAAATATCCTGGATTTTTTGCTGTGATCATGTTTTATAACTTTATATTAACAACATTGTGACATGTTAAACAAAAACGCCCGACAGGTGTGCGCTGCCGGGCGTTTTTGACGGGGCAGGTTTACCCCGATAAAAGATTATTGCGCTCGTAGTTTCTTATCGCGCTGATGGTTAACCCAGGCGTTAATCACCAGCGTAATGGTCAGAATGCCAAACACTACGCCCAGCGAAATCGCGATAGGAATATGGTAGAAGTCGACGATCAGCATCTTAATGCCGATAAAGACCAGAATGACCGCCAGACCATATTTCAGCATCGAGAAGCGTTCCGCCACGCCGGACAGCAGGAAGTACATCGCGCGCAGTCCTAAGATGGCAAACAGGTTAGAGGTCAGTACGATGAACGGGTCGGTGGTGACCGCAAAGATCGCCGGAATACTGTCAACGGCGAAGATCACATCGCTGAACTCAACCATAATCAGCACCAGCAGCAGCGGCGTGGCATACAGCAGGCCGTTTTTACGTACGAAAAAGTGCTCGTTCTCGATCGTATCGGTCATGCGCAGATGCCCGCGCAGCCAACGCACCATCGGTTTTTCGCCAATGCCGGATTCGTCTTCCTTCGCCAGCGCCATTTTTACGCCGGTAAACAGCAGGAAGGCACCGAACACATACAGCAGCCATTCGAACTGAGTGATAAGCCAGGTACCGGCGAAAATCATGATAGTACGCAACACGATCGCGCCAAGAACCCCATACACCAGCACCCGGCGTTGCAGAGCCGGAGGGACGGAGAAATAGCTAAACAGCATCAGCCAGACAAAGACGTTATCTACGGCCAGCGACTTTTCAATCAGATAGCCGGTAAGGAACGCTAATGCCTGCGGGTCAGCAACTTCGCGCCCTTGCGTTTCAGCCAGATACCACCAGAAAGCGGCGTTAAACAGTAGCGAGAGCGTTACCCACAGGATTGACCATCCTGCCGCTTGTTTCATCGACATAGCATGTGCGCCACGGCGTCCCTGCAACAACAGGTCGATGGATAGCATTATCACCACAACAACCGCGAATCCACCCCATAATAATGGCGTACCAACAGTATTCATTATTTCTCCCCATGCAAAAAAAAACGGCTAACGCCGAATGGCATTAGCCGCTGCTTTTATGCATAGACCTTGCCATTCGGCAAGGTCTCACTTACAACAATAAAGGAATACGCTGACGCATTCCTTTATGGCTGCCCGGTGACCGGATGTGGTTTTGCACACATCGTAATGACGATCGACCGGCAATGAAGTTACTCCCCTTTGCGCGTAACAAAGTATGACAGGCCACGCGTAGAGTCAATGACCTGTAACATATGATTTACTTAATTTTACGCAGTAAGGGGATGGGTCAGATCGTCCGCCGGGAAGATGACCCCGGTTTGACGGCGTATTTCTGTCAGCCATTTTGCCGTGGCGCGACTTAGCGACAACCCCGGATGTTCCACGGCGTGGTTTTCAATAAGCTGGGCAAACGCCCCGGCTTCATACAGCATGGTATTAATATGCTGAGGCTGGGTCAGATCCTGCATCAGCGCGCCGCGCGGCGCAAAACACACTTTCTGGCATTCCGACAGCTTTTCAATGACCAGCGATCCCCTCTCGCCCTGAATTTCACTGGCCAGTACCGAGTCGCTGACTTTGGAATGCTGTAGCGTGACGCTAAAATCGCCGTAATCCATAACCACGACGCCGTGCGCATCTACTCCGCTTTCCAATAAATTCGCCGACGCCTGAACGCTGCGCGGTTCGCCCCATAGCGCGATCGCCGACGCCAGACAGTAATACCCGATATCCATAATCGAACCATTGGAGAAGGCCGGATTAAATGTATTCGGATTTTCACCGTTCAGATAGCGCTGATAACGTGAAGAGTACTGGCAGTAATTTAGGAATGCTTTATGCATTCTGCCGATTTTCGGCAACGATTCCCGCAGCAGCAGGAAATTGGGCAGGCAGGCGGTTTTAAAGGCTTCAAACAGTACCCGCTGATTATCGCGCGCGCAGGCGATAGCGGCATCAACCTCCGCCAGGTTAGAAGCCAGCGGCTTTTCGCACATGACATGTTTTTTATGCTGCAAAAAGCGCTGCGTCTGGGAGAAATGCAGGGAATTCGGGCTGGCGATATAAACCGCCTCAATCGCGTCGCTTTGCGCCATCGCTTCCAGCGAGGTAAACAGATGCTCGACGGGATAATCATTTGCGAAAGACTGCGCCTGTTCAAGACTACGGGAGTAAACGGCGGCGAGCCTGAATTTGCCGGTTTCATGGGCGGCGTCGACAAACTGGCGCGTGATCCAGTTAGTCCCAATTACAGCGAAACGTATCATAAACGTCAGCGGACTCCAGAAAGGGATTTTTCGTCAATGTAGCACGCCTTTCCGCCCTTGCCAGTGCGCTGCGACGCACTCTGGCATTTTACTGGCGAGAAGGGCACCCGTGTGCGCTATCAGCCCCAATAGTGACGCCAGCGCCCAGATATTTAGGCTGACGGTGCAAAATTTTGGCATCCAGCACCGCGCTAACCCGCGCCAGCTTTTCCCGAAGTCGTGTGTAGGTTCCGTGCCTTTTATTTAGATCCGGCGCGTTAACGCCGATAGCGTCAATGCCATATTGTTGCGCCAGCCAGATCGCCCGTTGATTATGGAATGCTTGCGAGATAATCGTAATGCGGCTTTCGCCAAACACTTTCCGGGCGCGAACTACGGAGTCCAGCGTGGAGAATCCGGCATAATCACAAAAAATGGCCGCTTCCGGCACACCTTTCGCTATCAGCGCCTGCTGCATCGCCGAAGGTTCATCGTACTCTTTTTTGCCATTATCGCCGCTGACTAACAGCCACTTCACTTTACCGGCGTGATACAACGCGGCGGCAGTATTAATCCGCCGGGTAAAATACCGATTGCCGGGTTTCGCGCCTAACACCAGCCCGACGTTGCGGGCGGGAACGGTCTGAATGTCATTCCATGTCAGATGCTGTGAGGCGTTGACGATAAGCCAGTTGGAATAGAAAAGCGCGACGCCTGCTGCGACAAGCAGAAAGCACGCCACTGTTAACGCCCGGCGTGTAAAACAGAGGCGGCGGATAAAACGGGCACATTGTGAGAGCATGGTTGTTGCGCGGTTCCGTTGGCGGTGGATAAAAAATACCCTCTACAGATCGTCATCCTTGACGTGGCGGCAGGCAATGAGCGAAATGCGAACGCGCCGATTTTATGCCCACGCCGTTAAAAAGATACGGGGGAAGGGGCATTTTCAGAATTTATTGTGCCGACAGCGCCTGATGCGTCAGCCACAGTCGCGTATCAAACTCCAGTTGATGGTACTGCGGTTCCATATGGCAGCAGAGCTGATAAAACGCTTTGTTATGATCTTTCTCTTTCAGGTGCGCCAGCTCGTGAACCACAATCATCCGTAAGAATGGCTCCGGAGCGTTGCGAAACACGGTAGCGACGCGGATCTCCGCCTTTGCCTTGAGCTTGCCGCCCTGAACGCGCGAGACAGCGGTATGCAGTCCCAGCGCATTTTTCAGCACATGGATCTTGCTGTCATACATCACTTTATTGATGGGCGGCGCATTGCGCAGAAACTGACTTTTCAGTTCCTGAGTATAGTGATATAGCGCTTTGTCAGTGGCGTAATCATGCGCGCCGGGATAACGTTTTTCCAGCACCGCTCCCAGGCGCTGCTCGGCGATTAAGGCGCGCACCTGGGCAAGGAGATGTTCCGGATACCCCTGAAGGTAAGTTAGTGAGGTCATCAAAGCTCCATGTTGCTGATAAAAAGTGTATACTCACGCACCCTTTTCAGGGATAACGCCGCAATTTTACCATTCAGGAGGCCTAATGAGCCACGTAGACGACGGTTTCCGTTCACTGACGCTGAAACGTTTTCCGCAAACGGATGATGTTAACCCGCTTCTGGCGTGGGAGGCGGCCGATGAGTATCTGCTGCAACAGTTGGATGAGACGGAAATTCGCGGCCCGGTGCTGATCCTGAATGATACGTTTGGCGCGCTAAGCTGTGCGCTGGCGGAGCATTCGCCATACAGTATTGGCGATTCGTATTTAAGCGAACTGGGTACGCGAGAGAATTTACGCCATAACGGCATCGCGGAGTCCAGCGTAACGTTTCTCGACAGTACCGCTGACTACCCGCAGGCGCCGGGCGTGGTATTGATTAAGGTACCGAAAACGCTGGCGTTGCTGGAACAGCAGTTACGCGCTTTACGTAAGGTCGTTACGGCGCAAACGCGTATTATCGCCGGCGCGAAAGCGCGAGATATTCATACCTCTACGCTGGAACTGTTTGAAAAAGTGCTGGGCCCAACCACGACGACGCTGGCGTGGAAGAAAGCGCGCCTGATTAACTGTACCTTCAGTCATCCGCAACTGGCCGACGCGCCGCAAACGCTAAGCTGGAAACTGGAAGATACAGGCTGGACGATTCACAACCACGCGAATGTGTTTTCTCGTACCGGATTGGATATCGGCGCGCGCTTCTTTATGCAGCATTTGCCGGAAAACCTCGACGGGGAGATTGTCGATCTCGGCTGCGGCAATGGGGTGATTGGCCTGAGCTTACTGGCGAAAAATCCGCAGGCGAACGTGGTATTTGTCGATGAATCGCCGATGGCGGTAGATTCCAGCCGTTTGAATGTAGAAACGAACCTGCCGGAAGCGTTCGAACGCTGCGAATTTATGATCAACAACGCGCTCTCCGGCGTGGAGCCGTTCCGTTTTAACGCTGTGTTCTGCAACCCGCCGTTCCACCAGAAACATGCGCTGACGGATAATATCGCCTGGGAGATGTTCCATCATGCCCGCCGCTGCCTGAAAATCAACGGCGAACTGTATATTGTGGCGAACCGCCATCTGGACTATTTCCACAAGCTGAAGAAGATTTTCGGTAATTGCGCGACGATAGCAACCAACAATAAGTTTGTTATTTTGAAAGCGGTGAAGCAGGGACGTCGTCGATAAGGCGCTCAAGCGTCATACCGGCCTATAAAACCGGTATGACGGCGTAAGCCCGATAAGCGCAGCGCCATCAGGCAAAGTCGTTAAATATCCAGCGCCAGTCGGGTGCCCTGGGCAATCGCCCGTCGGGCATCCAGCTCCATCGCGACATCGCATCCGCCGATAAGATGTACCGTTTTACCTGCGGCGCGTAACGGGTCCGCCAGCTCGCGGCGGGGTTCTTGTCCGGCGCAGATCACCACATGATCCACTTCCAGCAACTGCGGTTCGCCGCCGATCAAGAGATGTAATCCGTCGTCGTCGATCTTCTGGTAACTGACCGCCGGGATCATCTTCACGCCGCGCGCCAGTAACGTCGCGCGATGGATCCAGCCGGTGGTTTTACCTAACCCTTCGCCCGGCTTGCTGGCTTTGCGTTGCAGCATGACGATTTGCCGTGGACTACGTGCCAGGCGTGGGCCTTCCGGGCGCAGACCGCCTGCCTGTTGCAGGCTGGTATCAATTCCCCATTCCGTACAAAATTCAGCAATATTTTGGCTGGTGGATTCGCCGTGCTGGCTCAGATACATGGCCGTGTCAAAACCGATCCCGCCGCAGCCGATGATCGCCACTCGTTTACCAACCGGCGCCTTATCGCGCAATACCTCCAGGTAGGTCAATGCCTTTGGATGATCAATACCGTCTATCGGCGGGCGTCGCGGTACTATTCCGCAGGCGAGGATCGCTTCGTCAAAGGGCTGAAGATCCTCTGCGTTCACCCGTTGGTTCAGTTTCAGCGTAACGCCAGTAACATCGATCATTCGACGGTAGTAGCGCAGCGTTTCGTAAAACTCCTCTTTACCCGGGATCTGCCTGGCGATAGTAAACTGACCGCCAATTTCACTCTGGGCGTCAAACAGCGTGACATGATGGCCGCGCGACGCGGCGTTAATTGCGAAAGCCAGCCCCGCCGGGCCTGCGCCGACAACGGCCAGATTCTTTTTGCGTATGGCCGGCGCTATCGGCATGTGGGTTTCGTGACAGGCGCGTGGGTTCACCAGACAGGAGGTCACTTTGCCGATGAAGATCCGATCCAGACAGGCCTGATTACAGCCGATACAGGTGTTGATCTCATCTGCGCGTCCGGATTGCGCTTTAGTCAGGAATTCGGCATCGGCAAGGAAGGGACGCGCCATCGACACCATATCGGCATCGCCGCGCGTCAGGATCGTCTCGGCGACCTGCGGATCGTTAATGCGATTGGTCGCGATCAGCGGAACCGACACATGACCTTTGAGTTTCCGCGTCACCCAGCTAAAGGCGCCACGCGGTACTGGCGTGGCGATGGTCGGGATTCGCGCCTCATGCCAGCCAATGCCGGTATTAATTAGGCTTGCGCCTGCGGCTTCAATGGCTTGCGCCAGTTGTACCGTTTCGTCGAACGTGCCGCCATTTTCCACCAGATCGAGCATCGACAGGCGATAGATAATAATAAAGTCGTTCCCTACCCGCTGGCGTACCGCGCGTACTACCTCAACCGCGAAGCGCATACGGCTGGCATAGTCGCCGCCCCATTCGTCATCGCGATGGTTAGTTCGCCGCGTGAGAAATTCATTAATCAGATAGCCCTCTGATCCCATCACCTCTACGCCGTCGTAGCCTGCTTCCCGCGCCAGTTGCGCGCAATGCGCGAAGTCGTCGATTAACTGCAAGATTTCATCATGCGTCAGTTCATGCGGCATAAAGCGGTTGATTGGCGCCTGAATTGCCGACGGCGCGACCAGGTGCGGCTGATAGCTGTAACGTCCGGTGTGCAGAATTTGCAGCGCGATTTTACCGCCTTCCGCATGTACGGCATCGGTCACCACGCGGTGAGGCGTTAACTGGCTGGCATCGTTCAGCATCGCGCCGCCGGTCATCACGACCCCGGAGGGAACGGGCGCAATACCGCCGGTGACGATTAACGCTACGCCGTGTCGCGCGCGCTCGGCATAAAATGCCGCCAGGCGCTCGGCGCCATCAGGATGTTCTTCCAGACCCGTGTGCATCGATCCCATCAGCACGCGGTTTCTGAGAGTAGTAAAGCCCAGATCGAGCGGGGCGAACAGCGATGGGTAGCTCATAAGCGTATCCAGTATGTAAAATTATTGTTATGTGGTCGGATGAGTTACTACTGTAGCCGTCGCGAGGTAAAAGGGAAAAGGGGAATGTGGTGATTGTGATGGGATTCAAAAAAGAGGCTGCGACCCGGGGAAAACAGGCCGGATAAGCATAGCGCCATCCGGCATCGTTTTTAAACCTCTTCAACGCTCACCTGCATCGCCGCCAGCGCATTACGCGCTGATTTCAATACCTGTTCGCACAGTTCAATGGTTAGCGTGAGCGGTGGCTCGATACGAATTGTTTTCGCATTATTCAGCGTACCAGCGACCAGCACGCGTTGACGGAACATCTCACTGGCAAAACGGTAGCCCGTTTCGTTATCGACAAATTCAATGGCCATCAACATACCTTTGCCGCGCGCATCGTGTACCAGATTGGGATATTCACGCGCAAGTTGTCGAAAACCATCCAGGAGCGTATCGCCTTTTTGTTCCGCCTGGGCCGGGAGATTTTGCTCCAGCAGGACGTTAATGGTCGCCAGCGCGGCAGCACAAGCCAGCGGATTACCGCCAAAAGTGGTGGTATGCAGGAAGGGGTTGTCGAACAGAACCGAAAACACCTCTTCAGTCGCGATGGTGGCGCCAACCGGCATCACGCCGCCGCCCAGGGCTTTCGCCAGACACAGAATATCAGGCTGCACATTTTCGTGCTCGCAGGCAAACATCTTGCCGGTACGCCCCATGCCGGTTTGTACTTCATCCAGAATCATCAGCGCACCGAATTCGTCACAGAGCTTACGTACCTCTGTCAGGTATCCCTGCGGCGGCAGGATCACGCCGCCTTCACCCTGAATTGGCTCCAGAATCACGGCTGCTATCTCGTCGCCCGTTTTTTTGCCTTCGCTAAATGCCATGCTCATCGCGTCGATATTGCCAAACGGCACATGGCGGAAGCCCGGCAGTAAAGGCATAAAGGGTCTGCGGAAGGTGGATTTGGCCGTGGCGGAGAGCGCGCCCAATGATTTGCCGTGAAATGCGCCGCTGGTGGCGATAAAGGTAAACTTGCCGCGCGGCGACTGATACGCTTTTGCCAGTTTTAGCGCCGCTTCGACGGATTCGGTGCCGCTGTTACAGAAAAAGCTGTACTTGAGTTTCCCCGGTGTCAGCGCCGCCAGCGTTTTTGCCAGCATCGCCCGCAAGGGATCAAGTAACTCCTGGCTGTGGAGAGGCTGTTTTGCGAGTTGATTCTGGACGGCGGATACCACAACAGGATTACGGTGCCCCACGTTAAAGATGCCAAACCCCCCAAGACAGTCGATAAACTCCTGCCCCTGGGTGTCGACAAGCGTATTCAAACTGCCCGCTTGCCACTCTACGGCTCCGTAATCCCCGCCGGCGGTAACAGATTTCCGGTATTCCAGAAATCCTGGATTTACATGCTCTTTAAAGTAGTCAATGACCTCTCGGTTTAGTGCTTTCATTTCCTCATGGTTTAGCGTTCGCTTCTCGATGAGATTCAGTGCGTGCGCGCTACAGGCCAAAGCCGATGCGCTGGAAGGTAACCTGTTCAAAATGAGCTCCAGAGGGCCGTGTATCACATGATACTGAATTAAGTATTGCAGGGATTAGCGGGGGTCTAAGCCCATAGTGAAAATCGGGATAAACACCAAGAATAATCACATTTACACAACATTTAATGTCATGCGTTAACAATTGGATGCATTTTGAGCAGATCTTGTTTTACGGTTTACGGTGTGTTGCGGTAGCGGCGGCGTGAGAAAAAGGTGAGCCAGGGCAGATTTTAAAGAAAAAGGTTGTCTACGCTAAACAATTTCATAATGAAAATAAGGCGCAGGATGAGGTGAAAATCGTACAAATATTAAGGATTAATCGCAAATTGCGATCCAGAGCAATTTTAACAACTAAAGATAAATAGATTAGCGCCGAAATAACATCTGAGCGAAAAATTAACATCCAGATAACCTGCACAGGACGCTATCATGTCTTCTCATCCCTACGTCAGCCAGCTAAATACCCCGCTGGATGATGATACCACTCTGATGTCTACGACCGACCTGGAAAGCTATATCACTCACGCCAATGACACTTTTGTCCAGGTGAGCGGCTATCAGTTAAACGAGTTACTGGCGCAGCCACATAATCTGGTGCGTCATCCGGATATGCCGAAAGCTGCCTTCGCAGATATGTGGTACACCCTAAAACAGGGCGAACCGTGGAGCGGCATTGTGAAAAACCGGCGTAAAAACGGCGACCATTATTGGGTGCGGGCCAACGCGGTACCGATGATACGTGAAGGGCGTGTGACGGGATATATGTCGATCCGTACCCGCGCCACGGATGATGAGATTGCCGCCGTCGAGCCTTTATATCAGGCGCTAAATGAAGGGCGGTGTAGTAAACGTATTCATAAAGGCCTGGTGGTTCGTCAGGGTTTGCTGGGCAAACTGCCCGCTATGCCTGTTCGCTGGCGAGTGCGTAGCATTATGGGGCTAATGGCCGTAATGCTGGCGTTGGCGCTGTTCGGTACGGATGCGTCATGGCAGGCGTTGCTGTTGGGCGCGTTGGCGATGCTGGCAGGTACGGCGCTATTGGAATGGCAAATTGTGCGTCCCATTGAAAATGTGGCGACGCAGGCGCTGAAAGTGGCGACCGGCGAACGCAACAGCGTACAACATCTTAATCGTAGCGATGAGTTGGGGCTGACGCTGAGGGCCGTAGGGCAGCTTGGCTTGATGTGCCGCTGGCTGATCAATGACGTATCAAGTCAGGTTTCCAGCGTCAGAAACGGCAGTGAAAGGCTGGCGAAGGGTAATAATGATCTGAACGAACACACCCGTCAGACCGTGGAGAATGTTCAGGAAACGGTAACGACCATGAATCAGATGGCGGAGTCCGTGAAGCTCAACTCCGAGACGGCTTCCGCTGCGGATAAGCTTTCCATGGCGGCCAGTAGCGCGGCGACTCAGGGAGGTGAGGCGATGGATACGGTGATTAAAACGATGGATGATATCGCTCACAGTACGCAACGTATCGGGACGATCACCACGCTAATTAACGATATCGCTTTTCAGACGAATATCCTGGCGCTGAATGCGGCGGTAGAAGCGGCGAGAGCGGGCGAGCAGGGGAAAGGGTTTGCCGTGGTTGCTGGCGAGGTACGTCATCTTGCCAGCCGCAGCGCTAACGCGGCGAACGATATTCGTAAATTAATTGATGCCAGCGCAACAAAGGTGCAGTCAGGCTCCGAGCAGGTTCACGCCGCAGGCCGTACCATGGATGACATTGTAGCCCAGGTGCAAAATGTCACCCTGCTTATCGCACGGATCAGCCAGTCGACTCAGGAACAGACAGATGGGCTTTCCAGCCTGACTCGCGCCGTGGACGAGTTGAACCGCATAACCCAGAAGAATGCGGCGCTGGTGGAAGAGAGCGCACAAGTCTCCGCGATGGTAAAACACCGTGCCAGCCGGCTGGAGGATGCGGTCACGGTACTGCATTAAGTTTATTTGTAGGTAGCAACGGTAATGACATCCGCCCGGTAGCAACAAGCTTACCGGGCGGATGTGCTCTGATAGAAGGCGGTGCCTGCCATCATAGAGAGTACCAGTGGCCTGTGATGTTAAAAATAATGTGATATTTATTCCTTCTCCCTTGTCTACCTATTAATAGGTATAAACTCAGTTAATAAATAAGAAATGGTTAACCTTTTAGCGTATTTCTTTCATTATTAGTGCCAATTTATGTCACTTTTGGTTCATCTTTCTGTGAACAATAAAAATTACTTACTAATAATGTTCCGAAATAAAAAGCGATCAATATCATAAAGTTAGTAACATTATTGCCGATAAATCTTCCTGTATGAGGATATGCAATCCCAGGGAGAAAATATGTTTTTGCATAACATTAAAATACGTTCAAAATTATTTATGGCCTTTGGCTTATTCATTGTTCTCATGGTGGTGAGTTCCGCTCTGTCTTTGTTTAGCCTTGATCGGGCTAATACGGGTATGCAGGACATTATTACCAATGATTATCCCACCACGGTAAAAGCCAATCTGTTAATCGATAATTTTAATGATTTCATCATCGCGCAGCAGCTCATGTTACTGGATGAAGAGGGGCGCTGGAGCCAGAGCTCGCAGAAAGAACTCAGTGAGATAAGCCAGCGCATTTCGGCGTTACTGGATGAGCTTTCCAGGGAAAATAGTCACGATGCGGATTCACAGAAAATCATTAATGAGATCCGTGAAGCGCGCCAGCAATACCTGGAGTCCAGATTCCGTATTTTGAAAGATATTCAAAGCAATAATCGTCAGGCGGCCATTCAGGAGATGATGACCAGAACGGTGCAGGTGCAAAAAGTCTATAAGGACAAAGTCCAGGAACTTATCGCTGTTCAGGACGCGCAGATGCATGAAGCGAGCGTGCAGGTCAAAGAGGATTTTAAAAATAATCGGACGCTGTTAATCACTTTGGCGCTGATAAGCATCGCCGCCGGAGGCGTAATGGGATGGTATATTGTGCGTTCTATTACCCGGCCGCTTGATGACGCAGTACGCTTTGCCGAGGCGATTGCCGATGGCGATCTGACTCGTCATATCACCACCGACTATAAAGATGAAACAGGCGTACTACTGCAAGCATTAATGGCGATGAAAACGCGTCTGCTGGATATCGTACAGGAAGTGCAAAACGGTTCGGAAAGTATCTCCACGGCGGCAGCGCAAATTGTCGCCGGTAACCAGGATTTGGCGGCGCGTACGGAAGAGCAGGCCAGCTCGGTTGAAGAAACGGCGGCGTCGATGGAACAGATTACCGCCACGGTTAAAAATACGGCTGACCATACCAGTGAAGCGACCAAACTCTCTGCCGGCGCCGCCAGCGTGGTGAAAAACAATGGGGAGATGATGAATCAAGTGACGCAGAAAATGCGCGTCATTAACGACACGGCAAATCGTATGTCGGATATCATCAATATCATTGATTCCATTGCCTTTCAGACCAATATTCTGGCGCTGAACGCGGCGGTTGAAGCGGCGCGCGCGGGCGAACATGGACGTGGTTTTGCCGTTGTCGCCGGAGAGGTTCGCCAGTTGGCGCAAAAGAGCGCCTCGTCAGCCAGTGAAATCCGTAATTTGATTGAAGATTCAACCAGTCAGACTCAGGAAGGGATGCACCTGGTGGAGAAAGCCAGCGCCCTGATTAATGGCATGGTGGATAACGTCGAAGAGATGGATGTGATATTACGTGAGATTGGGCAGGCCAGCCGCGAGCAAACTGACGGTATTTCGCAGATTAACAGCGCGATTGGCCTGATTGACGCCGCCACGCAACAAAACTCCTGCCTTGTGGAAGAGTCTGTTGCCGCCGCAGCGTCGCTGAACGAACAGGCGTTACATTTAAAAGAGCTGGTTAACGTGTTCCGCGTCCGCGAAGAGGACACGCAGCCCGCTTAATCCAGTTCGGCGATTTCCAGCGCCGCGCGATCAATCACGCCGATAATGCGTTTGATTTGCGCGTCGTTGATATCGCTGTGGTTTATCCGCAGATCCAGCACGGCCTTGAAGTTATCCAGCGCCCGCTTCATCTGCGGATTTTTACGTAACTCCATGCCCACACAACGGGCTTTTAGCCGCGCCTGAATATGCGTCAGGTGTTCGCGATTTTCATCAAGCCATTGCGCGCCGTTCGCGGTAATCGCGATTTTTTTCCGCCCGCCTTCTTCGTCGCTAATCGTGATAAATTGCTGATCCTGTAAAAAATCCAGCGTAGGGTAGATCACGCCAGCGCTTGGCGTATAGCCGCCCCCCGTCAGGTTTTCTATCGCTTTAATCAGTTCATAGCCGTGGCTGGCGTCCCGGGTCAGGATATCAAGAATGACCAGCCGAAGTTCCCCGTGGCCAAAAAATCGCTGGCGTCGACCACCGCCCTGTCCATGACGACCACAGCCGTGTCCGTGACGGTGTTCGCCGCCGCAACTGGCGTTCTCATGCTGATGCGCGCTATGGCAGCCTTCATGCTGATGTTCTCGATCTTTGCAGCAACCATCGTGCTTATGATCCCGGTTTTTGCAACACCCTTCATGTTGATTTTGCATCATTGCCTCCTGCTTATTTAGATATATCTAATTTATATCTAAATGATGGGTTTTAGCAAGGGTAAAAGAGATTGTTTATATAAGCTATTAATTTATAATGTTTTATTTTAAGGTTATAGTTAGCGACGTGTTGCCAGGACACTATCAAAAAACAGTTGCATTTTTACTGATTAACAATCATTATCATTTAAAACTTTAATTTAGATATATCGTATTACTTCACGAAGGCAAAAAATGACGACATCATCCGTACGCTACCCACAACGTGTTCGTAATGAACTGCGTTTTCGCGAGCTGACCGTTCTGCGGGTAGAACGTATTAGCGCAGGATTTCAGCGGATCGTACTTGGCGGCGAGGCGCTGGACGGTTTCACCTCCCTGGGCTTTGACGATCACACGAAAGTTTTTTTCCCTGAGCCAGGCTGTCGCTTTACGCTCCCGACAGTCACTGAGGAAGGCATTATCTGGGGGGAGGGCGTTCGTCCGGTCTCCAGGGATTACACGCCGCTGTATGACGAGGCGCGTCGCGAGCTGGCGCTGGATTTCTTTATCCACGATGGCGGCGTAGCCAGCCGTTGGGCAATGGAAGCCCGTGAAGGCGATACACTGACGATCGGCGGGCCGCGCGGTTCGCTGGTGGTGCCGGAAGATTATGCTTGTCAGGTTTATGTCTGCGATGAGTCCGGTATGCCTGCGCTACGTCGTCGTCTGGAATCGCTTAGCCGTCTGCCTGCGCGCCCTGCGGTAACCGCGCTGGTGAGCATTCAGGATGCGGCATACCGCGATTATCTCGCCCATTTGACGGACATTACTGTGGAATATGTTGTTGGCGGCGATGAACAGGCAATGCAAACGCGTCTGTCGCAGCTGACAATACCTGAATCAGACTATTTCATCTGGATTACTGGCGAAGGCAAAACGGTAAAACGTTTAAGTCAGTGCTTTGAAAAGGGGTTTGATCCACACCTGGTACGTGCGGCAGCCTATTGGCATCGTAAATAGCGGTATGGGGCGAGCTCTGTCAGAAACAAAAAAGCCACTCTTTAGAGTGGCTTAATTATGTGATTTTAAAGCTAAAATTTGGTGGCCCCTGCTGGACTTGAACCAGCGACCAAGCGATTATGAGTTAGAATGCAACTTCTTACCTGAAAATACTTATCTATAATTTTCAGTAACTTAATTGATATGAAAATACTGTATAAATAACCAGAAATACTCTAAAATACTCCTTTGCGGTATCCTATAGGTATCCTAGAGCAAAACAAGCGATTTTCAGGATACCCCGATCGCTTGGTGTGGAGTGTTTGTGGAAACATTCAAATTTACGAAAACTAAGCTCGAAAACCTCCCACCTGCCGAACGTGGCCAGGTTGAGTACGGCGATACCATCGTTAATGGTCTGCGCATCCGTATTGGCACCAGTGGTGTGAAAAGCTTCTGTATCTCACGTAAGAGAAATGGAAAATTCATCCGGGCCACGCTGGGCCGTTTTCCGGATCTTACTATTGATAATGCCAGGGCAAAGGCACTCGAAATGTTGGGTGACGTAGCGACCACCGGGAAAAATCCTAATGTGGAAAAGCGTGTCAATGAGAAGGCATCTGTCACGCTTGCTGATGCGCTGGATGCCTATATTAAGAACCGTGGCCACCGCCTTAAACCCACAACCGAAAAGCAATATCGCGCTATCTTGCAAAATTACTCCGGCGACTGGATGAAACAGTCCCTCGCTACTATTTCGCGTGATCGTGTTGAGCATCGTCACAAAGCAGTAACTGATGGTTCAGTCTGGTTTGGCGCTGATAAAGAAACGCTCAGGGCTGGGGTAGGAAGCGGTAGCAAAGCTCAGGCTGACCTGTGGGCCAGAGCTCTGCGCGCCGTATATCGTTTCGCACATGATCATTATCGTGATGAAGAAGGGAGAACGCTGTTACCTGACCCGCCAACACAGGTGCTGAGTACAAAGCGTCAGTGGCATGGCACGATCAGAAAGACAGAGCGCATCCGCACCCATGACTTTGCTCGTTGGTTAAATGCCGTCGCTGTAGTTCGTGATAAGGCCGAAGAAGGACGAGATGATGTAGCTGCCGCAATATGTGACGCTGTAGAAATGTCGATGTTCACCGGGCTGCGTAAATCTGAAATATTCGAACTAACCTGGAATCGGGTGAATATTGGCGGTCGTTATTTCTGGATAGATACCACCAAGAACGGCGATCCGCTCGAGCTTCCGATCACTGAAACTCTGCTGAATCTGTTCCGGCGCCGACTGAAAATGAAAAACGGAAATGAGGCTTTAGTGTTTCATGGAGTTAAAGGAGTCATTAAAGAATATCGCCATGTAATTGATCGAATCAGTGCCGCCACCGTCCCAGACCCCAATCCTGATTTGCTCCAGCCAATCCCATTCAAATGGCACGATGCCCGCCGTACATTCGGTACAGTTGCCGAGCTGGTGGGCGTTGGTAGTTATATCCTCAAGCGACTAATGAACCACCGAACGATGAGAAGTGCAGATGTTACTCAGGGCTATCTTCATTTTGGTGCTGATGAACTACTCGAGCCAGCTATCAGAATTGAACGGGCTGTTCTTGAATATGCTGGCTTGGTGGAAAGTAAAAGAGGAATAGATGCTCAGTTACTGTCCGTCATGGAAAATTTAAGTGATGAAGATAAACGTAAGCTTTTATTTGATCTGCTGAATTCTAACAATGCTGAGGAAAAATCATGAGCCTGGAAAAATACTTAGATTCTGGACGGCTAAATTTTGTTGATGTTTTCATGCGCACTGCTAGAAATTTTGGAGATCTACAATTTAACTATAAAAGAGACTTAGGTAACGAACTAAAAAAAGATATCAACAGAATATCTCGTGGGCATTTGAAGTCTATTTTACAAAAAATGCGCAAAGATAAACCGTCAAAGGATGATGCTGATTTTGAAGAGCAAACACTGGCCAAGGTGTTTTTTATATTGGAGGCTCATGATTTTACTACATTAGCGGAAGATATGGCTTTAGTTATTGAAAGAAGAAATATAAAAGAGCGCTGTCAGAAAATTATATATAAAGAAATTGCTGAGGGATCAGCATTTAAGCAGCGTAGCATTGCGGCATCTGGCCCACGACACCGCCTATATGATGAAATCGTGGCAATTATGAAATCTACCTGGAAACATAATCCGGCACTTTCAAAAAGAAAAATGATCTCAAAATTATTGATACGTTATGAAGATAAAGTGGATGAAAAAACGCTAAGAGATTGGATAACAAAAGGAAAACTGGCTCCACCAAGACCCAGACAGAACAAAAATTCAGATCTGGTTATCCCACCAGAATATGCCAGCAAAAAAATATTTGAGGGAGGGGGGGAAGTAGCTCCTCACCCCCATAATCATGTACTCACCTTATAGAAAAAAATCAAAAAATTATAGTAGCTCCGTTGCTAACCAGACATACACGGAGCTACTTATGCATTTGGTTGAATCGAATTATTCTAAAAGACTCACTCGTAATGAGGCCGCAGCTCATCTTGGTGTGAACCCATAGACGCTGGCGAACTGGGCGCATACTGGCAAGGTAAAAATTCCCTTTCATAAGGTCGGTAGGAAGGTCATTTACTTCAAGTCTGATCTGGATGCTTATCTGGATTCCACCCGCAGAACGCAGACGGTTTAAGGAGCTGGATATGGCACATAAAACAAAGGCGGCCATGCCGGGCCGCTATTTATCTAAGATGTTCATTTCTATTTATAACATCTTATGCATCCATAATGAGATAGGCTCAATGATTTTTATGTATCCTCCATATGCCCAAACAAATGTGCCAAATATTGTTAAACCGACACCGATGACCTCTGCTTTTATTTCTTCTCGTACTTCAATGCGAGCTTTTGAAATATTTTCTTCTCTCATTCTCTTAGATTCTTCAGGACTTAGCGGAGGACCTGTAACCCCACTACGTGAGTTAATTTCAGCTTCGCGGTTAGATAGTTTTTTTAAAGTTGTGAATTTTATTGTATACAGTAATCCGAATACTGAAATGATCGCTCCAGAGCTTGCAAATAAATTCATGTCATTAAGATATTGCCCAAATAAAAAACTTGCACCGCAGAATACAATTAATAGGATTAGTGATGTTTTTGCACCAAGTATCTTGAAAAAGATGGTTCTGAATTTTTTCATTACTAATTATCTCAATATTATAAGCGTGATTCAATTTTTTGGCTCAATACCACGTCTCCGTAACTCCGCTCTACCTAACTCCTTTAGCCAGTTACTGGTACTGGTGTTTTCAGCTTGCGCTAGCTCATCAAATTGTTTGCGTAGTTCAGCAGGAATGCGGATTGGTAGCATTGGTGACTTGCCGCCACCCTTAGGTTGTTTATCTCGAGATATTGACATGTATATGCCTATAGGTTTATGGTTAACTCAAATAGGCATATACAATAACATGTGTGAGTCTATAAAAACAACGCCCCGTAGTGCTCGCAACACATACAGGGCGTCTAACCAAACCGTTAGTTGAGGTAACAGTTATGGCTGATAAACAGCATACCCAAACTCACCCCAAATTTACATGGCTATTCCTCGGTATAACGAAAGGACAGACCTGCACGCCTGTAGTTATCCGCATCGCTGCCGACACCGAAGAAGAAGCTCACGAGTGGTATTTCCGCAGGGATCTGACCTTTGTTACAAAGATTCGCTCTGAATGTTTGCTGTACCAGTACGTCAACGGCGCCTATGAGTTGACGATTCCCGGACAGGAGGTACTTCATGGCTAACAAAACCACCCTGATAAATGACCTCCCCATTTGGCAGGAAGTTGATAGCGCGTTGGGGCAGGTTTTGTCCCTACAAATTGCGCTTGAGCTGGCTGCTCATGAAATGGATAAGGACGATGTTGTTGCCGCGATGTGTGGCATACGGCATCTGGTTTACCACGTGGCTGGGGAACTCGAGAATGTTGGCAAAATGGAGGTGCGTCATGCCTAACCAGCCACAAGTTTACGAAATTTTTGACGTGGTTCGTCGGTCTGATGGGATGGTTATGAATCATATCTCATCTGGCAATCGCTATATGGTCTATACGCTAAACGGATTGGTATCGGTTAGGACATTAATGGCAGACGAAATTGTGGGTACTCCTAAACTCTTTGAGCTGATTCTTGAACGCGCCGGTTATCGCGTAACACCAGTCAAAAAGGACTAACGCCATGAAAAAGAAAATTAACAGCTTAACTGCTGGTGGTCAGACTCGGCCTGAAATCCTTCCGGGCGATATTTTCAAGGATAACCGGGGCGAACGGGTAACGGTGAAAATGGTTACTGATAACCGGATTACGTATATCAGGGAGGGTTATTCCGGAGAGTGTGTTTTCCCGGTCGAACGGTTTGAAAGGGAGTTCAGCCTGGTGAAACGTCAGACATTCAGCGAATGGTGCAAGTCAAACAACACAGTAGAAAAAATTCAGTATTTGCGGGCTTTAATTGCTGCTAAGAGAGCTGGCAAATGAAACGTGCTCCGAACTTAAAATTTCTGCCAAAGGAAAAATTCACAGAGGCAATCATTTTTGCCGGGGCTGATGCTTACGCTCATGCAAAGGGATGGGAAGAGGGCCTGGGTAAACAAATTGCCGAAGATACAACGCCTCCTGTCTGGCTGGGGCCTAAGCAACTGGCGGAACTGGATAACCTGCAAATTATTGATAAGGGGCGGCATAGTGCTCGTGTATATCTGGCAGGGAACATTGAACCGAGACTGATAAACGCCATTGGCGAGAAGCTGGCGCAGGCAGGAGTGCAAGATGCCAAGCTATACAAGGGGATTCCCGACCACCAGCCGGAGAACTGGAAAGAGTATCTTTCACGTTTGCGCGAACGGATTGAGGATTCTGTACTAGAGGATTCTATGCGTCATAGTTTGCCGCTGAGCGTTGGATCTGATGGATATGACCAAGAACAAGATTACACGCTAAAAAGCTATCTCCCTGCTAACAGCCTGAGCAGTATTTACGGCCCCAGTGGATCTTACAAAAGTTTTCTAGCTGTATCCTGGGCCTGCCATGTTGCGGGGGGATTTAAATGGGCTGGAAAATCTGTCTCACCAGGTGCTGTGATGTACGTTGTTGGAGAAGGGGGGATCGGTGTTCCACGCCGTATTAAAGCATGGGAGAAATTGCATCATGTGAAGCTGGATAATCTTTTTCTGGTCAATCGTCCTGTCTTCCCGGTGCGTCGTGAGGAAACAGAAGAGATGATAAAAGCTGCAAAGGATGTGAAATACCGAACGGGACAGCCGGTACGCCTGATCGTCGTAGATACGCTGGCCCGTTGTTTTGGCGGTAATGATGAGAATGATGCCCGGGATATGGGGGCGTTTATTGAAGGCTGCGACGTTATAAAGCGTGAAACCGGTGCCACATTACTAGTGGTCCACCATTCTGGTAAGGATGATACAAAGGGAGCTCGGGGCTCCAGCGCATTCAGGGCTGCACTTGATGCAGAGTTTAACATTCGGCGTGAGGGGGAAGGTGGGGCAATAATTCTTACCTGCACCAAGATGAAAGATGCAGAAGAACCCAAACAAGCTGCTTTCGATTTGCGTACGGTAGAACTGTTCACCGACCGCGATGGTGAAATAGTCTCGTCGCTGGTTGTTCGTGATATACCACGTGAAGCAAGGGAGTTGGACCCTGAACTGGCGGAGATTAAGAATCTGACGGGCAATCATGCAGCACTCTGGCAGAGTATTCGCAGCAGGAAAGCAAAAGGAGAAACATGCAACAAAGCTGTTTTGCGTGATGATATGGAGGCCATGATGGGAGATAAGGCTAGAAAATCCTTTCACAAATGGCTGGAGAAACTGATCCGCGATGGGCTAATAGAGGTCGATTATCAAGGCGTGATTACACTACTCTCAGGCGAATAATTGCGGCAGCAAATGCGGTTGGTGCGCTAATTATTTAAAATCTGTGCTGTTGCCGCACTTCTTTCATATATACCTGGAAAAAGTGCGGCGGTAAGTTGATATGTCCTTAACTCCGCATGAGCACTGGGTTTGTGCCATTTTAACCCATATTGCTTGCCGCACTCACATGCGGCAAAAGAAAATGCGGCGTGAAATGCGCAAAGAGCGGCAAGGGTGATTTGGATTTTAGAACGTAAGCGAGCAAAGGTACTATGTACACTTTGATTCAGCTTGTTCGTACTACATTATCGCTATTCACTCCTCATCACTCCAATTTACAATGCTATGCTAATCCTACAGATCTTTTAAAGATCTTGTGTGTTGTGATCTTGCGCAATGAGAAATATTGTGCCATTATCCTTACAAGTTGAGTTCTATCTGCTTAAGGAGGTTAGAATTATGGACTTGTCCAAGGCTAACTTTTACAGTTTTATCGACCAATATGCTGACATAACTGGCGCGTCGCCAAGTACTGCAGGTAACGTCCGTAGCGTTTGCTATTTGGTTAAAGAGTCCCTTTCTGACAGTGTACCTGCAGATAAGTGGGATACGACCGGCATTATTAACACTTACGTTATGGCCAATGGTATTGCTGAGGATACGCAAAAATCCTACATCAGCCGCTTTAACGGAGCTGTCGCAAAATTTATTGCGTATGAGAAAGGCGAAGATGTGACAGTGAAGCAGCGTAGATCGCCTGTGAAAAACAGCCAATCATCGCCGGTCAGTTTGCAGAATACTTTAGTCAAAACCTTTGAACTGCCGATTCCTCTTCGTGACGAACTTACCGTAATCATTGGTAATCTTCCTCGTGATTTGACTAAAGACGAGGCGAGAAGGATCAGTACTATTATTGAGTCCTTTGCGGTTTCACAACCAGCAAACGACTAAACAAAAAAGCCCTGCTTGGTAGCAGGGCTTTAGGGGGAAGAAAATGGATTTTCTTCCAGAGTGCAGATTAACCGCAGCTCTTTAAGCGTGAGAACTTAAGAATAGCGGTTAACCTGCGTAGTTACAAGGCTGGATAGGATTACAGCTTGTACATAAAAACAGGTAATGTTTATGGCTAACGGAATCTGTCCAAAATGTGGTAACGCTTGTGAGGTCATATTTAGACCCTACAAACGCAACCCTGACGGGACCCTGAGTTATCCTAAACGGGCGAAGGTATTTGCTATCCCCGTGTGCAACTGCTAAGTGTTAGTTGCTTTGAAATCAACCCGACTTCGGTCGGGTTTTTTGTATTCAAAACATCCTTCTATAAGATAAATTATCTAGCGGATCTACTTAGCTAAATAATCAACCACTTATCAGTCAATTGATATAATAGACAGTATCGCATACTTTAAAGTTTGCTTTGTTTTTTAATGCATTGAATTTATTGGTTAATTTTCAAAATCAGAAAGGTTAGTGGTTTAAGGGATATTTATTTAATTTTATAGGTCTGGAGTCGAGACATGCCAATCACAAATGAAGAACGTATTGAACATATGGAAAAGTTTAATCTAACCAGTTTGGACACAATGCCTACTGCTGATTACCGGGAGGCATTAGAACAAGAAGCTTTTTTTTGGGACGATCCGCACGGTTTCATTATGCATACCCTTTCTGGGGAACGTATCGTCACAAATACAGAACAACTTGATGCCTTACTTGAGCATTTGGAAGGATACAGGGCTCTGTTACCAGATCCCCCGATGTGGATGAGCGAGAAGTAAACAACAGGCCTGGACTAGTGCCAGGCCTGTAATCAGTCAGAAGTCGATATCAACTTCTCTTTGAAATTTTGAAGTTAGACTAAGCGCCTCGCTCGGGCATTTCCCGTTCTCAACTAGCGCAGACCAAAACTCATTATCGTAGCAACCGTCAAGGTACAGATATCGGCAAATATCGATTAAATCACCTCTATTCCATCCTTTAGAGCTGTAGCCTCGAACGCCTAATTCATCCTCCAGGTCATAAAATGTGAGCCCTTCATTTTTACGCCAAGCATCATCAAGACGCTTTAACAGAAACTCTACTTTCTCTTTTGATGCGGTGAAATACTGAGCATAAAACTCGTGAGGTTTACGGGGGACGCTGCCATCGGTATCGCTCATCAATGGGTAAACGCCGGACTCCCAGGCGTGGAGATATGCGTCGCTAAATTCATCATGATGCTTGCCAATGTGAAGAATCTGTATCCTTTGCTGAGCGAACAAGGCACCCATAACGTCATTTTCAGTCATAAAATCCCTTATTAATTTAATGGTTTCCGTCTCGCATAATAATTTTACTCGCTTGTTTTGTAAATTATTTGTGCGTCATCTTTCAAGACTGTTCGGAGTAAAAATACATCATTTACAACGATAATTTGATCCATATCTTGAAGAGTGGCCCTCAGACGTGAGCCGCCACTGTCCACCCGGTTCTTCCGGCAGATCCGCGGTTTTCTCTCCGGGTGGACATCCCTTAAAGCGCTGGTTTCACGTCTCAACGTTAATTGTTACGGAAACCACTCCATGAAGAAATTACTCGAATTACGTCAGCAAAAAACCGAAATCAAAACGCAGATGCGTAACCTGCTTGAAAAAGCCGACAGCGAAAAACGCAGCCTGACCGATGAGGAAGGCACGCAGTTTGACGAACTCCGCATCCGCGCCGGGACACTCGATACTGAAATCAGTCGCTACGAAGCCATAGCCAGCGAAGAACGTAACCAGCCAGGCCACCCGGTGAACGAAAACGGCGTAAGCAACGACGAACTAAGTACCTACATTCTGACCGGGGAAGCCCGCAGCCTGTCTACCAGCATTCCGGAGGACGGTGGCTATACCGTTATTCCTGAACTTAACAAACAGATTATGCAGCAGCTTAACGATGAGTCCGTTATGCGCAAAATCTGCACCGTGAAAAAAATCGGCAGTAACGAGTTTAAACAGCTTGTCTCTGTGGGCGGAGCGGGGGGGAACCACGGCGAGGAAGGAAAAGCCCGTGGTGAGACAACTACGCCGAAACTGGAAGAAGTCAGTATCCGCCTGTTCCCGGTTTACACCTATCCGAAGACCACGCAGGAAATTATCGATTTTTCTGGTGTGGATATCATGGGCTGGCTGTCCTCTGAAATTGGCGATGCTTTCGTCGATACCGAAGAAGCGGATCTGGCATCCGGAGACGGCGTGAAAAAAGCGAAGGGTTTTCTCTCTTACCCACTCAGCCCGGACGGTGACAAAACGCGTCCGTTCGGCACAATCCAGAAGGTCACCGTGAGTGTACTTAATGCGGATTTTCTGATTGACCTGAAATTTAAACTTCGTGCGAAGTACCGCAAAAATGCCGTATGGGTAATGAACTCCACCACGGCGGCCTCCGTTCAGAAACTGAAAAACGGTAACGGGGATTACATCTGGCGCGACCGTTTACAGGCAGGTGATCCAGATACGCTGCTGGGCCTCCCGGTTGAATATCTCGAAACCATGCCGGACGACCTGATCGGTATTGGCGACTTTAAACGTGGCTATTTCATCGTTGACCATGAGACAGGCACCCGCACCCGCCCGGATAACATCACCGAACCGGGCTTTATCAAAATTCATACGGATAAATACCTGGGCGGTGGTGTGGTTGATTCCGGCGCCATCAAGCTGCTCGAAATCTCTGCTTCCTCCACCAAATAATTCACAGGGGCTTCGGCCCCTTTCTGGTCTTTATGGAGTCCGTTATGGATACCGTTAATTTTGAAATCCGCACCTCTGAACTTATCGCCAAAGAGCGCAGGCTGGTGGGCTATGCGGTGCGCTGGAACAGCCTGTCAGAAATTATCTGGGACGAATTCCGCGAACAGTTTACGCCGGGAGCATTTGCTGGCTATCTCGCATCCGGTAATGATGTGCGCTGTTTATTTGAACATGACTATACCCAACTGCTGGGGCGTACCAGATCCGGCACGCTGATACTGTCGGAAGATGATACGGGTCTGCGATTTGAACTAACACCACCTAATACTCAGTTAGGTAATGATGTGCTGGAGCTGGTGGAACGGGGCGATATAGAAGGCATGTCGTTTGGATTCCGGGCGTTGAAAGAGAACTGGGATATTACCCAGTCGCCTTATCTGCGTATCGTCACCGCTGCTGAACTGCGAGAAATTACGATCACTTCTCTGCCTGCTTACCCGGAGTCCGGTGTGGAAATTGCACACCGCTCGCTTTATTCCCAGTATCCTGAGTTACGCCGCGCTGGCGATAACCGCCGACGCTGGGCCGAACTGGTGGAGATCTGATATGTGGACTCTCTGGCCTTTCAGCCGTAAGGCAGAACAACGCAGCATGGCCATCGATGAATGGCTGGTGATGGTGGGCATACCTAATACCGGATCCGGCGAATATGTATCTGCGGGGACGGCGGAATCTCTGCCGGCTGTCATGAACGCCGTATCGGTCATCAGTGAAGCAGTGGCAACCATGCCCTGTTATCTCTACCGGGTAACGAATGATAAAGGGCGTGAGGCGCGGGAGTGGCTGAGTAATCACCCGGTTGATTATCTGCTGAATGAGCAGCCGAACGACTGTCAGACACCGTACCAGTTTAAACGCACGATGATGCGGCACTGTCTGCTGAACGGTAACGCTTATGCGGTGATCCGCTGGGGCCGTGACGGACAGCCTGAATCATTGCATCCATATGCACCGGGGACCGTAGTTCCGGAGCGTCTGTCCGGACACCGTTACAAATACACTATTACTGAACCCTTTAGCGGAATCACCCGTACTTATCTTCAGGAAGAGATTCTGCATCTGCGTTATGCCACGGACGATGGTTTTCTGGGGCGCTCACCGATAACCATCTGCCGTGGGGGGGGGGGGGGGGGGGGGGGGGGGGGCGGGGCGCCGCCCCCGGCCCAAGCGCGACAGGGGAGGGGAGGGGGCGCGGGGGGGAGCTCCAACAAGACAGAG